>JBJTVH010000058.1:0-4982 GCA_046081125.1 Acidimicrobiales bacterium
GGTCAACGTCCCAATCCGCGCGAAGTCCGTGGACACCCTTTGGCTGGGACGCCGTTCCGGGTAGGTGAGGGCGTACTGGATGGGCAGGCACATGTCCGGCGTCGAAAGCTGCGCAAGAATGGACCCGTCGATGAACTCCACCATCGAGTGCACCACCGACTGCGGGTGAACGACGACCTCGATGCGGTCGTACTCGACGCCGAACAGCTCATGGGCCTCGATGACCTCGAGGCCTTTGTTCATCAGCGTCGAGGAATCGACGGTGATCTTCGGACCCATCGACCAGGTCGGGTGGGCCAGCGCCTCGGCCACGGTGATCGTCGACAACTCCGCAAGGCTCCGACCGCGGAACGGCCCACCCGACGCCGTGAGCACCAGTCGAGCGACCTCGCGCTCGGGCCCGACCGACGACCGCAGGCACTGGTGAAGGGCGCAGTGCTCGGAATCGACCGGGACCAACTCGGCCCCCGGGGTGGCGCGCAGCGGCTGCACAACCGGCCCGGCGGCGATCAGGCTCTCCTTGTTGGCGAGCGCAAGCCGCCGGCCGGCACGCAACGTGGCCAGGGTGACCGGCAAACCGGCGAAGCCCACGACGCCGTTCACCACCACGTCGGCCGACTCGGCCAGCACGGCGAGGTCGTCGACCACCTCCATGCCGGGCAGCGCCTCGGCCACGGCGCGCCGCGCCACCGGATCCGCCACGGCGACGACCCGAGGACGCCACCGGCGGGCCTGCTCGACCACCGCCTGCACCGACGAGCCGACACCGAGCCCGGTCACCTCGTACCGGCCGCCCTCGGCGTCGATGACGTCGAGCGTCTGCGTGCCGATGGAACCGGTGGAGCCGGCGATGGCGACCCGAACGGCGCTCACAACCGGCAGTCTCGCCGACCCGAGGTGGCTCAGTACACCTCGAGCACGAGCGAGAGGTAGTAGACGCCGGGGAGGACGAACAGCAGGGCGTCGAAGCGATCGAGCGCCCCGCCGTGTTCCGGCAGCAGCGTGCCCATGTCCTTGATCCCCAGGCTGCGCTTGAGCATCGACTCGGCGAGATCGCCGAGCGGGGCGGCTATCGCCACCACGGCCCCGAGCGCCAGGGCGTCTGTGAACGAAGCGTCCCACGGGCGCACACCGGCGAGATGGGCGACGAGGACGCCGGCGACGGCAGCGAGGCAGCCCCCGGCGAGGCCCTCCCGGGTCTTGTTCGGCGAGATCCACTCGAGCAATCGGCTCCGGCCCGCCGACGAGCCGATAAGCAGCCCGCCGACGTCGTAGAGCACGGTGCCGATCACGGCGACGGTGAGCGTGCCCACGCCGTTGGGCAACGACAGGATCATGGCGGCGAACGAACCGAGCACGCCGACATAGACGACCCCGAGGATCGTCACGGCGGCCGATGGCACCGGGTCGGCGTCCAGGCCGCCGGCCCCCATGAGCCACACCAGCGTTGCGACGGCGCCGAGCACGACGACGAGCACGACCCCGTCGGTGCCCCGCCACCACGCTGCGAGCGGGCATGCCGCTGCGGAAACGACGCCGACGAGCTGTGCCGTCTGGAAGCCGGCTCGACGGGTGGCATCGAAGTACTCGACACCTGCGATCCCCAAGGCGATGACGACCAGGATCAGGACGTACCCCGGGCCGGCCCAGGCGAGCCCGGCATAGAGCGCACCGAGCGCGAGGCCTACGCCGATGGCGACCGGCATGTTGCGGCCGAGCGAGCCCTTCCCCGGGCGCTCCCGAACCGGTGATCCCCCGGCGAGCCCGGACGGCCCCGCGTTGACGCCGGTCGGGCCGGCCCGGCGCGACCGCGCCCGTCCGGCAGGGATCCGGGTCACACGACCGGTGTCGGCCTCGAGGGGCTCGGCGCCGCCCAGCGGGGGCAGGTTCCCCCCGATGCGGATTGTCGAGACCGGACCGGTGGCCGGCGCCGTGTACGTCGTGCGGGCCGGCTCTTCGAAGAACGGGTCCTCGGCATCACCTAGCGGGCGCGCACTGCCGACGCCCTCGCCAAGGTCCTCGAAGCCGGTTCCCTCGTCGCGGTCGTCGTCGCGCCAGACCGGGGGCTGCCCGGCGAACCCGGCCCAGGCATCGAGTTCTTCGTCGGAACCGTCGTCGAGCAGGACCCGCGGGACCTCACCGGTGGGCGGCTCGGTCCAATGTGGGAGTGGACCCGTGTCATCCGAGAACCGCAACGGGGGATCGTCGGACGGCCGGATGATCCGGATCGACTCCGTCGGGTCCCGAGGGCTCGACCTGCGGTCCTTCGGCTCCTCGGCCGGCTCGCCGCGGCGGCTCCGGTCGTCATCGGCCATGGTCATGCCTCCTGGTGCCGGGGGCGAACGCGAGGGCGGTCGGCGGGACCATCACACCTCCAGCAGCTCGTGCTCCTTGCGGGCGAGCGCCTTGTCGATGTCCTCGACCTGGTCGTGCGTGATCTTCTCGAGTTCTTTCTCGGCCCGTTCGAGATCGTTTGCGGAGATCTCTGCACTCTTCTCGGCCGCCTCGAGTTGCTTGCGGGTGTCCCGACGGATGTTGCGGACCGCCACCCGGCCGTCCTCGGCCATGTGCTTCACGATCTTCACGTATTCCTTGCGCCGCTCCTCGGTGAGCGGCGGGAAGTTCAGCCGGATGATCACGCCGTCGTTCGACGGCGAGACACCGAGGTCGCTGTTGCGGATCGCCTTTTCGATGGCGTTCAACGACGAGCGGTCGTGCGGCTTGATCACGAGCTGACGGGCTTCGGGCACCGTGATCCCGGCCAACTGCTGCAACGGAACATCGGAGCCGTAGTACTCGACGAGCAGCTTCTCCACCAGCGCAGGCATCGCACGGCCGGTGCGGACCGTGGCGAACTGGCCCTGGGTGTGCTCGACGGCCTTGGCCATCTTCTCCATCGCCTCGAGCAGGTACTCCTCGGTCACGCCGCCCAGCGTAGGCCACCGCAGGGTGGCCGGGGCGGGACCCCCTGCTCGTCAGGCCACGAGGGTGCCCACCGGAACACCCTCGAGCACCGCCCGGATGTTGCCGTGCTGCTGGACGTCGAACACCACGATCGGGATGTCGTTGTCCCGGCAGAAGGCGATCGCGGTCGAGTCCATCACCTTGAGATCGCGGGAGATGACCTCGAAGTGGGAGACCGTGTCGAACCGCACGGCCGCCGGATTGGTGCGAGGGTCGGCGTCATAGACCCCGTCGACGCCCGAGTGCGTGCCCTTCAGGATCGCCTGCGCTTCGATCTCCGCCGCCCGCAACGCCGCCGCCGTGTCGGTGGTGAAGAACGGGTTGCCCGTTCCGGCGGCGAAGATCACCACCCGGCCCTTCTCGAGGTGACGGATTGCGCGACGCCGGATGTACGGCTCGGCAATCTTGGGCATCTCGACGGCGGACAGCACCCGGGTGGGCATCCCGGATCGTTCGAGCGCGTCCTGGAGCGCCAGGGCGTTGATCACGGTGCCCAGCATGCCCATGTGGTCGCTCTGCGTAGCGTCCATCCCGGCACCGACCCCGACCCGGCCCCGCCAGAAATTGCCACCGCCGACCACGACCGCGACGTCGACGCGAAGCTCCTCGCGCACGTCGATGATCTCGGCAGCGAGCTGCCCGAGGAAGGACGCCGACAGTCCGTTGCCGGTGCCGGGATCGGCGAGCGCCTCCCCGGAGAGCTTGAGCACCACCCGCGACCAGCGGGGACGCTGCGGGCAATCCGAGGAAGCGCTGTCCATGCCCGTCAGCCGATCATGATCTGGTCGAAGCGGACCAGCGTCGCTGCACCCAGATACTGCTTGATCGACTGCTTTTCGTCCTTCACGTAGGGCTGCTCGAGCAGGCAGATCTCCCTGAAAAACCCGTTGATGCGACCCTCGACGATCTTGGGCAGCGCCGCTTCGGGCTTGCCCTCGTTGCGGGAGAGCGTCTCCAGCGTGGCCCGCTCTTTTTCGACCACGTCGGCGGGCACGTCCTCGCGACGCAGATACTGCGGCTTCGCGAACCCGACGTGCACGGCGACGTCGTGGGCGAGATCGATCGAGCCACCGGCGATCTCCACCAGCACGGCGTTCACGCCACGACCACCCTGCACGTGGAGGTAGTGGTCGACGACGTTGCCGGCGGCCGGCTCGTAGCGAACCACGCGGCCGAGTTGGATGTTCTCCTTGAGGGTGAGCTTCTTGTCCTCGAACTCGGCGTCGTGCTCGGCGACGGCATCGGTGCCCTTGGCCGCGACGGTCTCGGCCATTTTCTGGGCGAGCCCCTTGAAGCCGTCCGAGGAGGCCACGAAGTCGGTCTCGCACTTCAGCTGGACGACCGCGGTGACCCCGCCGACGACGGCGAGCGCCACGCAACCCTGGGTGTTCTCGCGGTCCGAGCGCTCCGCTGACTTCGCGATGCCCTTCTCGCGCAACCACTGCTTGGCGTCCTCGATGTCGCCGCCGGTGGCCTCGAGGGCCTTCTTGCAATCCATCATCCCGGCGCCGGTCGAGGCGCGCAGCGCAGCGACGTCCTTGGCGGTGAACGACATGATCAGGCCTCCCCGGGCGTGTCGTTGGCGGGGACTTCGCCGGCGCCGGCGGTCCGCTGGGATGCGAGGCGGGCCTCACGCTCGGCCTGCGCGAGGGCCGCCTGGCGACGCGCCTGGGCCTGCGCCTGGGCGATCGCCGCCTCCTGCTCAGGAGTGCGCGACGGGGCCGGCTGAGCGGCCGGGTTGCGGCGCGAGGCGATGAAGCGGCCCTCCTCGACGGCGTCGGCCACGATGCGGCACATCAGCGACCCGGCCCGGATCGCATCGTCGTTGCCCGGGATCACGTACTGGACGAGGTCGGGATCGCAGTTGGTGTCGACGACGGCGACGACCGGGATGCGCAGCTTGTTCGCCTCGGTGACCGCGATGTGCTCTTTCTTGGTGTCGAGTACGAACACCGCGTCGGGACGACCGGCCATGGCGCGGATGCCGCCGAGGTTCTTATGCAGCTTCTCGAGCTCGC
>JBJTVH010000059.1:0-50647 GCA_046081125.1 Acidimicrobiales bacterium
CCCGAGCAGGTGCTCCTCGACCCGGACTCGCTGGTCCTCCCCGAGCGAGGCGACCGAGCGCACGCTGCACTGTCCGGCGTCGTCGCCGCCGTGTTGAGCGACCCGACGCCGGTGCGCTGGACCGCCGGTTGGCGGGCCGTGGCCCGGGCGACCGAACGCCATGCCGATCTGGCCGTCGTCGCCGTCCGGCAATTGGCCCGGCATCGGCCGGTCGGTGCGGCGCCGCCGCTCGACACCCTCGCCGTCATGACGCCGGTGTTGCAGATGGCCGGTCTGCTCGACGGCCTCACCGATGGCTGACCTCGACGCCGCCACACGCACGAAGCTGCTCGCTGGCCGTCTGGTCGCAATCGACCTCCAACCGTTCCTCGCCACCGGCCTGTTCGCGCTGCAGCCCGTGGCGGCGCCGGGCCTCGGCACCTTCGGCGTCGATGCTCGATGGCGGCTGTCGGTCGATCCGGCGGTCGTCGAGGCATGGTCCGTCGCCGAGATCGCCGGGGTCCTGCTCCACGAGGTCGGCCACGTCGTCCGGGACCACGCCGGTCGGGCGCAGGCGATGTTCGTGGGCGAGGACGACGCCACGCGGTGGAACATCGCCGCCGACGCCGAGATCAACGACGACCTGCTCGCCGACGGCGTCCGCCTGCCCGGTCGACCGGTCACGCCCGGTCGGCTGAAGCTGCCACGTCACCGCGTGGCCGAGTACTACTTCGAGCAGCTCTGGGACATCCCGCGGGATCGGCTGCCGGATGTGCCGGGTTGCGGGCCGGGGTGCACCGGTCACGGGGCACCGGTACCGGTCGCCGAGGACGCCCCTCCCGGACTCGACGACGCCGAGGCGCTCGCCGTCCGGCGGCAGATCGCCATCGCCATTCGCGACCGCCATCACGCCGTCGGGCGCGGCACCGGGGGTTGGCGGCGCTGGGCCGAAGCACTCCTCGGTGGTGCGCTCGACTGGCGCGTGCTGCTCCGGGCCACGATGCGCTCCGGACTCGTGGACGTGCCCGGGACCGTCGACTATTCGTACCGACGCCCATCGCGACGCCCTCCAACCGGTGTCGTGATGCCTTCGCTCGTGCGCCGATTGCCACTGGTCGCCGCCATCGTCGACACCTCGGCATCGGTGAGCGACCACCAACTCTCCGTGGCCTGGACGGAGATCACGGCGTGCCTCGAGGCCCTCGGCGCTCGCCGCGACCTGCTCCGGGTCTACGCCGCCGACGTCCATGCCCACCTGGTGGCAACCGGCGGGCGCCGCATCGCCCTCCCCGGTGGTGGCGGGACGGCCATGGACCAGGCGATCGAGACGGTCCTGCAGCGCCGGCCCCGACCCCACGTCGTCGTGGTGCTCACCGACGGCTTCACCCCGTGGCCCCAACGACCGCCCCCAGCACGGGTGGTCGTCGCCTTGCTCGGCGACGACGGTCCCCTCCCGCCACCATGGGCACGGACGGTGCGCATCCCGGCCGAGGAGCGTTGAGCTGAACGCGCATCTCCCCGCCGAGCTCACTGACTACTCGACGCTGACGGTCAGTTCCGTCCACGCACCGATGGCGACGCGGTCGCCCGGCGACAGCGTGCGGAGGTCGACGTCGGCCTGCGGCCCCCGGCCGATCACGAGCCGCTCGGCGGTCCGCTCGACGACCGCCTGACCGGGCGAGGCCGCCAGCCCGGCGTGGACGTCCGCGTAGCGCTCCCACCTGGTGGCGTCGACTCGCACCTCGATCCGCCACGACCCCACGACGGCAACGGCCGACGGTCCCGGCTGACCCGTGGCGTGGTCGAGCCCGCAGCGCTCGCAGAAGCGGTCCGTGGCCAGGCGCGGCGCATGGCAGGGCGGGCAGGACAGTTCGACCAGAGCGCTCGAAGCCGCCGGTTACGGAAGCGGTGGACGAGACGACGTCGAGGGCGTTCTGGGCCAAGCGCGTGTCGCCGCCGCGCAGGCGGACCGTGCCGGTGGCGGCGTCGTCGACCTCGACGACCCGCTGCAACAGCCGCATCGTGTCGTCGTCGCCGGCGTCGGCGAGGCGGGCGGCTTCGCCGAGCCGCAGGGTGGCCGTCGCCGTGTCGCCGGCGCGCTGCGCCACCAGCCCTTCTGGCCACCAGGATCGTGCGGTCGAGGTAGCCCCTCACCTCCTTCGCCGTCTTCGGCGAGGACTCCGGCGCCGCGAACGCGAACCACGCCTCGAGCAGGTCGGCCGTCGTCGCCGCCACCCGCGCCGTCTCGCCCCGGTCGGCCGCTACCACCATCTCGGCCAGAACCCGCTGGGCGTCCCGCTTGCCGTCGCGCACCGAGCGCGTGGCGTACCGGGACTTGTCGGTGACCGGGTCGCGCCCGAGGAACACCCGCAGCTCCCACGAGCCACCACGCTGCCGCACGAACCCCTGCACCCGTCCGCCTCCCTACCCTGATTGGCAGCCGATTGGTAGCAGTCGAACCCGCTTGGCAATCGATTGGCAGCGAGGGTGTGCGGCGAAGGCGCCGAATCGGAAAAGGCCCGCTGAGTTGGCGTCTTCCGAGCACCCCCAACGGGATTCGAACCCGTGCCGTCACCTTGAAAGGGTGGTGTCCTAGGCCGCTAGACGATGGGGGCGAGCGGCCGAACGCTACCAGCGCGACGGCGACGTCGGCGGTCCGAAGGTGCCGGCCCCCGTCGTAGGGTCGCCGCATGACGATCGACCGCGCCGCCGCCGACAAGCTGCTCACCACGACCCGTTCCGTCCGCAAGCGGCTCGACCTCACCCGTGCGGTGCCGTCGGAGTTGATCGCCGAGTGCATCGACATCGCACTCCAGGCCCCGACCGGCACGAACGCGCAGAACTGGGCCTTCGTCGTGGTCACCGACCCCGACAAGCGGCGGGCGATCGCGGACGCCTACCGGGCCGGTGGCGAGGCGCTCTCGGGCTCGGGCTACCCGCCGCCGTTGCCGGCGGGTGACCCGCGCGAGCACGTCATGCCCAAGGTGATGGAGTCGGCCATGTACCTCGCCGGCGTACTCGAGCAGGTGCCGGTGCACGTCATCCCCTGCGTCCAGGGCCGCGTCGAGAACGTGCCGATGGTGCTGGCCCAGGCCTCCACCTACGGCGGCATCCTCCCCGCCGCCTGGTCGTTCATGCTCGCGGCCCGGGCCCGCGGCCTGGGCACCGCGTGGACCACGATCCACCTGCTGAAAGAGCGCGAGATCAGCGAGTTGCTCGGCATTCCGGCCGAATGGACGCAGGTGGCACTGTTCCCCGTCGCCTACTACACCGGCGACGACTTCCGGCCCGCCCACCGGCTCCCGGCCAAGCAGATGACCCACTGGGACGCCTGGGGCGCCCACCGGTAGCAGGCCGTCCGCGCCCGCCCTCAGGCTGCCGACGGCCGGGTGCCGCGCAGCACGGCTGCGGCCCCGATCGCGACGAGGGCGAGCATGCCGACCGCGAGCGGGGTCACCGACCCGTCGGCAAAGCCGTCGAGCACCGCGGCGAGCAGCGCGCCGCCGGCGGTCATCACCACCCCGAGCACGGAGGCGGCCGTGCCGGCCATGGCCCCCATCGGCTCCATCGCAGCGGTGTTCGCGTTGGGGAGCACCAGGTTGTTGGCGCCCAACACGAACGCCATACCCACGAGATAGAACGCGAAGGGCGGCGCGCCCCCCGTTGCGAGCGTGACGGTCGTGAACACGACGTTCGCCGCTAGGCCGGCGAGGATCGTGCCGCGCAACAACCGGTGCACCCCGAAGCGCACGACGAGGCGGGAGTTGATCAGGCTGGCGACGGCGAGGGCCACCGCGATCGCCCCGAACACCACCGGGAACAGATCGGCGAGGTCGTAGGTGTCGGTCATGATCAACTCGCACGTGCCGAGGTAGGACGCCATCGCTGCGAACAGCACGGTGGCGCTGCACCCGAGCCACATCGTCGTCGGGGTCCGTACGACGGTGCGAGCCCCGTCGAGGATCACCCGTGGCGCCATGGGCCGGCGCCGCTCGGGGGCGAGGGTCTCGGGCATGGCGAGCACCCACACGATCAGGCCGAGCGCACCCAGGCCGGGGAACCACAGGACCGACTGCCAGGGCAGCACGGTCATGAGCAGCGCGCCGATCCCGGGCGCAAGGACCGGCACGAGCATGAAGATGCTCATGGCGAAGCTCATCGTCCGGGCCATCGCCACGCCCGAACTCGTGTCGCGCACCATCGCAACGGCGATCGAGCGAGGTCCGGCAGCGCCCAGCCCCCACAGCACCCGGGCGGCGACGAGCAGGCCCAGGTTGGGCGCGAGCGCGGACAGCACGGCGCCGATCACGTAGATCACGAGACCGGCCAGCAGCAGCGGCTTGCGGCCGAACCGGTCCGACAGGGTGCCGTAGAAGAGCTGACCCACGGCGAGACCGAGGAAGAACGCCGTGATCACCCAGGACACCTCGGTGGCCTTGGGGGCGAGCGAGAACGCCTCGCGGATCTCGTCGAACGCCGGCAGGACCGTGTCGATGGAGAGCGCCACCATCGACATGCACGCCGCCACGAACGGCACGAACGCCCGCGGCCGGACGGCTTCGGCGAGGACGGGCGGCGCAGCGGCGGTGGTCACCGACCCAGCCTGGCAGCCGGGCGACCGGCCGACGTGGTCCCCGGAACTCGTCCGCAGGTGTCCGGCCGTCGAGGTCCCGGCGTGACAGCGCTCGGGGGTCGGCCGGTAGCCTGGACCGATGGCTGATGCTGCGACGACCGTCCTCGATATCGACGTGCTCGACATCGACGTGCTCGAACAGGACGAGCTGCTCGAAGAGGAGCTGCTGGTGGAGGAGATCTCCATCGACGGCATGTGCGGGGTGTATTGACCGTCTCGCTCGACCGGGCCTACGAGCTGCACCCTCAGGTCGCGCTGCGGCCCGAACCGTTCGGTGCGCTCGCCTACCACTACGGCAACCGCCGGCTCGTGTTCTTGCGCAAGCCCGAAGTGGTCGCTGTCGTCCGGGGCCTGTCCGGCCATGCGACCCTCGCCGACGCACTGCGAGCGGCCGAGGTCGACGAGCGCCGGTGGCCATCGTTCCTGAAGGCCCTCAGCGGGCTCGAGACTTCGGAGATCGTTCGTGAGCGAGCGTCTGGTTGATCAACTCAAAGGCGGGCTCGACGCCCCCATCTGCCTGACGTGGGAGCTCACCTACGCCTGCAACCTGAGCTGCGTCCACTGCCTGTCGTCGTCGGGCCGGCGTGACCCTCGGGAGCTCACCACCGCCGAAGCCAAGGCCGTGCTCGACGAACTCCGTGACCTGCAGGTCTTCTACATCAACATCGGCGGCGGTGAACCGACGATCCGGCGCGACTTCTTCGAGATCGTCGAGTACTCGGTCGCCAACGGGATCGGCGTGAAGTTCTCGACCAACGGGGTGGCCATCGACGCCCCGACGGCCCGGCGCCTTGCGTCGATGGACTACCTCGACGTCCAGATCAGCCTCGACGGTCTCGATGCGGCGACCAACGACGCCGTGCGGGGCGAGGGTTCCTACGCGATGGCCCGCCGGGCGATGGACAACCTGGCCGAGGCCGGGTTCGGGCCGTTCAAGATCTCGATCGTCGTGACCCGACACAACGTCGACCAGCTCGACGGGTTCAAGGTCCTCGCCGACTCCTACGGCGCGCAGCTGCGCGTCACCCGCTTGCGACCCTCGGGCCGCGGGGCGGACACCTGGCACGACCTGCATCCCACCAACGACCAGCAGCGCCAGATCTACCGGTGGCTGCTTGGCCACGGCGAGCAGGTGCTGACCGGCGACTCGTTCTTCCACCTCAACGCGCTCGGCGAACCGCTGCCCGGGCTGAACCTGTGCGGCGCCGGCCGGGTGGTGTGCCTGATCGACCCGATCGGTGATGTCTACGCATGCCCGTTCGTGATCCACGACCAGTTCAAGGCCGGCAGCGTCCGCGATCCGGGTGGCTTCGCCCGGGTTTGGCGCCACAGCGAGCTGTTCTCGTCACTGCGCGAGCCGACCTCGGCCGGAGCCTGCGCCTCCTGCGGCAGCTACGACGCGTGCCAGGGCGGCTGCATGGCGGCCAAGTTCTTCGTCGGGTTGCCCCTCGACGGGCCCGACCCGGAATGCGTCGGCGGGTCGGCGGACGCGAGCCTCGCCGCAGTCGATCGCTCCGCTGTGCCCCGGCCGTCGATGGACCACACCAGCCCGGTCACGCTGTTGCGCCGCAAGCCCGCCCGGATCTGACGCCGCCGGCCCCGGGCCGGCTCAGAACTGTTGATAGATGAACGACTGCACGTCACCGAGCCGTTCGCCAAGCAGGAACACCACCGCCAACGCGGCGCCCTGCACCACGACGGGCACGCGGGAGAACACCGCCTCGGCGATCCGGGGAACCCGCTCGGGCACGAACTGCGATGCCAGCATCGCCACGATCACGACCACGACCCACGGGGACACGAGCGTCGGCGCCTGCCATTGCGTGACGAGTCGGAGCAGGATCGTCCAGGCGTCCTGGCTCGTGCGTGCGTTGAAGAAGATCCATGCCAGGCACACCAGGTGGAACGTGAGCAGCCAGCGCCACGGTGACCACCCGGCCGCCTCGGGCCCCTCGGGCTGGCCGCGCCGACGCCACCACCAGCGTTCGACGAGCAGGAACCCGCCGTGCAGGCCGCCCCAGATCACGAACTTCCAGTCGGCGCCGTGCCACAGGCCGCCGATCAGCATGACGAGGAACAGGTTGATCGCGGTCCGTCGCGGCCCGCGGCGGTTGCCGCCCAACGGGATGTAGAGGTAGTCCCGCAACCAGCGCGACAGCGTCATGTGCCAACGGCGCCAGAACTCCTGGATCGACGACGACCGATAGGGGGCGTCGAAGTTCTGGGGGAAGTTGATCCCGAGCAAGAGCGCGAAGCCGATCGCCATGTCGGTGTAACCGGAGAAGTCCGCGTAGATCTGGATGGCGTACGCGTAGGTGGCGACGAGAAGGTCGGCGTTGCCGTACCCGTCGGGGTTCGCGAACACGTCGTCGACGATCGCTCCGGCGAGGTATCCGGCGACGACGACTTTCTTGATGAGTCCTCCGGCGATCATCCGGATCGCATGCGCAGCGGGGATCGCTCGCGGGTCCGGGGTCGTGCGCAGCTGCGGGAGGATCTCGCTGCCCCGCACGAGCGGGCCCGCCATCACGTGCGGGAAGAACGCAAGGTACGTCGCCAGGTCGATCAGCCGACTGGGCCGCAGCGTCCCCCGGCCGACGTCGATCACGTAGCTGAGGGCCTGGAACACGAGGAACGAGATGCCGACCGGGAGGAACACCTCGAGACCCGGCAACAAGTCGAGACCCCAGTCCGCCAGGTTCCCTTTGAAGAAGTCGTAGTACTTGAACCAGCCGAGCGTGCCGAGGTCGATCACGACCGCGCTCACCACCCACGCCTTGCGGTGCTCCGGCGTGCGCGATCGGGCCGCTCCTTGCGCGCACAACTGGTTGACGACCGTGAGCGCAACGAGCAGCAGCGGGTACTGCTGCTTAGGCCCCCAACCGATCCAGTCGCCGCGGAAGAACGAGGCGTAGAAGACGTAGCTCGCCGCGAGCATGAAGGCGCGCCAGGCCCCGGGGTGGGGACGCAGGAGCCAGTTCCCGAGGAACACGATCGGGAAGAAGACCCCGAACTCGACGGTCGGGAACAGCACCGGCGGGGAGACTACGAGCCGGGCTCAGCGGCCGGCCGCGATGGGGGCGACGAGGGCGTCGGTCGCTCGAACGAGATCGGACGGGGCGAGCGCCACCTCGAGACCACGGCGCCCGGCGGACACGAACAGCACGTCACCGTCGAGCGCGCTCGAATCGACGACGGTCGGCAGCCGGCGCCGCTGGCCGAGCGGGCTGATCCCGCCGACGACGTAGCCGGTCAGGCGCTCCGCCACCGCCGGATCCAGCAAGTCGGCCCGCTTGCCTGCGACGGCTGCAGCGAGGCCTTTGAGGCTCAACAGCCCCGTGACCGGCACGACCGCCACGTGTGGTCGCCCGTCGACGTCCGCGACGAGGGTCTTGAACACCCGGCCGGGATCGACCCCGAGGCTGGCGGCCGCTGCGGCGCCGTAACCACCACCGAGGTCCACGGCACACTCGTGAAGCGAGTGTGCGATCCCGGCCCGTACGAGGGCGACGGTCGCGGGGGTGCCTTTGGCCATCGGACCTCAGCCGGAGATCTCGACCTCTACGGCCCGCCGCTCGCTCCCACCGGCACGGTTGGCCTCGAGGTCGAACCGGTGCACGCCGGACGGAAGGTCGACGGCCACGTATCGGAACGGCGCCCGGAGCAGGCGTCCGACCACCGCCCCGTCCCGACGCACGACGATCTCCCGCACCCGGGGCCCCCCGGTGACGACGACCTCGATCGTGGCGTTGCGCCCGACCACGGAGGCCGTCACCGTCAGGTCGGACCCGCTCCGGGCGTCGGCGGCCATACGGGTGGCCACGGCTGCGCTGGCGAGGGCGATCACGGCGAACAGGAACAACCCCGTCCAACCCCGCAATCCCTCCAGCCTCCGCACGTCCGCAGTCTGGCACCGGCTAGGCCGACCGGCCTACTGACCGGCATCGGCGCTGGTCGCAGCCTTGTTCCACAGGGCTACGCTGCGCGTGCTCACGAAAGGGGGGAGCATGTCCGCTGACGCTTCCGCAGACGCTTCGGCCGACGTCGTCGTCCGGGGAGGCACCGTCGTCGACGGCACCGGCGCTGCGCCCCGCACGGCCGACGTCCACGTCGCCGGCGGGCGCATCGTCGCCGTCGGCCGGGTTGACGCTCCTGCCGGCGCCCGGGTGATCGACGCCGACGGCGCCCTGGTCCTACCCGGCTGGGTCGACATCCACGCCCACTACGACGGCCAGGCCACCTGGGACGCCACGCTCGCGCCGTCGTCATGGCAAGGCGTCACGACGGTCGTGATGTCCAACTGCGGTGTGGGCTTCGCTCCGGTACACCCCGAGCACCACGGTCGCCTCGTCGAACTGATGGAGGGCGTCGAGGACATCCCGGGCACGGCGCTCCACGAGGGTCTCCCCTGGACCTGGGAGTCCTTCGCCGAGTATCTCGACGCCCTCGATTTCCCACACGACATCGACCTCGCAGCGCAGGCCCCGCACTCGGCGATCCGGCTCTTCGCAATGGGCGAGCGCGGGTCGGTGCACACCGAGGAGCCGACGGCGGCCGAGGTGGGCGCCATGGCGGCCCTCGTACGCGACGCGATCGCCGCCGGCGCGCTCGGCTTCTCCACGTCGCGCACCCGCAACCATCGGGCCTCCACCGGGGAGTACATCCCATCGCTCACGGCGACCCCGGCCGAACTGATCGGGATCGCCGAGGGCTTCGGCGCCGCGGGCGCCGGCGTGCTGCAGGTCGTGTCGGACTTCTTCGACGCCCCGAGCGAGTTCGACCTCCTGGAGGCCATGGCCCGCGCCGCCGGCCGCCCGTTGTCGTTCTCCTTGGCGCAGAACAGCATCCAGCCCGACACCTGGCGGGAACTGCTGCGGCGCACCGAAGCCGCCAATGCTGCGGGCCTCACCGTGCGGGCCCAGGTGGCAACCCGAGCGATCGGCCTGGTCCTCGGGTTCGAGTGCACGCTCAACCCCTTCTCGCTCAACCCCGAGTATCGCCGCCTGGCCGCAAAACTGCCCTTCGCCGAGCGGATCGCGGCACTGGCCGATCCGGCCGTGCGCGAGCGGATCCTCGCCGTCCACGAGCCGGCCAAGGGCCGAAGCTTCACCCGATTCGACCTGATCTACCGGTTCGACGCGGTGCCGGACTACGAGCCGGGCCCGGCTGATTCCGTCGCTGCGGTGGCCGCAGCGGCCGGAGTCGATCCCGCCGCATGGTGTTACGACCATCTCCTCGCCGCAGGCGGCCGCACGATGCTCTACCACCCGTCGCTCAACTGGGCCGGCGGCGACCTCGACGCGGTCGGCGAGATGCTCTCGCACCCCTACACGGTGCCGGGTCTCGGCGATGGCGGAGCGCACGTCGGCACGATCTGCGACGGATCGTTCCCGACGTTCCTGCTCACCCACTGGGTGCGCGACCGGACCCACGGCCGGCTCGAGCTCGCCGACGTCGTGCGTCGGCAGTGCCGGGAGACCGCCCGCACCGTGGGCTTGACCGACCGGGGCGCCCTGCTCCCGGGCCTGCGCGCCGACGTCAACGTCGTCGACCTCGACGCGCTCACCATCCACCGGCCGGAGTTCGCCTACGACCTGCCCGCCGGCGGGAAGCGCCTGCTGCAGAAAGCGACCGGATACCGGCACACGTTCGTCGCCGGCGTGGAGACCTACCGCGACGGCGAACACACCGGCGCCCTGGCAGGGCGCCTCGTCCGAGGGGGGCACTGACATGACCGACGCCATCGACTGGGGATTCCCGGTGATCTCGGCGGACTCGCACATCACCGAGCCTCCGAACACCTACATCGAGCGGGTCGACGCCGAATTCCGTGACCGGGCGCCGCACATGGTGGACGCCGGCGAGAAGGGCGACCTGTTCATCATCGACGGCATGAAGCCGATCAACCTCGGCACCGCAGCCGCCGCCGGTCTCCCGCCGCAGGAGATCAAGGCGCTCGGCCGGCACTTCGACGAACTGCACCGATCCGGCTGGGATCCGTCGGTCCGGGTCGCCGACCAGCGCCGGGACGGCGTGGCCGCCGAGGTGATCTATCCCACGGTCGGGATGTTGCTGTGCAACCACCCGGACCTGGCGTACAAGGACGCGTGCTTCTCGGCGTACAACGGCTGGATCGCCGAGTACTGCAGCGAGGATCCGGCCCGGTTGCTCGGCATCGGGCAGACCGCGATGGTCAGCCCGGCGGACGGGATCGCCGACCTGCACCGCATCAAGGCGCTCGGCCTGCGGGGCGTGATGATGCCCGGCATCCCCGGCGTCGAGGACTACGACTCCCCGATCTACGACCCGTTCTGGCAAGCGGCGGTCGAACTCGAACTGCCGCTCAGCTTCCACATCCTCACCACGAAAGCGGGCAAGACCCGCGGCCCGGCGATGGCCGGGTTCCTGTCGATCGTGCGCGGGTGCCAGGACATCATGGCGATGCTCGTGCTCGGCGGGGTGTTCGAGCGCAACCCGTCGTTGCGCATCGTCTGCGTCGAGGCCGACGCCGGGTGGGTGCCGCACTTCATGTACCGCATGGATCACGCCTACAAGCGCCACCGGTACTGGCTGCCCGCTGGCCAGGAGCTGTCGCGGCTGCCGAGCGAGATCTTCGCCGAGCACATCTACACCACCTTCCAGGACGACTGGACGGCGTTCGCGCACGCCGACGACATGAACTGGCGGCGGCTGATGTGGGCCAACGACTTCCCGCACAGCGACTCGACCTGGCCGTGGAGCCAGGACCTGCTGCGCGAGCACGCGGCCCGCCTTCAACCGGAGCAGCAGCGCGCGATCCTGTGCGGCAACGTCGCCGAGCTGTACGGGATCGACGTGAGGACGCTCGTTCCCGCCTGACCAGCGCGTCGTTCGGCGAGCGGCCGCCCGGGTGGCACCGCGGGCACCCTGCGCCGCCGGGTGTCAGCGACCGTGCTCGAGGCGCCAGGCATCGGGGTCGATGCCGTGTTCGCGCAGGCGCGTGAGCACGGGGCCGGGCATCGGTACCTCGCCGCCCGCCTCGATCGTCGCGATCAGCTCACCGCCACTGGCCCACATGTGGCACGTGTCCCGGTTGACCAGGCTCATGCGCCGCCGGTCCTCGACGCTCATCCGCGTGGGCGCAGCCACGCTCACGTCGCCCGGCGCGGCCGCCGCCTCCGCCTGGGCGGCCGACAGCATCGGCCAGCGGGCCTGCATCACCACCGGTGCCATCGCCTGCAACAGCGCGAGCACGTGCGTGCAGCCGCGCGGGCCGCCGAACAGCTCGCGCACCTTGTGGGTGAACCCGCGGGCGATCGACACCCCGACGAGCGCCTGGTACGCCGCAACGATGTGCTGGCATCCGTCGTGGGGATGCGACTCGAACACCACCCGCACCGAGGTGATGGCGGCCGTCGCCATGGCCACCTCGACGTCGACCACCATGTGATGGAACTCAACGGGCCCGCCCGGCACACCGAAGGTGTGCTCCGGCGGAGACAGGTCGAGCACGACACCGCGCAGCAGCACCGTCTCGCGATCCTTGCGGAACGCCCGCACCTCGTAGGTACGTTCGTGGATGCTCGGGTAGGGCAGATCGGCGTAGTCGGCATCGATGCGGGCGGGCGCGGCCATGCCGTCCCGTCTACACCGGCGGGCCCTCTCCGAGCGAACGATCAGGCGGCGAGGCCGTCGCGGTCGTCGCCGAGCACCACCGTCCCGGTGGCCAGACGCGCCGCGCCGACGTACTCGAACAGCCGGCCGCCCGGCCGAACGACGTGCAGGTGCGCGCCGTTGCGCAGCTCGTCCTCGCCGACGACGAGGTGTGCCGTCGCCCGGGGCAACACCCAGCCCAGGTCGAGCACTGGACCCCCGGGCATGCGCAGCACCAGCCGCAGGCGCAGCGAACTGCAGTTGGTCACCTCGACGGCGACCCGGTCCAGGGGGGCGAGACTGAGGTGCGCCACGTTCGGAGTGATCGGCGCCCCAGGCCAACCGCTTGAGGAGGTCCTCGACACCCCCAGGGGATCTTGAGCACACCCGGCACGTTCCGGTGCCGTTCGGCTACGAGATCGCGAGGGGCGAGGCTCTGCCACGATGGCGCCCGTGGACATCACCGTGATCGACCATCCCCTGGCCGCCGAACGGCTCGCCATCCTGCGCGACGCCCGCACCACCAACACCGAGTTCCGTCAGGCGCTCGACGGCCTCGGCGGGATGCTCGTCTACGAAGCCACCCGCCATCTGCCGACCGAAACCTGGACGGTGACCACCCCGCTCGCCCCGGCCTCGGCCCGCCGCCTGGCCGCAGTGCCGATGCTCGTGCCGATCCTGCGCGCCGGGGTCGGGCTGGTGAACCCGGCGCTTCGCCTGATCCCCCAGGCCGAGGTCGGGTTCGTCGGCCTGGCCCGTGACGAGGAGACCTTCGAGCCTCACGCGTATCTGGCCAAGCTGCCCGAACGGCTCGACGGCCGTCCGTGCTTCGTGCTCGATCCGATGCTCGCAACCGGCGGATCGCTCGAACACGCACTGTCGATCCTCGTCGCCCGGGGCGCACCCGCCCCGATCAACGTCGTGTGCGTCCTCGCTGCGCCCGAGGGGATCGAGCGGATCGCCCGAGGTCCGGTCGAGGTGCGGATCACGACCGCAGCCGTCGACAGTCACCTCAACGAAAAGGCCTACATCGTGCCGGGCCTCGGCGACGCGGGCGACCGTCAGTTCGGCCTGTGGTGAGCGCGCGGCAGCAGACCCAGCACGAGCGTCGAGACCACGCCGAAGGCCATGGCGACCACGATCCCCACCCGGTACGAGGTGGCGTCGATCAGCGAGCCGGCGAGCGGCGGGCCGAGTAGCCCGCCGATTCCGGCCGAGGTGTAGAGCGCGCCGAGGATCCCGCCCAGCCCAGCGGTGCCGAACAGCCCTGCGGTCACCGCCGGCATCAAGGCGATGAACCCGCCGTAGCCGATCCCCATCGTGACGGCGAACGCCACGAGCACCGGGTAGGACCCCCCGGCGGCGATCCACAACATGAAGCTCGCGGACAGCACGCCGAACGACAGGCGCAGCAGCGCACCCGGGCTTCGCCGGGCGCCGAGCGCACCGAGGCCCAACCGGCCGATCAGGCTGGACGCGCCGACGAGGCCGACGAGCGTCGCCGCTGCGCCGGCCCCGATGCCTTCGTCCTCGGCGTAGGGCTTGAGGAACACGAACGGCACGAACAGGCACGTCGACATCATGAGGCTGGCGGCGTACAGCAACACGAAGCGCCGGTCCGTGACGATCGGGCGCAGATCGGGCACGGCCGCAGCCGATGCGCCCGGCGGCCGTGCCGCAGCGAGGCTGCACAGCGCTAGGGCCACCGCACCGCCGACGCCGAGGATCACGTACGCCGTACGCCAGCCGTACCGGTCGATGAGTCGGGTCGACAGTGGGGCGAGCACGAGGGTGCCCACGCCGATGCCCGCCACGGCGATCCCGAGCGCCATCGTGCGCCGGCGGTCGAACCACGCGCCGACGTTGGCGACCATCGGCACGTAGGCGCACGCCGTGGCCACACCCATCCCGAGGCCATAGGTGACATAGCCGAGCGCGATCGACTCGACCCGCGAGGTGGCGAGCAGCCCGAGCCCGAGCGCGGCAGCCCCGGCGAGCAGGACCGGGCGCGGCCCGTGACGATCGGCGAGGCGGCCGGTCCACAAGCCGAGCACGTAGGTGACGAGCAGCGTGAGCGCGAACATCAGCGCCGTTGCGCCCTTGCCCGTGCCGAACTCCGCCGCCATCGCCGAGAAGAACGAGCTGAAGCTGTAGAGGATCCCGAACACCGTGAACGACCCGACGGCGGTGGCGGCGACGACGAGCCATCCCCGGCCGGAATCGAGGTGCGATGCGGTCATCGCCGCAGCGTACGGCCGGCCGACGGCGGCTCAGACCAGACGGTCGGCCGGATAGCCGGCGTACGACTGCTTGAACACCCCCGAGTGCAGCACGGCGACGGCCACGGCGCGACCTGTCTGTTCGTCGTGGATCGTCGTCTGCAGCCAGTGCGATTCGACCCGCCGGGTCTGCGCGAGGCCGACCACCTCTTGCTCGAGCCGGTAGGGATGGTCGACGAAGACCGGCCCGGCGAGGAGCCGGATCTCGAGATCGAGGAAGAGCCCGACCGCGGGGCCGCGCACCGGGAGATCGTTGCCGGCCTTCATGGCCAGCACGCTGATCATCTCGATCGGCACGATCGGGCGCCCCCAGGGCGACGACGCCGCACCTTCCGGGGTGTACCACGGGTGGGCCTCGGTGATCTTGGCGACTTTGTCCTGCAACGAAAACGGGTAGAGATCGCCGTTGTCCTCCGCCCAGGGGATCCGAACCGGACCGGCGATGGCGTTGCGATGGCCGAGTTGCACCCGGTCGACGACGAACAGCTCGCCCGGATCGCCGAGCCGGGCCCGCCGCTGGTCGAGTTCACTGGGCGCGTGGTCGGGCCCGACGCTCGCCGTGCCAGTCAGCACGGCGGCGCCGTCGTTGCGGACCGCACCGATCCGGGCGGTGGCGGCACCGGTGCGGGTGAGCGTGGCGCGCACACGATCACCCTCGACGACCATCGTCTGGAAGTGGGCGCTGATGCAGCCGTTGGTGAACCACCGATCACCCCACAGCGCAGCAGCGAGCGGATCGAACTGGCTGAAGTGGGTGGGACCCTCGATCGGGGCGCCCCGCAGGCCGAGTGCGGCCGCGGTTGCATCGTCGTGGACGCTGGTGTGGCCGTCGTAGGTCTGATCGGCGAGCATCTGGTGGGGCGACCGCCAGGGGCCGGTCAGTTCGATCTCGGTGTCGAAGCGCACCGCCGCACCGTACGTCGCCGCCGGCGACTCAAGCGCCGAGCAACTCGGCGAGCGCGGCGAGATACGGGGCCGGATCCTCGCCGACCGCTTCGCCGTAGAGCTTCACCTTGGGTTCGGTGCCGCTCGGGCGGACCTGGACCCGGACGCCGCCGTCGAGTTCGAGCCGCAGCAGGTTGGCCTCGGGAAAGTCCCGCACCGCGATCACGGCCCGGTCACCCAGCGACGCCGGCGGTGCGGCACGCATCGCTGCGACGGCAGCCGCCCCCGACGCTGGGTCCATGCGGACCGATCGGTCGGCCAGGCGGTGGCGGCCGTACCGCTGCTCCAGCCCGCCGAGCCGAGCCTCGAGCGTCGTGCCGGCGGCCTTGGTCACCGCAGCCGCCTCGGCCATCACCACGGCCGCGGTGATGCCGTCCTTGTCCCGTGGGACGGTGCTGACCAGATAACCGAGCGCCTGCTCGTAGCCGAACACGAAGCGGCCTCCGGGGCGCTCGGCGATCGCCCGGGCGATCCACTTGAAGCCGGTGAAGACCTCCGCGAACTCGACGCCATGGTCGGCCGCCATGCGGGACAGGAGCGTGGACGACACCACCGTCGTGACCACGAACCGGCCGGGGCCGCTGGTGTGGCGGAGCAGATGGTCGGCGAGGAGCCACCCGATCTCGTCGCCGTTGAGCACCTGCCACCCGCCGGCCGCGACCGGGATCGCGACGGCGAGCCGGTCGGCATCGGGATCGTTCGCGAGCACGAGATCGACCCCGGTCCGGGCGGCGAGCTCGAGCACGAGGTCCATGGCCCCCGGTTCTTCCGGGTTGGGAAAGGCCACGGTGGGGAAAGCCGGATCGGGCTCGGCCTGCTCGGCGACGACGACCGGGGCCGGGAACCCGCAGCGTTCGAACGCGGCTCGCAGTGTCGCCCCGCCGACGCCGTGCATCGGGGTGTAGGCGACCCGGACCTCGCGGGCCGACGGGACGCAGCGGACCGACGGCACGTGAGCGAGGTAGGCCTCCACCGGGGCAGCACCGGTGTGGACGAGCAACGGGTGGTCGTCGGCCGCGAGGGGGGGTACGAGCGGGGTTGCGTCGATGGCGGCGGCGATGTCCCGGTCGGCCGGGGCGATGATCTGGGCGCCGTCCCCGAGGTACACCTTGTAACCGTTGTCGGCAGCCGGGTTGTGGCTGGCGGTCACCACCAACCCGGCACAGGCGCCGAGGTGGGTGATGGCGAAGGCGGCAACCGGGGTGGGCACTCGAGCCGGCAGGACGAGGGCGCGGATCCCCGCCGCGGCGAACACCCGGGCCGAGTCGAGCGCGAACACATCGGAGTTCGTCCGGGCGTCGTGCCCGATCACGACGCCGCGCGCCCCGGCATCGGGCACCGTGGCGAGCAGATAGGCGGCGAGGCCGGCAGCGGCGCGCCGGACCAGCACGCGGTTCATCCGCAGCGGCCCGGCGCCGAGCGGACCGCGCAGGCCGGCAGTGCCGAACTGCAGGCGGTCGGCGAACCGTGCGACGAGCACTGCCGGGTCACCCGCCAACAGGCCGTCGAGTTCGGACCGGGTGACCGGATCGGGGTCGGCGGCGCGCCACGCCCGAGCGGCGGCGATTGCGGTGGCAACCGAGTCGGCATCATGCGTCGGCACGACTCGACATGCTGTCACGACCCCGTGCCGGCCGTTCGGCGCGGGTGCATCCGAGGACCGGGTCGGGACCGTACGGTTGTCGATGATGTGGACCGCGCCGCAGAACCGCCTCCTGGTGGTGTGCCATGCCAATCAGATCCGCTCCCCCATGGCGGCCGAGATGCTCAGAGCCCGGCTCAGCCGGGCGGGGCTGGAGCATGAGGTGCGCTCGTCGGGCGTCGGCGCCACACCCGGCCGACCGATGATGCCCGAGGCAGTCGCTGCGATGACGCGCCGAGGTCTTCCGTCCGCCCACACCAGCCGGCGGTTCGATCGGCGAGAGGCTCGTGAGGCTGACGTCGTGATCACCCTGGCAAGAGCGCAGATGCGCAGCATCGTCGGGGACGATCCGACGCTGTTCCGTTCGACGTTCACGTTGAAAGAACTGATCCGCCGCAGCGAGCAAGCGGGGGAACGCCGATCCGGGGAGGCGTGGCCCGCCTGGCTGGCCCGGATCTCGCTCGACCGCCGAGCCGCATCGCTCCTCGGCGATGATGCCCGCGATGACGTGGCCGATCCGATCGGGAAGCCGTCCGAAGCCTACGAACGATGCGCCGACGAGCTCTCGGCCCTGGTGGACCGGCTGGTCACGCTCCTGCGTTGATCCCCGAGGGGTCAATCCTTCTCGGCGGACGACGACGAGCCGTAGCCGTAGCCGTAGCCGTAGCCGTAGCGGCCGTATTCGCGCTGCCGATCGACGTTGGTGAGGATCGTGCCGACCAGGTTCGCGTCGGCCCGCTGCAGGAGCTCGACAGCCGAGCGCAGCTGCTTGTCCGTGCTTCGCTCCGCCTGGGCGACGAGCACCGTGGCGTCGGCGACCGAGGCGACCGTGAGCCCGTCGGCGACCGGCAGCACCGGTGAGGTGTCGATGAGGACGATCTCGTACTTCGCCCGAAGGTCGGCGATGACACCGGCCACCCGGTCAGCGGACAGGAACTCGGTCGGGTCGTTCAGCTTGCGACCAGCAGGCACCACGTCGAACACACCCGAACCGGTGATCTGTTCGGGCAGCGGCGTCAATGCCTCGCCCGCGGAGAGCACGTCGGACAACCCGGCTCGGTCTTCGCCGACGCCGCATGCGATCCCCGCCCGGGGCCGCCGCAGGTCGGTCTCCAGCACGACCACCGATTGACCGCTACGTGCGAACGCAAGGGCAAGGTTGACGACCGTGGTGGTCTTGCCCTCCGCCGGGCTGGGGCTCGTGACGGCGAACACGGAAATGTCCGGATCGTCGGCCCGCGCAAAGTTGATCGAGGCCCGCAGCGAGCGCATCGACTCGACGAAGGGGCCGGCGCGCGCCGTGATGATCCCTGGACGACCGCTCGCACGCCGAGCGAGCGGTGTCGGGATGAGCCCGAGGTTGGGCAGACCGGTGGCCGTGTCGAGCTGCGCCTTCGTGCGCACGGTGCCGTCGAGCGTCTCGAGCAGGAGGGCGAGGCCGACCCCCAGCACGAGTCCGACCACGATCGCGAGCGCGACGTTCCGGGTCCACGCCGGTTCGAACGGCGCAGTCGGCAATTCGGCCACCTTCGTGATCCTGGCGGCTCCGGCGACGGCAAGATCCTGGGCGATCTGGATCTCGCGCAGGCTCGCCCGCAGGTTGGCCTCTTCGCGGTCGAGGGCCCCGAGCTGACCCTCGAACCGTCGCCGGTCCCCACCGGCATCCACCTGCTTGAGGATCCCGTCGCGCTCGGTGCCGATCTCCGCGATCCGGCCCGTGAGGCTCTTGGTGGCACCGAGCAGTTCTTCGGCGGTCGACTGCGTCCGCTTCGCCACCAGGGTCGTCGCGTACGAGTTCGCCCGATCGGCCGCCTCCTGCGCCGTTCCTGCGGTGGCGGCGATCGTCAGGGTGTCCGAGTCGGATTCGGGCTTCACCGACACGTCGTCCTCGAAATCGACGCCGTAGGCCGCCCACACCGCTTGCTCGACACCGTTCGATTTGGCGAACTCGACCTCGTTCTGCAACCGACGAGCCATCGCCTGGGTGTTGTTGGCATTCGAGGACGGATCGAGACGATCCTGGGCGGCGGTCGTGCGCACGAGCACCCGGGCCTCCGCCCGGTACTTCGGCTTGGTCATGAACGACAACCCCACTGCGGCGACCACGACCACGGTGAGCGCCACGGCGATCGTCAGCCATCGCCGTCGGAGGATCTCCAGGTAGTCGCCGAGGTGTAGTTCGTCGTCGTTCACTTCGTCCCCGCTCGCTCGCCCGGGCATGACCGCTGACCAGGTCCGTTGTCGCCGCCGCGACGGCATCGACCACACACGGCGATCGCTGCGTTGCGGCAGGCGTCGAATTGTGGCTCATCCACCGACCACGGACCAGCGCATCGGCCCCGAATTCCGACGGTCGGTGACGAGCGCACGCAACCTTGGGAGGCCGCTCACCTGCGCCAGCGATCCGCCAACTCCGAGACCGGCTCGGTGAGCAGGTCGACCACATCGACCCGTTCGAGCAGGTCGTCGCGGAATGCGGCCTCGGTCTCGGTCACCCAGTCGACCAGCCGCTGGTACGCACCCCGGTAACCGGACAGCACCGTTCGGGCCGTGGCCGCCGGTAGCCGGTCGTGGAGGTGCACGTGCAGCAGCACCACCCCCGTCGCCTGGTTGCCCTTCACCTCGGGCACCAGGACCACGGTCCGTCCGTCCGCCCGACCCCTGGCCACCAGGACCTCGCGGTCGTTGGCGACGAAACGCTTCGTACCCCTCAACACCGGATCGCGGTCGGTTCGCGACGCCAGGTCGCGGCTGATCCCACCTCGATCGACCACCCCGATCGTCGCATCGCTCCCGGCGGCATCACCGTCGATCCGATACCGGGTCCAGCCCAACACCCCGTCCACGGCGCCGTCCAGCGCGGCGACCGTCTGCAGCGTCCGATACGCAAGTCGGTCCCGGCCGGTCCCCGTCGCGAGCAACTCCCGCACGAAGCGGTTGGCCAGCAGCCCCTCGTCGCTGCGGGAGATCCCCACCGTGACGGTCTTGGCCTGGTGCTTGATGGCGTCGACGGGCCGGGTCAGCTCCTCGATGGCGCGCGTGAGGGCAGCGGTCAGGTCGTCGAGCAGTTCGGCCGGAAGCCCGACCTTGCCGTGCTCGGCCTGGTACACGTCCAACGGGCGACGGTCGCCAACGTCTCGCAGCAAACCGGCGAGGCGCACGGCCGTCGAGGCTTCGAGATGCCCGTCGAACTGCCCGGCGCGCAACGCGTCGAGCACCCGGGTCGTGATCGGTGCGAGGCCGCTACGCACGAGCGACAGCACCTCGTCGCCGCTGCGTCCCGCTGCGGCAGCGTGCTCGATGACTTCACGCGCCTCCCGCAGCGGCCGGGCCGACGCATCGATGGCCAACGCGGCTTCGTACCCGAACAAGTGCCCGACCATCGCCGAGAGCACGAACGCCAACTCCGGCGCGACCGACGGCACGGGAAGGACGGCCAAGGCCGCAGCGAACCGTTCTTCGCCCTCTGAGGCGATCACGATCGGTGCGGCCTTGTGGGCCCGATAGATGGCGACCTCCTTGGCCACGTCGTCAGCGGTGGACCCCACCAGTCCCGCCGCGCACACCAGGATCATCGGCTCGCAGGACAGGTCGATGTGCTTCTTGTCCTCGGTGACGTCGCAGGCGATCGACTTGTAACAGAGCTCCGAGAGCTTGATCCGGACCTCCTCGGCGGCGACGGTGTTCGGGCCGTTGCCCACGACCGCCCAGTACCGCCGGGACGGTGCGAACCGCTGCGCGGCCTGAGCGATCGTCTCCCGCCGGGCGAGCACCTCGTGCATCGCAGCGGGAAGTTCCCGCAACGACGACAGGATCGCCGACCGCTGCGCTGTGCTCCCGGCACCCATGACGTCGGCCACCGCACAGGACAACAAGGCGCCGGCTGCGACCTGCGCGTAGAACGCCTTCGTGGAGGCGACGGACATCTCCACGTCCCGCCCGTCGGAGGTGTAGAGCACACCGTCGGCCTTGTCGGTGAGATCGGACGAGCGTCGGTTGACGATGCCGATCACGAACGCTCCCCGGCCCCGAGCGAGATCGACGGTGCGGTTGGTATCCGTCGTGGTGCCCGACTGGCTCACGGCGATCACGAGCATGTCGGAGAGGTCGGCATCCATACCGAACCCGGAGAATTCCGTCGCCGTGATCGCCTCGACCTGGACCCCACAGCCGCGCAGGAGAACTTTCAGGATCGCAGCCGCCGATTGCCCGGCGACCGCGGCGGTTCCCTGACCGATCACTGCGATCCGGCGGATCGCTCCCGCCGCCAGGCGGCGACGGAACGCCTCGGGCAGCGCCACGTCACCGACGGCAGCCTCGAGCAGTCCGTCCGGCCGCGTGACGATTTTGCCCCGGAGCGTCTTTCGGAAGCTGTCGGGCGACTCGGTGATCTCCTTCAGCAAGAAGTGCGGGTGGGACCCCCGATCGATGTCCCTGGTCGTCACCTCGGCACGCACCACATCACGCTCCGTGATCGGCAACTCCGTACCGTCGTAGCCGACCCGGCGCATCCCGGCGAGATCCCCGGCAGAGTCGGCATCGAGCACCACGACCTGACCGCGGCTCGAGAGCTGGTCGGGTACCGCCGGCGTCTCGCCGTCGAGACGGAGGTACCGCACCGTCTCCTCCACGAGCCCGTAGGGCTCACTCGCCACCATGAAGCCATCCTCGGCGAGCCCCACGTAGAGCCCCTGGCCGCTGCCGCGCACGGCGAGCAGCAGCCGCTGCGGATCACTCGTCGATGCTGCGGCGATGGCGACCGACCCGTCGAACGACGCCACCGTGCGGCGGAAGCCGGTGACGAGATCGCCGGTGGCCGAGGCTCGGGAGACGAGCGACGGGATCACCTTGGCGTCGGTGGTGATCGGCGCAGCGAGCCGCAAGCCGTGCAACGCCTTGAGGTCGGCATGGTTGTCGACATCGCCGTTGAGCGCTGCCACGACGTACGGGCCCGACAACGCGGGGAGCCCATCGAGTTCCTCGGAGTTGACGGGGTGGGCATTGGGTTCGGAGATGATGCCTACGGACGCCCAACGGGTGTGGGCCAGTACCGCCACCCGGGCGGAGGAAGCGGCCAGCGCAGCCCGCAGGAGATCGTCGCTGGCGATCGCCCCACGCAGCGCCCGCGTGTTGTCACCGAGCTCCCCGATCTCCGCCGCCGCCTTGTAGACGAACGACAGCGCCCCGTCGGCGATGCGTACCGAGCCGCCGGTGAACAGGGGGTCTTCGCAACGGGCGGCGGCTGCGGCCGCCCAACGACCCGACGTGAGGTCGAGGTCGTGGCCAGTGACCAACAGGTGGATCCCGGCGGAGTCGCGACCTCGCACTTCGAGCCGGTCGAGCGACGAAAGCACGCGCTGCACGTGGGTGAAGGCCTCGATCGCCGCCGGCCCGGCATCCCGTCCGGCCAGCTCACCGACCGCCCGAGCCGTCCGGAGCCGGTCCTGGCCGATGGCCCACGACACGTCCCGGAGGGCGATCAGGTCGGCATTCAGCCCCTCGAGCGCCGCAGGCGTCAGGTCAGCTCGCGTCTCGATCGCCGATTCCTCGGCGGCGATTCGCGCATCGAGCGCTGCGAGACGCCGCAAGATTTCCGCGCTCAGCCCCGGATGGTCGAGCAGTGCCGTCACGCCCGGCACGCCATACAGCAGGCGATCGGCGGCCTGGGCCGCCACCGTTGCCTCGCTCAGCGTGGATGCAGCGACCGCCTCGTCGAGACGGGCGAGCACCTCGAGCGGGCTCGGTGCCGACCGGCGAGGGTTGCGTCCGAGCACAGCCACGATGCCACACATGACGGAAACGTTACCGACCGGCTCTCCGCCCGGGGAGGGCGGGATCCTCCGGACTTCCTCCAGACCCTTGTCGCCGGACAGACCCGCCGTCAGACGCGCTGGACGGCGGCGACGAGGCGGGCAACAGCAGCGTCGGCTTCGGCGGCGGTCGGGGCTTCGGCCATTACCCGGACCACGGGCTCGGTCCCGCTGGCGCGCACGAGCACTCGGCCTCGATCGCCAAGCTCGGCTCCGACCGCAGCGATCTCCTCGGCCACTGCGGCGACCGCAGTCTTCGCCGAGCCGTTCACCCGAACGCTGCGCAGGATCTGTGGCAGCCGGGTCATGGCATCGGCTGCGAGGGCCGCAAGTGGCCGGCCCGATCGCCGGACGGCGTCGAGCACCTGCAACCCCGTCAGCATCCCGTCGCCGGTCGAGGCCAAGTCCCGGAAGATCACATGGCCGGACTGTTCCCCACCGAGCGAGAGTTCCCGGGCGTCGAGGGCTTCGAGCACGTACCGATCTCCAACCGCCGTCTCGACCACCTCGATGCCGGCCCGAGCCATCGCATGCCGAAAGCCAAGGTTGGTCATCACCGTCACCGCCACGGCATCGTTCGCAAGTCGGCCGCGTGCACGCAGGTCGAGCGCGCACAGCGCGATCAGCTCGTCGCCGTCGACGACGGCGCCGTTGTGGTCGACAGCGAGACAGCGGTCGGCATCACCGTCGAAGGCGAGCCCGACATCGGCCCCGTGCGCAATGACCGCCGCCTGCAGCGGCCCGAGATGGGTTGCGCCACCGTCCTCGTTGATGTTCACCCCGTCCGGAGTGTCGTGCAGGACGACGATCGACGCGCCGGTCCGGCCGAACACCTCCGCCGCAAGACCAGCGGCCGCACCGTTCGCACAGTCGAGGACGACTCGCAGACCGCGCAGCGAGCCCACCGTGCCGAGCAGGTGCTCGATGTAGCCGGCGGCAACGCCATGGGAGCCAGGGTCGACGATCGTGCCGACGGCAGCGCCGGTCGGACCACCGGTCGGACCGTTGCGCACCATGGCAGCGAGTTCACCGGCGATCGCACGCTCGGTTTCGTCGCCCAGCTTGCGCCCCCCCGGCGCGAACAACTTGATCCCGTTGTCCGCGAACGGGTTGTGCGAGGCCGAGACCATCGCCCCTGCGGTGTGCTGCTGCGCGGCCGCCCAGGCAACCGCAGGTGTCGGCACGACCCCGAGTCGCTCGACCGCCCATCCCTGCGCTGCGAACCCGGCAGCGAGAGCCGACTCGAGCATCGGGCCCGAGCGCCGCGTGTCCCGTCCGATCACCACCCGGCGGCCGTCGAGGACACGGGCGGACGCGCGACCGAGAGCCAGGGCATGCTCAACCGTCAACTCCGAGTTCGCAACGCCGCGGACACCATCGGTGCCGAACGAGAGCGTCACGGGCGCCGCCGATCGCCCTTGGCGGTCAGCGCTTGGAGTACTGCGGGCGCTTACGAGCCTTCTTGAGGCCGTACTTCTTGGTCTCCTTCTTGCGGGCGTCCCGCGTGAGCAGACCAGCCTTCTTCAGCGACGCCCGCTTCTCCGGGTCGTGTTCGGCGATCGCACGAGCCAGGCCCATGCGCAGCGCTCCGGCCTGACCGGACACACCCCCGCCGTCCATCGTCACGTCGACGTCGAAGGATTCCGCCACCTCGGCCACGCGCATGGCCTCGGTTGCGATCATCACTTGAGTGGCGGTGGGGAAGTAGGCGGCAACGGCCCGGCCGTTGACCGTTACGACCCCTGAACCAGGGCGGAGTCGGACCCGAGCGACGGCTTCTTTACGGCGACCGGTGGACTGAACGAGGGGTGCGGGCACGGCAGCGACCTTCCGGCTCAACGGGCCTTGGCGTGGGACAGTTCGAGGACGACGGGCTGCTGGGCACCGTGCGGGTGCTCAGGGCCGGCGTAGACCTTTAGCTTGCGGATCATCTGGCGCCCGAGCGGGCCTTTGGGCAACATCCCACGCACCGAATCGCGCACCGCCTCGGTCGGCTTTGCCGCCATCTTCTGCGAGTAGGTCTGCGACTTCAGCCCGCCGGGATACCCGGAGTTCCGGTAGACCATCTTCACATCGGCCTTGCCCGAGGTGAGCACCACCTTGTCGGCGTTGACGATCACCACGTGGTCGCCGGTGTCGATGTGGGGTGCGAAGGTTGGCTTGTGCTTGCCCCGCAGGATGCGGGCCACCTCGGTGCACAGGCGACCGAGGACCAGGCCCTCGGCGTCGATCACGTGCCAGGCACGCGTGATCTCGCTGGCTTTCGGGGAGTACGTCGGCATCGTGGGTCGTCCTTCTCGGTGGCGGCACGTGCCTGCCACGGGAACCGGGGAAGGATAGGGGTCGGCCGACCGGACCGGCAAGGCGGTCCGGTCTCATTGCCCCAATAAGCGGCACGACCGTTGCTATGGCCCGTCGAGCACGACGATCGCCTCGGCCCGATTTCCGGTGTGGGTGAGGCTCACGTGCACCGCCACGACGCCGAGTTCGCCGGCACGGGCGGCCGCCGCGCCGAGAAAGACCAACGCCGGTCGGCCCGACGGTTCCCGCACCACCTCGACGTCCGCGAACCGGATCGTTCCGATCCCCCGACCGAGCGCCTTCATGGCTGCCTCTTTGGCGGCGAAGCGCGCAGCGAGTCGCTCGGTCCCGTTGCGGGCCTGGTCCGCGTAGGCGAGCTCTCCGGCCGTGAACAGACGAGAACGCAGCCCGGGTCGACGGGCGATCACCCGGCCGAACCGCTCGACGTCGACGGCATCGATGCCGATACCCACCGTGGCCATGCGCGCCGACCGTATCGGCCGGGGTCGCGCATAGGCTCCCCGCATGGTTGTGCCCGTGCCCCGTGACGCTCGCATCTTCGTCGCTGGTCACCGTGGACTGGTGGGCTCCGCGATCGTGCGCCGCCTCGAGGCCGAGGGGTTCAGCAACCTCGTGGTGGCCGCCCGGGATCAGCTCGACCTTCGGGATCAAGCGGCGGTGACGTACTGGTTCAAGGCGAACCGACCGGAGTACGTGTACCTGGTTGCCGGCACCGTGGGCGGCATCCTGGCGAACAGCACCCGTCCGGCAGAGTTCCTCTACGACAACATGATGATCCACGCGACCGTCGTCCACGCCTCGTACCAGTACGCGGTGCGCAAGCTGCTCTACCTCGGCTCGTCGTGCATCTACCCGCGCCATGCGCACCAGCCGATCACCGAAGACCAGCTCCTGACCGGCCCACTCGAGCCGACCAACGAGGCCTACGCGCTCGCCAAGATTGCCGGCATCAAGTTGTGCCAGAGCTATCGACGCCAGTACGGCTGCGATTTCATCTCGGCGATGCCGACCAATCTGTACGGTCCGGGCGACAACTTCGATCTCACGTCGTCCCACGTATTGCCTGCGCTGATGCGGAAGTTCCACGACGCAAAGGTGGCGGGCCGCACGGAGGTGGAGGTGTGGGGAACCGGCTCGGCGATGCGGGAGTTCCTGCACGTCGACGACCTCGCCGATGCCTGCGTTTTTCTGATGGACCGCTACGAAGCGGACGAGCACATCAACGTCGGCTCGGGATACGACGTGGCTATCCGTACGTTGGCGGAACTCGTGCGCGAGGTCGTGCACCCCGACGCCCGCCTGGTGTTCGACACCTCGAAACCCGACGGGATGCCGAGGAAGCTGCTGGACTGCTCCCGCTTGACCACCCTCGGCTGGCAGCCCCGGATCGCACTCGCCGACGGGATCCGACGCACCTACGACTGGTTCCTCGGGCAGAACGCGGACGCGCTGCGCCTCACGACGACTCCGTAGCCGGCGGATAACCGACCTCCCACAGGCACAGGCCGTGCGCAGGAGCGACCGGGCCCGCAGCGGATCGGTCGCAGCTTCGCAGGATCGTGCGCATCTCGCCGGGAGAGCAGCGACCTCGGCCAACCTCGACCAGGGTTCCGACAATAGAGCGGACCATGTTGTGGCAGAAGGCGTTTGCCCGGATCTCGAAGCGGAGCAGCCCGTCAGGACCGATCGGCTCCCAGTGCGCTTCGAGCACGCGACGCACCAGCGACGCGGCCTCGCCCGGAGGACCTTTCGGCCTCCGGCAGAAACTGCTGAAGTCGTGTTCGCCTACAAAGGCATCGGAGGCCAGGCGCAGCAGATCGAGCTCGAGCGGATCGACGACGTGCCAGGCCGTCCGGGCCAGGAACGGGTCGGGCGTCTCCCGATTGAGGACCGTGTACCGATACCGGCGCCAACGGGCGGAAAACCGCGCGTCGAAGCCGTCGGGGGCCCACGAGGCGCTTCGGATCACGAGAGCGGGAGCGCAGAGCCGGTTGACGCTGCGCTGCACCCGAGCGAGATCCAGCAGCGCGGGCGGCGCCGGAAACGACACCACCTGGCCCCAGGCGTGGACGCCCGCATCGGTTCGACCGGCGCCGGTGAGGGCGACCGGGTGGCGGGCCACCCGCTCGATCGCCCCGCGCAGCGTGCCGGCCACGGTGATGACGCCCGGGTTCTCGGCGAAGCCGTGGAATGCAGCACCGTCGTAGGCGAGGAGAAGACGGGCGACGGGCACTGCCGCCGAGCCTACGGCGTTGCGCCCCACGCAGCGCCGGAGACCACGAAGGCCGACCCCTGAAGGGCCGGCCTCGTCGTCGGGGACCTTGATCCGGTCAGACCAATTCGATCCTGGCCATCGGCGCATTGTCACCGTGGCGAGGACCGAGCTTGTAGATCCGGGTGTACCCACCCGGACGTTCGGCGTACCGAGGCGCGATGTCGTTCACGAGCTTGTGGGTCATCTCGCGATCGCCGAGGTATCCCTGGATCTGGCGAAGCCGGTGGACGCGCGTCGGATCGCCCTCGGTCGCCTTCTTGCCCTTGGTGATGAGCTTCTCGGCGATCGGCCGCAGCGCCTTGGCCTTCGCCTCGGTGGTGACGATCGCCTCGGCGGCGAACAGCGACGCTGCGAGGTTCGCCATCATCAGACGCTGGTGTGCGGCGTCGCCGCCGAAACGGCGGGCTTTACGCGGGGTAGCAGGCATCGTGTCTCCTCGTCAGCCCCGGAGCGACAGGCCGCGCTCATCGAGCTTGGCCTTCACCTCGTCGAGCGACTTCTGTCCGAAGTTGGTGATGTTCAACAGGTCTTCCTCGGTCTTCGTGAGGAGTTCCCCGATGGAGTTGATCTGGGCGCGCTTGAGGCAATTCCTCGGCCGCTCCGAGAGGTCGAGGTCCTCGATCGGCAGGTCCAGATCGGGGGACGCCGACGCAACACCGGGCGCCTCACCGAGCTCGAGACCCTGCGGATGCTCGGAAAGACCGGCCACCAGGTCGGCAAGGGACCGCAGCGTGGCCCCAGCGGAGGCCAACGCCTCGCGCGGCGTGATCGACCCGTCGGTCTCAATGTCGAGCACGAGGCGGTCGAAGTTCGTCGACTGCTCGACCCGGGTGGGCTCGACTTCGAACGTGACGCGACGAATCGGCGAGAAGATCGCATCGATCGGGATGACCCCGATCGTGCGGTTCTGCACTTCGCGGTCCGCCGAGAGGTAGCCGCGACCACGCTCGACGGTGAGATCGACCGCAAGGCGCGCCTTTCCGTTCAAGGTGGCGATGTGGAGGTCCGGATTGAGGATCTCCACCTCGGACGGCGTACGGATGTCGCCCGCCGTGACCCGCGCCGGGCCGCGCACGTCCAGACGGATGATCACCGGGTCGTCCGTGGCCGAGGTGAGCACGATGTCCTTGAGGTTGAGGATGACGTCGGTGACGTCCTCCGTGACCCCGGCGATCGTGTCGAACTCGTGGAGCGCATCATCGAACCGCACGGTCGTGACGGCTGCACCTGGGATCGACGACAGCAGCGTGCGCCGCAGCGAGTTCCCGATCGTGTGGCCGAAACCGGGTTCCAGCGGACCGATGGCGAACCTTTGCCGGTTTGCCTCTTCGTGGGAGACCGCCTCGATGATGGGACGTTGGATGACGAGCATCGGCTACCTCACTTCGAGTAGAGCTCGACGATGAGCTGCTCACGCACCGGCACGTCGATCTGGGCCCGGATCGGGAGCTCGCGCACGGTGACCTGCTTGCCACCGTCGCCACCATCGAGCCAGGCCGGGAGCTGGCGGTCGAGGGTGTCGATGTTGTTGCGGACGATGATCATCGCCCCGCCCTTGGGGGACAGGCTGACCACGTCGCCCTTCCGGAGCTGACAGCTCGGGATCGTCACCCGCTTGCCATTGACCTTCACGTGCCCATGTCGCACGAGCTGGCGAGCCTGCGAACGGCTTGAGCCCCAGGAGGCTCGGAACGACACGTTGTCGAGGCGGGTCTCGAGCAGCATGAGCAGGTTCTCGCCGGTAACCCCCTGGCGACGAACCGCCTCGGCATAGGTCTTGCGGAACTGCTTTTCGAGGACGCCGTAGATGCGACGCGCCTTCTGCTTCTCCCGCAGCTGCGCGAGGTACTCCGACCCTTGGCTCCGGCGCGCCCGGCCGTGGTCTCCCGGCGGATAGGGCCGGCGCTCGATCGGGCACTTGGCGGTGTCGCACTTGGTGCCTTTGAGGAAGAGCTTCATGCGCTCGCGGCGGCACAGCTTGCAGACGGGACCGGTGTAGCGAGCCATGGCTCAGACCCTCCGACGCTTCGGCTGGCGGCAACCGTTGTGCGGTACGGGGGTGACGTCCTTGATGCCGGCGATCTCGATCCCGGCGTTCTGGATCGACCGGATCGCCGTCTCCCGACCCGACCCCGGACCCTTGACGAGCACCTCGACCTTGCGAAGGCCGTGCTCCATCGCTGCCTTGGCGGCCTTCTCTGCGGCGAGCTGCGCCGCGAACGGGGTCGACTTGCGCGAGCCCTTGAACCCGACGTTGCCGGCCGACGCCCACGACAGCACGTTGCCCTCGGCGTCGGTGATCGACACGATCGTGTTGTTGAACGAGGACTTGATGTGCGCCACACCGTAGGTGACGTTCTTGCGTTCCTTCTTGCGGGGGCGACGGCCACCCGGCTTCGGCTTGGCCACGGCTACTTCCTCACAGCCTTCTTCTTGTTGGCGACGGTCTTCTTGGGACCCTTACGGGTCCGGGCGTTGGTGTGGGTGCGCTGGCCGCGCACGGGCAGGCCTTTGCGGTGCCGGATCCCCTGGTAGCAGCCGATCTCGATCTTCCGCCGGATGTCCTGTGCGACGTCGCGCCGGAGGTCGCCTTCGACCTTCAGGTTCGCGTCGACCCACCCTCGGATCCGGTTCACTTCCTCTTCGGTGAGGTTGCGCACCCGGGTGTTGGGGTCGATCCCGAGCGCAGCGCACAGCTGCTGCGCCGTCGTCCGACCGATGCCGTAGATGTAGGTGAGCGAGATCTCGAGCCGCTTTTCGCGGGGGATGTCGACACCGGAGATACGTGCCATACGTGCCTTCCTCAGCCCTGCCGCTGCTTGTGGCGCGGGTTCTCGCAGATGACCATCACGCGGCCGTGCCGGCGGATGACCTTGCATTTCTCACAGATCGCTTTGACGCTCGGTCGAACTTTCATCGCTGGCTCGCTCTGGTCGTGGTTGATCTCCTCGCAGTACGGGCCGAGGCCCGCAGCGAGGAACGTGGACTCGGGCCGGGAACGCGAAAGCGTGGCCGGTCACAGGGCCGGGGAGCGAGCCTACTGCCGCTCGGTCGCGCAATCCACTCGCCGTTCACGGCCGGGTGAGGACCTCAGGCCCATGTTCGGTGATGGCCACCGTGTGCTCGCTGTGGGCCGACCACGAACCGTCGCTCGTTCGGACGGTCCAGCCGTCGCTCTCGGTGAACGTCGTGCCACCTCCCAGGGTGAACATCGGCTCGATAGCCAGCACGCTGCCCACCACCAACGGCCGGCCCTGCCCCGGTCGGCCTTCGTTGGGGACCGACGGCTCCTCGTGCATGGCCTGCCCGATTCCGTGTCCCCCGTAGTCCTCGACGATGCCGACGCCCCGGCGGGCCGCGACACTCGCAACCGCACAGCCGATGTCGCCGACGTGATTTCCTTCCCGCATCGCCGCTACCGCCGCAACGAGCGCCTCCTCCACCGCGACGAGAAGTCGCTCCACGGATTCGGACACGCCGCCCACGGCAACGCTGAACGCCGCGTCACCGTGCCAACCGTCGACGACGGCTCCGCAGTCGATGCTGATGACGTCACCCTCGGCGAGGACCACGGTCGGCGACGGAATGCCGTGCACGACCACGTCGTTCACCGAGGCGCAGATCACTGCCGGGTAGCCGTAGTAGCCGAGGAAGTTGGAGGTCGCGCCTCGGCGTGCGAGTACCTCACGGGCCAGCGCGTCGAGCGCAGCGGTCGAGACACCGGGTCGCAGCGCGTGACGGAGCACCTCGTGCATCTCGGCGACGACGCGGCCGGCCCGGCGCATGACGCGCAACTCGTCGGCAGTCCGGGCGGTCACCGGCCGGAGCCCACCGGAACGACGAGCGACGATGCGAGGGCGGGTGCTGCTCACGAACGGGCGCTCCGCGACGTCTCGATCGCCGTGATCAGGCGACGCAGCACGTCGTTCGGGTTGCCCACCCCGTCGACGACGACGAGTTCGTCACGGTCACGGTAGAAGGCGATCAACGGGGTGGTCTGGCTCTCGTACAGATCGAGCCGTTGGTTGATCGCGTCCTCGGTGTCGTCGGCGCGCTGGACCACGTCGCCACCGCAGAAATCACAGATCCACGGGTTCGCCTCATGACCGGTGGCGGCGTAGATGTGCCCGCACACGTTGCACACGCGACGGGCGGCGAGGCGCTGCAGGACGAGGTCGCGCGGGACGTGGAGGTCGACGCACAGATCGATCGGCCGTGCTGCGGTGATGTCGACCAAGGCGGCCGCCTGGGGGACCGTTCGCGGGAATCCGTCGAGGATGTATCCCCGAGTCCGCGTGTCGTCCTTGCCGAGTCGATCGGCGACGACACCGATGATGACTTCGTCCGGGACGAGGCCACCGGTATCCATGATCGCCTTCGCCCGCCGCCCGAGTGGCGTCCCCTCCCGAACCGCTGCCCGAAGCATGTCACCGGTCGAGATGTGAGGTACGACGTAATGCCGCGACAGGCGGACGCACTGCGTTCCTTTCCCCGCCCCTTGGCGCCCCAGCATGATCAGCCGGACGCCGGGTATCACTTGAGGAACCCCTCGTAGTTCCTCAGCATCAGCTGGCTGTCCACCTGCTTCATCGTCTCGAGCGTCACACCCACCGCGATAAGGACCGTCGTGCCGCCGAAGGGGAACTGCCGCGTGTTGAAGATGATCTGCACGATTGACGGCAGGATGGCGATCGCAGCGATGAACAATGCGCCCGGAAGCGTGATGCGATTCAGGATCTTCGCAAGGTACCGCTCGGTCTGCGGGCCGGGACGGATCCCGGGGATGAATCCCCCCTGCTTACGAATCTGGTCCGCCTGCTTTACAGGGTCGAAGGCGATGGCGTTGTAGAAGTAGGCGAACCCCAGGATCATCAGGGCGAACAGGATGATGTGGACCCACGACGTGTAATCGAGGATGTAGTTGTCCACGAAGGTCTGCAACCAACTCCATTGCACGACGTTGGCGACCAGCGCCGGCAGCAGCAACACCGACGAGGCGAAGATGATCGGGACCACCCCGGCCTGGTTGACCTTCAACGGGATGTAGGTGCTCTGCCCGCCGTACATGCGGCGACCCACGACCCGTTTCGCGAACTGTACGGGTATCCGGCGTTGCCCTTGCTCGATGAAGACGATCGCCACCAGGGTGAGGAGCGAGATGGCCACCAGCACGGTGAACGCGGCGAACTGCGATTCCTTCAGGATGGCGAAGTAGCTGAAGGGCAGCGAGGACACCACCGACGCGAGGATCATGATCGACATACCGTTTCCGATACCTCGCTGCGTGATGAGCTCGCCCATCCACATGAGCAGGCACGTCCCCGCGACCAGCGTCAGCACGCACAACAACACCCGGTTCAGCGGGAAGCCCGGGAGCAGGACGACCGTGGGTGCCTGCTGCCCACCGAGGAGCGAGGCGCCTGCGCCCCGACCGAACAGGAAGGTGAGCCCCGTCGCCTGCAGCACCGCGATCCCGATCGTCAGGTAGCGGGTCCACTGGGTGATCTTCCGTTGCCCGACGGCGCCTTGATTCTGCCATTCCTCGAGCTTCGGGATCACCACTCCGAGGATCTGCATGATGATCGACGAGGTGATGTAGGGCATGATGCCGAGCGCAAAGATTGCGAACTGGCTGAGCGCTCCGCCGGAGAACAGGTTGAGGAAGCCCAGCGTCCCCTGCTGCTCCGCAGTGCGCTGCAGCTGCCTGACCGCCAGTTGGTCGATCCCGGGCACCGGGATATGCGCACCGATGCGGTACAGGACGACCATCAACAGCGTGAAGAGGATCTTGTTGCGAAGATCCGCCACCTTGAAGACGTTGGTCACGCTCGACAGCACGCCGGCTCCTTGGTCGCAGTCGGTGATCGGCGCCGGGACAGCGGCGTCAGCGGTTCGTGAATTGGTTGCCCTTGGCGGGCGGACGGCCCGAGCCATACGGCAATGGCAGCCGCTCCACGGTACCGCCCGCAGCCGTGATGGCTGCGGCAGCGGCTTCGGAGAAGGCATGGGCGGTCACGTGCACCGAGCGGGTGATCTCGCCGCGCGCCAGGACCTTGATCAAGGCGCCCTTGTGCGTCAGGCCTTGCGCATGGAGTACGCCAGGGTCCACACGGTCCACCCCGGTGGCATCGATGGCGTCGAGGTTGATCGCCTGGTACTCGATGCGGAACGGGTTGTTGAACCCCTTCATCTTCGGCACGCGCTGCTTGATCGGCATCTGGCCGCCTTCGAACCCGCGCGCCACGGTGTTCCGGGCGTACTGGCCCTTGGTGCCTCGGCCGGCGGTCTTTCCACCCTTGCCACCGACGCCGCGCCCGACGCGCTTGCGGTTCTTCGTCGACCCCGGGGCCGGTGCCAATTCATCGATGCGCATCCTCAGCCCTCCGTCTCTTCGACCCTGACCAGGTGGGGAACCCGGTTGATCATCCCTCTGATCTCCGGGCGATCCGGCAGCACGTTCGAGTTGCCGATCCGACCGAGCCCGAGGGCCCGAAGCGTGCCGCGGGCCTTAGGCTTCGTGCCGATTCCGGAGCGCACCTGCGTCACCTTGAGCGACTTCTCGGCCATCAGCCCGACACCTCCGCCGCGTGACCGCCGCGTTGGGTTTCGCGGTAGGCGTTCAGCAGCCCCCGAGGCGTGAACTCCTCCGGCGACAGGCCACGCCGGCGCGCCACCTCGTCGGGCCGCTGCAAGTTGCGGAGGCCGGCGATCGTCGCCCGAGCCACGTTGATCGCGTTCGACGAACCGAGGGACTTGCACAGCACGTCGTGGATACCGGCTTCTTCGAGGATTGCACGAGCGGCGCCGCCGGCGATGACGCCGGTTCCCGGCGCAGCAGGCTTGAGCAGGACGCGTCCCGCTCCGAGTTCCCCGTACACCGGGTGCGTGATCGTCGATCCCGCAAGAGCGACGCTGAAGAGGTTCTTCTTCGCCTCCTCCGTGCCCTTCTGGATCGCCGTCGGCACCTCCTTCGCCTTGCCATAGCCGAGACCGACGCGACCAGCGCCGTCACCCACCACGACCAGCGCCGTGAACGAGAAGCGACGACCGCCCTTGACCACCTTGGCGACACGGTTGATGGTGATGACCCGCGACTCGCGCAGACCACTCGGATCGGTGGTTGCCATCAGAACTCCAGTCCAGCGTCTCGGGCGGCCTGGGCAGCGGAGGCCACCCGGCCGTGGTAGGCGAATCCGCCGCGGTCGAACACGACCTTGGTGACACCTGCTGCCTTGGCCCGCTCCGCAACCGCTGCACCCACCGCAGCAGCCGCAGCGGCGTTGCCCGTTCCTGAGCCCTGCAGGGACTTCTCGTGAGTGGAGGCGGCGGCGAGCGTACGACCGACCGTGTCGTCGATGACCTGGGCGACCAGGTGCTTGTTCGAGCGGTACACGGCGAGGCGAGGGCGCTCGGCGGTGCCGATGATCTTCTTGCGAACCCGACGGTGCCGTCGGATTCGGGCCTCGCGGCGCTCCTGGGCGTTGTTGCTCATCGTTCAGCCCTCGTCACTTCTTGCCGGTCTTGCCGGCCTTGCGCAGGATCTTCTCGCCGGCGTATTTCACGCCCTTGCCCTTGTACGGCTCGGGCTTGCGGACGGCGCGGATGTTGGCTGCGACCTGCCCGACCAGTTCCTTGTCGATGCCCAACACGGCCACGCGGGTGGGCTGCGGAACTTCGAAGGTGATGCCCTCCGGAGCCTGGACGATCACGGGGTGGCTGTAGCCGAGGGCGAGGCGCAACGTCGACGGGCCCTGGGCCTCGGCGCGGTAGCCGACGCCGACGATCTCGAGTTCCTTGCGGAACCCGGCGGTGACGCCGACGACCATGTTGTTGACGAGCGTCCGGCTCAGGCCGTGCAGCGAGCGGCTCTCGCGGGCGTCGTCAGGACGTTCGACCACGAGTCGACCGTCCTCGGCCCGCGCCGTGATGGCACCCGGGAGGGTACGCGACAGCGTTCCCTTGGGCCCCTTCACGGTCACCGTGCCGTCGGCGACGGACACGTCGACCCCGCCAGGGATGTCGATCGGGGATCTTCCGATGCGGGACATGTCGCTCCTCTCACCACACGTAACAGAGGATCTCGCCGCCCATGCGGCGCTTGCGCGCCTCACGGTCGGTCATCAGCCCCTGGCTGGTCGACAGCACGGCAACTCCGAGACCACCAAGCACCCGCGGGACGCTCTCGGCCTTCGTGTAGACGCGCAGGCCCGGCTTGGACACCCGGCGCAGTCCGCTGATGGTGCGGCTGCGGTCGGGCGTGTACTTCAGCTGGATCGCGAGGCGCTGGCCCGGACCCTCGCTGGAGTCGGCCACCGCATAGCTCGAGATGTAGCCCTCCTTACGGAGGATCTCGGCGAGGGCGACCTTCTGCTTCGACGAGGGCATCACGACTTCGTCGTGCATCGCCACGTTGGCATTGCGGATGCGGGTCAGCATGTCCGCGATCGGATCGGTCATGGTCATGACTCGAAGCCCTCCCTCACCAGCTCGCCTTGGTGACGCCCGGAACTTCGCCGGCGTGCGCCATCTCGCGCAGGCACAAGCGGCAGAGCCCGAACTTCCGGAACACGGCCCGCGGCCGGCCGCAACGCCGACAGCGGGTGTAGGCGCGCACCTTGTATTTCGGCTTGCGCTGGGACTTCTCGATGAGTGCCTTCTTGGCCATGTCGTTCCTCAGTACCTCAGCGCTTACTTCTTCTTCTTCGCAGCCGGCTTCTTCGCCGGGCCTGCGGCCGCCTTGGCCGGCTTGCCGGCCTTGCCACGCACCGGTCGCTTCTTGCGGACCTTGCGTGCAGCCCCGGTCGCATCCTTGACGAAGGGGAACCCGAACGCATCGAGCAGAGCCTTGCCATGGGCATCGGTGTCCGCCGTGGTCACGATGGTGATGTCCATGCCGCGGGCTTCGGTGACCTTGTCGTAGTCGATCTCCGGGAAGATCAATTGTTCGCTCACCCCGAAGGTGTAGTTGCCACGGCCGTCGAAGCTGTGGGCCGGCAGACCTCGGAAGTCGCGGATCCGAGGGATCGAGACCGAGATCAACCGGTCGAGGAACTCCCACATCCGGTCTCCCCGGAGGGTCACCTTCGCGCCGATCGACTGCCCTTCGCGCAGCTTGAATCCGGCAATGGAGGTTCGCGCCTTGGTGACCACCGGCTTCTGACCGGTGATGAGAGTGAGTTCTTTGAGCGCACCCTCGAGCAGGGACGGCTGCTGCGTCGCTCGGCCAACTCCCATGTTCACCACGATCTTTTCGAAACGCGGCACCTGCATGATGTTGGCCAGGCCGAGCGAGGTCTTCAGTTGCTCGCGGACCTCGTCCTGGTAGCGCGTCTTGAGACGCGGAATGGTGGTCGTGGTCATGAACCGAGCACCTCTCCCGTGCGCTTCGCGATCCGGATCTTGCGGTCGCCGTCGACCTTCGCCCCGACCCGGCTCGGCCGGCCCTTCGAAACGACTGCCACGTTCGATACGTCCAGCGGCATCAGCTTGTCGACGATGCCGGCTTGCTGCATCCCCGTGCGGCTCTTGGTGTGGCGCTTCGCAACGTTGATGCCCTCGACGATGACCTTGTTGCGCTTCGGGTACGCCTCCAGGACGGTGCCGGTCCGGCCCTTGTCCTTGCCCTGAAGGACGATCACCTCGTCACCCTTGCGAACCTTCATCACAACACCTCCGGGGCGAGCGAGACGATGCGCATGAAGCGCTTGTCGCGCAACTCACGTCCTACGGGCCCGAAGATTCGGGTGCCGCGGGGAGACTGGTCGTCCTTGATGAGCACGGCCGCGTTCTCGTCGAAGCGGATGTAGCTGCCGTCCGGACGGCGCTTCTCCTTCTTCGTGCGCACGACGACGCACTTCACGACGTCGCCCTTCTTCACGGCGGCGCCGGGGATCGCATCCTTGACCGTTGCGATGAAGATGTCGCCGATCGAGGCGTAGCGCCGACGGGTCCCGCCGAGCACCTTGATCACGAGCACCTCTCGGGCGCCGGAGTTGTCGGCGACCCGGAGTCGGGACTCCTGCTGGATCACTTGGCACGCTCCACGATCTCGACGATGCGCCAGCGCTTCAGCTTCGACAGGGGCCGGGTTTCCATCACCCGGACGCGGTCGCCGATGTTTGCGTCGTTGGACTCGTCGTGTGCGTACAGCTTCTTCGTACGCAACACGAACTTCGCGTACTTCGGATGGCGCACCCGTTCGACCACGGCCACTACGGCGGTCTGGTCCATCTTGTTGGACACGACGGTTCCCTCGCGAACCTTGCGGGCCTTGCGGCCCTCCGTCGCCGTCTCGTCAGCCATCACTTCGTCCCCCCGGCCTCGGCCGCAGCGATCTCCCGGCGGCGGATGTAGGTGTTCAGCCGGGCGATGTCCCGGCGGGCCTTGCGGAGCTCGGCGTTGTTCTCCAACTGGCCGACGGCGGATTGGAACCGGAGTTTGAAGGCCTTGTCCTTCGCCTCGGCGAGCTCGTTCACGAGCGCCGACAGCTCGAGCTCGACGAGTTCAGCATTGCGCTTGCTCTTGGCGCTCATACTCAGATCGCCTCCTGCTGGGTGATGACCCGAGCCTTCATCGGGAGCTTCGCAATCGCGCGCTCCATGGCGGCTTTCGCGGTCTCCTCGTTCGGGAAGGACAGCTCGAACAGGATGCGTCCGGGCTTGACGACGGCCACCCAGAACTCGGGGTTGCCCTTGCCTGACCCCATTCGGGTCTCGGCCGGCTTCTTCGTGACCGGCTTGTCCGGGAACACGTTGATCCACACCTTGCCGCCACGCTTGATGTGGCGGGTCATGGCGATACGGGCAGCCTCGATCTGGCGGGCGGTGAGCCAGCCTGGCTCCAACGCCTGGATGCCGTACTGGCCGAAGGCCAGATCGGTAGCGCCCTTCGACTCACCCTTCATGCGACCGCGATGGGTCTTGCGGTGCTTGACACGACGGGGCATCAACATGGTCAGTCCTCCCCCATCCGGAAGTGGGGTGTCTCGTGCGCCTGGCGTGTGCGGCGCTCGATCTCCTCCTCCTCGGCGAGGAGCTTCTCGATCTCGGGATCGGCCTCCTTGAGCAACGGCGCCGCCTCGGCGAACTCGCCGGCTGCGGCCGGAGCGGCCTCCTCGACCTTGCGCCGACCGGCCGATGACACGACGCGGCGACCGCCACCGGACGTCTCGCCGACCGCCATCGCAGCCTCACGGGTGACCTTGTCCTCGCTCACCGCTTTGTACGGGAGGATGTCGCCCTTGTAGATCCAAACCTTGACCCCGATACGCCCGTACGTGGTCTTGGCCTCGCGGAACCCGTAGTCGATATCCGCCCGGAGGGTGTGCAACGGGACGCGGCCCTCGCGGTACCACTCGGTGCGGCTCATCTCGGCACCACCGAGACGACCCGAGCACTGGACCCGGATCCCCTGCGCGCCCGCCTTCTGTGCGTTCTGGACGGCCCGCTTCATGGCCCGGCGGAACGCGATGCGTCCGGCGAGCTGGTCGGCGACACCCTGGGCGATCAGCGCCGCGTCGAGTTCGGGCTGCTTGATCTCTTCGATGTTCAGCTGCACCTTGACGTTGCCCGTGATCCGGGTCAGCCCCTTGCGGAGCTCCTCGGCCTGCTGGCCCCGCTTGCCGATGACGATGCCCGGCCGTGCGGTACGAACGTCTACACGGAGCTTGTCGCGGGTTCGCTCGACCTCGATGCGCGAGATCGCCGCCGTGGGAAGCGTGCGCATGATGAAGTCCCGGATCTTCCAGTCCTCGATCAGGTAGTCCTTGTACTCCTTGTCGGAGAACCAGCGGGACTTCCAGTCGGTGGTGACCCCGAGGCGGAAGCCGTACGGATTGACCTTCTGACCCATCAGGCGTCCTCTCCCTTGGCAGGGGCGTCGGCGGGCGCGTCCGCCGCCGTCTCACCCTTCGCCGCTGCTGCAGCGGCTCGGCTCCGCGCCACACGCTCGCGACGACTCGCCGCCTGGGCGGCAGCCGTGCGGCCGCGGCGACCCGAGCTCTCCTCGGCTCGACGGCGCTGCTCGAGCGCAGCATCCGGCAGGCGGTCGACGACAACGGTGATGTGGCACGTGCGCTTTCGGATCCGGAACCCTCGCCCACGGGCTCTGGGCCGGAACCGCTTCAGCGTCGGGCCCTCGTCGGCGTAGCACGCCCGCACGAAGAGCTCCTCAGGATCCTGCGAATCGTTGTGCTGGGCATTGGCCACGGCGGAGGCGAGACACTTGCGGATCACGTAGGCGACGTCGCGCTCGGTGAGTTGCAGGACCTCGTCGGCCGACCGGACGTCGAGACCGCGGATCAGATTGAGCACCTCGCGGGCTTTGTACGCCGACACCCGGCTATAGCGAACCTTGGCCCGGGTCCCGACGTTCGGGTTGGCCTTGGTTGCGCCTTCGTTGGTCTTGGGGCCCGTCATCGCCGGCCGCCCTTCGCGCCCTTCTCCTGCCCGGCGTGATACTTGAAGGTACGCGTCGGGGAGAACTCGCCGAGCTTGTGGCCCACCATCGACTCGGTGACGTACACCGGGATGTGCTTGCGGCCGTCGTGCACCGCAATGGTGTGACCGACCATCTCGGGAATGACCGTGGATCGGCGGGACCAGGTCTTCACGACCTTGCGTTCGTTGGCTGCGTTCAGCGCGTCCACCTTCTTCAGCAGGTGGTCGTCGACGAACGGACCCTTCTTCAGGCTGCGTGCCATGACCGTTTACCTCCGGCCCTTGCCGGAGCGGCGCCGGCGGACGATGAGCGAGTTCGAGGCCTTCTTCTTCGCGCGGGTGCGACCCTCGGGCTTGCCCCAGGGCGACACGGGGTGCCGGCCACCGGACGTCTTGCCTTCGCCACCGCCATGGGGGTGATCCACCGGGTTCATCGCCACGCCACGGCTCTGGGGGCGCACACCCTTCCAGCGATTGCGGCCCGCTTTGCCGATCTTGAGAAGCTCGTGCTCGGCGTTGCCCACCTCGCCGACCGTGGCCCGGCAATCGATCGGAACGCGCCGCATCTCGGTGGAGGGCAGACGCAACGTGGCGTAGTCCCCTTCCTTGGCGACCAACTGCACCGCAGATCCGGCGGATCGGCCGAGCTTCCCGCCTTGGCCCGGGCGCAGTTCGATGTTGTGCACCGTCGTGCCCACCGGGATGTACCGAAGGGGCATCGCGTTGCCCGGCTTGATGTCGGCACCCTGGCCGCTCTCGACGTGATCGCCGACCGAGAGCCCGCGAGGAGCGAGGATGTACGCCTTCTCACCGTCGGCGTAGTGCAACAACGCAATCCGGCAGGTGCGGTTCGGGTCGTACTCGATCGACGCCACCTTGGCGGTCACCCCGTCCTTGCGGCGCTTGAAGTCGACCAACCGGTACTGGCGCTTGTGGCCGCCGCCCTTGTGGCGTGCGGTCTTACGACCGTAGGCGTTACGCCCACCGGTCTTGGGCCTGGGAGCGAGCAGGGCTTTCTCGGGACGGTCGGTCGTGACCTCGGAGAAATCCGAGGACGTCTGGAACCGACGTCCGGCACTCGTCGGGCGGCGCTTGCGGAGAGCCATCGTGTCCTCGCCTAGCTCTGGAACAGGTCGATGCGGGTGTCACCGGCAAGGGTGACGATCGCCCGCTTGGTATCGGACGTGGTGCCCGGCCGGTTCGAGCGCCGGGCCCGGGTCTTCTTGCCCTTACGGTTGAGCGTGTTGACCTTGGCAACCTTCACGCCGAAGATCGACTCGATCGCATCGCTGATCTCGGGCTTCGACGCCGACGGGTGCACGACGAACGTGTACACGTTGGCCTCCTGCAGCCCGTAGCTCTTCTCGCTCACCACCGGGGCGAGGATGATGTCCCGCGGGTCTTTCACGCCTCGTCCTCCTGGCTCTGCGCGGCGAGCGCTGCTCGCCGCCGGCTGACGGCACCGGCCGAGGCCGGCGGCACCGTGGCCTGCGAAAACACGATCCACGAGGCACAGAGGACGTCGTAGGCGTTCAGTTCGCTCGACAGGATCACCTGCACCTCGGGCAGGTTGCGGAAACTGCGGATCGTGACCTCGTCGTCCCGATCGACGACGACGAGCGTCCGACCCTCCGCCCCGAGTGCGGCGAGCGCAGCGGCGGCCGACTTCGTCGAGGGGGTGTCCCAACCCCAGCCGTCCACCACGATGACGCGACCTTCAGCAGTGCGATCGCTCAGGGCCGAGGCCAGTGCGAGCCGGATCATCTTCTTCGGGGTGCGCTGCTCGTACGAGCGCGGCTTGGGCCCGAGGGCGACGCCGCCGCCGGACCAGTGCGGCGCTCGGGTGGAGCCCTGCCGGGCGTTGCCGGTGCCCTTCTGCTTGAAGGGCTTCTTGCCACCGCCGGAAACCTCAGCCCGCGTCTTCGTGGATTGGGTGCCCGCACGTCGCTTCGCCAGCTGGGCGGTGACCACCTGATGCATCACCGGGACGTTCGGCTGGACGCCGAACAACGTGTCGGGCAGTTCGACGGAGCCGGTCTCGGCTCCAGCCGTGGAGCGAAGGGCGACCGAGGGCATCACTTGCCTCCCTTGACAGCGTTGCGAACGACCACGACACCGCCGTTCGGTCCGGGAACGGAGCCCTTGACCAGGAGGAGGTCGCGCTCCGCGTCGGCCTCGACGACCTCGAGGTTCAACGTGGTGACCTGCTCGTTGCCGGTCTGGCCAGCCATCCGGAGCCCCTTGAACACGCGCCCCGGGAACGAGCACGACCCGACCGATCCCGGCGAGCGGTGCATCTTGTGGTTGCCGTGGCTGGCGCCCTGCCGCTGAAGTTGTGCCGCTTCATCGCCCCGGCCCAGCCCTTACCACGGCTCACCGCCGTGACGTCGACCTTCTGGCCCTTGGCGAGGACTTCGACGGTGATCTCCTGGCCCACCTCGAAGCCGTCGACGGAGTCGAGACGGACTTCGACGAGGTTCGTTCCGGGATCGACACCCGCCCGCTCGAAGTGGCCACGCTCCGGCTTGTTCAGCTTCCGAGGATCACGCCGGCCGTAGGTGACCTGGAGTGCGGTGTAGCCGTCGCGCTCGGTGGTGCGGACCTGGACGATGCGCATCGGCTGGACCTTGAGCACGGTGACGGGAACGACGCGGTTCTGGTCGTCCCACACCTGGGTCATGCCGACTTTCTCGCCGACGATCGCGGTCTTCGCCATAGGGGGAACCTCTGGCTCGGGGCTCGGGCGGGCGCCCTCGCCGTGACATGGTCATGCGGGTCCACCGACGGCACGCCGACGAGAGACCGGGGATCGAGAGCCGTGAGGTCCCCGGCGAGCCGGGCACACACGGACGAGTCGTACCCAGAGGCTCCGGGCACGGCTGGGGGACTCTAGCGGCACGCGCCCCGGGTCGCCAACGCGGGTAGTGCACGAGGATCGGAGCGAGGCCCGGGCGCCAGCCGAGCGCGACACTGCTGACGATGTCGGTGCGCCTCGATCGCCTGCTCGCCAACAACGGGCTCGGCTCGCGGAGCGAGGTCCGTTCGCTGCTGCGCAGCGGCCGGGTGACCGTGGACGGTACCGAAGTGCGCCACGGCGAGGTCCTGCTCGACGAGCGGGAGTCCCGCATGGTCGAGGTCGACGGTGCAGCGCTCGAGTTCCTCGACGGCCTGCTCCTGGCTCTCCACAAGCCGGTCGGCGTCGTCTGCTCCCATGCCGGAGCGGAAGGCCCTCCGGTCTACGGGCTGCTGCCCGAGCGGTGGATGGCCCGCCGACCTCGACCCGAGGCCATCGGGCGTCTCGACCGCGACTCGAGTGGACTCCTGCTCGTGACGGACCGCCACGAGTTGGTTCACCGCCTCGGCGCTCCCGGTCGAGAGGTTCCCAAGCGCTATGTCGTCACTCTGTCCCGACCGGTGACCGACCCTGCCGCGATCATCGCGGTGTTCGGGGCAGGGTCGCTGGTCCTCGACGGCGCTCCGTGTCGGCCGGCGCAGGTGGCGGGGGACCCGACGGACCCGACCAGGTTCGAGGTCGTCCTCACCGAGGGTCGGCACCGTCAGGTGCGGCGGATGTTCTCCGCCTGCGGGCACGACGTCGTTGCGCTCCACCGGACGGCGGTCGGGCCGTACGAACTCGGCGGGCTCGAACCGGGCAAATGGAGGATCGAGTCGTCCCCGGCCTGAGCGATGTCAGACCGGGGACGCCGCCTCCGGCGGCTCGACGGGCAGGCGGAGGACGACGGTGGTTCCGGCGCCCGGGGAGCTCGACAAGGTTGCCGTCCCGCCGTGGGCCGCAACAACGGAGCGTGCCACCGCCAACCCGAGCCCACTACCTCCCCGATGACGGGACCGTCCCGGATCACCCCGGAAGAACCGGTCGAAGGCCTTCGATGCGACCTCGGAGGTCATTCCCGAACCTTCGTCCGCCACGCTGAGCATCGCTCCGTCGGCCTGCGGGCTCACGGCGACCGAGACCGGGACACGCCCCTCGGTGTGCACCAGCGCGTTGGCGACCACCGCACCGACCGCTTGGCGCAGCAACGCCTCGTCTCCGGTCACGATGACTGCGTCGGGCGCGTCGAGGCGGATGGGGCGCTCGGGTTGCACGGCGCGGGCGTCGCTCACGGCGTCTCGAGCAATCGCCGAGAGGTCGACCGGAGCGGCCTCGAGCGGCCGCCCGAGATCGAGCCGGGCCAGGCGCAGGAGATCCTCGACGAGTCCGTTCATCCGCGCCGCCTCCTGCCCGATGCGCCGGAGTGCGTCGCGCTGCGACGGCTCGTCGTCGAGACCTCCGGCCCGGTAGAGATCCACGTATCCCCGGATCGACGTGAGCGGTGTGCGCAGCTCGTGGGACGCGTCGGCAACGAACTGCCGCAAGCGGTCGTCGGACTGCTGACGGGTGTCGAGCATCGCGTTCAGGGCGCGAGCGAGCTGCCCGGCCTCGGTACCGCTCGGGCCCTCTGGGACTCGTCGACCGGTCTCTCCCCCGGCGATGGCCACCGCGGCCTCGGTCATGGTGCGCAGCGGGCGGACGCCGAGCCGCATCACCCACCAGACGACGAGGCCGACCACGGCGAGCACCACAGCGCCGACCGCAGCAAGGGTCGCGAGCAGTTCGTCGAAGGTCTTCTCGGCGCGGTCGAGCGAGAGACCCACCACCAGGAAGGTGCCGTCCCGCCGGCTGAAGGCTGTCACCCGGTACCGGGTGTCTCCGTCCGACGCATCGACGGTCCACGGGCGGGCAGCGGGCCCGAGGCCGGCACCCGGTCCTCCCCCGGGTCCGCCCCCCGGTCCCGGCTGCGGTCCGGTCGCCACCAAAGGTGGCGCCTCGACCGTTACGACCGGGACCCGGTCGGTGACATCGACGAGCCGGACGACGGGGGCGGCCTCGGGCTGCAGGCTGCGTTCGACGAGAGGTTGGAGGTTGCCGTCCGTGCCGAGCAATCCGACGTAGAACTCCGACGGACCGCCCGGGACGCGACGCTGGTCCGCCGGTCGCTGGTCGGCGGACCGCTGGTCCGCCGCCAGGCTCCGGTTGACGAACAGCCGGGTGGCCGGCACCGCGTTCGCGAGTTGCCGGTCCACCTGCCGGACGATCTCGTCGTATTGCAGCCGGGCCACGACGTAGCCCCCGAGCCCGACGGCGACCAGCAAGATGGCCAGGGCGACGAGCAGACGGGCCCGGAGCGACAGGGCACCCTTCGTCGGCATCTCAGCCCGGGACCCGGATCGAGTACCCGACGCCCCGGACGGTGTGGATCAACCGAGGTTCGGTGATGTCGACCTTGCGACGCAGGTAGCTGATGAAGGTCTCGACGATGGCCGGATCACCTTCGAAGTCGTAGTCCCAGACATGGTCGAGGATCTGAGCCCGAGTGAGGACACGACCCGAGTTGGTGAGGAGGTACCGCAGCAACTCGTACTCGGTGCGCGACAGGTGCACCTCACGGCCCGCTTTGGTGACCACTCGAGCCTCGTCGTCCATCGTGAGGTCCCCGCAGCCGAGAACCGCACGCTGCTCGCCGAGACCAGCCCGGCGAAGGACGGCGCCCACCCGTGCGAGCAGTTCCTCGATGGAGAACGGCTTCGGTACGTAGTCGTCTCCACCGATGGTGAGCCCGCGCACGCGGTCCTCGGTGGCATCGCGAGCGGACAGGAACAACACCGGCTGGCGATGGCCGTCGCTTCGCATCCGACGCAGCACCTCGAAGCCATCGAGATCGGGCAGCATCACGTCGAGGACCACGACGTCGGGTCCGAACGCCTGGAGTTGTCGCAGCGCCTCGAACCCACCGGAGGCCGTCGCCGTCTCCATTCCCTGTAGCCGCAGCGCAGACGCCACGAGGAACGAGATGTTGTCCTCGTCGTCGACGACGAGGGCCCGCAGCGCCTTGGTCATCCTGATCAGGCTATCGACGGTGGCTGGGAACCTCCTGGGAGGATCCTGCGCCGGAGATCTACCCGGACGGGATCAGGGATACCGCTTCGCCAGCCACTCGGCCACGATGGCCATGGCCTCGGGCCGGTGACCCTCCAGGTAGTGGGGAGCTCCGATCATCTCCACGTAGCTGTTGTCGGCGGCCCCCGACGCAGCGGAGATCGCCCGGGCCTCGTGGAGGCGGATCTCGGTGTCGGCCGTCGGGTGGACCAGCAACGTCGGCACGGTGATCGCCGGCATCGTGTCGGCCAAACGGGCATGACTCGACAGGCCCGACCACGTCGAGAGCCAACCCCGGGCGGTCATCGTGCGAGACAGCCCACCGCGGCCGTAGTTGGCGTCGAGCGGATCCGGGAACGCGAACAGGCTGCCCATCGGACGTTCGTCGGGGTCGATCGACAGGTCGAGATAGGCCGGATTGGCGAGCGTCCGGTAGATGACCATGTACTTCATCGACACCGCCCGGGCCCGCAGGTAGCGCCACCCGGCGGGATCGAATGCCTTGTCGACTGCGCCGGAGCGCTGGCGTGCCTGCTCGGCCTCGGCCAGGGACGCCGTTGCGACGGCGTCGAGACGGGCGACCCGGTCACGCTGGGCGGCTCGGTATCGAGCAAGCCAGTCGCGGTCGTAGGTACACGGCTCGGGCCAGGGGCGCCAGCCGTTGTCGGGGTTGTACATGTCGAGTTCGGGCACGACGCTGAACGGGTCGTTCTCGTCGGCGACCGAGGGATCGATCGTGTTCATCATGAACACGCCCTCCCCGGGGTGAGCGGCCATCCCGACCCAGCCGTCGCCCAGGTTCCGCTCGGCCTGCGCAAGCGCCATGAGCGACCCGCCACCGGAGTTGCCGAGCAGCACGACGGCCTCCGCACCGCGCCGGCGGACTTCGGCGACCACGGCCTCCACGTCGGTGACGAGCGCCTCGTGGAGGCAGTCCGTGTCGTTGTTCAGGTAGCGCGTGCCGAACCCGAGAACGGCATAACCCGCAGCAGCGAGCAAGGGGCAGGCGTAATGGACGCTGAAGTCACCCCGGGGGTGCGACAGGATCACGGCCGTCTTCCACGGCTTGCCTCCGGGCGGGGTCCACAGCAGACCGCGCACGAGTGCCCCGTCGCTCGTCACGATCCGGATCGACTCCCGGGGGATGTCGTCCGATGGCGCATCCTGGGGTAGTGGCCAGTAGCTGAGCCCGGCGGGCCGGCGGCCGCCGAGATGGACGTCGAGGTTCTCCACGACCGTGGAGTCTGCCCTATCGGGCGATTGCCCTGGATCGGACCGAATGTTGACGAAACCGGAGGCCAGCACGGCCGATATGGCCTTTCGTGCCGGAATCCGACGTCGCCGCATGGCGAACCAGCGGTGGGTACGACGGTACCGACCGTCGGGCCGCACCGCGGGTGCGCGTCGATACGCCGACCACGTTCGCGCTGATCAGCGCCCCGAGCATCTGGAAGACGTGCTGGTTGATCGACGCTTCGGTCGGCGGCCTGCGCCTGCGGTCGCTGCCGCAGATCGCGCCGCCGATCGGGAGCCGGCTCATGGTCCGCTGGCCGTTCCGTACGGGCGCAGCGTTGACGCCAACCGCCTGGGTGATCGGCGAGATCGTCCGCCACCAGGACGTCGACACGACGCTCCCGCTGCGCGACGCAGGGCTGCGGGTCGATCTCGCGTCCGGGGGGCTCACCTCGTGGTTCCCCCGAGCCGTCGCCGCCCTACAGGCCCTCAACGACTGACGAGCGCCGGTCAGATGGCGCGACCCGGCCGACCCGGGCCTTCGATGTCGTTGCCTTGCATGTCCGCGTTGAGCCGGGCCCGGGCCATCAGGTCGGCGACGACCGGCGTGAGTTCGCCGGGCTCGAGCGACTGCGTGGCCTCGGGGCCTTTGTGCCACATCTCGGCGATCGCCAACCGGTCGCCGGCGACCTGGAACACGCGACCGGTGACGTTGCGCGACAGCGGGCTCGCCAACCAGGCGCCGATCGGTGCGATCCACTGCGGACCCCGGGCCTCGCGCTCGGCGTCGGTGGGCGCCTCCCGGCGCAACGGTTCGGTGAGCCGCGTGAGCGCGCCTGGCGAGATGCAGTTTACGGTGACCCCGTACCGGTACACCTCCTGCGCCGCAATGATCGTGAACGCAGCGATCCCGGCCTTGGCCGCGCCGTAGTTCGTCTGCCCCGGATTGCCGTAGATGCCCGATACCGAGGTGGTCGTGATGATCCGGGCGTCGACCGTCTTGCCCGCCTTGTGCTGCTCTCGCCAGTAGGCCGTCGCCCACCGGGCCGGGGCGAAGGTGCCCTTCAGGTGGACCTTGACCACGGCGTCCCACTCGGCCTCGGTCATGTTCGCGAGCACCCGGTCGCGCAGGATCCCGGCGTTGAGCAGCAGCACATGAAGGTCACCGAAGGTGCTGATGGCCTGGTTGACCATCCGCTGGGCCCCCTCCCAGTCCGAGACGTCGTCGCCGTTGACGACGGCTTCGCCGCCCATCCCCCGGATCTCCTCGACCACCTGCTGGGCAGGGGTCATATCCGTGCCCTCCCCGTCGGGCGCACCACCGAGGTCGTTGACGATGACCTTCGCACCTTCCCGAGCCAGCAGCAGGGCATGTTCGCGGCCGATGCCCCGACCGGCCCCCGTCACGATTGCCACGCGTCCTTCACAGATCCCCATGGCGCCGGACCCTAGCGAGCCGACCGCTTGCGGCGCAGCAGCACCTCCTGGGCGACGGTCGCCACGTGGACGCCCGACGCGGTCAACACGTTCCCGGTCGTGAGTCCGCGCCCGCCGGTGAGACCGTGCGAGGCCATGTCAAACCAGTGCCACTCGTCGACTCGGCTGGGCCGGTGGAACCACACGGCGTGGTCGAGGCTGGCCCCCATGAACCGGTCGCGGTCGACCACCCGCTCTCCCGTTGCGTCCGGATGACTCGAGCGGGCGGCCGAGGTGGGTGCTGCGTCGGACATGAACGCGAGCCCGCAGGCTTGGAGCACCGGGTCGTCGCCGAGGTCGGCGCGCAGCCGGATCCAGTGCGCCGCCCATCCCGTCCGGGCCGTTGCTGCCCGGCGATCGAGCAGCCGACCCCAACCGGTGTCGTCGAGGTCCGGTGCATCGGGCAAGGGGACGTCGGCCGGAAGCGTGGCCAATTGCACGTCGGCTTCGGGCTCCGGCATCTGGAACGACACCGAGAGGTTCAAGATCGCGCCCGAGGACTGCCGAGCAACCACTGCCCGGGTGCTGAACGAACCGCCGTCGCGGAGGCGCTCGACTTCGTAGCGGATCGGCTCGTTCGGCGTGCCCGGCCGGATGAAGTAGGCATGCAGCGAGTGCACGGGGCGGTCGTCCGGCACGGTGTGTGCGGCCGCCCGCAGGCCCTGGGCGAGCACCTGTCCGCCGAAAAGGCGCACCACCCAGGGGTACTGCACGGCCAGTCCCACCCAGGTGTCCGGCCCGTGCGGCTCGAGCTCGAGCAACTCCGCGAACGAGACGTCCTGGATGCGCAGCGGACCGGACCGAGGCAGGCTCACGTCGGGGGGACCGCCCGGCGCCGGGGGACGATCGCCGGATCGCCGGGCCGGTACAGCTCGTGCGCCCTACGCCAGCTGGCGAAGGCCGCCAGGATGTGGGGCGGGTCGCCGTGGATCTCGAGGAACCCACCGTTGAACTCCCGCGTGTCGAAGTACGCCGCGTCGACGCCGTCGGCGTACAACCGGCAGGCCGGTTCGAACCCGAGGTCGATCAGCCGCTGGTACTCGGCTTCGAAGTCGTTCACCAGCACGGCCATGTGGTGGTAGCCCTCCTGGCCGGCGGCGTACATGTCCCGGTAGATCGACGGGGTGTCGTCGTGCTGCACGATGAACTGGATCATCGTGTCGCCGAGGTAGCCGAAGGCGTAGGAGACATCGGCCTCCTGGTCGGTACCGCGGTACATGAAGCGGTCGCACCGGTGATGGTGGGTGATGTGGAACGGCCCGGCGCCGAGCACGCGATTCCAGTGGTGGATCGCCTGCTCGAGATCGTTGACGAAATACGCCTGCTGGAACAGCGGGTACTGGGTGAGCAGTTTCATGGTTCGGTTCCCCCGGGTGCCTACCGGCCTCCCCGTGGGCCGGACCGTCGGACCCTACTTCTACAGGCCCCGATCGACCTCGCCCGAAACGCCCCAGCCCCTGCTTGCGCGCCAGCGCGAGTGAGGGCCTAGACGTCTTGCAACGCCAGGCCCCCAGCCGTCACCTCGATCCGAATGCCGCGGCCCCGAAGGGACAGGCGTCCCCGGGGCGGGTCACCTCACTGGATCTTGATCTCGATATCGACGCCCGCAGGCAGATCGAGCCGCTGGAGAGAATCCACCGTTTTCGGCGACGGGTCGACGATGTCGATCAGCCGCTTGTGGATCCGCATCTCGAAGTGCTCGCGTGAGTCCTTGTCCTTGTGGGGCGAGCGGATGACGGTGTAGCGGTGCTTGTCCGTCGGCAACGGGATCGGCCCGCGAATGGTCGCGTTGGTTCGAGCCGCCGTCTCAACGATCTTTCGCGTCGAGGTGTCGATGATCTCGTGGTCGTAGGCCTTGAGCCGGATTCGGAGCGTTTGTGCCATGTCGTTCAGTCCGTTCCGCTCACTTGATGATCTTGGTGACGCGGCCGGCGCCCACGGTACGACCACCCTCGCGGATCGCGAACCGCAGACCCTCGTCCATCGCGATCGGCTTCCCCAACTCCACCAACATCGAGATGTTGTCGCCCGGCATCACCATCTCCG
>JBJTVH010000060.1:0-47594 GCA_046081125.1 Acidimicrobiales bacterium
GACCACCGCGGCCGCCACCACGGCAAGGAGGGCAAGGGACGGCGCCGGCGGCTGCCACCCGTCTCGCAGCAGCGGCGAGCCGTCGATCCCGACCGTGTTGCGCCGCAACGCCACGTAGAACGCTGCAAGGTGACCAACGGCGACGAGGGACCCGACGCCGATGGCGACCCGGGTGGGCAGTCGCCCCCCGGCGCCCCGTCCGACGGCAACCGCACCCAGGATCGGGAGCAGGACGGCGAGCGGCAGCGTGTACCGGCCCTGCCAGTAGTAGCCCGTGACCCGCGCGTCCTTCATCTCCAGCAGCGCCGGCACCACGACGACGAGGCCGAGGCCGACGAGTACCGCAAGGCCCCAGCGGCGCTCCGAGGCCCAAAGCACGGCGCCGGCAAGGCCACCGAGCAGTCCGAACCAGGCGGCAAGCGTCGCAGCGGGCGCCGGGGTGTCGAGCCACCCGAACACCCCGATCATCTCGATCACGTTCGTACCGATGTTGCCGAGCACGGTCCGCACGACGACCGAGGTGGGGTCGTCCACTGCGACGCGAGGGTCGACCACCGAGCCGAGCGAATCGGCAGCGGCCAGCCACCCGACCTGCGCGATGGCTGCCCCGGTCAGCGCACCGATGACGACGCGCCCGCGCCGAGAGGCCACGACGGTGCGCACCACAGGCCAACCCGCAGCGATGACGAGCACCATCGTGCCCAGCACGAGCCACACGGCGCTCAACTGTCGAGTCAACACGAGCGCTGCGCCGACGCCCCCGATGGTCCAGGTCTCGGCCCGGCCAAGGTCGCCACGGCGTTCGACGGTGACCACCAACGCCGCCCAGACCGGCACGGCCAGGACGATCTCGACGCTGTTCGGGTTCACGACCCCGGCGAGGAACGCGACCATCGGAGTCAGGGCAACCAGCAGACCGACCTGCGCCCAGGGCCCTGCCTGCGACCGGCGAAGGAGCCAGGACGCCAGCGCAACGGCGGCCGCCCCCACCGTCACCTGCACGAGGCGCATCAGGTAGATGCTCTCGTACCCACCGACGACCAATGACGGCAGACCGACGACGGCATACGTCAGCGGGGGATAGCGGGCAGCCGAGGAGTCTGCCAGTAGGTCGCCTACCGGCAGAGGCGGGTACTCCTGACAACTCGCGGGCTGGTCGGGGTCGAACGCAAAGCAGTTGGGCGCCGGCTGGACCACGCCACCCGGGACGCTGAACGACCGCAGCCAGTCCGGTGCGCCCGGGATCTCGGAGCCGATCCCCTGCAAGCGCACCGTCCCCGCCGCCTTACGGACGTGGGCGGGCTCGTCGGGCCCGCTGAACCGAGGCGAGGCAATCGCCCATGCCGCCCCGATGGACCAGGCAAGCAGGAACGGTACGAGCCAGGGCGCGGCCCGCCGGAGCACGCTCATCGAGCCCTCCTGGCGCTCGACGCTCGTTTCGAGTCCCGCATCGGGCAAACCCGGCGACGAGCCTGAGGGGGGAGGAACGGCGCCCGCGTCCATGCGACATCGTCGCGCCCCGTCGATGCCGTGCAGGTACCGGTGTCTGCGCCTCGACCGTGGAAGCGACCGCACCGAGAGGAATCCCCCTCACTGCGGTGCCGAACCCACTCGAAGTGGTCGCCTCGGTACGCTCCGAGCGTGCACCGTCCAACGGCCGTTGGCGTACGCCTTGCGGTGATTGCAGCCTTGATGCTGGCTGCGGTCGGCATCGCCACCGCAGCGCAGGCGACGCTCGTCGACCTGCCGCCAAGCTATGCCCCGACCGCTGGCTGGTCATCGGACGGCGACTTCGCCACGGACACCTTCGGCAACCCGTGGGACTTCCGGGACGACGCGGACATCGTCGCCGCCGTCAACGTCGGCTGTGGCTACTGCACCTCTATCGGCCGGCTCGACTCCATCGCAGGACGCTCGTCGGCGGACGGCGGCGGATGGCTACGAGTGGGAACCGTGCCCGGATCGGAGATTCAGTTCCACTTCGCCTGGCCGCAGCCGTACGTCGGCGAGGGCAAGTTCGCGTTCCCCTGGGGTCGCGACGGTAGGAACCACCCCATCGACGCTGCGGTGTACCGGCGTCTGTCGATGGGTTTGTGCACCTCGGCGCCGACCCACAGCGCCATCCGGTGGTGGAACGACGCAGGCACGGCGGGGGTCATCGACATCGGGACGATCACAGGATGCACCGACGTCCGCCTCGATCTCGTCACCCCCGGGTCGGGGTCGACGACCCCTGCGACCTACGTCGAGCCCGCCTTGGGCCCATGGAGCGGCAAGGTCACCCTGGTCGAGTTCTTCCAGCCGCCCGACACCCCCGCCCGCACCATCGACATCGACTACCTGCGGATCCACCGGGCCGACACGCCCTACGGTCCGCCGTCCACCTCGGTGCCCCGCCCGGTGGTGCTCACCCCCAGCGCCGAGGGCGAAGGGGATTGGGCGACCGAGGTGCGGGGTAACCCGTGGGACTTCAATGACGCCAGCGACGCCCCCGTGCTCTCGTCGCTGTCCGGCGTGAACGTTGGCGGTGGCGTGCTCAGCGCCGTCAACACGACCAACGACCCATCGGTCGAACTGGCGGTTCCGACCCCGATCGACGGCTCGGCCTGGAACCGGCTCACCGTCGAGATGTGCATGTCCGGTGGCTTCAGCCTCGGCGGCGGACCGGGCGAGGCGACAGTTGGCCGATTCGCTTGGATCACGTCGGATTCGCCACCGGACCCGAACACCGGTGAACCGCAGTGGACCGAGTCGCAGGACATGGTGGTGTTCCCCGGCTGTCACCGGATGACGGTCGACCTGCGCACCAACCCGCCGGAGGCGGTCCACGACGAGAACTCGAGTACGAAGTCGGGCTGGGCGTGCCGATCGATCGAACGGTTCCGATGGGACCCGTTCGAAGACCCAGGAGCAAGACCGTTCCAGTTGGTGGACGTCCGCCTCGGCCGGGATCCCGCCTTCACCACCTCGACCCCGATCCGGTTCCGTGACGACGGAGGCGGCTCCGGTGCGACGGCGGCGGTCTACGTGTCCACCGACCCCACGGCCGTGGGCGGCACCCTCGTCCGCACCGGGATCCCCGTGAGCGCAGGCGTCAACACCGTGACCTGGGACGGCACGACCTCGGGCGGCGCCCCGATGCCGCCCGGCCGGTACTACGTCCAGGTCAGGATCGCGTACCCGGGAGGGGCGACCACTACGGTCCGGGCGCCGTCCTTCGTCGATTTCCTGGCGCCCGGCGCGTCGGGCAGCGGCACCTTCGTGCCGCTGAGCCCCAGCCGATTGCTCGACACTCGAGACGCTCCCCTCCCGGTCCAGGGTTGCCGCAGCCCGGTGGGCCCGCAACGTCGGATCGAACTCGACGTGCTCGGCCGCGGCGGGGTCCCGCGCGATGGTGTGAGCGCCGTCGTGCTCAACGTGACGGGGGTCAGCCCGACCGGCGACACCTACGTCACGGCGTGGCCGGCGGGCGAGTCGCGGCCGTTCACGTCGAACCTCAACCTTGCGCCCGGCGACATCCGTCCGAACCTCGTGACTGCGAAGGTCGGGGCGGGCGGACGGGTGAGCCTCTACAACAACGTCGGCGCCACGCATCTCGTCGTCGACGTCGTCGGCTACTTCACGACCGGACCGGCCCAGACACGGCTCGTGCCCATCAACCCGGAACGGGCTTTCGACACCCGCGAGCCACCCTGGGCGCCGGCGATCGGCCCGAAGCAGACGCGCCGTTTCACCGTCGCCGGCGGCCTCATCATGAAGCGGGTCCCCGCCGGCGTCAGCGCAGTTGCAATCAACGTGACCGGCGTCGACCCGACGGCGCCGACCTACGTGACGGTCTTCCCGGGCACTTCCCTACCGCTTGCGTCGAATCTCAACCTTCGACCGGGTCAGACCGTGCCGAACCTGGTCACCGTGCCCGTTGCGCCGGACGGCACGATCGCCGTGTACAACAACACCGGCTCGGTGCACGTGGTCGGCGACGTGGTCGGCTTCTTCACCACCGATCCTGCGGTCACGTCGGCCTTCGTCCCGATCAATCCCGAGCGTGCATTCGACACGCGCTTGACCGCCTACGCCCCTGCACTTGGCGGTGGCGCAACCCGCTCGTTCGTCGTGAGCCCGTCCCCGCTCGGGCGTGTACCAGCGGGCGCCACGGGCGTTGCGATCAACATGACCGCCGTGCTCCCCAATCTCGCCACCTACGTGACGGTGTGGCCGACCGGCGAGCCGAAGCCGTTCGCGTCGAGCCTCAACGCCGTCCCCGGGGAGATCGCACCGAATCTGGTGTTCGCCAAAGTCGGCGCCGGAGGGCAAATCAGCGTGTTCAACAATCAAGGTTCGACCCACGTGATCGGCGACATCGTCGGCTACTTCGTCTCCGCCCCGACCTGATCGGCGGCGTGTCTCAGCGCGGCCGATCGATCGCCCAGGCCATGGTTGCTGCCCGGGGAACCCGAGCGGTTCGTCCCACGGCCTGCCGGCGCCGCAACGCTTGTGGCAGCACGCGCAGGCTCTCAGCGATCGCCCGGGCACGAAGACGTCGCTCGGAGCGCACCGCCGAATGGACCTCGGCGAGGAACTGGCGCACGACGAGCCCGCACGGCGCATGGATCGCGAGCGTGACGAGTCGGTTCTGCACGGACTGGGCGAGGTGCAACGGGCTGCCGTGACCGATCGTTGCGCCGCCGAGGTGTCGGACCACGGAATCCGGGGCGCTCCGATAGCGCCAGCCGAGCCGGCGGCCACGCCACGACAGCTCGAAGTCCTCGTAGTAAAGGAAGAACAGCGGATCGAACCGCCCGGCATCGGCGAGGTACGCCGGCCGCAGCGCAACGGCACAGCCCGTCCATGCGAACAGCTCGCGCCCGTCGTCGTACTGACCGGCATCGGGCTCGCCGGCGCCGAGGTCGCCTCCGAAGCCACCCTCGTAGAGCACGCCCCCGATCCGATCGATGACATCGGGCTTGCCCGGTTCGGCGGGTCGCAAAACCTTGGGACACACGGCACCGAGCCGCTCGTCACAGTCGAGGGCGTCCAGGAGCGGCCCGAGCCAGCCTGGTTCGGGCCAGGCGTCGTTGTTGAGCAGCACCACGGCCGCTATCCCGTCGAGATCGCCGAGGGCAGCGTTGCAGCCGCGGCCGAATCCGACGTTGCGCTCGAGGGTGATCGTGCGGGCACCAAGCGCTTCGGCCGCTGCGGCGACGGGATGACGCGAGGCGTTGTCGACGACGACGACCTCCACCTCCACGCCGGGCTCGGCTGCCGCAACAGCCAGGACCTGGCGGACGGCATCGAGGGTGAGGGCACCGCCGTCGTGGTCGACCAGCACCACGCGAACCCGGCGCGTCATCGCAGCGGCTTCTCGATCCAGCTGTCGAGCTTGGGCTGCAGGTTCGGGTTGCCGTACGGATCGTTCGACAACTGGTGCAACCACCGGGCCTTGAGCAGGTCGTGCTCCTCATCGAGCACCGCGGGCGCGCGGGTCATCGACTCGAAGTGGAACAGCACGGCGTACGGGGTCCACAGGATCCGATGCCCGGCGCGACGGATCTTCAGGGAGAAGTCGACATCGTTGAAGTTGTTGTGGAGGATCGGGGTGAACCCGCCGACCTCGTCGAACACGCAGGCCCGGACCAGCGCGCAGGCCGCGGTCACACCTGACACCTCGCGCTGGACGACGAGCAGGCCGGACGGTCCGAGCTCGCTGCCGTGGTAGCGGAAGAAGGCGTGGAACGGATCGTGGTTGTAGAGGTGACCGGCGTGCTGCAGACGGCCGTCGGCGAACAGCAGCTTCGCCCCGACCATGCCCACGCCCGGGTCCTGGCACAGCCCGAGCATCGTCTCGAGGAAATCCGGGCTCTCGACCTCGACGTCGTCGTTGAGCAGCAACAGGAACTCGCCCCGGGCATGTGCAGCGCCGAGGTTCATTTTCTCGGAGAAGTTGAACGGTCGGTCGTACCACACCAGTGTGAGACGGTCGCCGAGCAAATCCTCGAGGTGGCGCACGACCGCCGGCGGGGTCGGGGTGTCGGCGACGATCACGAACTCGAGCCCGGTCCACGTCGAGCGCTCCAACACCGAGCGCACCGCCTCGACGACCAGGCACCGCTCGACGCCCCACACCCGCCGGGACGTGCCCCTGGTCGGGATGATGATGCTGACCAGCGGACGACCCTGGACCCAGCGCCGGACCCGGTACACGCCGTTCACTGCGCCGTGCTCGACGACGGCGGGGATGCCGGTGCGGTCACAGTGCTCCTGCACCGCCCGACGGCCCGCCTCGTAGGCCCACGGCTTGGCCTCGGCGTTGCCGGCCACCGACGTGGGCAGCATCCGCCAGTGGTAGAGGATGAACGGGAGGTGGTGCACCCGCCGCGCCCGCTCCGTCACCCGCAGGACGAGATCGTGGTCCTGCGCCCCGTCGAAGCCGGCCCGGAACCCACCGACGTCGTCCACCAGGGCCCGTCGCATCACCGAGAAGTGGCAGGTGTACATCTGCGAGCGGAACCGCTCGGGCGACCAGTCCGGCTTATAGAACGGGGTGATGTACTCGCCCGCAGGAGACAGGTTGTCCTCGTCGGAGTAGACGTAATCGACCGTCGGATCGCCGTCGAGCACCGCTCGAACCGCAGCGAGCGCGTTGGGCTCCAACAGGTCGTCGTGGTCAAGGAAGGCGACGAACTCACCGGCGGCCATCGCCAGGGCGTCGTTCGACGCAGCGACGATGCCGCCGTTGGCGGCCCGGTGCACCACCCGGAACCGGGGATCCCGGGCCGCGTACTCGCCGAGCACGGTCCGCACGTGGGGTGCCGGGGACCCATCGTCGACCAGGCAGTGTTCCCAGTCAGCTTCGGTCTGGGCCAGGACCGATTCGAGGCAGGCCCGCAGCACGTCGGCCGGCGGGTCGTACACCGGGGTGATGATGCTGAAGAGCGGCATCACAGCCTGCGCAGGATGCGCTTGGCCCGCCGGGCCGGCGCGATCAGCTTGTGCGTGAGCATCCGGTGGTTCCGTTGCGCCCGCAACAACTCGTTCTCCAGCGCCGTGACCCGCCCCCGGAGCTGACCGGCCTCCATCTCGGCACCGATCGCGGCGTCGCGCGCCGCCCACAGGTCGGTACGCAACGACACGTAGCTGCGCTCGTCGGGGCCCACCAGCGCCTGCAGCCGCGCCAGTTCGGCCCGCAGTTCGGCAACCTCCGCGGTCAACGCCACCGGGTCGGCGTCGCGGGCCACGCCGGCCCGCTCGAGCAGGAGACGCGCGAGTTCGGTGGCCCGGAGGGCCAACTCGTCGTCGACTGAGGTGGTCGGTCGGCGGGGTGCCATCGCAGGTACTCCTCGCGTCGGGGGCTACGTGACGCTAGCGGAGCACCCGGCGCAGGACGCCGCGAACCGTCCCGACCGGCGACACCGCGAGCCGTCCGACCCGCCAGGTGGTGGACCGCTGCATCGCCGCCTGCTGGGCTCGCAGGCCGTCGATCTCGGCCCGCAACGCGCCCTCCCGCCGGGCCGCAGCGTCGAGCTCGGCCCGGGCCTCGGTGAGCTCCCGGTCGCGCTCGGCCACCTGGTCGCCGAGCCGGCGCAAGGTCTCGGGCCAGTCCCGCAGGGCCTGGGGGAGCTGGTCGCGGTAGGCGTCGAAGACCGGTTGCATGTTCTCCCACACGGTGGTCGAGCGGATCATGGACCCCGCACGGATGCGGTAGCGGTACAGGGGATCGGGGATGGTGGCGACCCGGCGGCCGGCGAGGGCGAGGCGGGCGTACAGCGCCCAGTCCTCGTGACCGCGGCCGTACTCCTCGTGGAACCCGCCGACGGCAGCCAGTGCGTCGCGGCGCACGATGCCGGCGGCCCCGCCGAAGACGTTGGCGACCGGCCCGAGCGCGACGCCGGCACCGCCGAGGAACGTGACGACGCCGGTCGGGGTGCCGGTGAGCGGGCCGCCGTCGTCGTCGGGCACCGTCGCCATCGCACACGTGACCGCATCGGCGCCGGTGCGCAGCGCGGCCCCCAGCAGCCGCGAAACATAGGCCGGCTCGACGACGTCGTCGTCGTCGACGAAGGCGATCCAGGCCGCGGTAGTGGACGCCACCCCGGTGTTGCGGGCTGCGCCGAGGTACCGGTTCTCCTGGCGGACCAGGCGCAACGGGCGGGTCCACGGCCCCGCCATCACCTCGTGGAGCCGGTCGAGCTCGGGTCCGGCCTGAGTGCCGTCGTCGACGACCACCCCCTCCATCGCGTCGTGGGCCTGGGCCTCGAGCGAGCGCATCACTTACACCACCAGTTCCGGGTGGCGGTGGTGGGCCACCACCACGGCCGCCGCGATCCCCGCGGTCGCCACCGGCGCCGGCACCACCGCCGCGCGGGCCAGCGCCTCGAGCGGCTCCAGCGACGCCGGCACCTCCGGCGATGCGGGCGCACCGTCGGCTGCGGCGGGCGGCGACGCGTCCCGCACTGACGCCCGTCGGCTCGACAGGGCCGAGGTGAGCCGGTCGACGGCGCCGGCCTCGTCGAGCGGCACCGCCGCCACGCCCTCGGCCGCCAGTTCCACCGCGACGAGCGGGTCGGCACCCGCGGGCACCACGGCGAGCGCCCGGCGAACGCCAACGGCGGCCACCGGATCGGCGCCGACGACGACCCGGACCCCGGCGAGCACGGCCCGCACCCGGCCCGGGACGAGTTCGTCGAGCGCTGCGGCGGGATCGGCCACCCAGGCCGGCACGCCGGCGACGACGAGCTCGAGCCCGCGCAGGCGCCGGGCACCGGCTGCGACCACGGCGGCCAGCGCGTCACGCCAGGCGGCGGCGTCGGCGCCGGCGCCGATCAATGCGACGGCATCGACCACCTCGGGCGCGGGTCGCTCGAGACGGTCGACGGCCGCCCAGGCGACGGCATCGTCGACGACGACCGCCCAGGCGACGGCATCGTCGACGACGACCACGGCATCGGCACCGTCGGCGGCGAAGCCTTCGAGGGCCAGCACCAGCGGGTCGCCGGTTGCGGGCGTCGACCCCGCGGCCCGCTCGACCACGGCGACCGCACCGATCGGGGCTCCGCCGTTGCGGGCCTGCACCACGGCACCGGCCCACCCGCCGGCGTGCGGGGCCACGACCAGCGCCGCAGGCCCGGCGGCCACGACCGACCGCCCCACTCGGTACGACGCGGCCAGCGCCGCCGGCGCCGCCGGCGCCGTGTCGTCGACCGCCACGACGTCGACGCCGGCCGAACGCAGGGCGGCCAGAGCCCCGGGCCGCAGCGCGCCCGGGGCGGCGACCACGGCCACGTCGTGCCCGGCCCGACGCATCCCGACGGCGATCCCGGCGAACAGCACCGCGTCGGTCCTGGGCCATCCCCCGACCGGCGCCGGCACCACGACCCGCACCACGCTCATGCGCCCGGCACCGTCCAGCGCGGGTGGAACGTGACCAGGCCGGCGCTCTCGCGCACCGCACCAGTGAGCACGTCGAAGCGGAGCACCTGCTGGCGATGGTCGTAGGTGTGGTGCAGCGACTCGTCTCGTATCGACACCGTGAGGTCGTAGGTGCCCGGGAGCAGGGGCAGTCGGTCGATGCGCACCCGCACCGTCCCCCCACCGGAGAACAGCTCCGGCACCACCTCGGCGTCGCGGGTGGACGGGGCGGTGACCACCGTGCCCGACAGATGGCTGATCTCGACGGCGAACACCGGCCGGGGCACCGGCACGTGGGCCTCGACCGACAGCTCGACCTCGAACGGCTCGTCGGTGAAGCACCGCGTGACCGAGGCACCGGCGGCGTCGAGGATCCGCACCGCGTTGGCCCGGATCTCCCCGGTGCCCCACCGGCCGGTCTCGTGATGGTCGTCGCGGCCGGCGCCGAGCATCTCGTCGGCGTAGGCGTTCACGATCTGGTACGGGTCGCCGTCGGCGACCACATGGCCGGCGCGCAACCACACAGCCCGGTCGCACAACGCGCGCACCGAACCGAGGTCGTGGGTGACCAGCACGATCGTGCGCCCCGACCCGCGCAACTCGGAGAACTTCTCTGCGCACTTCTGCTGGAACGCCGCGTCGCCAACGGCGAGCACCTCGTCGATCACCAGGACCTCGGGATCGACGTTGATCGCGACGGCGAAACCGAGCTTGGCGTACATGCCCGAGGAGTAGTTCTTGACCGGGGTGTCGATGAACTGCTCGAGGCCCGAGAACGCCACGATCTCGTCGAACCGGCGCTCGATCTCCTTGCGGCCGAGCCCGAGGATCGCGGCGTTGAGGAACACGTTCTCCCGCCCGGACAACTCGGGATGGAACCCGGCACCCAACTCGAGCAACGCCGACAGCTTGCCGTTGACCCGCACGTCGCCCTTGTCCGGGCGCAGGATCTTGGCCAGGCACTTGAGCATCGTCGACTTGCCCGACCCGTTCGGACCGACGATGCCGAAGAACTCCCCGGCCGCCACCTCGAAGCTCACGTCGCGCAACGCCCAGAATTCCTCGTAGCGAGCCCGGCGACCACGCATCACCGACGCCTTCAGGTACTGGTTGCGCTCGTGGTACACCCGGAACCGCTTCCACAGCCCGTCCACCACGACGGCCGGCTCGCCCATCACAGCTCCTCGGCGAAACGGGGCGAGAGCCGGGCGAACACCACGAGCCCGAGCGCCAACGATGCCGCCGACAGCCCGAGCATGCCGAGCCACTGGTACCAGGCGGGCCAGGTGAGGTCGTAGAGGCAGGACCGGATGGACTCGACGTAGAGCGTCATCGGGTTGAGCTGCACCCACCCGCGCATCCGTTCCGGGATCTGCTCGAGCGAGTACACGATCGGCGTGGCGTAGAACCACACCTGGGCCAGGATCGACCACAGGTACGACAGGTCCCGGAAGTACACGTTGGCCGCCGACAGGGCCAGGCCGAGCCCGGTGGCGAACAGACCGAGCAACACCAGCACCACTGGGATCCACGCAATAACCAGGTTGCCGGCGATCAGCAGACCGACCACCACGAGGCCCATCTCGATCGCCATCGACACCGCGAGCGACGCCGTGGCGGCGAACACGATCACCTCACGGGGGAACCACACCTTGCGGATCAGCCCCGACGAGGCCAGCAACGACCCCATCGCGCCGCTCACCGCCCCGTTGAAGAAGTTCCACGGCAACAGCCCGCACAGCAGGTAGAGCGGAAAGTTCTTCAGCCCGCTCGGATCCCCGGCGGGGGGCGTGGCTTTGAAGATGTAGAGGAACACGACGGTGAAGATCACCATCGTCGACAACGGGTTGAGCATCGACCACGCCCACCCGAGCGCGGACCGCTTGTACTTCCCCCGCAGTTCCCGCAGCGTCAGGTTCCAGAACAGCTCGCGCGAGGCGAGCAGAGCGGAGGTCTGTTCGGTCATTGAGCGGCCGAGGTTAGTCGTCGGGCGATCCGTGACCCCGGCGCCGGACCGCTACCGTCGCAGCGATGTCCGACGCCTCGGGTGAGCTCGCCGCCGAGCTCACCCGTGTACGCGCCGAGCGGGACGAACTGGCGCGACGGGTGGCCGCCATGGAGGCCTCGACCACGTGGCGCATCGGTCGGGTCGTGGTGGGCGCCGCCGACCGGGCCCGGGGGATCCTCGGCCGGGGGCCCTCGTCGAGTCCGACACCCGCCACCCGGCTCCGGCTTCCCCCGCACCGGCCCACCGACCCGCTCGTGACGGTGGTCATGGCCGTGCGGAACATGGCCGCCACCGTCGGCGACTCCGTGGCCTCGGTCGTCGCCCAGACGTTGCCGTACTGGGAACTCGTCATCTGGGACGACGGCTCGACCGACCCGGCGATGACGCGGGCGCTCGACGCGCTGGCAGGGCCCGGCATCGCCATCCACCGAGGACGGGGCGAGGGGGTCGTCGCGGCCCGCAACCACGCCGTCGCCCGTGCCCGCGGACGGTACGTCGCCATCCTCGACGGCGACGACGCCTACGAGCCGACCTACCTCGAAAAAGCCGTCCTGTTCCTCGAGCGCGAACCGACGGTGGCGATCGTCGCGCCGTGGATGCGTGCGACCGGCGACCTCGACGAGGTCGTCGCGCTCGGCGACGTCACGGCACCCGAACTCGCCCGCTCCAACCGGTTGGTCGTCGCCGCCGTCGCCCGGCGCGAGGTGTACGAGCGAACCGGCGGGTTCTCCCCCGCCTTCGCCGACGGCAACGAGGACTGGGAGCTGTGGGCCCACGCCGCCGAGCTTGGGCTGTCGGCAGCGGTGCTGCCCGAGCCGCTGTTCCGGTACCGGGTGCGCCACGACGCCGGGCGGGACGCCGCGGCGCGACGACACCACGCCGAACTGCACGGCCGGCTGCTCCGACTCCACCCGGGGCTTCGCTTCGGGACGCCGCCGCCGGCCGCCGCCTTCGAGGTCAATGCCCGCGACGTGATCGACCGGGCAGTGTGCACGCTGCCCGCAGGGCAGGGCCGGCCCGTCGTCGTGCTGGCCGCACGGGCCGACGATCCACGGGTGGTTGCGGTCGCGACTGCCGCCGTTGCCGAGCAGCGCACCGCCGTGGTCGTCATCGACGGGCGCGACCCGGCCGACCCGCGCGGCGTGGTCCCGCTGCTCGGGATCACGCCGTTCGTGTACGTGCTCGCCCACGTGCTCGACCCGGCCGACGATCTCGGGTTCACCGCCCAGCTCCTGCGTCGCACGACGGCGCCGATCGTGGTCGACGCCGGATCGCGTCTCGTCGGCGCCGCCCGCGACGAGCTCCCCATCGAATCGTGGGGCGGCGTTCTCCTTGCGGCCGACGGGTCCGGCGACACCGTACCGGCGCCATGGCGGGACCGTTTCGCGCTCGACCACCTGCGGACCGTCCCGAGCGATCGATAACGCCCGGGCTACGATTCGGCGAGCATGGGTAGCGGTGGTGAGAGACCCGACGTTCCCGCTGCGTCGACCGACGCCGGGGATGCGGCTGAGGTGGATTTCCGCCTCGCCGCCGAGCAGGCCCGGGTGGAGATCCTCTTCCGGCGATGGATCGCGGAACGGCAACGAGCGGACCGCGAGACCATCGAGCGACACCGCTGGCAGGCTGCAGCCGAGGATGCCGGGCGTCGACTGGACGCACTCACCCACTCGACGTCCTGGCGGGTCGGCTCCTCCCTCGTGCAGGCTGGCGCGCGCACGAAGGCGCTGGCACGGCACCTCCGTGATCGTCCTGCACCGGTCGACGTCCCGGTCGTCGCGGCGCCGCCCGAGGCCCGACCGCTCGTATCGGTGATCATGCCGGTGTTCGACAAAGGCCCCTGTGTGCACGACGCCGTGGCGTCGGTACGAGCCCAGACCCTGACGTCCTGGGAGCTGGTCGTCTGGGACGACGGCTCGACCGACCCTGCAACCGTCGAGGCCCTCGATTCGCTCGGCGGTCCGGGAATCGTGGTGGTCCGCGCCGCGAATCAAGGGGTGATCGGGGCTCGGAACGCCGCCATCGAACGGTCCCGGGGCCGGTACGTGTGCTGCCTCGACCCGGACGACGTGCTGCAACCGACCTATCTGGAGAAAGCCGTCGTCTTCCTCGAACAACACCCCGAGGCGGGCTTCGCGTACCCCTGGGTCCGATCGACCGGGGACAGTGACGAGCTCTGGGAGACCAGTGATCTGCACCCGAGGGTGATCCTCCGCGAGAACCAGGTGCCCATCTGCGCCGTGGTCCGACGCGAGGTCCTCGACGCCACCGGTGGGTTCTCCACGGCGATGACCCGCTCGTGCGAGGACTGGGAGTTGTGGGCCCACGCCGCGGAGCTCGGCATTCGGGGCCTGGCGATGCCCGAGGTGCTGTTCCGGTACTCGTACTCCGACCGCGAGGGGAGGGACGCCGAGAGCCGGCACCTGCGGACCGAGGTCAACCTCGACATCGTCAAGCTGCACCCGGGCCTCGCCACCACCGATCCGTGGGCCGCGGGCACCCGCTCCTACCCCGTCGAGCTGATGCGAGTCCTCGAGGGGGAGGCATGGCTGCTCCCCCCGGGATCCGGACGCCCGGTCGTGCTGTTCGCTCCGTGGTTCGTCGGCGTCGGGGGCGCCGAGCAGGTCGTGCGCGATCTCGTCGCCGGATTCGTCGCCGCCGGCCGAACCGTCGTGGCGGTGTCGACCCTCGACCCCCCGGCCGGGTCGAGCGACGGGACCGAGGCCCTCATGGCCCTCACCCCCTTCGTGTACAACCTCCCGAGGTTCTGCGGGCCCGACGTGTACGCGACGTTCGTGCGAAGCCTCCTGGAACGGCTGGCCCACCCGTCGATCGTGCTGATGGGATCGACGTGGGCGTACGAGCACCTCGCCGGGATCCGCACGTGGGCACGCGGCCGCACCCAAGTCGTCGACCTGCTGTTCAATCACCTCGGCCACCTCACCGACTCCCACGCCGCCGGTGCACTCATCGACGTCCGGGTGACGGCGAGCCGCCGGCTCGAGCGTCTCCTCGTCGAGCATTTCGCGGTCGCCGAGCCGGTGCGGACGATCTACGTCGGCGTCCGGACACCCAAGGTCAGCAGCGCCGGCACCATCGACCCGCCGTGGCGGCGACGCGACCTGCCCCTCGTCGGCTGGCTCGGCCGGTGGTCGCCGGAGAAGCGGCCCGAGTGGTTCGCTGCCGCAGCGAGCCGGCTCGGGCATCTGGCCGACTTCGTCATGACCGGAGAGGGTCCGAGCCGACCGGATCTGGAGGCGTGGGCCGGGCGCGCCCCGGCGCTGCACCTGCTCGGCTCGGTCGCCCACGCCGGCGACGTGCTCGCCGCGCTCGACGTGTTGTGCGTGACCAGCGAGGTCGAAGGGATTCCACTCGTCGCCATGGAAGCAGCAGCGCTCGGTGTCCCCGTCGTCACGACCGACGTCGGCGGCCTACGCGAAGTGGTCCGGGACGGGGCGAACGGCCGGCTCGTGCCCCCGGGCGACTCCGACCGGTTCGTCGACGAACTGGAGGCGATCCTCGTCGACGCCGGATACCTCGCCCGACTGCGGTCCGGGGCGGAGACACTGGGCCTTGCGCCGGAGATGACCGTCGAGGCGATGGTCGCCGCCTGGAACGACGTCGTCGACCCGGATCCGAGCGCATCGTGACCCGGCGTGCGTTCGTCCTCGCCGGTGGAGAGGGTCGTCGGCTCGCCCCGCTGACGACGATCATCCCGAAGCCGCTCGTACCAGTCGGGGACCGCTCGGTGCTGGAGATCATCCTCGCTCAACTCGGTGCGGCCGGCATCGCCCGGGTGACCGTCAGCCTCGGCTACCTCGGTCATCTCATCCGTGCCGTCGTCGGTGACGGCTCCCGGTTCGGCGTGACCGTCGACTACACCACCGAGGACCGGCCGTTGGGCACCGCCGGAGCCCTTTCGCTGCTCCCCGACCTCGACGACGACGACACCGTGTTGGTGCTGAACGGGGACACGTTCACCGACCTCGACTTCGCCGACGTCGTTGAGGGCCACCTGCGGACGCAGGCCGATGCGACGATCGCGGTGCACCGGCGAACGCTGGCCAGCGAGTTCGGCGTCCTGACCGTCGGCGACGACGGCTCGCTCGTGCGCTACGAGGAGAAGCCGGTCTTCGACTTCCTCGTCAGCATGGGGGTCAACGTGCTCTCCGCTCGAGCGCTCCGCTCCCTCGGCAGCCCGGACCGGCTCGACATGCCCGACTTCCTGCTCCGGCTCCGCGACGCCGGCTTCGTGGTTCGTTGCCGGGAGGTCCACTGCGAGTGGCTCGACCTCGGCCGCCTCGACGACGTCCGCCAGGCGAACGAGCTCGTGGGGGCCGACCCCCGGCGTTTCCTGCCGTGACGACACCAGGGTTCCGCCTGCTCGTCGTCGGGGGCAACGGGTACCTCGGGCGTGCGTTGCGGGCGCTCGCCCCGGTCGAGGTGATCACGACGACGCGCGCCGGATCGCCCGGCACCGTGCGCCTCGATCCCACCGATGCGACGGCCGTGGCTGCGCTCGTCGACGAGGTCGGGCCGAGCGCGGTGGTGAACGCCGCCGGGACGAGCACCGGGGACCCCGACACCCTGCATCGTGCGAACGTCGCCGTCGTCGACGGCCTCCTCGACGGCGTGGGGGACGTCCCGATGGTGCTCATCGGCTCCGCGGCCGAGTACGGCCCGCCGCCCGGTACCGATCCGATCACCGAGCGCACCCCGGCCCGCCCGGTCACGGACTACGGCCGTACGAAGGCACGGGCCACCGAACTCGCCCACCACGCGCACGCGGCCGGGCGGGCCGTGGTGGTGGCCCGCCTGTTCAACCTCGCGGGTCCCGGACTACCGCCAACGAGCCCGCTCGGCTCGTTCTGCGCCGCGGTGCTCGCCGCGCAGGACGGCGACACCGTCGAGGTCCGCTCGGGCAGCACCGTCCGAGACGTGGTCACGGTCGGCTTCGCCGTCGACGCCCTCGTGGCGCTCGCTCGAATGGGGCGCACGCCGGAGCCGGTGGTCAATCTGGCCTCGGGCGTCGGGCTGCGGTTCGACGACGTGATCCGGGCTCTGGCGATCGTCGCCGGACGCACGATCACGGTGCACGACCGAGCCGAGGCGTCGCCGATCCCGACCCTGATCGGCGACGCGACCCGGCTCCAGCGGTGGTGCGGGCTGGCCGAGCGGGCCACCGCCGCCGGCGTCGCCAGCGCGTGCCTGGATCAGCCGTGGACCCGCTGACGCGCGCTCAGATGGCGTAGCCGAGTCTGGCCGCCGGCGCCTTGCGGCAGTAGTCGATCGTCGCCGCGATGCCTTCGGCGAAGGTCACCACCGGCTCGTACCCCAGGCGGGCACGGGCCTTGGCGAAGTCGCACACGAGGCGGTCGACTTCGCTCTTGTCCGGACGGACCCGCCCGGCGTCCACCTCGACCACCGGCTGCACGCCGAGCTGGCGACCCACCTCGTCGACGATCTCACCGACGGTTCGACCCTCACCGGTGCCGAGCACGAACAACTCACCCTCCACCCCGTCGGTGGCCCCGGCGCGCAGGAACCCGTCGACGGTGTTGCCGACCGGGTTCATGTCCCGGATCGGATCGAGCGAACCGAGACGCACCGACGGCGCGCGCAGGAGCTGGTGGATGACGGTCGGGATCACGGCCCGCATCGACTGACGCGGCCCGAAGGTGTTGAACGGGCGCACCGTGACCGCCGGCGTGTCGAACGACCGGAAGTAGCTCCCGACGAGTTGGTCGGCCGCGACCTTGGTCGCAGCGTACGGCGACTGCGCGACCAGGGGGTGCTGCTCGTCCATCGGGACGTACTGCGCGCTGCCGAAGGTCTCGGACGTGGACGTGTGGATCAACCGTCGCACGCCGTGGGCCCGCACCGCCTCCAGCACGGCCAAGGTCCCGTTCACGTTGGTGTCCACGTAGCTCGCAGGCGCCACGTAGGAGTACGGGATACCGATCAACGCCGCGAGGTGGAACACGGTGTCGATCCCTGCGGTGCAGCTCCGCACGAACTCGGGATCGGCGACGTTGCCGAGGCGCACCTCCACCCGCTCCGGGTGCTGCTCGAGCACGCGATCGACGAACCCCACCGACCCGCTGCTGTTGTACCGGCCGAGCACCCGCACCTGCGCCCCGGCGGCCACGAGCGCCTCGACCAGATGGCTGCCGATGAACCCGCAACCACCGGTGACCAGCACCGGACGGTCCTGCCAGAACGAGCTGCTCAACGCCGTCACCCAGGCTCCTTTTCCGCAGGTCGTCGGGACCGGGCCGGCCCGCCGAGCGACGCCGGATTGTAGGGGTGGACGAGCGCCGGGTGGCACCGGCGCTCGTCGTCCATACTGGGGGCGATGGTGACTACCGGCCGGGACGCACAGTCCGCCGTGTTGAGGCGGGAGACCGACGTCGCGATCGTCAACGCAGTACGCGACCTGACCCACCTCGTCGATGTCGAGCAGCGATGGTGGGCGTCCGAGCTGGCGACGGCCCGCCGGGCCGCGGCGACACTCGACCTCGCCGTCGACGGCCCCGCGCCCGTTTCGCCGCAGGTCCCGACACGTCGGTTGGTCCGCGCCGTCGTCGCCCGTGCGGTGCGCCGGGCCCCGGGCGGCGCGCGACTCGTGACGGCCGTGCGCACGAGAACGGGCGTCGACCGGTCGCCGGCGGGCGCTGCGCCTTCGACCGCCGACGGCACCGTCCCGATCGCCGGGCCGCACGGGCCGCTGGTCAGCATCCTCGCCGACGTCACCGTCGCCACTCGGGCCGATGCGGTGCTCGCTGCGCTCCGGTTGCAGACCCTGACGAACTGGCAGCTCGTCCTGATCGATCGTCGACCGCCGGGAGCGCCGCCGCTCGAGCGCCTCCTGCCCGCCGACGACCGTTTCGACGTGGTGTCGGACTGGCCCGGTGCCGTCCGAGCCGCCCGGGGCGCGTACCTCACCACGATCGGGATCGACGACCCGCTCCCCGGCCCCGTCGCGCTCGAATCGGCATCGCTCGGTGCCGAGGAGCGGTGGTCGAGCAGCGACGTCGGCGCCGCACCGGGGGCGACACCGTGTCCTCGGTGGCTGCACGCCGACGCCGAGTCGCCGTACGCCGTCGTCGTGACCGCCGGGAGCGACCCCCGCCGCCCGTGGCCCGGTCGAGCGCTCCCGACCGCACTGCGCCACGGCATCGGCGATCGCTCCGGCGTCGAGGTCCTCGTCGTCGACCCCGAACTCGCCGTCGGGCCCGACCCGGCTCCCCTTCCCGACGAGGAGGACAGCTACGTCGAGTTGCTGCGCAGGCTCCCCCGCCGCGCCGTGCGGGACCCGCTCCAGCCCGGCTGTCGCCAGACCCCGGGCAACGCGCTGAAGCGCCTCGAGGAGCCGTGGTGGCAGCTCCCCGCCGGCCAGGGTCGACCGGTCGTGCTGTTCGTGCCGTTCCTCGCCGCCGGCAGCGCCATCCACGCGATCGCTCGTGGCTTCCACGACGAGGGCCGCACCGTCGTCGTGGTCATCACCGATGTCCTGCGGGCCGGTTTGGTCGACGCCACCAACGAGATGATGGCGATCACCCCCTACGTCTACGACCTGCCGTCCATGCTGCGGCCACCGCTGTGGCGCGAGTTCGGGCTCGCGCTGCGCCGTCGCCTCACCGACCCGGTCTTGGTCACCATCGGATCCCACTGGTTCCTGCGCAACGTCGCAGCCCTGCGCGAGCCCGAACTGGGCGCCGTCACCGTCATCGACGTCGAGTTCAACAACCAGGGGCACGTGCCCGGAAACCTCGCCGCCGGAGGTGCCGTCGACGTCACGGCGGCAGCGTACGAGCGCCTCACCGCACTCCTGCGGGAGCGGCGCACCAGCGGTCGGGTCGTCACCGTGCCGATCGCGATCGACGTGCCGGCACCACGAACGAGGCAGGATGCGCGGGCCCGTCTCGGTCTTGCCGACGGCGATCCCGTCGTCGCATGGGTCGGCCGCGCCGCACCGGAGAAGCAGCCCCTCGCGTTCGTGGAGCTGGCGCGGCGGCTCCAGGGTCGTGGCCGCTTCGTCATGGCCGGCAGCGGCCCGTTGGTCGACGACGTTCGCCGGCTCGCCGCGGACATCACCGGGTTCGCTCACCTCGGCTTCGTGGAGGACCCGCTCGAGGTGATGGCGGCCGCCGACGTGCTGGTGATGACCTCGGCCACCGAGGGGATCCCGCTCGTCGCGATGGAGGCCATCTCGCTCGGCACCCCCGTCGTGGCCTACGACGTCGGTGGACTCGACGAGGTGGTGAACGACGCCACCGGCCGCCTCGTCGGGCTCGACGACCTCGACGCACTGACCGCGATCGTGCACTCGCTGGTCGTCGACGACCTCCTCCGGGCGCGGCTCCAGCACTCCACATGCGTCACCGGCCTCGACGCGCGCTTCTCGATGGCGGCCATGGCCGCCGCGTTCTCCGGCCTCGCCAACGAGTCCGGGCACACTCCAGACTGACGCCGTGTCCGATTCCTCCGACGATGCCCGACCGCCCGTCACCGTCCCCCTGGATCGCCTCGAGCTCAACGAGCTTCTCGCTCGGATGCGCAACGTCGAGCAGGAGCTGCGGAACACACAGGCGCTCGTGGCAAGGACGTACGAGCGCCTGCTCGACGGCGTCGGCGAGGTGGGGGCGATGCGCGCCGATCCGGAGTACTCGCTCGCCTGGGACGAGCCCGAGCCGCTGATCAGCGTACGGATCGCCACCTTCAACCAGGCCGAGCTGCTGTGCGAGCGGGCACTGGCAAGCCTCCGGGCACAGACCTACCAGCGGTGGGAGGCCTGGGTCATCGGTGACGACTGCACCGACGACACCGCCGAGCGGATCGCCGCCATCGGCGACGACCGAATCACCTTCGTCAACCTCCCGGTGCGCGGCCCGTACCCCGACGAGGCCAAGGCCCGCTGGTACGTCGCCGGCATCCCGCCGATGAACACTGCGCTGGCACGGGCCCGTGGCCGCTGGATCGCGCCCCTCGACCACGACGACGCCTGGCACCCCGACCATCTCGAGGTGCTGCTCGCCCACGCCCGCGCCACCCGGGCCGAGGTCGCCTACGGACGACTGCTCGTCGTCGACGCCACGACCCGCGCCCCGCTCGGCGACATCGGCGAATGGCCACCGCGCCGCGGCTCGTTCGGATTCCTGTCCGCGATCCACCACGCCGGGCTGCGGGCGTTTCCCTACGACATGAACTGCCGCTTCGCCGACGAGCCCGGCGACTGGAACGTCGCTCGGCGCATGTGGGAGGCCGGCGTGCGGTTCTCGTTCCTCGACCGGGCCGTCGCCACGGCGTTCCACACGCAACGACACCGGTCGCTCACCACGGAGCAGTCGATGATCGAGGAGCTGCGGGTGTGGGCGCTCCAGGTCGGCGAGGCCAGGGACTGGTGGCACCAGCGCGCCAGCGTCATCGATGCCGAGCGTGACGCATGGAAGGCGGAAGCGGAGGCACAGGCCGCCCACGCGGCGCGCCCGGTCGAGTTGGCCGCCGCGATCCGGCGTCTGCGACGGGCGAGCGCCTCGGACGCGAAGGCGGTCGCTCGCGCCCTGGCCCGACGGGCACGGCGCACCGTTGTGCGACCGAGGGTCCGGTAGCGTTCGGATGATGGCCGACTCGGGCGTCCCCCCGATCCGCTTCCAGGCGCCAGAGCTACCGGATCTGCAGGACGTCGCCCGGTACTTCGAGGCGTCGGCGCGCGCACGCTGGTTCTCCAACGGTGGCCCGTGCCACGTCGAGCTGGTGCAACGCCTCGAGACGTACGTCGGTGGGGGTGCGCGCTGCGTCCCGGTCGCGAACGCCACGCTCGGGCTCATGGTCGCGCTGCGAGCGCTCCAACGCGAGCGGGCGCACGGACGCCCCCTGGTCCTGCTGCCATCGTTCACCTTCGCCGCCACCGTGGACGCCGTGCTGTGGTGCGGCCTCACACCGGTGTTCGTCGACGTCGCCCCCGGACACTGGCACCTGTGCCCCGATGCACTCGATGCCGCGCTGGATCAACGGCCCGAACAGGTCGCGGTGGTCCTCGCCTGCTCGACGTTCGGAACGGCTCCGCCGAGCGCGGTCACCGACCGCTGGACGGCGGCGTGCCGCCGCCACGGGGCCAGCCTGCTCGTCGACACCGCTGCCGGGTTCGGGTCGCTCGACGACCACGGCGCGCCGCTCGGCCGGCAGGGCGACGCCGAGGTGTTCTCGTTCCATGCGACCAAACCGTTCGCGATCGGCGAGGGCGGCGCGGTGTTCACCGGCGACGCTGCGCTCCGGGACCGGATGGTCTCGCTGTGCAACTTCGGGTTCGGATCGACCCGTGAGGTCGACGAGGACGCCGGCATCAACGCGAAGCTCCCCGAGGTGGCGGCGGCGACAGCGCTCGCCGTGCTCGACCGCTATGACGAGGTCCTGTCGGCCCGACGGGGCGCCGCCGGGCAGATGCGCCAACTCCTCGAGCCGCACGGGTTCGTGTTCCAGCAGGGCGGTGACCGGTCGACGTTCCAGTTCGTTCCGACGCTCGCACCCGACCGCGCCACGCGGGATCGGGTCCTGCGACTCGCCGCCGATCGACAGATCGAGCTCCGGACCTACTTCTCGCCGCCGCTGCACCTGATGCGCGCCTTCCGCGACATCGAGCGTGCCGACCCGCTCGCCACCACCGACGACCTCTCCCGCCGCACGCTCTCGCTCCCCATGGCGAACGACCTCACCCACGATGCACAGCAGCGCATCGTGGACGCACTGCGCGCCGCGACCGAATGACCCCCCTCGTCGTCATCGGTGCCGGTGGCCATGCGTGCGATGTCGTCGACGTCGCACGGGCGCTGGACCGTGCCGGGCGTCCGGTCGGCACCGTGCTCGGCCTCGTCGCCGACTCCGTCCCCGATCCGCACCGGGCCGCAGCCCGCGGCCTAGAGATCCTCGGCGCCCTCGACCGCATCGCCGACGTCGGCGCCGACTGGGTCGTCGGCATCGGCACGCCGGGCGCTCGACTCGCCGTCGCCGAACGGGCGGCCGCATTCGGCGGCGGTTCGCCGGTCCTCGTCCATCCGCTCGCCTCGGCCGTCGATCCAGGCGCGTTGGGCCCCGGGACCGTCGTCCAGGCCGGTGCGCGCCTGTCGGGCAACGTCGAGGTCGGTCCGCATGCCTTCGTCGGCCACAACGCCGTGGTCGGGCATGACTCCAGGCTCGGGGCCGGTGCCACCGTGCTGCCGGGAGCCGTCATCTCGGGTGACGTCGTCATCGGCGTCGCCGCGCTGATCGGCTCGGGCGCCATCCTGCGGGAGGGAACCCGGATCGGCGACGGTGCCGTCATCGGTGCCGGGGCGCTCGTCCTCGTTGACGTGCCGGCCGGCGTGGTCGTGGTGGGTGCCCCGGCCCGGGTGCGCCCGGACCTGGACCCGGCGCACGCGCTCCGCCGCCGCTGACCCCCCACGCGCGACGATGGACCTTCTCCTATGAGCATCAACGACGACCACCACGTCGGCACCGACGAGCCGAGCGTGGACGAGCACCGTCCGATCCGACGGCTTGGGATCGCCACCTCCGACGTGGCGGTCCTCGGCGCCGTGGCCGTCGCCGCCACGGCGATCTACAGCCAGGTCGTCACCGGTACGTACGCCATCGCCGACGACGCGTCGTTGCTGTTCCAGGCCCGCCGGGACAACACCACCATCCTCGACGTCAACGTCGGTGGTGGCCGCGTCCTCAACGGGATCGTCCAGCAGGCCGGCATGGAGCTCACCACCGACATCTCCAGTCTGCGATGGCTCCGCCTCCTCGGGGTGATCGGGCTCGCCCTCGTCGCCGTGGTCATCGCGCTCGCCGCTCGGCGCGCCGGCTGCGGCCGCGTCGCGGCGACGGCCATGGCCGTCGCCGCCCTGGCCATGCCGGCATCGCAGTTCATCGGCTCGTGGGCGATCATGTTCGTGACCACATGGTCCGCCCTCCGGTCTGGTGGCCGGTCTGCTGCTGCGACGCACCTCGCGAGCGTCGGGCTGGACGTCGTGGCTGCCGTCGTTCCCGGCGCTCGCCGTGCTCAGCGCCGCCCTCGCCGTCTACCAACCGGGCGCGATGGCCTACTTCGCCGGCGGCCTCGTCGTCGCCGTCGCTCCGGGCCCCACCGTGCGCGACCGGTGGGCACTCCTCGGGCGGGCCGTCACCACGTTCATCGCCGCGATGGTGATCCACTACGTGCAGTTCCAACTCCTCGTCGCCGTTCGAGGCACCGAGGCCAACAGCCGGGCCGAACTCGCCACCGACGTGATCGGCAAGCTGACCTGGTACCTGCAGGAGGTGCTCACGCGGTCCCTGTGGCCGTTCGGCTTCGAGGCCCGCGCCGGTCGTGCGCTGGCCGTGGCCGTGCTCTGCGCGGTCGGGCTCGTGCTGCTGACCGACGGCCGGCACCGGCTCGTCGCCCTCGTCGCAGCAGCCGGCGCGCTGCTCGGGGCGTACGGCCCCAACCTGGTCATCGTCGACCAGTGGCCGGCGGCCCGCACCCGCCTCGGTCTCGACCTCACCGTCGCCGTGCTCGTCGGTCTGGCCGCCGCCGGCTACCTGCGGGCGCTGCGACGCCTCATCGGGGAGCGACTCGCCACCGAGCGCACCCTCGCCGTGCTCGGCGTCGGTACCGCCGTCGCGCTGACCGGCTGGGCCGCCTGGCAGATCAGCGTGTACGTCGTGCGCCCGTTGTCGATCGAATACGCCGCGATCGAACAGGCCGTCGCCCGCCTCGACGCCGACCCCGACGTCACGATCGCCGTCATCCGCGCCGATTCGCGGGACTCGATCGCCCCGGAGGTCTTCGCCGACGAGTTCGGCCTCCCGCTGTCGGCGCAGCCGTGGTCGGCCGGCGACCTGGTCCGACTCGAACTCTTGCGCCGTACCCGGGAGCTGCCGCCGATCGAGCTCGTCGCCCGTGACGACCGCGACGCCGCGCTCGGCCGAGACCCGGTGATCGATTACCCCGGTCTGCTGGCCTCGCTGCGCAACCCGGCCCCGTTGCCCTGAGGCGACGGGCGACCCCCCACCGATCAGCCCTGCGGCGGCGGCTCGGCGAACCGGCGCGCCGCGTCGGGCAGGATCCGGGCCGGCACCCCGACCACGACGCTCCAGGGCGGCACCACGGTGAACTGCGGCACGACTGCGCCTGCGCCGATGATGCAGTGGTCGCCGATCGAGCACCCCATCAGGATGACGGCGCCCGCCCCCACGTGGACGAAATCACCGATCGAGGTCGGCGCCCGTTCGATGCCGAGCTCCCGCTCGGAGATCACCCGCCGCACCGTGGAGTGGGTGTAGATCTGCGCCCCGGCGGAGATGTCGCATCCCCGCCCGACGGTGAGGCCGCCGCTGCCGTCGAGCAGCGTGAACGCGCCGATCCAGCATCGCTCGCCGATCGTCGGCTCGCCGAGGATCCAGGCGTGCGGGTTGTAGGGGTTCGCCGGCAGGTGGTGCCACGCCGGGGGCCCGGCGACGCCGTCAGGTTCAGCGGTCACGGGAGAACCTGAAGCGCAGGACCTCGACCGTGTTGCGCACCAGGGTGCGCCAGTTGGCGACCTTCGACGAGCCGGCCTGGCGGGGCAACAGGTCGAGGACCAGGTCGCCGTAGGGGCGCCCCGACCGCACGAACCGCAACGGCACCTCCAGGTTCAAGAACACGTCCTCGGAGCGCAACGGCATCGACGCCAGCACCTCCCGCCGGATCAGGTAGATCCCGCACAGGTCCCTGGCGTCGAACCGGAACAGGGCTCGCAGCATCCCGTGGAACACCGTCGAGATGAGGTTGCGGTTCCGTTCGGTGCGCGCCCGGCGACGGGCGAACACGGCGTCGTGGGTGTCGAGCAGCGGGAGCCCGTCGAGCACCTGGGCCAGGTCGTACTGGCCGTCGCCCGGCACCCAGGTCACGACGTCGCCCCGGGCCCGCTCGAAGCCGCTCCGCAGCGCGCCGCCGAGGCCGCGGTTGGGTGCGTTGTGCACCACGACCACGTGGTCGAGCCGTCGGGCCAGGGCGTCCATCACCTCGCCGGTGCCGTCGCGAGAGCCGTCGTCGACCAGCACGAGTTCGCTGTCGGGCACCCGCTCGGCCAGCACGGCGTGGAGCTTCTCACCGAGCGTCTCGATGATCTCGACCTCGTTGTAGGCGGGAACGACGACGCTGAGCTTCACAGGGCCCCCAGGAGGGTGTCGACGACCCGGGCCTGCTGCCCCGGCGAGATCCCCTCGAACAGCGGCAGCGACACGGCCCGGGCGGCCACGTCGTCGGTGGCCGGGAAATCCCCGGGCCGGTGGCCGGTGCGGGCGGCCACATGGGTGATGAGCGGCTGGTGATAGGTGCCGATGGTGGCTTCGATCCCCTGCTCGCGCAGGTGGGCGAGCACCTCGGCCCGGCGGGGCGCCGCTGCGGCGGGCAGCGAGGCGACATAGCTCTGGTACACGTGCGCCGACGGCTCCGGTGCGAGCCTCGGCGGCGTGACCGCAGTGCCCGACAGCAGCGTGTCGTACCGGGCGGCCGCCTCGCGGCGGGCGGCGACGAGCCGGTCGAGCTTGTCGAGCTGTGTGCCGCCCAACGCCGCCTGGAACTCGGTGAGGCGCAGGTTGTAGCCCGCCTCGACGAAGTCCGGGGCCGCGGCGTGCGGGTCGAGACCGTGGTTGCGCAACCGCCGCAACCGGTCGGCCAGCGCGGCGTCGTCGGTCGTGACGGCGCCGCCCTCACCGGTGGTGATCGCCTTGCGGGGATGGAAGCTGAAGCAGCCGGCCCGACCCCACGACCCGGCCGCCCGCTCGCCGAGAGAAGCACCGAGGGCGCAGGCCGCGTCCTCGAGCAACGGGACGCTGGCGTCGTCGCAGCAGCGGGTCAAGGCGACCATGTCGGCCATCCGGCCGAAGGTGTGCACCGGCAGCACCGCCGCGACCTCGGTCCGCTCGAGCACCTCGCGCAAGCGGGCCGGATCCATGTTGCCGGTCGTCGGGTCGGCGTCGACGAACACCGGCTCGGCGCCGGAGAGGTAGACGGCGTTCACCGTCGACGGCCACGAATAGGTGGCCACCGCCACCCGGTGCCCGGGGCCCACACCGAGCGCCACCAGCGACAGGTGCAGCGCGGCCGTGCAGTTCACGACGGCCACGGCGTGGGCAACGCCGACGAGTTCGGCCAGGCGGGCCTCGAACGCTGCGACCTCGGCTCCCTGCACCAGCATCCCGCTGCGCAGGACCCGGACCACGGCCTCGCAATCGGCGTCGTCGATCGACGGCACCGCCAGGCGGATGCGCTCGCTCATTGCTGGCCCAGCAGGCTGCGGAAGTACTCGCCCGTGCGCTCGATCCCTTCGTCGAGATCGACCTCGGCCTCGAACCCGAGCAGGTCGCGCGCCTTGATCACGTGCGGGATGCGCAGCTCGACGTCGGCCGACAACCGGTCGACGAACGAGATCGACGAGCGCGACCCGAGCACCCGCACCACCGTGCTCGCCAGGCCGTAGATCGTGACGACCGCACGCTGGTTGCCGATGTTGAAGCTCTCCCCGACCGCCGCTGGCGTCTCGAGGCACAACTCGACGGCCCGCACCATGTCGTCCACGTAGCACCATGCTCGGATCTGGGTGCCGTCGCCGTGGATCGTGATCGGCAGGTCCTGCAACGCTCGCTGCACGAACACCGCGAGCGCCCCCTCACCGACCTGGCCCGGGCCGTACACGTTGAACGGCCGCACGCACACCACCGGTAGCCCGACCTCACGGTGGTAGGCGATGGCAAGGTGCTCCTCGGCGAGCTTCGACACGGCGTAGGTCCAGCGGGCCTCACCGGCGGCACCGATGGTCACGTCGCTCGACTCCTCGGAGCGGAACGCCCGGGCGCCGAACACCTCGCTGGTCGAAAAGCAGACCACCCGCTCGAGACGACCGAGCGCTGCGGCCACGCGCAGCACGTTGGCCGAGCCCACCATGTTGACCTCCATGGTGCGGACCGGGCTGCGGATCACGGTGTCGATGCCGGCGATGGCGGCACAGTGCACCACGTGGGTGGCGCCGGCCATCGCATCGCGCACCGCGGCCTCGTCCAGGATGTCGCCGGTCACGAGCCGCAGGTTCGGGTGATCAGCCCACGGGCGATGCTGCAGGGAGTTCCGGGCCAGGTTGTCGAACAACACCACCTCGTTGTCGGCGACCAACCGACCGGCCAGGGTCGAGCCGATGAACCCGGCTCCGCCCGTGATGAAGACCCTCTTTCCCGACAGCGTCACCGTGGGCTTCTCCCTCTCGTGGTCGGCCAGCGCCGAGGGCGCCACCACCAGCGGCACCTTGCAACGGACCGGGTCACAGTACCGCCGGGCGGTGTGGCGAGAGCGCCTTGCCCGACCGTCGCCGAAGACCCGGTCGGCGGTGTGGGGCTCGGTATCCTCGCCCGCCTATGCGCGTCTGTGTCGTTGGCCTCGGCAAGATCGGCCTCCCCCTTGCGGTGCAGTACGCCTCGAAGGGCCACCAGGTCATCGGCGCCGACATCGACACCCGGGTCGTGGACGCCGTCAACCGGGGCGAGTGCCCTCACGACGGCGAGGACCGGATGCCGGAACTGCTCGCCGAGGCCCACGCTCGCGGCCTGCTGCGGGCCACCACCGACGTGACCGAGGCCGCGGCGTCGTCGGAGGCCATCGTGGTCGTCGTCCCGCTGCTCGTCGATCCCGACGGCGCGCCCCGCTTCGGGGCGCTCGACGCCGCGACCGCCGCCATCGCCGCCGGGCTGCAGCCCGGCACCCTCGTCTGCTACGAGACGACCATCCCGACCGGCACCACCCGGAACCGGTTCACGCCGGTGCTGGCCGCCACCTCCGGGCTCGTGCCCGGCGAGAGCCTCTTCGTGTGCTTCAGCCCCGAGCGGGTGTTCACCGGCCGCGTGTTCGGCGACCTGCGTCGCTACCCCAAGCTCCTCGGCGGGATCGACGCCGCGAGCGCCGCCGTCGGCCGCTCGTTCTACGACGCGGTGCTCGACTTCGACGACCGTACCGACCTCGCGCGCCCCAACGGGGTCTGGGACCTCGGCACCGCCGAGGCGGCCGAGTTGGCCAAGCTGGCTGAGACGACCTACCGCGACCTCAACATCGCCTTCGCCAACGAGCTGGCCCGGTTCTCCGACCGCATCGGCATCGACGTGTACCAGGTGATCGACGCCGCCAACTCGCAGCCGTACAGCCACCTGCACCGCCCCGGCGTCGCCGTCGGCGGGCACTGCATCCCCGTGTACCCCCGGCTCTACCTCCTCGGCGACCCCGACGCCGTGCTGCCGCGAGCCTCCCGCCTGGTGAACGAGGCGATGCCGGGCTACGCCGTCGAACGCCTGGCGACGGCCCTCGGCGGCGACCTCCGGGGGCTGACGGTGGTGGTGCTCGGGGCGGCGTACCGGTTCGGGGTGAAGGAAACTGCGTTCTCCGGGGTGTTCCCCCTCGTGGCCGAGCTGACCGCCCGGGGGGCCACGCCGCTCGTGCACGACCCGCTGTACGACGACGGCGAACTGCGCCGGCTCGGGCTCACCCCGTGCGCGCTGCCCCAGGCCTGCGACGCCGCCATCGTCCACACCGACCACCACGAGTACCGCTCGCTCACCCCCGCGTCGCTGCCCGGCGCCAAGGTCGTCGTCGACGGCCGGGCGATCTTGCCGGCCGAGGCGTTCGCAGCCACCGGCACCCGGCTGATCGTGCTCGGCCGGGGCGCTACCGACTGAACCACCGCCGGGCCGGCGCCGCAGGGGCCGGGACCGCCTCATTCGGGGCTACACGCGCCCGCAGCTCGTCCCTGGTTCGCTCCAGCTCGCCGAGGTAGTCGCGCATCGCATGCAGCTGTGCCTCGCACCCTTCGTACTGCCCGCGCCACCAGTCTCGGGCGACCTCGACCTCCCCCAGGTACCGGTACGTCTCGCCCACGGTTTCCTCCAACGACAACAGCGCCGCAGCCATTGCTACCCCGGTGTCCGGATCAAGCGGCGGGTCCACCGGCTCGAGCGCGGCATCGATCAGCGACAGCACGTGCTCCGGGGCGCCCTCGTCGACGACGTAGGACACGACGGCATCGAGCTCCTCCGAGCCGAGGGCCCGCAATTCGTCGGCGACCGCCGCAGGAGCGAGCGGCGGCATCGTGAGGCCGGTGAACCCACCGTCGATCATCGCGCGGATGCGGGAGGGACCGGCCGCTCCCACGAGCTGACCGTGCGGTTGACCGGCAAGCGCTACCCGCCTTCCGGCGGCGCAGGCCTCCAGAGCAGTGATCCCGGTGGCCACGACCACGTCGGCATCGGCGATGTAGCGGCCGACGTCGGGATCCCGACAAAGCTCACCGTCGGCCGGCCCCTCGGCTACCAGTAGGGCGAACTCCTCGGCCGCCGGGCCCTCGCCCACCACGGTCACCGGAACCCCCATCGCAGCGGCCAACGCAATGCCCGATTCGACCACGTAGCGCTTCTCACTGCTCAGCCGCACCGGGACCAGGACCCCGGCGGCGCCGGGGTGTCGCCCGCGGGGCCGAGGATGCGTGATGTGGGTCAGCGAAACGATGCGCTCGATCGCGATGCCGAACTCATCAGCCAGGGCCGGCCGAAGCGTCGCAGCTGGGGTTCCGAGCCGGGCCAGCCCTGCGGTCACCAGCCGACCGACGAGCGCCGTGCGGGCCGGCCCGATCCAGGCCGAGTTGTCCGGAGGGGTCCCATGGGCCACGAGGAGCACACGTCGGGCACCGGCGAGGGCCGGCAACAGACAGGCGACGGCCGGCGAGTTCGCCAGGAGGACATCCTCGCCGGAACACAACGCCGCAATCATCCCCGCAGCCTTGGCGTCCCAAGTCGGCACGGCGCGCCGTTCGAGGTCGTATTGAGGCCACAGGCCATTCGGATCACCGGCGCCGACGACGACCGCAGTCCGACCGGCGGCCCGGGCTGCTGCGGCCACCTCGAAGGAGAACCGGCTCACCCCGCCCCGGTCGAAGTTCGGTACGACGATGATCATGGCGCTGCTCCTTCGACCTTCGGGGCCCGCGACCGGGTGGTTCCCGACCGTCACCACCATCGCATCCGTGACCATAGGTTCGTGGCAAGGTGCGCGCTCCACGGTCCCTCATCGGTTTCGTCGTCACGACCGCGCTGGCCGGCGTGGTCAACGGCGCGGCGCACCGAGCCACCGCTGGTCGACTCGACGCCGACGCCTACGGCGCCTTCGCCGCCCTCCTCGCGGCGGTGACCTCCCTCGGGGTGGTCCTCACTGGCTTGCAGCTCGCGCTCGTGCTGCGCCTTCCCGGGACCGATGCCGACCGACAGGCCCGGGCCTGGTGGCGTCCGGCGTTCGGCGGCGGGCTGGCGCTCGGGGCATGCATCGCTGTCACCGGCACCCTTGCGACCCCTGGGGCCTTCGGTCCCCGTCTGCTCCTGGCGGCCGCCGTCGGGATCTACGCCGTCGCCGCCGTGGTTGGGCTCGTCCCCCAGGCCGTCCTGTTGCGCAACGGACGCCTCGGCGCCGTCGGCGGGGCGCTCGTCGTCGGGGCCGTCACCAAGCTCGCAGCCGGAATCGCCGTACCGGCGGGCGGTGTTCCCGGCTCCGTGGCCGCGCTGATCTTGGCCGAGCTCGCCACGCTTGGCGCCACGCTGGTTGCGGTCCGCGCGGGCACCGGCACCGCCGCAGGTCGGCCGAGCCACCCCCCGTCCGGCACTTCGCGGGCGAAACTGGGACGCGAGGTGGTGCTCGGTGTCGCCGGAGTCGCCGGACTTTGGCTCGTCGGCGGGTTCGACGCCGTGCTTGCCCGCCTGCTGCTGGACCCGCTCGAGGCCGATGCCTACGCCACGGCGGGGGCATTGGCCCGAGCCGGGTTCTTCGTCCCTGCTGCCGCTGCCCTCGTCACCTTCCTTGGCGTGCTGCGGACCCCGTCGAGCCGTACCGGGCGGCGACGGGTCCTGCGCAGCGGGCTGGTCGTGACCACCGCTCTCGCCTCGATCCCGACCGCGATCGTGCTGGCCGCCCCCGGTCCCGTCACCCGGCTCGTCACGGGTGGAAACCCCGTCGACGTCGGAGCCCTGCGGCTCCTGGTGGTGGCCTGGGCTCTGCTCGCGCTGGCGTATCTCCTGGTGCTGTTCCTCATGGCCACCGGATCTCGACTGGCGCTCGTGCCATGGGCCGCGCTCCCGGTGATCGCCATCGGGGCTGGGTCTGCCCCGCACACCCCCCGTGGGCTGGCCGCAACCGTTCTCATCGCCGCAGTCGTGGTGCTCGCGTGCCTGGGCGCCCCGGCGCTGGCCCGAACCCGCCCCGTCACCAGGGCCCGTCTTGCCGACCCGATCGACACGACGAGGCCGCACGACCCGACCGCACCGATCGCCGTCGGCGACGTCGCCGTCGTCGTGCCGTTCTTCAACCCGGGTCAAGCCGTGGCCACCACGCTGCGCGGGCTCGACAGAACGCTCGCTGCGACCGGGTGCAGCTACGAGATCATCGCAGTCGCCGACGGATGCACCGACGGCAGCCCCGATCTCGTCGACCGTATAGGTCTCGCGTCGGTGCGGATGCTTCGCTTCCCGCTCAACCGGGGCAAGGGCGCCGCCGTGCGGGCCGGCATGGCGGCGAGTTCGGCCCGCTATATCGGCTACCTCGACGCCGACGGTGACATCGACCCTGCGCTCGTGCTCAGGCTCCTCGCCGCCATCGAGGCGAGCGACGCCGACATCGTGCTCGGCTCCAAACGGCATCCCGACTCCGTCGTACACATCGCCACCGTTCGCCGGTTCTGGTCCTGGGGGTACCAGCGCCTCGTGCGGCTGCTGTTCCGGCTCGACGTCGGCGACACCCAGACCGGCATCAAACTGCTCCGGGGCGAGGTCGTCGACGATCTGCTCGGTTCGATGGTGGAGGACCGCTTCGCGTTCGACCTCGAACTGTTCGTGCTCGCTCGCGATCGCGGCCACACCGCGTGGGTCGAGGTCCCCGTCTTCCTCGGCCACAAAGAGCTCAGCACGGTGTCGTGGCGAGCTGTCGTGCGGACACTCGGCGACACCGTACGGATCTTTGGTCGCTTGACGATCGCGCTCGGCTACGACCGGACCGCCGACCCGACGGGCGCAGCGCAATCCCCGCTGCTCGGGGATCCCGATCCTGCGGCCGGACGGTCCTCCCCACCGCTGCGCTCTGGAGCGACCCGATGACGACGCCGCCCACCCTGTCGGTCGTGATCCCGGCCTACAACGCCGCAGCATGGCTGCCCCGCACCCTCGAGGCGCTCCGTCGGGCCATCGCCCTCGCCGCGTGGCCCGACGTCGAGATCGTCGTCGTGGACGACGGTTCCACCGACGACACCGCCACCGTCCTGGCCGCCGACACCGGCATCCCCGCCGTCTCCGTCGTGTCCCAACCCAACGCGGGCCGGTTCCTGGCCCGCTGGGCCGGATTGCGCGCCGCCCGCGGCGAGCTGGTCCTGCTGCTCGACTCCCGGGTGTTTCCCCACGAGCCGTCACTCGGCTTCATCCGTGAACGGCTCGCTACCCACCCGGACCAGACGGTGTGGAACGGCGATGTCGTCATCGACACCGCCCGCAATCCCTACGCCGGGTTCTGGGCGGCCCTCGTAAAGATCGCCTGGCGCCGATGGTTCGCCGACCGCACCGAGGCTGCGTACGGCCTCGCCGACTTCGACCACTACCCGAAGGGCACGACGTTCTTCGTTGCGCCCCGCTCGCTGCTCCTCCGCCTCGTCGAGGAGTTCGTGCCGAGCCACGACGATCTCGCGCTCGTGAGCGATGACACCCACCTGCTGCGGAGCCTCGCCGCCGAGCAACCGATCCGCCTAGCCAACGGCTTTTGCTGCACGTACCACGGGCGCGAGGACCTGCGCGGTTTCCTTCGCCAGGCGTACTACCGAGGCACCACCTTCGTCGACGGACACCTGCGTCGAGGGAGTCGGTTCCTCGCCCCGTTCCTTCTCCTCGCCGCTGCGTCACCGACCCTTGCGATGATTGCGGCTCGGCGTCCGACGGTCGCCGCAGTCGGTTTGGTCGCTGCGGTGGGCACCCTCGGCGCGACCGCCCGTCGCTGTGGTGCCAGCGCCCACGAGGCGGGATCCCTCGCCGCGCTCGCCCCGGTGTTCGGGGTGGTCTACGCCGGGGGGATCGGTCGAGGAATCGTGCTTCGGGCCCGCTCGGCGCGACGCCGGCGCACGGCTCAGGCCGAGGTCGCCACCGCACAAAACCCGTTGTCCACCAACCACGACACGATCACGTCGCTCGGCGATACCGACCGCACGAGCGCCGGACATCGGTAGCGAGCGGGCTCGTCGAGGAACGCCTTCAATGCACCCTCGTCGAAGCCCGACACCATGACGTTGGCGCCGAGACCTTCGACGCTCTCGGTCGTGCGTCGATGAACACAGCACGGAACTCCGAGTTCGGCAGCTTCCACCTGCAGTCCACCGGAGTCGGTCACCACGAACTCGCTCCGACGCACCAGGGCCAGGAACGTGGCATACCCCTGCTTGGGCAGCCGGACCAGCGGTGCCACCAACGGATCGAGACCGAGTCGCGTCAAGCGAGCGCAGGTCACCGGGTGATCGACGAACAGCAGCGGGAGCGCGTCCGAGCGGCGGGCGTACGCCGCGAGTTCGATCAGCGTCCGCTCCAATTCGTTTGGGTTCGCGTACAACTCGCTGCGGTGCAACGAGACCAGGCCGAACCGGTCAGGAATCCCGGCCGGGAGCGCGCCCGTGACCATCGACCGGAGGTGCAACGCGTCGACCACGGTGTTGGCGCCCGTGTCCACCACGACACCGCGGGCCCTGCGCAGATTGGCGACGGCGGGCGGGCCGGAGGCGAAGTGAACGTCGGCGATTCGGGCGACGGCGCGCCGGTCGAGCTCCTCGGGAAACGGGTTCCGCCAGTCACCGCTGCGCATCCCGGCCTCGACGTGGGCCACGGTGGCGCCGAGCGACCGGCCGAGCACGGCCCCGAACACCGTCGTCATCGTGTCGCCGTGGACGACGACGAGCGGCGGTCGCCCGTCGGCACGCAGGTCTGCGCGCAACGAGCTGCGATCCGCCCCGACGCGACGCACCAACCTCGCTGCCCAGCGGGTCACCTCCCCCGCGCTGCGCAAGGAACGGCCTTCCCAGCCGGAGCCGAGCCAACGATCCGGGTGGCGTAGACCGAGGGCATCGGTCGCCGACGGCAACTCGTCGAGTTGCTGGCCGGTGCACCACCACCGGTAGCCGACCCCGCGATCGTCGAGTCGTTCGGCGATCGGCGCCAGCTTGATCAACTCCGCAGTGGTTCCGAACACGAACGAGATCACACACGGTTCATCGGTCGTGCCGGCCACGGGCTGAGCGACACCGCCGCCGAAACCCGGCCCATACCGTTCACACACCGATGCTGGTGCGAGAACGTCCTGTCGGAGCCGCGTACCGCGCTCCGTCGCTGCTTCGTGGCAGCGGGCTGCTGCTGCTGGCATCTCTCGCCACGACCGCCACGAACTACGGGTTCCAGATCATGCTCGGCCGCAGCATGGGACCCGACGAGTTCGGACGTTGGTCGGCCGCGTTCAGCCTCGTAGCGCTGACCGGCATGGTCGGCGTCGCCCTCCAGACGGCGGTCGCCCGGACCGAGGCCACCCGCCCCGTGGCCAACCTGCCGGTCCGGCCGTTCGCGCAGGTGGTCCGCGACCCGGTGCTGGCTCGGGTGCTGTTCGCCTCCTGCGCGCTCGCCACGGCGATCCTCGTCACCGGTCCGGTGCTGGCCCGGTGGCTCGGGCTCGACGCGGCGGTGGTGGCCGGCATTGCGCTCCTGATGCCCGGCACCGCCCTGTGCTCCGTGGCATTCGGACTGCTGCAGGGTTCCCGTCGCTTCAGGGCCCTGGCGGTCATGAACGCAGTACTCGCCACCGGCAAGTTGGCGGCCGGCGCAGCGGCCCTCGCCATCGGCCTCGGGAGCGCCCCGATCCTGCTCGCGCTCGGAGCGCTCGCCTTGGTGACGGCACTCGGCGCCATTCACTGGGGGGCCCGACGTCCCCTCGACGACCCGCGACTGTTGCTGCAGGACACCGGACGCGCTGTGGTCGCGCTCGGGACCGTGGCACTGGTCGCCGTCATCGACGTGCCCCTCGCCCGGTACTGGCTCGACCCGACCGCCGCCGGCCGCTACGCCGCGGCCGCCACCGCCGCTCGTTCGGTGCTGTTCGTCCCGGCGGTCATCGCCTCCGTCGCACTTCCCGAACTCGCCCGGCGCGGCCGCGGCAGCGACCGGCGCGAGCGCGGTGTACTCGTGCGCGCTGCAATCCTCACCGTCGTCGGGGCCCTGCTCGGTTGCGGGGCGCTCGCCGTGCTCGCGCCAGTCGTGCTGCCGCCCTTGCTCGGCACGACCTACGACGCGTCCTCCCCGCTCGTCTGGCAGCTCGGCCTGGCCTCGGTACCCTTCGCCGCCGCTGGACTGCTGGTGCAGTTCCTGCTCGCCCGATCCGGAGCGTGGTGGCTCGTGCTGCTCCCGCTCGCACCGGCGGCACAGATCGTGTGGCTCATCTTCGTCAACGATCGGCCGACCGACGTCATGTGGTCCTGCGTCGTGGCTTCGACAGTCCTGCTGGTCGTCAGCGCGTTCGCAACCGTCCGCGAGTGCCGACGGCCGTGACACCCCATCGCATCGAGCGCTGCACCTTCACCCTCGCCTTCAACGGCTTCGCCGACCCGACCGGCGGCTATGCCGACGGTCCGGCCGAGGCATTTCGTGAGTACCTGTTGACCTGTGGGGCGAGGCGCGTCGTCACGATCACCCATCCGCTGCGTCCGGAAGCACCCGGGCGCCACGTGATCGATCTCGACGGCGCCGGCGGGCGGTCCCGCCGCACGGTCCGGCTGCCGCATCGCCCACCCTGGACCTTCCCGCTCGACGTCGCCGTCCCGCTGCGCAGCACGCCCTGCGACGTGTGGGTCGGGTTCAACCCCCTGGCGGCAGCCCGCGGCCTGCTCGAGCGGCGCCGAGGACGTGCGGCACAAGTGGTCACCTGGAACATCGACTTCGTGCCGGATCGCTTCGGGACGGGCCGCCTCACGGCGGCCTACGACGCGATCGACTCGCTCGTGGCTCGCCGGGCCGACCACCGCGTCGAGTTGTCCGAAGCGGCTGCCGAGGGGCGAGCGAAGCGTCACGGCCTCGGCGGGCAGGGCGCCCCGGTGACGATCGTTCCGATGGGAGCCTGGTGCGACCGCACGGCGACCACGGCAGCCCACGACTCGTTGACGACGATCCGCGTCGCCTACGTGGGCCATCTCGTCGGACGCCAGGGCGTCGACCGCCTGCTGGAGGCGGCGGCGCAGTTGCGCCGCAACGGCCACGTCGTAGAGGCCCAGATCATCGGAGCCGGACCCGAGTCCACGGCGCTCGAACAGCGCAGCCGGGCGCTCGGCCTCGACCGGGTCGTCACGTTCCACGGGTTCGTTCCCGACCAGCGTAAGGTGGAGTCGATCCTCGCCCGCTGCAACGTCGCGGTCGCTCCGTACCGGGACGACCCCGCGTCGTTCACCCGCTTCGCCGATCCCGGCAAGCTCAAGGTGTACCTCGCCGCAGGATTGCCGCTGGTGCTCACGCCTGTGCCTCCCAATGCCGGCGAACTGCGGGAGTGCGGCGCAGCACTGGTGGTCGACGACGACCCCGCTGCGATCGCCACCGGGATCGCACGCTGGGTGTCCGACCGCGACCTCTGGCTCTCCGGACGGAAGGCCTCGATCGACCACGCCCGCCGGTACGACTGGCCGACCTTGTTCGCTCCCCTGCTCCACCGCCTGGGCATCGATGCAACCGTTGGCCACGAACCGCCCGAGGCGGCGACTACCGCCGCCTGAAGTGGTAGAGGCCAACGCCGTAGGACCGATCCAACGCGTCGGACGGATCGCCAGGGTGGACCGCCCCGTCGGCGACGAGGGCGAACTCCACGAGTTCGAAGCCGGCGAGACGGTCGACCGCAAGCAGCGGATCGATGATGCGGTGCCCGTTGAACTCGACGCGGGGACGCCCGACCGGATACCCGACGTAGAGGTGACCGCCCGGCAGGACGGTGCCGGCGAGCGCGTCGAGCCCGCGGAGGTGTCCGAGCGGATCGAGTGGGTCGCCGTACCGGCCGAGCCCGAAGTGCTCGAGCGCATGGACGGACGACGCCGACGTCGTCGTGATGCCGTCGAGCCGGCACGCATCGGCTTGTATGAATCGAAGGCCGTCGACCTCGGTCGCCAACGGCCGGACGTCGACGACGTCGACCTCGGTGAACGTCAGCACGTGCGCCACGAGGCCGTCGATGCGGGAACCGACGTCGAGGTGACGGGCCGGCGCGTGTCGGCGGATGCGACGAGCGGTCCAAAGATCGGCAAGGAAGTACTCACCCGTGGTGCCGGCACCGCTCGAGGCGTCGGCGAGCGCCGGAACAGCGGAGCGCCACGAGGGCAACGGCGTCCCGACCCCACGGCTCATCGCCCGGAACGAGCGCATGTCCCGGACGAAACGGGGGACGTTGCGGACCGCCTTCGCCGTCGCACGAGGATCGATCCCGGCGAGCGCCAGGCCGAGGCCGACCCGCCTCAGGGCCTCGTGCACGACGACGTCGTTTCGGGTTCGAGCAGGGGGTGCGCCCGGCCTCATCGGACCGGCTCCACGGCAAGCCGCTCGATCCCAACCCGGATCCCGCCGCCCGGCGGAGGCGGCCCTTGGACGTGGACCTCCAGCTCGTCGCCAACCGCCACCTCGAATCGGAGCGGAACGCGTTCGGGGTCCCGCACCCTGCCGCGCCACCGCTCACCGGTCCGGTCGGACACCACCACTTCCTCCTCACCGACTGCGCTGCGGAGGTCGAATGACACTTCTGCCCTGATCGTCGGCGCACCCAGATCGACGACCGGAAGGCGTCCACGCTCCTGGGTCCACACGACGGAGCGCCAGCCCACGTAGTCGGGTGGGTCGAACCCAGGACCGATCGTCGCCGCCACCTCGGCGGGCGGACCCGGATCGACGACCAGGACTTCCATGACCGCGAACGCCCGCTCCCACAGGTCCTTGAGCTCGCTGGCCTTCGGCGTGGACGCGACGGTCGAGTGCACCAGCCGATAGCCGGCCGGGAGTTCGCCGCTGCCCGAGAGCCCGGGGTACAGCAACCGGTGGACCACGACCCGGTCGACACCCATGGCGCGCAGGAGTCCGGGGGTCTGCGGATCGCCCAACCCGATCATCGCCTCCTGCAGCGGCACCGAAGGCGCCCAGTGCACGCTCGCGTTGAACAATCGCTTGCCGTGGATCGGTTGGAACGTCTGGAACTGCCCGTCCGGCTGCATGCGCGGGCTGTCGAGCGGATACTCCGCGATGATCCGCGCGTCGTTCTGCGCCGCCAACCACCGGTAGCCCGGCGGAGCGGCTGACAGGTCGAACGTTGCGGCTCCGGGGACCGTCGCCGTCTCGATCATCGTCACCGCGCCGACCACCACCACCGCAAGGGTTCGACGCGATCGACGGAGCCGATCGAGGACCGACGCCAGACCGAGTGCACCGAGAACGACGACGGCGAGGTGGGTCAGCATGCCGATGCGGGCGTACACCCGCCAGAAGGGCAGCACGCCGTGGATGATCGACAGACCGGGGACGGGGAGGTCCGGGGGCAGCGTGGCCCACAGGGCCAGGCCGGCAAGGGTCAGCATCGCGACGACCAGGGTGCGCGTCGGCAGCCCGAGCGGTGTTCGGCGGGCGGCCTCGCTGCGGAGCCCTCGCAGTACGCCGACGACCGCGAGGGCGAGCATGCCGAGGCCGACCGACAACGTCTTTTCGATGTAGTTGCCGGTCAGGTTGCGGTCACGCCAGCCACCGGCGAGTTCGCCGAGCAACGGGTTGTGGCGAGGCCAGAGCAGGAAGTCCAGGGGCGAGGCGGTCCAGTAGCGCACCTCGTCGAAGGGCCGTTGCACGGCGTTCGCGAGCCCCGTGCGGCTGCGGAGCGCGAGCAGAGCGAGCCCGAGTGGGATCACGGCCAGAGCAGACACTGCCCCGGCCAGCGCAAGCGTTCGGCGGCGAGCGCTCCGGCGGGGATCGAACGGACGCCGCCAGCCGGCGAGCGCCAGGCCGAGGACCGTTCCCCCGGCGGTCACCATCGTGAACACCGGGCCGTACGGCTCGGTGTAGCAGTACGCAGCGACGAAGAGGCCGAGAGCGACGGCGACTTGCGCTCGCGGCCGCTCCCACAGGCTGAGCGCCGCCAGCACGATCAGCGGCAACAGCTGACTGTGGACGTAGCTCACGTGGAACTGCGCCTGCATCTGGTGGAACGCCGAGTACCCCCAAGCCAGGCCGGCGAGGAAGGCGACCGAACGGAATCGCACCACTCGACAGACCAGGACGAACGTCGCCGTCGCAGAGCTGACCAATCCGAGAAGGATCGTGAGGTTCCACGAGCAGGCCGCGGTGGTGACCTTCCCGAAGGCCCAGAGCGGCAGCTCGGTGAACAGCGACGACCATCGGTAGGGGAACCAGAACTCCTCCCCACCCGGCGCTGCGCTCCAGGTCGTCCAGGCGTGGAACGGCCACCCGCCGAGCTGCTGGTAGGTCCAGGCCGTGCGAAGCCCGCCGGCGGTGGCGTCCCCGCGCGGGCCGAAGACGACGGTCTCGCAGGACGACACCGCCGGCCAAAGGAACGTGATGCCGACGACCACGTAGCCGATCACCGCCGCAAGGAGCGAGGGGGCGAGGCGCCGCTCGGAGGAGGCGCCGGGCTCGACGGGGGGCACATCCCGTGCCGGAGCCGTCAGGACCATACCCGGCTACCGTCGGCGGCCGAGACCGGATCTTGAGCTTCAGACCCGGTCCCGCTGCCGGTCGAGCCACCCGAGCAGGAGGGCCACCGCCCGAGGATCGTGCCGGAGCCGGTGACCGGCGCCGGCGAGCAACCGGAGGTCGGCCTGGCCGTGGGCCCGTGCGAACTGCCGGGCATCGGCCTCGGGCACGACGTCGTCGTCGGCGCCGTGGACCACCAGCAGCGGGCGGGGGGCGAACCGTTCCGTCGCTGCGAGCGGCTGCACCCGAGCCACTTCGCGCGCCCAGGCTTCGAAGCTCGGCGGGAACGCCGGGTCCCGAATCGCGCCGACGTCGCGAGCGTGTTCGAGGAATCGTCGAGGGTGCCGCGCCCAGTCGTCGAAGTCCGCCCGACCCGCGAGCATGGCCACGCCGCGTATCCGTGGATCCCCGGCGGCAACGCACACGGCGAGCGAACCGCCGGTCGAGGTTCCGCACAACCAGATGCCCGATGGCTCGGCCTCGGCATGGAGATGCTCGACGGCGTTGCGCAGGTCGGCCAACCACCCGGCGAACGAGAAGCTGCCCTCGCTGTCGCCGCAGCCCCGGAAGGTGAAGGTCAGGGCGGCCCAGCCGAGATCGTTCGAGATCCGCTCGACCAACTCCGGGAACGTACCTGCGGAGCGTCGGGCATCGATCGGACCCGTGGGGAATCCGTGACACAGCACGAACCCCGGCAGACCGGTTTCCCGGCGACCTCCCGGGAACACGAGATGCCGGGCGAGGGCGAACCCGTCGGACCGGAAGGTCCCGTTCACCCGGGGACCGCGCCTTCAGCCCTTGGCCGCCGCCCGAACCCCCGGGCATTGCGCGCACAGGCGATAGCCCCGGTTGCGGGCCTCGGCCACGGTGTCGGGACCGAAGCACAGGTACGCCTCTGCGCCCACGAGTTCGTCGATGACCGTCGGGGCGTCGCAGGCATCGATGTCGTGCACGATCTGCGAGCGCTTGTCGCCCACGTACCGGTTGTGCTCGAAGCGGGTGAGACGTTCCACGGGCCGGCAACGTAGCCGAGGCCGGGCCCGCTACGGTCTACGGGCCCCACGACTGCAGGGATTGCGCATGACCGTTCTCGTCACCGGCGGCGCCGGCTACATCGGCTCCCACACGGCCCGCTGGCTGCGCCGGTCCGGGCGCGAGGTCGTGGTGCTCGACAACCTCGAACTCGGCCACGGTGAAGCGGTCGGCGACGCACCGCTGGTGGTCGGCGACATCGCCGACCATGCGCTCGTGGAGCGGGTCGTGGCTCGTCACGGAATCGACAGCTGCATCCATTTCGCCGCCTACAAGAACGCCGGCGAGTCGATGGTGCGGCCCGACAAGTACTTCGGCAACAACACGGCTGGCAGCCATGCCCTCGTCGATGCGCTCCAGCGTGCGGGTGTGCATCGCATCGTGTTCTCCTCGACCTGCGCGGTCTACGGCACCCCCGAGGTGTCTCCGGTGGCGGAAACCGCCCCGTTGCGACCCGAAAGCCCCTACGGCGAGTCCAAACTGATGGTCGAACGGATCCTCGACTGGTACGACCGTTTGCACCGCGTGCGCTCGGTTCGCCTGCGGTACTTCAACGCCGCGGGTGCCAGCCCGGACGGCGACCTCGGTGAAGACTGGCGCTTCAGCCTCAACCTGGTCCCAGTGGCGATCAAGGCGACGCTCGGCAGGCGCGAGCCCCTCGACGTGTTCGGGACCGACTACCCCACCGTCGACGGCACGGCGATCCGCGATTACATCCACGTCGACGACCTCGCCGCTGCCCATCTGGCGGCCCTCGAATGGCTGGAACGTGGGGGCGAGTCGAGGGCGGTCAACCTCGGCACGGGGATCGGCTCGACCGTGCGCGAGGTCCTGCACGCCATCGAGCGGGTCGCAGGCCGGCCCGTCCCCCACCGGGACACCGAGCGTCGCCCCGGTGATCCCGTCCAGGTGTGCGCCGACAACCGGCTCGCTCGCGAACTGCTGGGTTGGACACCGAGGTACGACCTGCAGGGCATCGTCGAGACCGCGTGGCACTGGCACGCCGCCCACCTCGACGGATTCGCGGGCTAACGCCCGACGTCGCTCGTCAGCCGAGCGCTCCGTCCGCGCCGAGCTCCTCGGGTGGGGCTTGCGGTCCGACGGCGCCGATGAAGTCGAGATACGCCAGGTGTGCATCGACGATCGCAGCGACGTCTTCGTCGGCGAGGTCGAGGCCAGCGCCCTCTACGGCGCCGATCACCTCACCGATCGCGCCCGTGTCGTCGACGAGCACCACGTCCTCGATGTCCTGAGGCCGGTCCATCAGCCGGTCCGGCTGCAGCCCATGGGCGTGCAGCAGACGCATGTGGATCCGAAGGACCTCGCGCACGTCGTCGTAGCCCAGCCGCGCCTGGGCGAGCTGCGGCAAGCGGTCCGCGACGTACGCGACCGCTTCCTCGAGCTCGTAGGTGACCCGGGGTGCGACCGCGTCCAGGCGGCGCGCCTCACGGCCGACCACGACGGCTGCAATCACGAACACGACCACGGCGGTCGCCACCAGGATCAGCCAGGCCATCGCCCGGCACGCTAGGTCGCCACTCGGGCTGGTGCCGCCCCGGACACGCGCCGAGGGCCGGCCCAACCGGGCCGGCCCTCGGGAGAACGAAGCGATCGCTCAGATACCGATGCGCTGGGCGAGCAGCTCGCGGTGGTAGCTGGGGTCGCCGAAGAGCAGCTCGGACGACTTGGCCCGCTTGAAGTACAGGTGGGCCGGGTGCTCCCAGGTGAAGCCGATGCCGCCGTGGATCTGGATGTTCTCGGCGGTGGCGTGGAAGTACGCCTCCGAGCAGTACGCCTTGGCCAGCGAGGCGACCGAGGGCAGCTCGTCGTTCAGTTCCGACGCGCACCACATCGCGTAGTAGGCCGCGGACTTGGCCGATTCGACCTCGAGCAGCATGTCGGCGCACTTGTGCTTGATCGCCTGGAACGAGCCGATGGGGCGGCCGAACTGCACGCGGACCTTGGCGTAGTCGACGGCCATTTCGAGCACCTTCTGGGCGCCGCCGACCTGCTCGGCCGCAAGGCCGACCGCTGCGAGGTCGAGCACCTTCGACAGCACGTTCCAGCCGTCGCCGTCGGTGCCGATGAGCGTCGCCGGGGTGTTGGCGAACTCGAGCTTGGCCTGCTTGCGGGTCTGGTCCATCGTGGACAGCGCCGTGCGGGTGAGCCCGGCGGCGCCGCCGTCGACGGCGAACAAGCTCACGCCGGCGGCGGTGCGGGCGGCCACGATGATCAGCGACGCCGTGTGGCCGTCGAGCACGAAGGACTTCGTGCCGTTCAGCGTCCACGAGCTGCCCGACCCGGAGGCCGACATCGTGATCCCGGCCTCGTCCCATCGACCCGCCGGCTCGGTGAACGCAAGGGTGGCGATCGTCTCGCCGGAGGCGATGCCGGGGAGGTGCGCGGCCTTGGCGGCGGCGTCACCCGACTGCAGCAGGGTGTTCGCAGCGAGCACCACGGTCGAGTAGTAGGGGGCGCACAGCAGGGAGCGGCCCATCTCCTCGAGCACGATGCCGAGCTCGACCCAGGAGAACCCGGAGCCACCGAACTCCTCGGGGATGGCCAGGCCCTGCAGGCCCATCTGCTCGGCCATCTGGGACCACACGGAGGCGTCGTAGCCGTCGCCGGTCTCCATCAGGCGGCGGACCTCGAGCTCGGGGGACTTCGAGTCGAGGAACTGACGAACGGTCTTGCGGAGCTCTTCCTGCTCCTCGCTGAAGGCGAAGTTCATGCCGACATCCTGCCCGGTGGCCGCCGCCCCGTCGAACGCTCCGGTGTACACCGGCGTACACTCGGGCGGTGGACTCGATGGGGATCCGGGAGCTGCGGGCCAACCTCGCCGCCGTCGTGCGCCGAGCCGGCGCCGGGGAGCGAATCGTGGTGTCCGTCGACGGCCGCCCCGTCGCCCAGCTCGGCCCACTCGGCACCGATCAGGACGCCCCGACCTTGGAGGACCTCGCCGCCCGAGGGCTGCTCACCCTGCCCCGGCGGCCCGACCGCCCCGACCCGGCCGCGACCGTCGAGCCGTGGGCCGGGGTCCGCCTCGACCGGTTGCTGCAGGAGATCCGCGGCCGATGACCCTCGCACTCGACACCAGCGCGCTGCTCGCCCGGTACCTGCGCGGCCCCGAACGCGACGTCGTCGTCGCGGCGATGGCCACCGACCCGTCCTGGTGTGCCTGCGCACTTGCGCTCACCGAGGCCCTGATGCTGGCCGAGCGTGTGGTGGGCAACCCGTACGACGCCGATGCGCTGCGCCGGGCGCTGCGCGACGACTGGGAGCGCATCGCCGTGGTCCCCGTCGACGAACGCTGCCTCGACCTCGCCGCCGAGTTGGGCCGCACCCACCCGGTGCGCACGACCGACGCCGTCCACCTCGCCGCTGCGGCCCGCCTGCCGGCCCCGGTGCGGTACTGCACGTTCGACCCCAACCAGATCCCGGTCGCGCTGTCACTCGGGTTCGAGGTCATCAGCACGTAGCCTCACCACCATGAGCACGCTGCACTGGTCGGCCACCGGCGCCGAGATCCACAAGGTGGTCGTTGGCCCCTACGAGAACAACGTGTTCGTGCTGCGGTGCACCCAGACCGGTGACGCCGTGCTGATCGACGCCGCCAACGAGCACGAGCAGCTCCTCGAGCTCGCACGCGGCCTCGGGGTGCGTCGGGTCCTCGAGACCCACGGGCACTGGGACCACATCCAGGCCGTGCCGGCGATGCGCGAGGCCGGCTACGAGGTTGCGGTCACGGCGCTCGACGCCCCCCGCTTGGCCGAGGTCGGCTACGACGTGTTCCTCGACGATGCCGAGGTGGTCGAGGTCGGCCGGCTGCGGCTGCACGCGATCCACACGCCGGGGCACACCGCAGGCTCGATCTGCTTCCGCCTCGACGGCCACCCCATCCTGTTCTCGGTCGACACCCTGTTCCCCGGAGGCGCCGGCGCCACCGGATTCGAAGGCGGCGACTTCCCCACGATCATCACCTCGATCGACCGGCGCTTGTTCACCCTGCCGGCCGACACCATCGTGCTCCCGGGCCACGGGGTCGACACCACGATCGGCACCGAGCGCCCGCACCTGCAGGAATGGGTCGACCGGGGGTGGTGAGCGCCGTGGGCCTCGACGGCGCCCTCCCGGCGGACCAGCGCCCCTTCGACCACACGCCGGTGAGTACCGCCGATCTCCCGGCCACCCCGACCCGGGACCGCAACGTCGCCGGCTCCGCGTGGCGAGAAGCCCCAGAGCGACTCCTGCGTCTGGGCGACGACCTACCCGGGCAGCCCGAGGCGGCGTTCAAACGGCGGATCGGCCGATGGCTGCTGTGGCGTGCGGGTCCCGCCGTCGACGCCGACGCTCGCTACTGGGCGGCCGATGCCGACGACCTCGGTCGCCAGTTCGAATTCCGTCTCGATCCCGACGGCTCAGGCCGTGGCATCGGGCCCTCGGGGGTCGCACACGTCCGGTTCCGGGCCTGGAAAGAGGACCTCCGGGACCACGGGCGGTGACGACCCCTCGCTCGGCCCGACGGGCTGGCCGAGCAGGGCAACCGCTTGGGCGAGACGTTCGACCTTGCCGTCCAACCTCGAGAGCTGGATCGTCAGCCCGACCGACAGGAACAACAGGAACAACGACACCACGAGGAAAACGAGCGACGGTCCGGTCGAGCCGACGGCGCGGGCGACGGCATCGATCGCCGGCCGCAGCAGCACGACGAGCACGGCGGCGACAGCGACGCCCAACCACAGCAACGCGTACCCGGCTCGCATCGCTCGTCGACGCAACAACACCAGCACCGTTGCCGCCGTGGCCGACGCGACCGCCACCAAGAACACGGTCAGGCGGTCCACGTCGCCTCCCCCCTTCCCGCAGGCAGGCGGTGCGCAAGCAGGATCCACCAGATCCGCAATGCGTACCCGGCACTGCGCCAGAGCCCCGCCGACGCCTGGCCAGCCTGCCGGGCGCGCATCGGGACGGGCACCGAGCGAACCACCAACCCCCGATCGGCCGCCTGGAGCAGGACCTCGACCGTGTCGGACAGATACGCCGTGGGGAACGTCGGCGTGAGGACGTCGATCGCTCGCGGGCCGAACGCTCGGAACCCGCTCGTGGGATCGGGCACCGGAGTGCGCAGCCGGCGCTCCACGTGGCGGGCGAAGCGGCGGATGGCCGTGCGGCGGACCCACCCCATCGTGAAGCCCCCCTCGAATCGGCTCCCGATGGCCAGATCGGCACCGTCGGCGACCACGGCGATCAGCGCACCGATCGCCGACGGGTCGTGCTGCCCGTCGGCGTCCACCTGCACGACCACATCGGCACCGAGCCGCTGGGCATACGCCATACCCGTACCGACCGCCGCGCCGACACCGACATTGAAGGGGTGGCGCAACACGGTTGCGCCGGCCTCTCGCGCACACTGCGCCGTGCCGTCGGTCGAGCCGTCGTCGACGACGACGACCTCGAACCCCGTCACCTCACGCACGGCTCGAACCACGTCGGGGATCGTGGCCCGCTCGTTCCACGCCGGGACCACCACCACGATCCGCTCCGGAGGCCGAGCGGTGGTCGACATGGGCCATAGTGTGGCATCGCCCCTCCACCGGATTCCGGTACCCCGGTCGACGTATCGGTGATCCTCGTCGCATACGGCGACGAGCCCCGCCTGGTGGACGCCGGCGACTCTGCGCTTGAACGAACGGCGAACGACCCGTCGGTGGAGGTCGTGGTGGTCGACAACGGGCTACCGGGCGAACGGCGCCGGGCGCTCCAGGGTCGAGCCGGTGTCCACGTCGTCGGCGACGGCGCCAACCTCGGCTTCGCCGACGGCGCCAACCTCGGGGCCGCTCGCAGCACCGGTCAGGTCGTCGTGTTCCTGAACCAGGACGCCGCACTGCGGCCGGGCTGCCTGCGGCACCTCGCGGACGTCGCACGGCGCCCCGGAGTCGGGCTCGCGACCGCGAGCGTGCGCCTCGCCAACGACCCGGGACTGCTGAACTCGGCGGGCAACGTCCTCAACGTGTTCGGCCACTCGTGGGCCGGCCACTTCGGTGAGCCGGCAGAGGCAGTCGGCCTCGTCGAGTCCGACGTCCTGCTTGCCAGCGGCTGCTGCTTCGCAGTCGCTCGCTCGGTGTGGAACGACCTCGGCGGCTTCTTCGGCCCCCTCTTCATGTACTACGAGGACGCCGAGCTGAGCCTTCGCGCCCACCTCAGCGGACTCACCGTCCGGTACGTCCCGGACGCCGTCGTCGTCCACCACTACCGGACCAACTTCGGCGCCTGGAAGATCGGCCTCGCCGACCGGAACCGGCGGGCGGTGCTCTTCACGACCTTCCGCACCCGGACGCTG
>JBJTVH010000061.1:0-64823 GCA_046081125.1 Acidimicrobiales bacterium
CCGGTCGTTGCGACGACAACGACCGGCGCGCCTGCGGGTGTTCGGCGCCTCAGCTCGGCGACGACCCGCCGGCCAGGAACCCGGTCATCGCCGGCCAAGCCGCCGGATCGTCGACGAAGAACGCGTGGCCCCCGTCGAACCACGCCAGCTCAGCGCCCGGGATCTGCCCGGCGAGCGCCTCGGCGTTGGCCGGCGGAGCGATGCCGTCGTGGCGGCCGGCGGCGACGAGCGTCGGCACTCGCAGGGTCGCCAAACGGTCCCAGGTGTCGTGGTGGCGCCGGGCTTCGAGTTGGCGCCGCAGCCCGGTGCTCGGCGGCGCGTCCCAGCCGGGTCGGCCCCGGAGGAACCCCTCGAGGGCCTGCCGGCGGCGGTCGTCGGTGCGGGTGCGCACGTCGAGGATCGACAACTGCTCGGCGAAGCGCTCCTCGGCCGGTTTCGCGTACGTGTCGTGCAGTGGCCACGATGCGCCACCGGCGCCGCCGGCCGAGGTGCACGCCAGCACCAGGCGGGTGATGCGATCCCGCGCGAGCAGGGCGAGCTCCTGGGCGACCATGCCGCCGAAGGAGATCCCCAGCACGGCGAAGCGGTCCCAGCCGAGCGCATCGACGAGCGCGAGCGGATCCGCCCCGAACTCGGCCATCGTGGGCTGGTGTTCGGGGTGGTCCGGAACGGACCGGCCGAGCCCTCGATGGTCGTAGGCGAGCACCTCGAACGCCGCTGCGATCGGCCAGTCGAACGGGTTCGGCCGCACCCGCAGGTCCGAGCCGGTGCCGTTGACCACCAGCAGCCGGGGGCCGCTCCCGGCCTGCTCGAACCTCAGCGTCGCTCCGGGAACGGCACAGGTCGTCATGCCCGCAGGCTAGGGGTTGGGTGACGACCGCCACGTCTTGCGAAGATGGTGGCATGAACGTGGCGATGCTTCTGGAGATGGCGGCCGACGGCTTCGGCGACCGGGTGGCCTTCGGTCCTCGTGCAGGTGGGATGACCTACGCCGACCTGCTGGCCCGGGCCCGCCGGGCGGCCGGCTGGCTGGTCGAACGGCCGGTGGACCATCTCGGCATGGTCGATCTCAACTCCGAGGCCGTCCCCGTTGCGCTGTTCGCCGCCGCCGTCGCCGGCAAGCCGTTCGTGCCCATGAACTACCGCCTCGCCGACGCCCAACTTCAGGGCATCGTCGCCCGAACGGCGCCCGCGGCGGTCGTGATCGACCCGCCGGTGGCCGATCGGCTCAGCCCGATCGACGGCGTCGAGCTCGTCACCCGTGCCGACTTCCTGGCGGCGTCGGCCGACCCGGGGCGCGAGGCCTACGAGGGCTGGACCGACCCCGACGAGATCGCCGTGCTGCTGTTCACCAGCGGCACGACCGGTGAACCCAAGGCTGCGGTGCTGCGCCACAAGCACCTTGCGTCCTACATCGTCACCACCCTCGACTACATGGGCGCCGACGAGGAGGAGTGCGCGCTGGTGTCCGTGCCGCCGTACCACATCGCCGGCGTGTCGGCCGTGCTGTCGTCGGTGTACACCGGCCGCCGGGTGGTGCAGCTGTCGCAGTTCACCCCGGAGGCCTGGGTGGGGTTGGCCCGCGACGAGGCCGTCACGCATGCGATGGTCGTGCCGACCATGCTGGGGCGCATCCTCGACGTGCTGGAGGCCGAAGGGGAGTCGCTCCCGGCGCTGCGGCACCTGGCCTACGGCGGTGGACGCATGCCCGTCCCGGTCGTCGAGCGAGCGCTCACCCTGCTGCCGCACGTGTCGTTCGTGAACGCCTACGGCCTCACGGAGACCTCCTCGACGATCGCGGTGCTCGGCCCCGACGACCACCGGGCCGCCATGGCCTCCGACGACCTGGCCGTGCGGGCCCGGCTCGGCTCGGTCGGTCGGCCGCTTCCCACCCTCGAGCTCGAGATCCGCGATCCGCTCGGTCAGGCGCTGCCGGCCGGCGAGCGCGGCGAGGTGTGCGTGCGGGGCGAGCAGGTGTCGGGCGAGTACCTGGGCCGCAAGCTCACCGACGACGAGGGCTGGTTCGCCACCAAGGACGCCGGTTTCCTCGACGCCGAGGGGTACCTGTTCATCGACGGCCGGCTCGACGATGTGATCGTTCGCGGCGGCGAGAACATGTCGCCCGGGGAGATCGAAGAGGTGCTCCTGGCCCACCCGGCGGTCGACCAGGCGGCCGTGGTCGGCGTCCCCGACACCGAGTGGGGGGAGAAGGTCGCCGCGGCCATCGTGCTCAAGCCCGGTACGGCGGCGAGCGTCGAAGAACTCCAGCAGTGGGTGAAGGATCGGCTGCGGTCGTCGCGCATGCCCGAGCTCGTCGAGTTCCGCGAGGAGCTGCCGTTCAACGAGACCGGCAAGCTGCTGCGCCGGGTGCTGCGCACCGAGCTGGGGGGCTGAGCACGATGGCCGACGTCCGGATCACCCCGCTCGGCGACCACGTCACGCTCGTCGAGCTGTGCCGGCCGCCCGACAACTACATGACGGTCCCCTTCATCGGCCAGATCGCCGACGCGCTGGAGACCTGCCAGGCCGACGGGGACACCCGGACGGTGGTGTTGGCGGCCGAGGGCAAGCACTTCTGCGCCGGGGCCAAGCTCGACCCGGCCGAGCGGGCGGCACCGGGTTCGGCGCCGCCGGTGCACCTCTACGACCACGCCGTGCGGATCTTCGCCTCCGAGTTGCCGATCGTGGCGGCGATCCAGGGCGCCGCGGTCGGCGGTGGCCTCGGCGTGGCGCTGTCGGCCGACTTCCGGGTGGCCTGCCCGGAGTCGAGGTTCACGGCCAATTTCGCTCGGCTCGGGTTCCACCACGGGTTCGGCACGACCGTCTCCCTGCCGGCCGTGGTCGGCCAGCAGCGGGCGCTCGAACTGCTCTACACCGGGCGGCGCATCGACGGCGCGGAGGCGTTGCGGATCGGGCTGATCGACCGGCTCGTGCCCGCCGACCAGCTTCGTGCCGAGGCCGTCTCGTTCGCCCGCGAGATCGCCGAGTCCGGACCGCTGGCCGTGCGGGCGATACGGGCCACGATGCGCGGGCATCTCGCCGGGGCGGTCAAGGCGGCCACCGACCACGAGAAGGCCGAGCAGGACCGTCTCGGCCGCACCGCCGACTTCGCCGAGGGCGTGCGCGCCATGGCCGAGCGGCGCACGCCCCGGTTCAGCGGTCGGTAGCCGACGGGGTCAGCGACCCGAGTAATTCGGCGGGCGCTTCTCGGCGAAGGCCCGGATGCCCTCGCGGTGGTCCTCGGTCTGGGAGACCATCGTCAGGCCGACCTGGAGGTAGTTCAGCGCGTCGACGGCGTTCTGGTCGATGACCCGGTAGAACGCGTCGCGCCCGAGCTTCATGATCGACGGCGACTTCGACGCGAGGTCCGCAGCGACCTCGGCGACCGTGGCGTCGAGCTCCTCGACGGGCACGACCCGGTTGACGAACCCGAGCCGTTGGGCCTCGGCGGCGGGCACGCGACGGCCGGTCATCTGCAGCTCGAGTGCGACCTTCGGCGGCATCGAGCGGAGCATCGGGACGGTGATCATCATCGGCCACATGCCGACGTTGATCTCCGGGGTACCGAACACGGCGTCCTCGGCGGCGATGACGATGTCGCCGAGCAGCGCGAGGCCGAACCCTCCCGCCAGCGCGAAGCCCCGCACCCGGGTGATCAGGGGCTTGCCCATGGCGTACGCGGTGTGGAACAGCTCGACCATCCGGCCCCGGTTGTCGAGTTGCTCGACGAAGCTCGCATCGGTGATCTGGCCCGACAGGTCGGCCCCGGCGCAGAACGCCTTGTCGCCTGCGCCCGTCAGCACGACCACGCGGGCGTCTCGGTCGGCGCGGGCCCGGCGGAACGACTCGATCAGACCCGTGGACACCGCATCGGACAGGGCGTTGCGGCGCTCGGGGTTGTTGATGGTGATCGTCGCCACCCGGTCGGCGACGGAGTACAGCACGGCGTCGGACATGGTCCGCAGCCTTCCATACGGACACCTCCGCCGACCGGGGCACCGAGCCGCCTAGCGTTCGGGCGTGGACCTGCGCAGGCTCGTGATCCGTGTGGTGCTCGTCGCCGTCCTGGCGACGGTGCCTGCGGTGGCAGCGGTGGCGGCGCTGGCGGCGCTGGCGGCGCCCGCGGCCGCTGCGGCGACCCGGGCCCGGCCCGATACGTCGCACTGCCGAGCGCCGCCCGCCTGCTCGACTCCCGCGATGGCACCGTGCCGGCGCCGGGGACGACCCGGACGGTGATCGTCGCCGGTCGGGCCGGGATCCCCTCGCACGCCGGCGCCGTGGCACTCACGGTGACGGCGACCGAGGTCGTCACGCCCGGCTTCGTCTCGGTCCATCCGGCCGGCCGGCCACGGCCGGCCACCTCGAAGCTGAACGTCGTCCCGGGCGACACCCGGGCCAACCTGACGCTCGTCGGTCTCGGCGGCGGGGCGGTCGAGTCTTCGTGCAGGCGAGCGCCCACGTCGTGGTGGACGTGTCGGGCTACTTCGAGCCGACCGCCGGCCCGGTCGCCGCCGGCCGGATGACGTCTGCCGGTCCGACACGCCTGCTCGACACGCGGGACGGCACAGGGACCACGGCGGGTGCGCGACGGCCGGGTGACGTGGTGCGGGTGGCGATCGACGCCGCCGGGGGTGCGGTGGGTGCGGCCGTGGTGTCGCTGACGGCGACCGAGGCCGTGGCCCCCGGGTTCCTGGCTGCGTATTCCACCAGATCCCGAACGACGGCGCCGGGGTGCCCGTTCAGTCCGTCGCCGAGTTGGGCCAGCGGCGCTCGGCCGGGTGCCAACGCCAGGCAGAGCAGGACGCGTTGTTCCTCTGGGACTGGGCGCCGCTGGGTACCACCGTCGTCGTGGTCTGAGCGGTCAGACCGTTGGCTGCTCGTCGAACGTGCGGTCGATGCGCTCGAACCGGCGCCGGATCGGCGTGCGCGATTCGGTGTGGGGCAGCACGTAGAGCCGGTTGGCCCGCACCGCGTCGAGCACCAGGGCGGCGACGCCGTCGACGTCGAGCACCCGCCCGGCGAGATCCGGGTTCGACTCGTCCTGGTCGAGCACCCGCGGGGACGCGTCGGGTCCGCCCAACTCGACCGGTCGGTTCCGTTCCGAGGTGCCGATGTCGGTGGCGACCCGCATCGGGCACAACACCGACACGCCGATCTGGTGTGGCCGCAGTTCCCGTTGCAGGACCTCGGCCAGTGCGACGACGCCGTACTTGGCGACGCAGTACGGCCCAAGGCCGACGTTGGGGACGAGGCCGGCGAACGACGCGGTGAACAGCACGTGACCGCCGGTGCCCTGCTCCACCATGCGGGGAACGAAGGCCTCGACCCCGTGGATCGGGCCCCACAGATCGACGTCGATGATCCACTTCCAGTCCTGGTGGGTCATCTCGGTGATCGGCCCGCCGACGGCGACCCCGGCGTTGTTGAACACGAGGTCGACGTGGCCGAAGCGGGCGAACACCTCGTCGGCCAACGCCGTCATCGCAGCGAAGTCGGATACGTCGCAGACGTAGCCGGCGCCGCCGAGTCGCTCTGCTGCGGCCTCGACACGGCTCTTTTCGATGTCCACCACCACCGGGACCGCGCCCTCGGCCGCGAGCGCGGCAGCCGTTGCGAAGCCGATGCCGGATGCGCCGCCGGTGACGACGGCGACCTTCCCCCTGAGGTCGTCCATGGTCGCCACCTTCGCCGCCGATCCGGTGCGAGCGCAAGCGTCGGTGCGCTAGGACGGTGCGGTGACCTCGACGTTCACCGAGCTGCCGGTCATCGATCTCACCCGGTGGCGCGATACGGGCGCCGACCGGCGGGCCTTTGCGGCGGAGGTGTGCCGGGTCTGCCATGAGGTCGGGTTCTTCCTGCTGACCGGCCACGGGGTGCCGTCCGCCGTGCTGGATGCGCATCTCGATGCGCTGCAACGGTTCTTCGCGCTCGACGACGCCGCCAAGCGAACCGTGGACAAGCGGCGATCACCGCAGTTCCGGGGGTGGGAGCCGGTCGGCGCAGAGCTCACCGATGGCCGCCCGGACCAGCGCGAGCAACTCGACTTGGCCACCGAGCACTCGGCCCGGCCGGCCTCGACGCGCCCGGCGTACCTCCGGCTCGACGGGCCGAACCAATGGCCGGACGAGGCGCTCGTGCCGGGGTTCCGCGCAGCGGTGTCGGCCTTCCTCGCCGCGGCGGCGTCCCTCGCCGACGATGTGCTCGGGGTGCTGTCGCTCGGTCTCGGTCTCGACGAGGGTCATCTCGGTCGGGTGTTCGGTGAGCGGCCGTTCTCGCTGGCCAAGCTGATCCGATACCCGGCGACACCCACGGGCATGGCCGGGGTGAACGCCCATCACGACGCCGGGTTCGTGACGGTCCTGGCCCAGCATGGCGTCGGCGGGCTACAGGTGCGGAACTCGTTGGGGGAGTGGGTCGACGTTCCTGTGCGCAATGACGCCTTCGTCGTGAACCTCGGCGAGCTCCTGCAGGAGATGACCGGCAACTACCTGGTGGCGACGACGCATCGGGTGATCGCCGGTCGGGAGCGGTTCTCATCGGCCTACTTCCACGGGCCCGATCTTCGGACCGAGCTGGTGCCGTTGCCGCTCGCCCCGGACTTCGCCGCTGCGGTCGCGGCGTCGCCCTGGCATGCCACGGCCGGCTTCATGGCGACTCGCGAGGATCTTGCCGCCGGCCGTTCGGGCACCAGTGGTCGGGCGACGGGTGTGTACGGCCAGCAGCTGTGGAACTACTACTGCCGCAGCTATCCGGCGAACGTCGCGGCCCACCACGGCGACGTCACCTGAGCGGTCCGGGTCGGCCCGGGGCAAGCGGGCCGGCCGGTCAGCGGCGGCGCTGTGCGGCGAGGAACGACCAGATGGCTCGGCTGGCGTCGAGATCCGGGTACGGGGTGCCGACGAAGGACCGGGCCCGTTCTGACGCGCCGGGATGGCCCATCCACGCATGCGTGGCTCCGGTGACGACGACGAGACGCACGGTGGTCCCGGCGCGGCACGCCTCCCAGGTGAGGGTGGCCAGATCGGGGTTGCCGGGGGTGGTGGCCGGGGTCGGGGTGGTTGCGCACCCGTCGGCGGCGGCGACGGTGTCCACCGCGGCGCGGGCCGATCGGAACGCCACCCCGGCGAGTCCCGTCCCGGCGCCACCGTCGATCGGGTGGTTGGTGTCGGCGGTGCCGTGGAGGTGGAACACGGCCACCGGTCGAGACGGGGTGCAGGCGTCGATCCCGAGGCTCCCGGCCTGGACCCCGATCGCGGCGATCCGATCGGACAGCTCGCAGGCGAGCCGATAGGCCAGCATCGCCCCGTTGGAGTGCCCGGCCGCGACGACGCGCGCCGGATCGACGGGCTGTGCCGCCACGATCGTGTCGACGAGCTGGCGGACAAACCCGACGTCATCGATGTTCTTGTCCGCCGCAGCGCCGCAGCAGTACCCGCCGTTCCAGGTCTGCGGGCCCCGGCCGCCGGGCAGCGCACCGATCCCGTCCGGGTAGACGACGATGAACCCGTTGGCCTCGGCGAGCGCGTCGAACCCGGAGTTGGTCTGGAACTGCTCCGACGTGCCCAGTCCACCGTGAAGGGCCACGAGCAGGGGCACTCGTTGCCCGGTGGGCAGCGACGGCGGCACGTAGAGCCGGTAGTGGCGGCTGCGGCCGTCGGGCGTACGGACATCGCCCTCCACGGTCCGACCGGTGCGTCCGGTGGCCGGAGCGGTGCCCGCGTAGGGGTCGTAGGTCCCGCGGGCCGGGCCGGTACCCGCGTTGGGGTCGTAGCTCCCGTGGGCAGGGCCGGTGCCGGAGGTGGTCGTAGGGCTCAGGACGGTCGTGGTCGGTGCCGCAGTTCGGCTGACGATGCGGCTGCAGCCCGCAGTGCTCAGCGCCACGGCGAGCACGGTCAGGACCCGCAGAGCGATGAGTCGGTGCGGCATTCGGGCCTCCGAGGCGCAACAGGCGATGGTTCGTGTGGGGTCGTGGCACGGCTCGGGTCGCCCGGCGGCGACCGGGGCGATTCTTGCTGCGCCGGTGGCCGCCGAACCGTCAGCGGTGGAGGACGGTGCGCAACCGGCGGCGGGCGCCGGTAAGGGGTCGTCGGACTCCGGGCGGAAGGCGGCGCCGGATCCGCTGGGGCACCCGGTCTGGGCTCCGGTCGTGGACGACGGTGACCTCGGGCGCGTCATAGGCCCGAGCGATCCAGGTACGAAGCGCAGCGGTCTGCTCGGGGTTGATCGGCTGGCGGACGAACCGCTTGCGTGACGGGCACTCGAATCCGCCGAACCGCCAGGTCACCGAGACCGAGCCCTGGCCCGGCGCCCGGTGCAGCCCACCGATCTGGGCCGGGAACAGCGAGCAATCGAACGGACGGTTGTCGAACGTCGTGCACCACCCGTCGTCACCGAGGTACGGGCAGCCGTCGAGCATGTCGAGGCGCCACAGACCCTGGTCGTGGTCCACGACGAACGGCGCCAGGCGGGGGAGCCGCTCGAGTTCGTCGGCCGTGACCAGCAGGCCCTCGACCCGGCTGCAACAGCGGCTGCAGCCGGAGCACAGGTCATCGCCGTCGACGAAGGTCATGTCCCCCCGATTCGGTCGGTCGAAACCCAGTTCGAGTCAGCCCGACGAAGCCGTACCCAATCCTGACCCCCTTTCCGTGCGCAGGACGGCCCGTTCGTGCGGCCGAACTGCGCACAGAACGGCCTGGGTGGGTCAGGCCGCTGCGGGTCGGAGGTGGCGGGCGAGGTCGGCGACGACGGACGCCCAGTCGTCGAACACCTCGTCCGACGTGAACTCGACCCACCGCAACCCGACGGCGACCAGTTCCCGGTGCCGTTGCGCATCGGCGCGTCGGTCTTCGCGGGTCGAGTGGGTGCGATGCCCGCTGACCTCCACGACGAGGCCCTGTTCCGGATAGAGGAAGTCGAGCCGGCGCAATCGACCCGCTGGCGTTCGAACGGCCACCTGGCTGAGCGGAATCGGCAGGCCTGCGCGCCGGAGTCGACGGCAGAAGACCCGCTCGAGATGGCTGTGCAACTCCCCGGGTCGGCCGTCGAGCACGCGCCGGAGACGGCGAACTCCCCGCCGGCCCCGTGTGCCGAGGCGGTCGAGTTGGCGGGCCAGGGCGAGCGGGCTGGTGTGCCCGTCGCGCAGGGCCGAATCGAGCGCGGCAGCCAAGCGGTCGTTGGACACCCGAGGGTCGGCGGCGAGGTCGAGGATGGTTCGGGTGGCCGTGGTCGTGGCCAGGCTGCGCCGGCGGGTCCGGTCGACTGGTTCGAGGTGACGGGACCGGTGGACCATCGCATCGGGCCGCCGGCGTGCTCCCTTGCCGAAGGGAACGACGATCTCGACCACATCGGGCTCGCCGAATCCATCGAATCCGAACAGGTGGGCGGCGGACCGGCCGGCGAGGAGGGCGTGTGGACCGGCGTGGACGAGTGCGATCCAGGCTCGCCGTTCGAAGCTGGCGGGCTGGCCGGCCACCAGGAGCGGCCCGCGCGGTGGTGCGGCGATGAGCCAACCCTGCTGACGTGCGGTTCGGAGCTGATGGCGGCTCAGCCGCGTCTGGCGTCGACCAAGGACGCCGTGTTGACGGCGGGCCGTGGCCGCGTCTCGAGGTGAAAGCGAGGGCATGTCGTCTCCCGGACGGTTCGGAGACGCACGGCGACCGTACCTTCGGGCTGTTGCGTGGTCGCCGAGGGCGTTCTGTGCGCAGTGACGCCGCCGCAGGCGGCCGTCCTGCGCACAGAACGAGCGGGGGCGGTGCAGGGGTGGCGCGGCGGGGGGGCGGTGCAGCGGGGGGCGGTGCAGCGGGGGGCGGTGCGGCGGGGGGGCGGTCCAGCGGGGGCGGTTGCGGTCAGCCCAGCAGGGAGGCTGGGATGTCGACGACCCGGGATCGCAGGTACTCCCCGAGGCCCTTGGCCTGACGGTCCTGGCGGGTGGCCGCAGCGACGCCGTCTTCGAGCAGACCGTGGAACACGATGTTGAGCGACCACAGGTTCGGGAACTCGTAGCGGTCGATCCGGTGGGCGGCGGCCTCGGGATAGAGCTCGCGGATCTTGTCAGCGGTGAGGAACGACGCGAGCCAGGCGTAGGCCGCCGCCGACCGGGCGAACAACCCGGCGTTGGCGTTGCCGCCCTTGTCCCCGCTGCGGGCGCCGATGATCCGCCCGAGGGGCGCCCGCACCGTCGGGCCGTCCGGCACGGCCGGCAGGTTCACCGCCGTGGGCTCGACCGCTGCGCCGGGCAGGCCCCCCGGTGTCGAGTCGACCACGGTGCGGTCCCCGCCGACGACCACCTCGTGGTGGACGAGATCGCCGGGCACGAGCGTTGGCCAGTACACGCCGTAGGCCTCGGCCTCGCGCGGGCCGCCCGAGCCGAAGTACCCCGGGTACGACGCCAGGCCCAGTTCCACGGCCGGCGAGGCGAACGCCCGGCCGACCTTTCGCGCGTCGTCGTCCTTCACCGTGATGGTGAGGCTCGCGACGGCCTCCTCGTTGGTGTCCGGGTCGGTCTTGTCGAGCCGCCAGAACTGGCGGGTGACCTCCCGGAACGCGTCCTTGCCGCCGGGCAGGTGGGCCCACAGCTGCGCTTCGACGAGGGCGGCTTTGGCCTCGATGTCCAACCCGGTCAACAGGAAGTTCATCGAGTTGCGGTAGCCGCCCTCGTAGTTGATGCAGACCTTGAGCGTCTCGGGCGCGGGCTCGCCCCGCACGTCGGAGATCCGGACCCGGTCCGGGCCCTCCTGGGCGAGGCGGATCGTGTCGAACCGGGCGACGACGTCGGGGTTGAAGTACCGCGGGCCGCCGATCTCGTAGAGGAGCTGCGCCGTGACGGTGCCGACGGTGACGGCACCGTCGGTGCCCTCGTGCTTGGTGATCACCGAGGAACCGTCGGGGTAGATCTCCGCGATCGGGAACCCGGGGTGGATCATCCGGGGGATCTCGGTGAAGAAGCTGTAGTTGCCACCGGTGCACTGGCATCCGCACTCGATGACGTGCCCGGCCACGCAGGCGCCGGCGAGCGCGTCCCAGTCGGTGCGGGTCCAGCCGAACTTCCACGCGGCCGGCGCCATCACGACGGCGGCGTCGGTGGTACGCCCGGTGATGACGATGTCGGCGCCCCGGTTGAGGGCCTCGACGGCGCCCCAGCAGCCGAGGTAGGCGTTGGCGGTCATCGCCTTGCGGGCGCCGTAGGGCGCGCCGGTGTCGAGGTTGGCGAGGTCGTGTCCCGCGGCCTGCAGGTCGCCGAGGCGGTCGAGCAGGTCGTCGCCAGCCACGTAGGCGATCGTCGGGTTCAGGCCGAGCTTGCTGGCCACGGTGTGCACCGCCTCGGCGCAGCCGGCCGGGTTGAGCCCGCCGGCGTTGGTGACGACCTTGATCCCCTTGTCGAGGCAGGTCCCCATCACCTGCTCCATCTGGGTGACGAAGGTGCGGGCGTAGCCGGTGTTCACGTCCTTGGCCCGGTTCTTGGCCAGGATCAACATGGTCAGCTCGGCCAGCCAGTCGCCGGTGAGGGCGTCGATCGGGCCGCCCTCGACCATCTCGCGGGCGGCGGCGACCCGGTCGCCGTAGAACCCGGAGCAGTTCGCGATCCGGATCGGGGTGTTCGCAGTCATCAGCCGGCCTCCTCCACGTGCAGCAGGGCGGCGCCCCGCTCGAGCTGGTCGCCTGGGGCGACCGACACCGCGGTCACCGTCCCGTCGGTCGGGGCGGTGATGCGGTGTTCCATCTTCATGGCTTCCAGGATCAGCAGCACCTGACCGGCGCTGACCGTGTCGCCGACGGCGACGCGCACGTCGAGCACCTTGCCCGGCATCGGTGCGGTCAGGCCACCGGTCGGGGCGTCGCTGCCGGGCACCGTGAACCGGGGGAGCACGACGACGTCGAGGTCGACCGCGCCGTCGTGGACGTAGAGCCGGTCGCCGGCGGCCGGCCCGGCGCTGCCGGCCCGGGTGACCTGCAGCCGGACCCGGCGGTCGCCGACGGTGGCGTCGATCCCGGCCGGGGACCACTGGTGGATCGTGGCGGTCGTGCCGTCCCCGAGGCGGAACCGGCCGTCGCGCCGGATCCGGTACCGCACCTCGATCCGTTCGCCACCGAGGTCGAGCGCGACGCGTTCGTCGGGCATCCGGGCGTTGCGCCAGCCCGACGGCAGGTACTCGAGCACCCGGGCCGAGGCCCGGTTCGTGCCCTGGACCCACAGCGCCACGGCGGCGGCGACCCGGGCAAGGCGTTCCGGCGCCGGCTCGACCGCGCGCGCCGGTGCGTGCTCGTCGATGAACGCCGTCGTGGTGTCGCCGGCGAGGTAGGCGTCGTGTCGCAGCGTCGCCACGAGGAAGTCCCGGTTGGTGATCACGCCGCCGAGGTGGGTGCGCTCGAGCGCGAGCGCCAGGCGCAACGCCGCCTCGGTGCGGGTGGGGGCGTGGGCGATCACCTTGGCCAGCATCGGGTCGAACGAGGTGCCGACCACCGAGCCCTGGTGCACACCGGCGTCCCAACGCACCGCCGGCTCGGCCGCAGGAGCGAATGCCGTCAGCGTGCCGGTGGCGGGGAGGAACCCGTTGGCCGGATCCTCGGCGTACAGGCGCACCTCGACGGCGTGGCCGGTGAGGGTCACGTCGTCCTGGCCGTAGCCGAGCGGGGCGCCCGCTGCGATCCGCAGCTGCTCGCGCACCAAGTCGAGCCCGGTGACCGCCTCGGTTACGGGGTGCTCGACCTGGAGCCGGGTGTTGACCTCGAGGAAGTAGAAGGGACGCCGGCCGTCGGGACCGGGCGCGTCGTCGACGAGGAACTCGACTGTGCCGGCCGAGACGTAGCCGAGGCGGCGCGCCAGCGCGAGCGCGGCCTCACCCATCGCGGCCCGCATCGCGGGGTCGACCACGGGCGACGGCGCCTCCTCGACGACTTTCTGGTGGCGCCGTTGGATCGAGCACTCGCGCTCGCCGAGGTGCACGAGGTTGCCGTGGGTGTCGCCGAGGATCTGGATCTCGATGTGGCGGGCCCGGGGCACGTAGCGCTCGAGGAACACCGTCGCATCGCCGAAGCCGCCGAGGGCCTCGCGCTGCGCGGCCTCGACCGACTCGAGCAGGTCGTCGGGGGTGCCGACGATCCGCATGCCCTTGCCGCCGCCGCCGGCGGCCGCCTTGACCAGCAGCGGGTAGCCGACCTCGGCCGCGCCGTCGACCCCTTCGGCCGCCGGGAGCGTCGGCACGCCGGCCTCGACGGCGAGGCGCTTGGCGGCGAGCTTGTCCCCCATGGCGGCGATGGCCTCCGGGCCGGGACCGACCCACACGAGCCCGGCGTCGATCACGGCCCGGGCGAACCCGGTGTTCTCGGACAGGAAGCCGTAGCCGGGGTGCACGGCGTCGGCGCCGGTGGCCAGCGCCGCGGCGACGATGCCGGCCGGGTCGAGGTAGGTGCCCGAGGCGAGCCGCACGGCGTCGTCGGCCTCGGACACGAACGGGGCGTCGGCATCGGCGTCGACGTAGACGGCGACCACCCGCATCCCCATGGCCCGGGCGGTGCGGGTGATGCGGCGGGCGATCTCGCCCCGGTTGGCGATCAGCAGGGTTCGCATCGTGCTCACAGCCGGAACACCCCGTAGCCCTCGGCGCCCTCGACGGGGCGGTTGCGTACGACCGACAGACAGAACCCGAGCACCGTGCGGGTGTCGCGGGGATCGATGATCCCGTCGTCGCTGATGGCCCCGGTGGCCTGCAAGGCCAGCGACTCGGCGTCGTGGCCGGCCTCGACTCGTTCCCGGATCACGCGGTCGGCCTCCTCGTCGAACGGTTGACCGGCGCGGGCGGCCTGGCCCCGCCGGACGATGGACATGACCCCCGCGATCTGGGCGCCGCCCATGACGGCGATCTTCGAGGTGGGCCAGATGAACGTGAACCGGTTCCCGAAGGCCCGGCCCGACATGCCGTAGGTGCCGGCGCCATAGCTCGAGCCGAGGATCACCGTGAGGTGGGGGACCGTCGAGTTCGACACGGCGTTGATGAGCATGCTGCCCCGCTTCACCATGCCCGCCCGTTCGTAGTCCTTGCCGACCATGAACCCGGTGATGTTCTGCAGGAACACGAGCGGGATGTCCTGCTGGTTGCACAGCTGGATGAAGTGGGCGCCCTTCTCCGAGGACTCGGGGAACAGCGCCCCGTTGTTACCGAGGATCCCGACCGGATGACCGTGGATCGACGCCCACCCGCACACGAGCGTCGGTCCGTAGAGCGCCTTGAACTCCTCGAACCGGGACCCGTCGACCACGCGGGCGATCACGTCGCGCACGTCGATCGGCTGGCGCAGGTCGCGTCCGATCACCCCGAGCAACTCCTCGGGGTCGTGGATCGGAGCGTCGCCGGTGCCGCACGGCGCGAACGGCGGCTTGCGCCAGTTGAGGTGCGACATCACCTCACGGGCCAGGCGCAGCGCATCGCGCTCGTCGACGGCGAGGTACTCGGCGAGGCCGGACACCTCCGAGTGCATCCGGGCGCCGCCCAGGGTCTCGTCGTCGGAATCCTCCCCGGTGGCCATCTTCACCAGTGGGGGCCCGGCGAGGAACACCTTCGAGCCGCCGTCGATGAACACGTTGTAATCGGACAGGCCGGGCTGGTACGCGCCGCCGGCGGTCGAGGAGCCGAACGTGACGCACACCGTCGGGATACCGAGCTTGGAGAGCTCGATCAGGTCGTAGAAGAACCGCCCGGACTCGGCGAAGTGCTCGACCTTGGCGCCCTTGGGTCCGTCGGCCTCGTCACCGCCGCGGCGCAGGTCGGCGCCGGCGGACTCGACGAACGACACGTACGGAATGCGGTTCTCGCGGGCGATCTGCATGGCCCGCTGCCATTTCTTGCCGACGTAGGGGGTGAGGGCACCGGCGAGCACGCTCGGGTCGTTGGCGAACACCACGCACTCGACCCCGGCAACGACGCCGATGCCGATGACGGCGCCGCCACCGATCGTGTAGTCGCTGTCGTACCCGGCGAGCGCACTCAACTCGATCCACGGGGAGTCGGGATCGAGGAACAGCGCCAGTCGCTCCCGCACGGGCAGCTTGCCCCGTTCGGCCAGCCGGGCGTGGGAGCGGGGGCCGCCGCCGGCGGCGGCTTCGTCGAGGAGTCGGTCGATCTCGTCGAGGGCCTCGGTCATCTCCGCCTGGTTCTGGCGGAACTGTTCGGACCGGGAATCGAGTCGGGATCGGATCGGTGGGGCGAGCAGTCCGGGCGCGTGGAGCACACCGGCACGTTAGGCAGGTGGTGTCCGAGGTCACCAACGGCGCGGCCCGCGCTCAGCCGGCGAGCGGCAACAGGAGTTCCGTCACGATCTTCGGCGGGCATTCGGGGTCGTCGCCGCACGGGTTCGGGGTATCGATCACCAGCCGGATCGGACCCGGCCCGATGTCCAGGGAAATGGTCGCCGAGAACGGCGCCCACGTGCCCCATGCGCCGGTGCGGATCCCGAACAGGAACGCCACCTGGGTGCTGCCGCGATAGACCGCGATCGCGAACTCCCCTTCGTAGACGTCACCTTCACCGGTGACGACGAACGGGCTGCGGACCGTGCTGCCCGGACGGGGCTGGTCGACCAGGATCCCGCCGGAGATCTGGTTCGGTACCGACGCCCGGGTGAGCGGCCCCTCGATGATGAGGCCTTCGCCGCCCAGGACGCCCATCGGGATGCCGTCGAGCCGGAGCACCACGCGCTCGACGTTGGCGAACTGGGTGGCGGTGAACAGCACTTGGGCCAGCCGGACCGACATCGACAGCGATCCGCCGCCCGATCCGAACGGCCCGGTCAGATCGATGGTGGCGGTGCCGTCGGCGAGGGCGACGTCGCGCAGGCGGGTGCCGGCCGGGACCGCCGTGGTCAGCCCTTCGGCCCGGTCGGTCGCCGTCACCCCGTCGAACAGGGCGTCGAGCGCGCCACGCAGGATGGCGGGGGCGGCGACCCTGCGGTGGGCGATCGTGAGCCGCTGCCCCCGCACGAGGTACACCTTCACGTCGACGAGGCGAGGCGCCGCCGTCGTGGGCGGCTCGGTGGTCGTCGCGGGCGGCTCGGTGGTCGTCGCAGTCGTCGCGGTCGTCGTCACGACAGAGCCCACCGACGTCGTGGACGCCGGTTCGTCGCTGGCGCCGCAGCCCGCTGCGATCAAGGCGAGGGTGATGACGGACGCTCGGATTCCTCGGTGCATGGGGCCTCCCGCAGGACGGCCCCTACCCTGCTCGACCGACGGACGTCGTCACAGGGCTCAACGTCCCGTCGTTCCCCGGCCCAACGGCTACTTGAAGCGGAAGGTGATCCGTGCCTTCGACAGGTCGTAGGGAGACAACTCGACCTGGACGCGATCGCCGGGGAGTACGCGGATGCGGTTCTTGCGCATCTTCCCGCTGAGGTGCCCGAGGACCGAGTGCCCGTTGTCGAGCTTGATGCGGAAGTGCCCGCCCTTGAGGGCCTCCTCGGTAACCCCCTCGAGGATGATCGCGTCGTCCTTCGGCTTCGGCACACCTGCTCCTTGCTCGGCGACCACCACCCCTTGGCGGTTGCTCGGCGACAGGCTACCGGCCACCAGCCGGGGCGAACCGGATCAGCCTGCGCCCTCGAGCGCGTCGGTGATCCCCGCCTTGGTCCGCAGCGGCAGTTCCGGCAGGCGCGCTGCGACGAGCACGCCGACGGCCATACAGCCGGCGGCCACCCACATCAAGGTGGCGACCCCGTCGGCGATGCTGTCGATCACCGCCTGTCGCGTCGGCTCGGCCAGCGCTGCGATCTCCTGGGGTGCCCGGATGAGGGCAACCGCGGCATCCGGGGCCAGGCCGGTGCGCTCGGGCAGGTCCGCCCGGATGGAGCTGTTGAGCAGGGTGCCGGCGACGGCCAGGCCGATGGAGCCTCCGAGGCTGCGGAAGAACATCATCGTCGCGGTCCCGACCCCGAGATCCCGGAACTCGACGCCGTTCTGCAGCGCGATCGAGGTCGTGGTGAACACGAACCCAGACCCGAACCCGATCAGGGCGAGCGGCGCCACGAGGTGCCAGTAGGCGCCGCCGCCGATCAGTGCACCCGAGAGGGCGAGGCCAACTGCCGAGAGTGCCGATCCGGCGACTGGGAAGATCTTGTAGCGGCCGGTGCGTGCGACCAGCCTGCCGGCGGAGAAGCTGGCGATGACGACGGCGACCATGATCGGGAGCATCCGGAGCCCCGAGCCGGTGGGTGACACGAACATCGCGTCCTGGAAGTAGATCGGAAGAAACTGCGTCCAGCCGTAGGAGACGCTGCCTGCGAGCATGCCCAACAGGCAGCAGGCGACCACGACGGGGTTGGCGAACAGGCGCAGCGGGATCATCGGCTCGGGCGCCACCCGTTGGCGAAGGACGAAGGCCACCAGCGAGATCCCGGCACCGGCGAACAGCAGGAGGATCAACGGCTCGGTCCACCCGGAGCGGCCTTCCTCGAGGCCGATCATCCCGCAGCCGAGCCCCACCGACAGCAGCGCCGCGCCGGCCCAGTCGATCTGGGCGGCTCGGCGCGGGAACGGAAGGCGCAGTGCCCGGTGCGTGAGCGCGCCGACCAGCACGCACAGCGGCAGGTTGATCAGGAAGATCCAGTGCCAGCTCCAGTGGTCGATGATGAACCCGCCCACGAGCGGCCCGGCGAGCGCTGCGCCGGCGAATGCCATCGTGAAGTATCCGATGTAGCGGCCGCGTTCGCGTGGCGTGAGGATGTCGCCGAGGATCGAGAACGCGAGCGCCTGGATGGCGCCGCCGCCGAGACCCTGCAGAGCTCGGGCCGCGATCAGCTGGTTCATCGACTGGGCGATCCCGCACGCGAGCGAACCGAGCAGAAAGGTGGCCATCGTCGCCTGGAACACGACGCGGCGTCCGAGCAGGTCCGACAGCTTGCCGAGGATCGGGGTCGCGATCGTCGAGGCCACGATGTAGGCGGTGCCCACCCAGGCGTAGTGCTCGAACGCGTTGAACTCGCCCGCGATCGTGGGCAGGGCCGTCGACACGATCGTGGTGTCGAGCGTCGCAAGCAGCACGGCCAGGATCAGGGCGAACAGCACGACCCGAAGCTGTGCGGGCGGGAGGGTGGAGACGGCACCGGTCGGCGTGGCGGACCGGTCACCGTGGACCTCACGCATAGCTCCTCCCCCCGGCCGACGGTGAACGCCGGCGGCCGGACGTTACCGGGCCGCCTCAGGTCGGCCGTCCTTCGGCCGATCTAACCAAGACCTGATGTCCCGTCCCCTCCCTTCCACCTGGTGGCGCCGTGCCGCGCTGGTCTTCGTCGCGCTCACCTCGGGCGCGGTCGCCACCGTCGCACGCTCGGGCGACGGGCAGCTCGCCGGAGCGGTGTGGCCGGCGCTGATGGCGGCCGCCGTCCTTTGGACGGGCTGGCGTGACCGGCGGGTCGACGGCGGGGGCGCCGCCGCGCAGGCGGTGCTCGGCACCGCGTGGTTGTTCGCCTCGCTCCTGGCCCTCCTTGCGCAGCTCGGCGTGCTCGACGAGGCCTCGGGTGCAAGCCCCATCGGGCTGGTCGCCGTGGCGACCGTCGCCGCCCTGGTGCGGACGTTGCGGCTCCTGGCGCTCGATCGTCGCAACCTGCTGATGGACGGTGGTGCGCTCGCCGGTGCGGCGATCGCTGCGGTCGGGCTATGGCAGGGCGACGCCGTGTTCGACGGCGGTACCTTGCCGATCGTCGTTGCCGGTGCCGCGATCGCCTTGCTTGCGGTCGCGTTCGCCGGCGGGGTGCCGGCGAGCACGGCGCGGGTTCTCGATCTGGTCGGTGCGGTGTTCCTTGCCGCCGCAGCCCTGAGCGTCGCCACCGACGCGACCGGCGCGGCGACGGGCCGTCCGGGCACCGTGCTCGCGACCGGACTGGCGGCCGTGATGCTGTCGTCGGCATGGCCCCGTCCCGCCCGGGACCGATCGCTGGCCTCCGGCGTCGTCGTGGCGAGCGGATCGGCCGTTGTCGCCGGCCTGGCCGTCCTCCAGGGGGCGGACGATCGCTTGGTGCTCGGCGGCGTTGCCGCCACTGCGATCGCGCTGGCTCTGCGTCGAGCGACGCGGGCCTCGGAGGCCACAGACGGCCGAATCGCTGTGCTCGAGGCGCGGATGCGCACGAGCGAGGAGCGGTTCCGGGTCGGTTTCGGCCAAGCGCCGGTGGGCATGCTCGTCGCTCGTCCGGACGGGACCTTGATCGAGGCGAACGCAGCGCTGGAGCGGATGCTCGGTTCACCTGAGGGAACGCTGACAGGACGTTCCCTGCTCGACATGATCGATCCCGAGGAACGCAGCGCCGCGGCGCAGCTGCTCGTGTGGGCGCGCCGGGACGAACTCGAACCCGGGCATCTCGAGGTGACGTTACGCCCCGGGGCGGGCGCGGGCCGCCGGGTGTCGATGACGGTCGGCCTGGTGCACGACAGCGGCAACTCGTTCGTGCTCGCCCTGCTGGAGGACCGTACGGAGCAGCGCGAGTTGAGCGAGCGACTGCGGTTCGCCGAGCACTTCGACGAGGTCACCGGGCTGCTGCGGCGGGCCGGCTTCGTCGAGCGATTCGGCGCCGTGTTGACCCGTCGGGGGCCCGGAGCGCCGGCGCTGTGGGTGCTCGCCTTGGACCTCGACGGTTTCACGGAACTGAACGAGGGTCTCGGTCACGACACCGGTGACCTGGTGTTGCGGTCGGTCGCCGCCCGGCTCCGGGACATGCTGCGCGGCAACGATCTGCTCGCTCGCTTCGGGGCCGACGAGTTCGTCGCCGTCGTCGCTGGTGCGAGCGACGACGACCTGCGTGCGCTCGCCCACCGCCTGGCGCAGCAGGTGGCCCAGCCCCTGGCCGTTCCGGGTGGAGAGGTCTTCTGCAGTGCGACCATCGGCGCTGCGAGTGTCGTGCCCGGCCGGTCGACCGAGGCGATCCTGCGAAGCGTCGACGCTGTGCTGCACCGCGCCAAGCATCGAGGGCGGGGCCAGATCGAGATCGCCGTTCCCGACGGCGACGGCGAAGGGCATGCCGATGCCTCGAAGCGGGTCCGGGTCGGCGGGGAACTGCACCGCGCGATCGAGCGCGGCGAGTTCCGCGCCTACTTCCAACCGATCGTCGATCTGCGCACCGGGCGGCTGAAGGGTTTTGAGGCGTTGGCGCGCTGGCTGCACCCCGAACGCGGGCTCGTGCCGCCGGGCGACTTCATCGAACTCGCCGAGGAGACCGGGCTGATCGTGCCGATCGGGCGGGCGGTGCTGCACGACGCGCTCGGACGGCTGGCGGCCTGGCGTGCGGCCGGACCCCACGACGAACGGGGTCGGCTCACGATGGCGGTGAACCTGTCGGCCCGTCAGCTGACGGCGCCAGCGCTCGTGGCCACGGTGGTCGACGAGATGGACCGCAGCGGGGTCGATCCGACGGCGGTGATCCTCGAACTGACCGAGAGCGCCATCATGGCCGACCCGGCTGCGGCCAAAGCGACGATGGTCGCCCTGCGAGAGCGGGGCCCCCGCCTCGCCGTCGACGACTTCGGCACCGGGTACTCGTCGCTCAGCTACCTGCAGCAGTTCCCGGTGAACATCCTGAAGATCGACCGGGCGTTCGTGCGCGGCCTCGGCGTCGTCGACGGCGACACGGCGATCGTCGAGGCGGTCCTGCGCCTCGGTCACTCGCTGGGCATGGAGGTCGTCGCCGAGGGTGTCGAGACCGACCTCCAACATGCCTCGCTCCACGCGCTCGGCTGCGAGTTCGGTCAGGGTTATCTGTTCGGCCGGCCGCTCGCCGCCGCGCAGGTCGAGGCGGCGTTCGCGCAGGGCACGGTGTTCGGTCCGATCTGGGCCCGTCCGTCGGTCTGACGACCGCCGCCCCTACTCGGGCGCTCAGCGGGTGCCGACCACCTCACGCTCGGGGTGCGGTGCGACCGGCGCGGCAACGGCGTGGCCCTCGACGTTGAGCTTTGGCAGGATCCGGTCGAGCCAGGCCGGCATCCACCAGTTGCGGGCGCCGAGCAGCCGCATCGTGGCGGGCACGAGCAGCATCCGGACCACGGTGGCATCAAGCAGCACGGCCACCCCGAGACCGACGCCGAACAGCTTGATCTGCCGGTTCGGTTCGAGCAGGAACGATCCGAACACGAACACCATGATCGCCGCAGCGGCGGTGATCACCCGGGCGGTCGACGCCAGACCGTCGGCGACGGCGGCGGCGTTGTCACGGTGACGATCGAACTCCTCGCGCATCCGGGACAGCAGGAACACCTCGTAATCCATCGAGAGGCCGAACACGATGGCGAACAGCATCATCGGCGCCCACGGGTCGATCGGGCCGGCCCGGCCCACGCCGACGAGCGGCCCGAGCCAGCCCCACTGGAACACCATCACCACGACGCCGTACGCGGCGCCGATCGACAGCAGGTTCATCAGCACCGCTTTGAGGGGCACGAGGATCGACCGGAAGACCGCCATGAGGAGCAGGAAGCTGAGCGCCAGCACGACCCCGATGAACAGCGGTAGCCGGGCGCCGAGGAACTCGGCGAAGTCGACGCCGACGGCCGAGGAGCCCGTGACGATCACGTCGATCCCGGTGCTCGACTCGACCGAACGCAGCGTGTCGCCCCGGAGCCGGTTCACCAACTCGGTCGTGGCCTCGTCCTGGGGTGCCGTCCGGGGCACGACGAACCATTGGGCGGCGGTGCCATCGCGGTTGGGGCGGGCCGGCGAGGCGAACGCAACGCCGGGGTCGGCGGCGACGGTCTCGGTGACGGTGCGCAGGGCCTCGGGTGCGGTGCCGGCCGGGGTGCGCGCGATCAGCAGCAGCGGTCCGTTGCTGCCGGGCCCGAACCCGTCCGACAGCAGGTCGTAGGCGCGCCTCGTCGTGGAGTCCGTCGGGTAGTTGCCCGTGTCGGAGTTGCCGAGCCGAAGTGACAGCACCGGGAAGGCAAGCGCCCCGAGGACCACCACACCGACGGCGAGCACCGGCCAGGGTCGGTGCTCGACGAACCGGCTCCAGCGGTACCAGACCGTGTCGCGCATGGCCTTGGGCTGCTTGTAGGGCCGCAGGGTGCGCAGGCCCGGCACCCAGCGGCCGACGGCGAGCACGACCACCGCCAGCGCAGCGAACACCGCAGCGGCGGCCGGCACCTTGAGGCCGACCGAGAGCAGGGCGAGCGCAATGAATCCGACGGCGACGAGCCCGCGGTAGCGGGTGAGCTCCACCCTGCGGCCCGCGAAGCCGAGCAGCGCCGGCAGCAGGGTGACCGAGGCGAGCATCGTCATGAGCACGGCGGTGGAAGCGCCGATGGCGAGGCCGCGCACGAAGCTGAGCTGCATGTGCATCATCCCGAGCAGCGAGCTCACCACGGTGATGCCGGCGAAGATCACGGCGCGCCCGGCGGTGTCGATCGCGACGACGGCGGCGTCTTCGGGCTCGAGGCCGTCGTGGAGGCCCTCCCGGTATCGCGTGACGATGAAGAGCGCGTAGTCGATCCCCACGCCGAGGCCGATCATCGCGGCGAGCGTGAGGGTGAAATCGGGCATCGACATGACGTGGCTCAACAGGGTGATGATCCCGGCCCCGGTGCCGATCCCGAACAGCGCCACGCCGATCGGAAGACCCATCGCCAGTACCGAGCCGAAGGCCACGAGCAGGATCACCATGGCGAACACGATCCCGAAGATCTCCGACTCCGGTGGTGCGAACTCGGCGAACACCTCGCCCCCGAGCTCGACCTGGCCCCGCGTGCCGAGGGCGGTGCGCGCCGCTTCCACGGCCGGCTTGACCGCTGCGGTGATCGAGGTGAACTCGTTGCGGGCGATGGCGGCCGGGAACTCGACCCGGGCGTAGGCGATCTTGCCCGCCTGGGGCCCTTGGGCGGCCACCTGGGCCTGCCCCTCCGGCTGGAACGGCGACACCACCCGGATGCCCTGGTGCGCTGCGGTCACCGCAGCGAAGAGCGGCTCGAGCGCCGACGCGACCGCCGGATCCGTGACCGAGCCGGCGGTGCGCACCACGATCTGCCCCTCGAACCCGCCACCACCCGCTCCCGGGAACGCCTCGGACAGCAGGTCGAGGCCCCGCTTGGATTCGGTGTCGGGGAGGCTGAAGTCCGTCCGGTAGGCGGCGCCGAGCGCACCCTGGGCGGTGCCGAGGCCGAGGAACAGAACGGCCCAGACAGCGAGGACGATGCGGCGGCGCCGGAACGACAGGCGCGCAATGCGAGCGAGCACGAGGGACTCCGGGGGGAGGAGGGTGCCAGGAGCCTATCGGTGAGGTCCGTCGCAGTCGGTGCGCAGCGCCTCGGCGGGATGTCCGGGTGGGCGATGTGCCGTTGCTACGGTGACGCACGACCGGCCGCCGGCCCGGCACGAGAGGGGAAATCCGATGTCCAGCATGCCGCCGCCCCCGCCCCCGCCGCCCTCCTCGGCCGGCGGCACCGGGAACCTGCCGGGTCCGTTGGCCGAGTGGCCGCAGCGGGCGCTCGGCGGATTGATCGACTTCATCGGCCCAGGGATCGTCGTGGGCATCCTCAGCAACCTCGGCGGCGGCGCTCTGGGCGCACTGCTGTCGCTCGCAAGCCTCGGCTGGGCCATCTACAACGCGTACCTGAACGGCACGACGGGCCAGAGCATCGGCAAGAAGGTCGCCGGGCTCAAGGTGGTCGGCGAGCAGACCGGCCAGCCGATCGGCGCCGGCATGGGGATCGCCCGCTGGCTCGCTCACTTCGTCGACGCCATCATCTGCTACGTCGGGTTCCTGTTCCCGTTGTGGGACTCGAAGAAGCAGACGATCGCCGACAAGATCGTGAAGTCCGTGGTGGTCGTCGTCCCCAAGTGACCTGACGCCCGAGACGTCGTCGACGATGCCCCGGAACGCGGTCCGGGGCATCGCCGCGTCTCGGGCATGACACACTTCGTCGGGCGCCTCCGGGGGGGACGGTGCCGAAGGGGGTGCACCATGAAGTTCACTTGGTTCAACCTGATGCCGTGGCCGCATCTGCCCGACGAGTTCCGCGACAAGCACCGCTCCGTGTGGGTCGATCTGCCGAACACGCTGTTCGACCCGCGGGAGGCGAACCACCTCTACAACACCTACATGGACCAGCTCGAGTACGCCGAAACCCTCGGGTTCGACGGGATCGGCTGCAACGAGCACCACCAGAACGGTTACGGCATCATGCCGAGCCCGAACATCATCGCGGCCGGCCTCGCCCGGCGGACCTCGAAAGCCGCGATCTGCGTCATCGGGAACTCGATCGCGCTGTACAACCCACCGATTCGCGTGGCCGAGGAGTTCGCGATGCTCGACTGCATCTCGGGCGGGCGGCTCGTCGCCGGGTTCCCTGTGGGCACCCCGATGGACACGAACTTCTGTTACGGCCAGATCCCGGCGCTCACCCGCGACAAGTACGCCGAGGCGCACGAACTGATCCGCAAGGCGTGGGCCGCCGAGGAGCCGTTCGCCTTCGACGGCAAGTACACGCAACTGCGCTACGTGAACATCTGGCCCCGGCCGCTCCAGCAGCCGCACCCGCCGATCTACATCCCCGGTGGCGGCTCGATCGAGACCTGGGACTTCTGCCTCGAGCACGACTACAACTACTCCTACCTGTCCTTCGGTGGGTACAAGGCGGGCAAGACGCTGCTCGACGGGTTCTGGGCCCGGGCCGAGGCCGCCGGCAAGGACGACTCGCCGTACCGGGCCGCATTCGCGCAGACGATCGCGGTGGCCGACACCGACGCCGAGGCCGAGCGGCTGTATTCGGAGCACCTGCTCTACTTCTTCAACCGGTGCCTCCACGTGTACCCCGGGTTCTCCGATCCGGCGGGGTACCGCACGATCGACACGATCAAGGCGGGGGTGCTCGACCAGCTGCGGGCCGAGAACCAGAAGGTGTTCGCCAGCCTCACCTGGAAGGACCTCGTCGAGCGCGGCTACGTGATCGCCGGTAGCCCCGACACCGTGGCCGAGCAGATGGAGCAGATGATCCGCTCGCTGCGGATCGGGCACGTGTTCTGCCTGTTGCACAACGGCAACCAGCCGGACTGGAAGACCCGCTACTCCTCGAAGCTGTTCGCAGAGAGGGTGATGCCGCGCCTCAAGGGCATCTGGAAGGACTACGAACACGACACCCGGTGGTGGATCCACCCCTACGACGGGCGGGTGCGTCCGGAGGAGACCTTCGCCGACGTCGGCCGCCACCCGGAGCTCCCCGACGGGGTAGGCCGGTGAGCGCCGTCGGTACGGTCCTCGACGTCGTCACGGCGACGACCGCCCGCGGGATCGTGTGCCGGGTGCTCGTGGGTGGTCCCGAGGCCGGGCCGCCGGTGGTCGCACTGCACGGCACCGGCGGTCACCTCGGGGGCGAGCCGATGCTGCAGGCCCTCGCTGCGGCGGGTTTCCGGGTCGCGTCCCCCGTGTGGCCCGGGTTCGGGCCCGAGCCCGGTGAGACCCTGCTCGACGACATGCTCGACTTCGCGTTGCACGGTGCGGACGTGGTGCGGGCCCTGGGCTGGTCCGACCGCCGGCCGAACCTCGTCGGGCATTCCTTCGGGGGGATGATCGCGGCCGAGATGGCGGCGCTGTCGCCGGCGTCCTACGGGCGGCTCGTGCTGGTCGACGCGCTCGGACTGTGGCTCGACGAGCACCCGATTCCGGACCTGTTCGCGTTGCTGCCCTTCGAGTTCCCCGGTCTGCTGTTCCAGGAGGCAGCCACCGGAGCGGCGCTGCTCACCGGTGGGACGGACTTCGCGGACAACGAGGCGGTGAAGGCGTTCCTCATCGCCAACAGCCGACGGCTCGGCACGGCCGGCAAGATCCTGTTCCCGATCCCGGACCGCCATGTCGGCCGCCGCCTGTACCGAGTCGCCAACCCGACGCTGGTGGTGTGGGGGGAGTCGGATCGGTTCACCCCGGTGGTCTACGGCCACGAATGGGTGCGTCGCTTGCCCGCCGCCCGCCTCGTCGAGATCGAAGGCGCCGGACATATGACTCCCTACGAGCGCCCCGATGCGGCCGCCGCCGTGATCGCCGCATTCCTGCAGGAAGGTTGAGGCGTACCCGTCCATTCGGTCGTCCCGGGGATCCTCGGTCTGTTCCCGGCGGCCGGCTCGCCGTCGGATCAGCTCCCGGAGCGGCCCGGATCGGCGACCACGGTGGCGAGCCGCTCGAGGGTCGCTCGGATCGACTCGCGGTTGCGCTGGGGGGCGCGCATCAGACGAAGCATGAGCGGTGACTTGGCGGTGGTCATGTCGAAGCTCTCGGTGACCTTGGTGCCACCCTCGACGGGCTCGAGCTCGTAGCGCCAGACGTGCCCGCCGACGTGGCGCCACCCGATCCGACGGTTCTCCTCGAACTCCACGACGGTGTTCGTCATCCGGTACGGCACGCCCATCTTCATGTCCATGCCGAACTGCGCGCCGAGCGTCAACCGGGTCGGAGCATCGGGGCGCGAGGCGCGCACGGTGCCAGACCCGTCGAACACCGAGTGCTTGGACGGATCCGCCAGCAGCTCGAAGATCACTTCGGGCGCAGCGGGGATCACTCGGGTTTCGGAAACGACCTTTTCGCTCATGCAAACCACCTCGTGACAGCGTCGCCGCAGCGACGTCCGGAAAACAGGGCACCTTGGATCGACGCGGTGTCTCGGTGATCACCGCAGACGAACAACCCCTCGCCGAGCGAGACCCGCTCGCGCGGGTGGAACGGCGGGGACTGGTCGGGCTGGGCGTGCGGGATCGCATAGGTGCGCAGCAGGCGCCAGGCGTCGACCTGCGCGCCCCACCAGCCCCGCAGCTGCGCCCGCACTGCGGGTTCCAGGTCGCCGCCGGCGGCGCCCGGCACGGCGGCGACCACGAGCGCCTGACCGGCGGGGGCGTAGCCCGGAGCGACCTCGGACATCACGGCCACGTTGAGCGCCGGACCGACACCGGTGCCGTCGAGGTGGATGGCCTTGCCCCGCTCCGGTGGCCGGGGTGCGGCGAACCACAGCCCGGTGACGGCCCGGGACGCCACCGGCGCCAGGCCGAGCAGCTTGGCCGCCTGCGGGCCGTCCGTGGCGACCACGACGGCGCGGGCGTGGACCCGCCACGCGTCGATCATGGTCACCGAGCCGGGCTCCACGGCGCCGACACGTACGCCGAGGTGGACCCGATCGCCCGGTAGCCCTGCGGCGAGCTGGGCGGGGATCGCAGCCATGCCGTCGGCCGGGACGGCGGAATCCCCGTCGGCGAGGGTGCGGAAGATCACGTCGAACATCCGCCGGGAGGTGGCGAGCGCCGGGTCGAGCTGGATCCCGGCGAACAGGGGCCGGAAGAACCGCTCGATCATCCGGTGCGAGAAGCCCGCCGAGCGCAACGCGCTCAGCGTCGTGACGTCGGGGCCGCGCAGCAGCTCACGCGGGTCGCTCGACGCGAGCCGATGGCGCAGTCGAAGGATCCGGAGCTTGTCGAGCGGCGAGCCGACCGGTGCGAGCGCCGTGGCCGGCAACGACGCCGGCCGACGAAGCGGGTCGCCGAGGGTGCAGGCCTTCGTTCCGCCGAGGTGGATGCGCGCACCCGGGTCGAACCGCTGCAGCCGTAGGGCATCGACATCGAGTTGGCGGGCGAGCTCGGGATAGCCGGTGAGCAGCACTTGGAACCCTCGGTCGAGCCGGAACCCGTCGACGACGTCGGTGCGCACGCGACCGCCGACCCCGTCGGAGGCTTCGAGCACCACCACGTCGCGCCCGGCGGCGTGTAGCGCACGGGCGCAGCTCAAGCCGGCGAGGCCGGCACCGACGACGACGACGTCGGCGCGATCGGGCAGCGGCATCTAGGCGGCCGCCTTGCCGAGCAGTGCCCGCAGGGCGCCGTCGAGCGTCGGGTGGGCGAAGGTGTACCCGGACCGGGTGAGCTCGCTCGGCAGCACCTTCTGGCCGGTGAACAGCAGGGCGTCGGCGAGTTCGCCGCCGAGCAGGAGCTTGGGTCCGAACTTCGGCACCGGGAGGAACGTGGGCCGGCCGAGCACGGAGCCGAGAACCTTGGTGAACTCGGCGTTGGTGACCGGGGTCGGCGCCGTCAGGTTGACCGGTCCGGACACCTCGGCGGTGAGCAGGTGGACGATCGCACCGACCTCGTCGTCGAGCGAGATCCACGACCACCACTGCCGCCCGGAGCCCATCTTCCCGCCGGCGCCGAGCTTGAACAGCGGCAACGTCTTCTTGAGAGCGCCACCGGCGGGCGACAGCACGATGCCGGTGCGCAGGAACGCCGTGCGGATCCCGGCCTCGACCGCCGGCGCGGCAGCGGCCTCCCAAGCCACGCAGACCTCGGCGAGGAACCCGGCACCCGCCGGACTCGCCTCGGTGAACGTCGCGGTCTCCGACTCGCCGTAGTACCCGACGGCCGACCCCGAGAGCAGCACCGTGGGCGGCCGCTGCAGACCGGCCAGGCGGCCGGCGAGCAACACGGTGGATCGGGTGCGGCTCTCGAGGATCTCCCGCTTGTAGGCGTCGGTCCACCGGTGATCCCCGATGCCGGCGCCGGCGAGATGCACGACGGCCCCGATGCCTTCGAGCGACGCGGCGTCGAGGACGCCGGTGGCCGGGTCCCACGCGATCTCGTCGGCGCCGGCGCCGGCCCGTCGCACGAGACGGACCGGGCGATGGCCGGCGGCTCGCAGTGCGCCCACGAGGGCCGAACCGATGAGGCCGGAGGATCCAGTGACGGCGACGTCCATGTACGTAGCTGTACCGGTTGGCGGGCCGGCACGCGCAGTCGGAAGGTCCTGCGGCGATCAGGCCGAGCGGGCCAGCGCCTCGAGCCGGCCGATCAGCGCGTTGCCCGTGAGTTCGCCGAGGGTGCGCTGGGCGTTGCCCTTGGCGTCGACGAACACCCACGCAGGCTGGGAGAGGACACCGAAGCGACGGAACAACTCACCGGTGTCGTCTGCGGCATTCGGGAACGTCAGGCCGTGGCGTGTGACGAAGGCGCGCATCGATGCGTCGGAGCCGTTCCAGGCGACACCCACGACGGGCACCTTGCCGGCGAGTTGCTTGCTGGCCGCCTCGACCGAGGGGGCTGATGCGTTGCAGGAGCCTCAACCGGGGGCCCAGAACCAGAACGCCACGGGCTTGCCGGCGTACGCCGCGGCGTCGACGGTGCCGCCGCCGATCCGGGCCGCCTGGAACCGCAGGACCTCGGGGACGGTAGCCGCAGCGCCGGTCGTCGCGACGCCGGTGGCGATGCTCGTTGCCGGTGCGCTCGACGACGGTGCTGCGCCGATGGCGGGTGCGGCAGTCGCATTGGTGATCGTGCCCTGCGCTGCGCCGACCGAGGAACTCGCCGAGTCGTCCCCGCACGCTGCGAGCGCCAGCACGGCGCTCGCCAGGGTGACGGCGGACAACTTGTGGAGTCGCATCGGGACGAAGTGTAGGAACTGTCGGGCCCCGCCGTACCATCGGAGATCTGATGAGCACGCGCCGTCTGATCCTCGCTGCGTTGTTGTGCGGTCTCGCGATCCTCGTGGCCGGGGGGCTGCAGTTGGTTCGCCTGAGCGGGTCGGACACGGTCGTCGCCGTCGCTCGGGTCGGCGAGTCGGCGAGCGTCGCCGGGGTCCGGGCCACCGTGCTCGGCCAGGAGCTCGCCGGGCCGCTGGTGCTCGTGACCGTCCGCCTCGAGCCGGGTACACCGGTCGCCGACGCTGCGGCCGGCTGGGCGCTGAACGCGGGCGGCCTGCGGGCCCAGGCCCAGCCCCCGGCAGGCCGGTCGATCGCGCCGTGTCGGGGGGCGTCGGTCGGTGCGGGCGCGACGCTCACCTGCGAACTGGCCTTCACCGGCGGCGAGGGCCGGCCGACGGTGTCGTACTCCACCGGCGGCCAACAGCGACTCTGGGCGCTGGGCGGGTAGCCTCGCGGCGCTTTCCCCGCACCGAGCCGTACGGCTCGCCGGCGTGGAACGTGCCGGCGGTCGTGCGTACCGGCGGTCGACGATGGAGGTGGTCCCTACGGCTGAGCAGTACGACCTCGTGGTGATCGGCGGCGGTCCGGGCGGCTACGGGGCCGCCCTGTACGCGGCCAGCGCCGGGCTGTCGGTTGCCCTCGTCGAGAAAGACAAGGTGGGCGGGACCTGCCTGCACCGGGGATGCATCCCGGCGAAGGAGTTCCTCGAAACGGCGGCGACGTTCCGCCACGTCGCCCATGCGGCCGAGTTCGGGATCCAGGCGGGCGCGCCGACCGTCGACTTCGCCGTCAGCCAGCGCCGCAAGCAGGCCATCGTCGACCAGCTCTGGAAGGGCGTGACGGGCCTCGTGAAGAGCCGGAAGATCGTCACGTACGCCGGCACCGGTTCGCTCGGCGCGGGCCGCACGGTCACCGTCGCCGGCGAGGACGGTTCGACGACGCTCCTGCAGGGTCGCCACGTCGTGCTCGCCGCGGGTTCGGTACCTCGCACGATCCCCGGGTTCCAGCCCGGCGGGCCGATCATGACCTCCGACGAGGTCCTGATGCTCGAGCACGTCCCCGCCCGGCTCGCCGTGATCGGCGGCGGCGCGATCGGCTGTGAGTTCGCCTCCACCTTCGCCGACCTCGGGTCCAAGGTGACGATCCTCGAGGGCCTGCCGAAGATCCTCCCCGGGTGCGACGTCGACTGCGCGAACGTGGTCGTGCGCTCGTTCAAGAAGAAGGGCATCGACATCCGCACCGGGGTGTCGGTCACCGGCCACACGCCCGGCGCCAACGGCGGCACGACGGTGCACTTCGGCGACGGCGAATCCCTCGAGGTCGACGGCGTGGTGGTGTCGGTGGGCCGGCGCCCCTTCGCCGATGCGCTCGGTCTGCAGGGCACGGCGGTGAAGGTGACCGACCGGGGGTTCGTCGAGATCGACGGGTTGTGCCGCACGGCGGAGCCGGGCGTCTACGCCATCGGTGACCTCGTCGCCACCCCGCAACTCGCCCACGTCGGCTTCGCCGAGGCGATCGTTGCGGTGAAGGACCTTCTCGGTGAGCGCCCGATGCCGGTCATGTACGACCGGGTCCCCTGGGCCATTTACTGCGACCCCGAGGTGGCCTTCGCCGGCCACAGTGAGGAATCGGCCAAGGCCGCCGGCTTCGACGTCGTGGTGTCCAAGCACCAGTTCCGGGGCAACAGCCGGGCGCTGATCCTCGGCCAGCCCGACGGGCTCGTGAAGATCATCGCCGAGCGGCTCCCCGATGGCACCGGCGGCCGGATCCTCGGCGTGCACATGGTGGGCCCATGGGTCACCGAACAGCTCTCGGGCGGCTACTTGGCGGTGAACTGGGAAGCGACCGTGCGCGAGGTTGCCGAGTTCATCCAGCCGCACCCGTCGCTGACCGAACTGTTCGGCGAGTCCGTGCTCGCCCTGACCGGGCGCAGCCTCCACGGCTGAGCGCCCCCGTAGCCACCCCGTCGTTCCCCGTCCCTCGCGCCCCCCGGAGCAACTCGCACGCCATGGCCGACGTCCAGATGCCGCAGCTCGGTGAAACCGTCACCGAAGGCACGATCACCAAGTGGTTCAAGAAGGTCGGCGACACCGTCAAGGCCGACGAGCCGCTGTTCGAGGTGTCGACCGACAAGGTCGACACCGAGGTCCCGTCCCCGGTTGCGGGGGTGCTCGTCGAGATCCGCGCCGCCGAGGGCGACGTGGTCGAGGTGGGTCGCGTGATCGCCGTGGTCGGCGACGGCGCCGCCCTGGCGGAGGCGCCTCCGGCCAGCCCGGCGCCGGTGACGCTGCCGCCCCCGGCGCCGGCCGAACCGGCGGCGCCCGAGGTCGCTGCGGCGGCCGAACCAGCACCGGCGGCCGAGCCAGCACCGGCGGCCGAGCCGGCCAGCAGCGAGGACAACCGGCTGCTGTCACCGGTGGTGCGCCGCCTGGTGAACGAGCACGGCCTCGACGTCGACGCGATCGTCGGCACCGGGCCCGGTGGACGGATCACCCGGGAAGACGTGCTGGACCACATCGAGGCCGTCGCGGCGACGCCGGCGGCGCCCGCCCCGGCGGCGCCTGCTCCGGCCCCCGCTGCGCAGCCCGCTCCCGCCCCGGCCGCGCCGGCTCGGCCGGCACCGCCCGCTGCGGTCGCCGGGCAGCGGGACCAGAGCGTCAAGCTGTCGAAGATCCGCAAGCTCACCGGCGACCACATGGTGATGTCCAAGGCGGTCACCCCCCACGCCTTCAGCGTGGTCGAGGTCGATTACGCGAACGTCGATCGGGTGCGCAAGGCCGTCAAGGACGAGTTCAAGCGGTCCGAGGGCTTCTCGCTCACGTACCTGCCGTTCATCAGCCGGGCCGTCGTCGACGCGCTCGGCGAGTTCCCGCACCTCAATGCGAGCGTCGGCGACGGTGAGCTCGTCGTGCACCGCTACGTCGATCTCGGCATCGCGGTCGACCTCGACTACCAGGGCCTGCTCGTGCCGGTGGTGCGGGATGCGGAGACCAAGCGCCTACGGGCGCTGGCGCGGGAGATCAACGACCTCGCGAACCGGGCCCGGGCTCGCAAGCTGTCCCCGGACGAGATCAGCGGTGGCACCTTCACGATCTCCAACAACGGCTCGGCCGGGTCGGTGCTCACGGCGGCGATCATCAACCAGCCGCAGGTGGCGATCATCTCCACCGACGCGATCGTGCGGCGCCCCGTGGTGGTCGACCTGCCCGACGGGAGTGAGGGCATCGCCATCCACCCGACCGGCAACCTGGCGATGTCGTGGGATCACCGGGCCTTCGACGGTGCCTACGCGGCGAACTTCCTCGTGAAGATCAAGACCCTCCTCGAGACCAGGGACTGGGCCGCGGAGTTGTGATGCTGCGCGCTCGCTGGCTCGGCCGTGTGCCCTACGACGAGGCCCTGGCCGTGCAGCGCGCACTGTTCACGGGCGGGCGAGGGCAACACCTGTTGCTCCTCGAGCACCCGCACACCTTCACGCTCGGTGTCCGGGCCGATCTGCGTCATCTGCGCTGCGACCCAGCGGCGGTCGGCGCCGAGCTGGTGCGGGCCGATCGAGGCGGCGACATCACCTACCACGGACCGGGCCAGCTGGTCGGCTACCCGATCCTGTCGCTCGCCGGCAAGCGCGGCCGGGCCAATGGGCTCGCAGACACCGTCGCCTACGTGCGCAGTGTCGAACAGGTGCTGATCGACGCACTCGCCGAGCTCGGCTTGCCCGGCTGCGGGCGGTTGCGGGAGTACCCGGGGGTGTGGGTGGATCCCGACGGTCCGAATCCCCGCAAGATCGCGGCGATCGGGGTGAAGTTGTCCCGGGGGCGCACCATGCACGGGTTCGCCCTGAACGTGACCACCGATCTCGCCTACCTGCGGGAGCACATCGTCGCCTGCGGCATCGAGGGCAAGGACGTGACGTCGCTCGCCGCAGAGGGGATCGACGTGTCGATGGCGGCGGTCGTTGACGCGGTGGCGGCCCGGGCCGGCGAAGCCTGGGGTGCGGGGGTGGTCGAGCGGCAGGACGTCGCGTGGCGCCATCGTCCGGAGGACCTAAGCCCGTTCAGCCGAGGTGAGGGCGCCGGGACAAGGTGCGCCTGACCGGCCGCCTGGCCGCCGCCGGGGTGACCGACGGCTTGGCGATCTCGGCCCGCAAGCCGGAGTGGCTGCGGGCCAAGGTGGATCTCGGCGCGGACGTGCTTCGCCTCAAGCGCACCGTGCGCGACCTGGCGCTCACGACGGTGTGCGAGGAGGCGGGTTGCCCGAACCTGTCGGAATGCTGGTCCCAGGGCACCGCGACGTTCATGATCCTCGGGGAGCGCTGCACCCGGGCGTGCGGGTTCTGCCTGGTCGACACCCGCAAGCCGCTGCCGGCCGACCCCGGTGAACCCGCACGGGTCGCCGAGGCCGTCGACCGGATGGGGCTCGCCCATGCCGTGGTGACGATGGTGGCGCGCGACGACCTACCCGACGGCGGCGCCGCTGCGGTCGTGGCCACGATCGAGGCGATCCGGGACCGGCGACCGGCGTGCCGGGTCGAGGTGCTGATCTCGGACCTGAAAGGTGTCGCCGGCGACCTCGAGCGGGTGCTGTCGGCGCGCCCCGACGTGCTCAACCACAACATCGAGACCGTCGCCCGGCTGCAGCGCGCCGTGCGCCCCTCGGCCGGCTACGCACGCTCGCTCGGGGTGCTGGCCCGCTCCCGGGCCGCCGGGCTCGTCACCAAGAGCGGACTCGTGCTCGGGATGGGGGAGACCGACGACGAGGTCGAGGGCTGCCTGGCCGATCTGGCCGGCGTGGGGGTCGACATCGTCACCATCGGGCAATACCTGCGGCCGACGACGAACCACCTGCCCGTGGCGCGCTGGATCGAGCCGGCCACCTTCGCCCACTACAAGGCCGTCGGCGAGGCCCTCGGGATCGCGCACGTCGAGTCCAGCCCGCTGACCCGCTCCAGCTATCACGCCCGCGACGCAGCGGACGCCGCCGGCGTGCCCGCCGCCGCGGAGCTGTCGTTCACGTGAGCACCCAGACGGTCGTCGAGGCGGTGGTGTTCGACTTCGGTGGGGTGATCATCACGCCGATCACCCGCACGATCGGCGTGATCGCCGAGTCGCTGGGGACGACGGCCGACGTGCTCGCGCCGGTGCTGATGGGGCCGTTCGACCGATCCACCGACGACCACCCCTGGCACCGGCTCGAACGGGGCGAGATCGCCACCGAGGACCTGCAGGGTCTGTTGGGCCCGTACGCGGCGGCGGCAGGTCTCGGGTTCCGCGGCGACGAGGTGGAGCGGCTGCTCGCCCCCGGGCAGTTCGAGGTCAACGACTACGTCCTGGCGGCGATCGACGACCTGCGGGCCCGGGGCGTGCGGGTGGGCCTGCTCACCAACGGGATCCGCTCGTTCCAGCCGACGTTGCACCGGCTGTGCGATCCCGCCCGGTTCGACGTCTACGTCGACTCGGCCTGGGTCGGGATGCGCAAGCCCGAACCCCGGATCTTCGACCACGTCACCCGTGCCCTCGGCGTGCCGGCCGATCGGGTGGCGTTCCTGGACGACTTCGCCGGCAACCTCGTCGCGGCAGCGGCGCACGGCTGGCGGACGATCCACGTCACCGACCCGCGCGCGGCGCTCGCCGAACTCGACGTGCTCCTGCCCTAGGCGGGGTCGGGGTAGGACGCCAACGCCTCGACGATCAGCTCCCACACGGCGGGCGAATCGGCGTGGAACAGCACATGGCAGGTGGACGGCGGCGGCGAGCGCCGGGGACGCTGGTCGACGACGGTCATGCCCCGCGTGTGGGTGCCGGTGGTCTCGACCTGCACCGGGAGATCACGCCCGACGAACAGGCCGGGGTGGGTGAGCCAGAGCACGGCGAGCGCGTCGTGGACCGCAGCACCCTCGGTCCGGTCGAGCCCCTCGCAGTTGCGGAGGTAGAACGCCAGCAGATCTGCGAACACGACGCCGACGGTGCCGAGGCCTCGGAGTCGCTCGAGGGTTGGCCAGGTCGCCCGGACCTCGCCGGTGACATCGAGCCCGGCCATCGTCACCTGACGGAAGCCGGCGGCCAGCACCTCGCGGGCGGCCTCGGGATCGCACCAGATGTTGAACTCGGCGTGTGAGGTGATGTTCCCGGCGCCGGCCGCGCCGCCCATGAACGAGACCCCGGCCACCCGCCGGACCAGGGTGGGGTCGCGCCGAACCGCCAGCGCGACGTTGGTCATCGGACCCGTCGGCACCAGCCAGAGGCCTTCGCGCTGGCGGGTCGTGTCGAGCAGGTAGCCGACGGCGTCGTCGGAGTCGGCCGCCCGCCGGGCCGCAGGCAGGTCGGCCCCGTCGAGGCCGCTGCGGCCGTGGATCCGCTCGGCGCGCGGTGGGGTCGGACCGACGAGCGGGGCGTCCGCGCCCGCATGCACGGGCACGTCGAGCCCGAGGAGCGCGCAGACCTGCAGCGCGTTCCGGGTGGTGTTCGCGAGCCCGCTGTTCCCGCCCACCGTGGTGATCCCGACCAGGTCGGCGAACCGGTGGGCGAGCGCGATGGCGACGGCGTCGTCGTGCCCCGGGTCGCAGTCGAGCAGGAGTTCGTTTTGCCTGGTCCTGGCACTGTGATCTAGCTGGGATCTAGCGAAGCCGGTTCAGAAAACGTTCCATGAACGTTCCACAGATGACCGTTTCCGGTGAACTGTCGAGAGCATCGCCCTGAACCGCATGGGTGGTTCCGGCGCCGTACGAAGTGTCGAATAATCCAGCAGGCATCGAACTCCATTCGGGTTGGCGGCGCTGCTCACGCTCCCCAACGATTGAGCCAATCGCCGCCGATCGAGGGCGTCGAGGAACCCCCTCAACGCCGATCGTCCGTCCGGCCGTACATCTCACTGAGCGACGCAGCAGCGTCGTCACGAAACCAACTTGGAGTTCACGATGAGCAAGCAGCTCTCCCTGTCGACCGCTGTCGACGCACCACGCCCAGAGGCAGTGAGCGACGGCGATGCCACTGTCGCTGCGCTCGGGGTCACCTACGCCAAGGCGTGTGATGCCTCAACTACGGGTGCCGAGCCGATGATCCACCACGAAGACGGTTCGGTCAGCTTCGACCGCGAATACGACGAACCCGAGTGGATGCGCGCCGACCGCGAAGGAGCCGAACGACACGATCAGCTCACCGCCCTCGCCGCCGCCAACGACGACAACACCGTCGACGAAGCGTTCGACCCGTCGCCCGTCGACAACCCCGACCAAGCAGAGTTCACTCCGGTCGACCGTGACGCTCTCATCGTTCGGGCCGAGATGTTCGCTCCTGGCGATCGCGTGCGCCTCGACACGGTCGATGGTGACGGCCTGCCCGTGGTTCGGTACGGCTTCGTCGGGGGCGTCACCGGAACCAACGGCCCGGTGGTTGTGATGCTCGACGGCGAGATCGGCGGCGATGTGGTCGATCTCTCGTCGCTGCAGCCCGTGTCGGTGGCTACGGTCGAGTTGCGGCTCGCTGGCACCGACTTGTTTACGGAGCCTGCCCTGCGAGCGGGGCTCGTCGCACTGTGGCAGGCCGAGGCCGACGACGCGGGCCTGGCGGTCGAGGCGATTCACCCGATCCCGGGCCTAACCGGTGGCGTTTGCGACAGCAGTGATTCGTCGGCACTGGCCGAGCTCACGTCTGGCGGAGAGCAATACGTGGTGCGGGCGATCTGCCTTCCCAACGCGCCCGATGAGGTGTTGGTTCGGGCCGATCGCCCGACCCGCTACCAACTGCTGTAGCACGGGTTCGACGAACAGCTGATCAGGCGCAGCTTGTCGGCCGTGGCGCCGCGAGCGCCAACGCCAGGCTCACTCAGTCTAGCTCGGCCCGGCCGGTGCTGAAGGCTGCGTCAGCGATAGCTCCACACCCGCGTCGGCACGGGCCTGGGTGTTGTCGGAAACAGACGAGCCGAGCATTGCTCTGAGTTGTTCGACCAACGAACGATCCACCTGGTGCTGATCGCCATCGATTGCGACCTTGAGTCCGAAGAACGCCCTGCCTGACCGATCGTTCGACAGCTTGCACGTGTCGACCAGCCACGGCCGAGGGTTCCGTGCTTTCCAGATCCGCGCCACGGTGTCCTTGCCGACACCGTGCACCTCGCCGAGCGAGCGCGTCGACCAACACGTCGACCCATCATCAGGCTCCGGCAGCAAAGTGTCGCGCACGATCGCCTCGACCGTCTCGGCCGGGATCTCAGGCTTGCGACCGCGCCCGGGCGCGATCGCACCGATACCGTCCAAGCCGGCCTCGCCGAAACGCGCACGCCAGCGGCGCACCGTGTCCGGTGTCGTCTCGCACTGCCGCGCGATCTCCTCGTTCGCGACACCATCCGCGGCCAACAACAGACCACGAGCCTGCACCACACGACGATGCGGCTCCACCGTTGAACGAGCTGGCGGCTTCGACGATCGTCACCGGGCAACCGTCGCAACAGACCGCGGAGGACCCCAACCGTCGCCGAAACACCCTGTGCTACATTCACCTCGGTGACGTGTCGCCTGCCGTCGCCGCTGCTGCGCTGGCCCTCGATTCGTACCGCCGTCGCTCTCGGCCTAGGCCTGCGGGTGCTGTGGTTACTGATTGCGGCAGGACGGCCGAGCATCGACGACTGCCTTTGCGACCCCGGTGTCTACCTTGTGTTGGCTCAGAAGAACGTCGACGGCGATTGGTTCGGAGGTGTCTTGGGAGAGCCAACAGCGTTCCTCAGCGTCGGCTATCCAGCCTTGCTGGCCCTCGGCCACCTGGGGACGTTCGGCCTCCTCGACGTCTGGCGTAGCGCCCTGGTGGTCAACTTGCTGGCCAGTGCCGCCCTCATCGTCGGGGCCGGGCGCGTCGCCGCGAGCCTGGCCCCGGCCGGACTGGCCTCAACCGCTCCCCTTGCGGCCGCTCTGGCGATGGCGCTCTACCCGGACGCGATCACGGCTACCGGCCTGGTGATGACCGAGTTACCGGCGTCGGCTGTCCTGATGTGGACGGTCGTCTGGGCCCTCAAGGCCACCTCCCGATCCACGGTCATCGCCGGCGCCGTGCTGATCACCGTCGCCATTTGGCTGCGACCCAGCTGGATGCTGATGCCCCTCGGTCTTCTCGTCTGGCTTGGGTTGCGACGCGCTCGGCCGCATGCCCTTGGAGCGGCAGCGCTGATCATCGCCGTCGGCGTCGCTCCCCTCTACTGGAACAACACCGAGCGCGTCGGTGCACCTCCAGGCATTACCTCGGCGACCTGGATCAACATCTGCGACGGCGCCGACGGGCGGATCGGGTTCACACGACGAGCGGTCTGCGACGAGCCATCCGAGGGCCTGTTTGCACCGCCGGGGTCGGAGGGCCGTTCCGCGAAACTCTCGCGCTCACGGGCGCTCGGCGAAATCGCCGACAACGCCGACCGCTGGCTGCTCGCCGTCCCCGCCCGGGTGGCCCTCAGCATTGGTCGCGGCGGTTGGGGCGTCGATGTCGCTGTGGATTGGAGCCGAACCCTCGGCACGTCGTGGAGGACTGACGTCGTTCGTCGACTCAGCCAACTCGGCTTCGTCGCAGCGGTGGCCTTTGCCGCCATCGGCGTTGTCCGAGGCAAGGCGCGCCTCAACGCGCTGCTGTGGTTCTTTGCGGCATCGGCGATGCTCGGCGTTGCCATCACCTTCGCTCAGGCACGTTTCGGATGGCCAGTGGTGTCGACGATGATCATCCCACTGGCCGGATGTGGCCTCGCCTGGGTGTCGCATCGCAACGACGCGCCCGACCACGCCACGCCCGAGCGAAGCACCGCGGGGAACACGGCGGCGGGCTGAGCCGATCACCGCTCGTGGCGTTGCCTCGGCCCACGCCGACATGGGCTCGTCAGCTGAGGCGTTCGACGATCATGGCCATGCCCTGGCCGCCACCGACGCACATGCTCTCCATGCCGTACTGCTTGTCTTCGTACTGGAGGCCGTTGATCAGCGTGGTCATGATGCGTGCGCCGGTCATGCCGAAGGGGTGACCGAGAGCGATTGCCCCACCGTGGATGTTGAGTTGCTTGTCGATATCGATACGAGGTGGCGGGCCGAGCCGATGACCTGCACGGCAAACGCCTCGTTGATCTCGACCAGGTCGATCTGGTCGATCGTCATACCGGCGAGAGCCATCGCCTTGCGGCAGGCTTCGATCGGACCGAGACCCATGATCTCCGGGTTGAGGCCCGACACACCCGACGACACGATTCGCGCCAGCGGAGTGAGGCCGAGGGCCTTGGCGTCGCTCATCACCAGCACTGCTGCGGCGCCGTCGTTGAGCGGGCAGGCATTGCCCGCGGTGACAGTGCCATCGGGACGGAAGGCCGGCTTGAGCTGGCTGACGCCCTCGTAGTTGGTGCCGGGGCGGGGGCCGTCGTCCTTGGTGACAACGGTGCCGTCGGGCAGCGTCAGCGGTGTGATCTCACGCTCGAAGAAGCCCTTGTCGACGAACTCGCAGGCGAGGTTTTGGCTGCGCACGCCGAAGCGATCCTCGCTCAACATCTCGGACGCTTGTGGATGACCCTTGACGATCTGCTCGCGACCCAACATGCCCGTTATGCCGATGTTCGGAGCGATCTACGGGAGCACATCTACAGCTCGAAGCGCAACTGGGAGGTGCGCGATCCGATTGCCACGGGTTGGTCGGCGGATGTGCCACCCGATGGTACTGCCGCTGTCTGAAGATCTATTGGAAAGCCACCGTCTCGTGGGCGCCGGACATGACCGGCACGGGCATTTCGCTCTCGCCGGGCGCTCGGTCACCCGTGCAGCATGGCACTCCGGGCCCGTCCGCCACCTCGCCACATCCCGACCGTACGATCGACCCCCGTGCCTCCCAAGGACGGTCGAACCGCCCCCGACCTCACGGCCTCCGGCGCCACGGCCTCCGGCGCCACGGCGTACGACGCCTCGGCGATCGCCGTGCTCGAAGGGCTCGAGCCGGTGCGCACCCGGCCGGGGATGTACATCGGCTCCACCGGGCCGGCCGGCCTGCACCATCTCGTCTGGGAGGTCGTCGACAACGCGGTCGACGAGGCGATGGGCGGCTTCGGCGACCGGATCGAGGTCACCTTGCTCGCCGACGGCGGCTGCCGGGTCCGTGACGAGGGCCGTGGCATCCCCGTCGATCCGTACCCGTCGGGCCAGCACCGGGGCAAGAGCGCCGCCGAGGTGGTGCTCACCGTCCTGCACGCCGGTGGCAAGTTCGGCACCGGCGGCTACCAGGTCTCCGGCGGCCTGCACGGCGTCGGGGTGTCCGTGGTCAACGCGCTCTCGTCGCGGCTCGTGCTCGACGTGTGGCGGGCCGGCAGCCACTGGCGCCAGTCGTTCTCGGCGCGCCGCGAACGGGGCCGGCTGCTGCCCGGCGTGCCCGACGGGCCCGTGGCGGCGATCGGCACGGTCCCCAAGAGCCGCACCGGCACCCAGGTCACGTTCTGGCCCGATCCCGAGGTGTTCGACGACCGCAACGTCGGTTTTTCGGGGCGCACCGTCGCCGAGCGGCTGAAGATGCAGGCCTACATCCACCGGGGCCTCACGTTCGTGCTGCGCGACGAGCGGCCCGGCAAGGAGTCCGAGCAGACGTTCCGCTTCGACGGGGGGATCCGGGATCTCGCCGTCGAGTTGAACGGGGCGAAGAAGCCGCTGTTCCCAGGGGTCATCGCCGTGGGGTCGGTCCACGACGCCGACGACGCCGCCGGCCAATGGCTCGACGTCGACGCAGCGTTGGCGTTCAACGAGGGGTACACCGAGACGCTGCTGTCATTCGCCAACGGCATCGCCACCGTCGACGGCGGCAAGCACGCCGAAGGCATCCGTAAGGCGGTCACCCGGGCCGTTGCCAATTACGCGAAGGCCAAGGGCCACCTGAAGGACAAAGACCCGGGCCTCACCGGCGACGACGTGCGCGAGGGCTTCACCGCGGTCGTGTCGGTGAAGCTGCGCCAGCCGCAGTTCGAAGGCCAGACCAAAGGCAAGCTCGGCAACACCTGGGTGGCCGGCGCCGTCGAGTCGGCCGTCTACGCCGGGTTGTCCACCTGGCTCGAGGAACACCCGGCCGAGGGCAAGCTGATCGTCGACAAGGCCCGCGCCGCGATGCGGCTGCGCACCCAGACCGAGGCCGAGCGCGAGGCGGACCGCAAGCGCCGCAAGACCGGCCTCGAAGGCGCCGGCCTCCCCGACAAGCTGTACGACTGCCTGTCCGGCTCCGGCGACACCGAACTGTTCATCGTCGAGGGTGATTCGGCCGGTGGCTCGGCCGTGCGGGCCCGCAACCCGAAGTTCCAGGCGATCTTCCCGTTGCGGGGCAAGCCGCTCAACGCCGAGACGGCGAAGATGGAATCGATCGTGCGCAACGCCGAACTGAACGCGCTCGTGCAGATCGTCGGCGCCGGCCGGGGCACCTCGTTCGACGCAGCCCGGATGCGGTACAGCCGCATCGTGATCATGGCCGATGCCGACATCGACGGCGGCCACATCCAACTGCTGCTGCTCACGTTCTTCTACCGCCAGATGACCGATCTCGTCGCCGAGGGCCGGTTGTACATCGCCTGCCCGCCGCTGTTTTCCACCGTCGTCGGCAGCGAGAAGGTCTACTTGCGCGACGAGGCGGCCAAGGCCGTATTCCTGGCCGAACACCCCAACCACAAGCGCGAGTTCAACCGGCTCAAGGGCCTCGGCGAGATGGACTGGCAGGAGCTGCGCGACACCACGATGGATCCGGTGCGGCGGCGGCTGCTCCAGGTGAGCGTCTCCGACGCCGCCGCCGTCGACCGGATGCTGTCGAGCCTCATGGGCGACGACGCCGAGACCAAGTGGGAGTTCATCACCACCAACGCCGACGAGTACGCCGCTGCGTCGTTGCGGCTGAGCGAGTAGGGGAGCGCCGCGATGGCCAGCCGCCGCCGTCCCGGGGCCGACACCCCGGACCTGTTCACCCCGGTCGCCGAGGCGCCCGAACCGGTCGAAGCGGCCGGCTTCATCGGCGCCACCTTCCTCGCCTACGCCCGGGCGGTGAACGGGGCCCGCCAGGTCTGCGACGTGCGCGACGGGCTCAAGCCGGTGCACCGTCGCATCCTGTGGGATCTCGACCGCAACCGGGTCACACCCGACCGCGCCCACGTGAAGTGCGCCCGCATCACCGGCGACACCGTCGCCAAGTTCCACCCCCACGGCACCCAATCGGTCTACGACGCACTCGTACGCTTGGCTCAGCCGTTCAACACCCTCGTCCCGCTCGTCGATTTCCACGGCAACGTCGGCTCGCCGGATTTCCCGCCCGCCGCCGAGCGATACACCGAATGCCGGTTGGCGCGCGCTGCGGTCGAACTGCTCGCCGAGGTCGACGCCGGCACGGTCGACCTGCAACCCAACTACGACGGTCTCGAGATCGAACCGGTCGTGCTCCCGGCTCGGTTCCCCAACCTGCTCGTCAACGGCACGGTCGGCATCGGCGTCGGGATGGCGACCGTGATCCCACCCCACGACCCCCGGGCGGTGTGCGCTGCGGCGCTCCATCTCATCGCCAACCGCAACGCGACGGTCGACGAGCTCGCCGCCATCGTGCAGGGCCCCGACTTCCCCTCGGGCGGCACGATCGTGAACGCCTCGGCACTTGCCGACGTCTACCGGTCGGGCCGCGGTCGGGTGATCCTGCGCGGCACCTGGATCGTCGAGGACGCGAAGCGGGGCGCGAAGCGCATCGTGATCACGTCGATGCCCTACAGCCAGGGCGCGACGGCGTCCGCGTCGGAGCTGTGCGCCCGGGTGGCCAAGCTCGCGACGGACGGCAAGCTGGCCGGGGTGCGCGACGTGATCAACGAGTCCTCCGAGGAGGACACCCGCGTCGTGATCGAACTGCGCGCCGAGGCCTCGGTGGAGCAGGTGATCGCCGTGTTGCTCAAGGAGACCCGCCTGCAGACCACCGTCGGGGTGGCCATGGTGGCCCTCAACGCCGCCGGTGTGCCGCAGGCCTACAACCTGCGCACCGTGCTCGAAGCCTGGGTGGTGCACCGGGTCGAGGTGATCGAGCGGCGCAGCCGTCGGCGGCTCGAGAAGATCGCCGAGCGCCTCCACCTGCTCGAGGGCTTGCTCGCCGTGCTCGTCGACATCGACCGCGCCATCGCGATCATCCGCGCCGCGGACGACGTGGCAGCTGCCCGCGCCGGGCTGATCCAGGTGTTCTCGCTCAGCGTGCTGCAGGCCGATTTCGTGCTCGACCTCACGCTGCGGCGGCTCACCCGGCTCGCTCGCGTCGAGGTCGAGAAGGAGGCCGACGAGCTGCGCCGGGAGCGCAAGCGTCTCGAAGCGCTCGTGGAATCGCCGACGAAACTGCGCCGCCAGGTCGGCGTCGAGCTCGAGGAAACCGCCGGCCTGTTCGAGGGGTACGAGCGGCGTACCGTGCTCAGCGACGCCGAGCTCGTCGTGCCGGCGGCGGTCGCGTTGCCCGACGACCCGATCGAGGTGGTCGTCACCGACCGGGGCTACCTGCAGGCCTTCCGCACGTCGGCCAAGGTGCGAGCGCCCAAGGAGGGCGCCGTGCTGCGCCGTCTCGACACCTCGACGGCGGCTCAGATCGTGGCGCTGACTTCGACCGGCCAACTGCATCGCATCGTGGGCGCGGTCGTGCCCATCGAGCGCCCGACGGCCCAGCAGAACCTGATCGCTCTCGACGGCGACGAGGCGGTGCTGTGGTGGACCACGGCGCCGGCGTTGGCCACCGACCTGCTGCTCGTCACCTCGGGCGGGCAGATCAAACGGATCGCCGGCGACGATGTGGCCGGTGGCGATCGCAAGGGTGGCATCTCGATCGTCAAGCTCGACGAGGGCGAGCGGGTGGTGGCCGCAATCGGGTTCCCCGCCGGGCCGCTGCTGCTCGCCACCGCGCAGGGCCAGGCGATCCGGTTCGTGCCCGACGACGTCCGCCCGATGGGGCGTTCGGCGGCGGGCGTCCGGGGTCTCAAGCTCGCCGCCGGGGATGCCGTCGTGGGTGCGATGGCCGCGCCGGAGGGCAGCGAGGTCGTGGTGTGGCACACCACCGGCCTGGCCAAGCGGGTGCCGGTCGAGGAGGTGCCGGTGCAGGGGCGGGCCGGCAAGGGCGTGCGCCTGTCACCGGTCGACAAGCGCCGGGGAACGGTGAGCGCCGTGTTCCCGGGGAGCGCCACCCTGCTCGTCGGTATGGCCGACGGTTCGGTCGTCGAACTGCCCGCGGTCCGGGTCACGACCGGCGGACGGGAGACGAGCGCGTCGAAGATCCGGGCGCTCGACGCCACCCCGGCCTGGGTGAGCCTGCGCTAGGCCCGGTGGGCGAGCGGCCGGTCAGATCCCGTTGGGTACGAGGTAGAACCACAGCGGGGTCTTCTCGCCCGCCGCCTGCATGGCCGCCCGGGCGGCCACGATGGCCTTGCCCGCCTCGGTGTGGTGCAGGAACCACCGGGTGGTCTCCCAGGCCGCCGGGGTGTGGTCGACCAGGGCGAGCGCCGCGGTCTCGTAGTAGCCGCGGATGTCCTGGGCGACGCGGGCCGGCACGCCCGGGATACCCGCTTCGCGCCAGGGCGTACCGTCGGCCACCCGGACGAAGGCGGCCACGGCGTCGGGCACCTGGTCGGCGGTGATCACCCGGCCGGTGCCCGTCCGGTCGCCGTACCGGGCAACGGCCCGATCAAACGCGGGGCGCAGCCCTCGGGCTTCATCGACGGCGGGCGCCAGCGTGGGGTCGTGGCGCGGGGGCAGCGGGCAGGCGGCCTCGGACACGCCGTCGTCGAGGATCGCCTCGGCGAAGTGCTCGACGGTCGGCGCCGTGGCCCGCTCGACGAGGTCGAACGCGTGGGCCAGCACCCGGTGCTGGAACGCAGGATCGCCGGGCTTGCCCAACGGCCGGCCGAGCGGGAAGTCGCACCACAGGCCCCGCGGTGGCGCCGTGCGCTCCATCTGCCCCTGCATCGAGCCCAGTGCCACGGTGACGAGACCGGCGGCTTCGAAGACCCGGGCGAGCGTACTCACGGTACGCGTGCACAGCGGTCAGACCGGGGTGAGCACCACGACGTCGACGCCCCATTCCTTGAGCAGCGCTGCCCCGGCGGGAGCGCCGTCGAGGCGGATCGCGGCGAGGTCGAACTGGTTGCCGGCGTAGGCCAGGTGACGGTCCGAGACTCGGCCGATGCGCCCGGACGCCGCGAGTTCGGCGAGGCGGTCGATCGGGAACACGACGTTGGGGTCGAGCGCGAACCCGGAGGCGTCGAAGTTCGGCGACCAGTGACCCGACACCCAGTCGCGCCGGCCCCCGTCGAGGACCCGGTACGACACGTCGTTGGGGGAGAAGTCGGGTTGGTCGGGATGGTGGAGCGACGCCGAGGTGACGATCGCGACCGTGGCGTCGGCGAGCGGCCCCGGCACGGTGAACGCCACATCGTCGAACTCCGGGGCGGGCAGGTCGGCGGTCATCGCCTTCACGTCACGGTCGGCCATGGCGGCATGCTCCCACAGCCCGGAGCGCGCCGGGGTCGCTGCGATCAGGCGAGCAGGTCGTGGGCGAGCAGGTCCCACAGCTGCGTGGTGAGGCGCAGTGAGTCGACGTCGATCCGCTCGTCGTGGCCGTGGAACATCGCCGCGTACCGGTCGGCGGTGAGCCGGTTGCTGAACAGCCCGAAGCCGTAGCTGACGGCGCCGAACTCCCGGAAGAACCGTGCGTCGGTCCCGCCGACGATCAGGCCGGGCACGAGCATCGCCCCGGGCACCAGGCGGTCGACGACCCGTCCGATCGCGTCCCACAGCGGCGTGTCGATCGGCGACGCCGTCGCCGGATTGGTCTGGATCGCCTCGACCGTGACCTCGGCAGCCAAGGGGCCGAGGGCGTCGGCGAGCATCGCGTCCACCTCGGCGGCGCTCTGGCCGGGCAGCGTGCGGATGTCGACCTCGAGCACGACCTCGTCGGGGATCACGTTGGTCTTCACCCCGCCGTGGATCACGTTGGGGGAGAACGTGGTGTGGGTGCAAGCGTGAGCCTGGCGGGCGAGGGCCAGGTTCGGGGTCTCCTGCGCGAAGTCCCACAGGCGTACCGGATCGAGCAGCACGGCGGCGTGCTCGGCGGGAAAGTCCATCGCCTCCACCCACCGCCGCCAGATGTCGCCGATCTCGGTCCGAGGGCGGTAGGCCTGCAATCGCCGGACGATCTCGGCCGCTTTCACCAGCGCGTTGTCCGTGCGCAGCGGGCGCGAGCCGTGGCCCGGCGTGCCCCGCACCCGCAGGCGAACCCAGTTGATCCCCTTCTCACCGACGTGCACCGTCACTTTCGGGCCGCTCGGTCGGTGCGACACCAGGCCGCCGGACTCGGTGATCACGTAGTCGGCCCGCACGGCGTCGGGGGCGTGGTGGACGAGCCACTCGGCCCCGTGGGCCGAGCCGGCTTCCTCGTCGGCGACGGCGAGGTACACGAGCGTCCCCCGGGGTCGGAACCCACCGTCGGCGAGGCGCCGGGTCACCACCGCCATCGACGACGTGAGGTTCAGCATGTCGACCGCGCCCCGACCCCAGACCTCGCCGTCGTGCAGCTCGCCGCCGAAGGGATCGTGGCGCCACCCGTCGCTCGTGACCGGCACGACGTCGGTGTGGCCCATCAACAGCAGCGTCGGTGCCTCCGGGTCGGTGCCCTCGATCCGGGCGACGAGCGAGGTGCGCCCCGGCGTCGGCTCGAAGGTCTCCATCTCGAGGCCGGGGCCGTCGAGCACCTGCGCGAGCACGTCGACGGCCCGGTGTTCCTGGCCGGACTCGGCCCGCCCGTCGTTGACGCATCTGGCGCGGATCAGGTGCTGCAGGACGTCGACCACCTCGTCGGTCGGGTCTGCATCGAGGGTGCTCGGTCCGTTCACAGTCCCATGATGCCTCGGCGCGGCGGAACAACGACATGCCACAGCCGACGTCGGAACCCACCAGCTGTGGGTAGAGCAGCGACGACAGGAACGCCGCGCCGATGGGATGCCCCTGACCAGGGTGGAGGTCCGGCAGGCCACCAGACCAACCGACGCTCTTCGCTCCTCAGGTTGGTTCCCATGCCCTCGGACGGGCCCAGCGGCAGGCGAGCCGACCGGGCGGTCAGCCCGTCTCGGACGGTCGCAGCGACAACACCGTGAATTCGCGACCGTCGAGCATGACGGTACGGCGGTGCAACTTCACGCAGCGGGGCACGTCGGGCATGACGGGATGGTGTCATTCGGGTTGCGCTCGCCGCTCGTGATGTTTGGGCACGGGGACGAGTCGGGCCGCAACACCTCGGAGGTCAACCGGTACGGCGTAGGGGTTGGCGCATCCGGTACGTCGCACAACGCCAGGCGCGGCGGCTGCGGGCCCTGCTCCACAGGATGACGATCGCCAGATAACCGAGGGCCATCGGCACCGTGCCCACACCCGTCGGGATCGTGCCGCTGATCGCGTGGTCGCCCGACCAGTCGGTACCGACACGCCACACGATCCCGAGTGCCGTGACGACGGTGCCGGTCCCCAGGCCCCAGAGCGCGAGGCGGTGCTAGAAGGCGTCATCGCGATGCCCTTGCACGATGCCGGTGCGGTAGAGCGCAACACCGAGCAACATCAACCCCAGTGCCCTGCTGGCAGCGTTGACGATGAACCAACCATCGGCGGCCGCTGAGAACCCGTCGTACCGATGAACCAGAACCCCTGGAGGCCATCAGGTGTGCCGCCGGCGGCTGACTGGAAGAGCGGCGCGACGATCGCACCGACAAGGGCGAGGGCCACACCGACGCAACCGAGGAGCAGTGCGGGAAGCCGGCGCACGAGCAGGACGACTGGCGCGCACAGCGCGTAGAGGAGGAGAACGTCTCCGTCCCAGAACGAAATGTGCACCAGCCCGACCATCCCGAGCAACGCAAAACGCCAGAGACTCAACCCGACGGATCGTCGACCCTTCGACGCGGCGCGTTCCGCAAAGATGACCACACCGACCCCGAACAGGAGCGAGAACAACGCCATCATCTTCTGGTCGAAGAAGACCATCGTGATGACGCCGATGACCCAGTCGACAGGATGGCTCGTCCCGTCGGCGGACACGTTGAAGTACCCCGCCTGGTCGAGCCCGAACGAAAGTGCGTTCATGACGAGAATGCCGAGGATCACGACGCCTCGGGCGGCGCATCAATCCATGCGCAGGCCGCCGTCGACGTTGAGCGTCTGACCGGTGACGTAGCTCGCGTCGTCGCTCAATAGAAACGCCACGGCAGCCGCCTGCTCGTCGACATGGCCTTGGCGTCCCAATGGGATCCGGGAGATCGCCCCCTTGCGCGGTGCCTCGGCCGGCAGGCCGAAGCGGGCCGCCGTGCGGCCGAAGGTGCCGTCCATCATGTCGGTGTCGGTCGAGCCCGGGCACACGCAATTGACCCGGATGCCGAACGGGGCGAGCTCCACGGCGAGCTGCTGGGTGAGCCCGATGACCGCCCACTTGCTTGCGCAGTACGCGCCGTAATTCGCCAGGCCCTGGCGGCCCGCCATCGACGAGATGGTGACGATCGAACCACCCTGCCCGGCATCGCGGATGATCCGGCCAGCGGCCTTCGTGACGAGGTAGACGCCATGGAGGTTGACGTCCACGGTGGCGTACCAGGTGTCGTCGTCCATGTCGAGCACCGGTGCGGCCCCCGCCTCGGACGGCACGCCGGCGTTGTTGACGACGATGTCGATGCGTCCGAAGCGCTCGACGGTGGCGTCGACCATCGCCTGCACCTGGGTCCGGTCGGTCACGTCGCAGTCGAGGCCGAGCGCACCGCGGCCGAGCGCTTCGATCTCGGCGGCCACCGAGGCCACCCCGCGCCAGCCGTCGGCCTGCTCGTGCGCCGGGTACGCCGACACCGGGCGGGCCAACCCGGACACGACCACGTTGCAGCCCTCGTCGGCGAGGCGCAGGGCGATGGCGCGGCCGATCCCGCGCTTGCGGGCCGCCCCGGTGACGAGTGCGACCTTGCCGTTCAGCCCCCTCATGACCGGGGCCGGAAGGTGAGCCGCAGCTGCTTGAGCCCGTGCAGGACGTAGCTCGGCTCGTACTCGAGGGACTCGGCCGGCACGGCGATGCGGATGTCGTCGAGCCGCTCGAGAAGGGTCTCGATGGCGATGCGGCCCTCGGCCCGGGCCAGTGCGGCGCCGAGGCAGTAGTGCTCGCCGTGCCCGAACGCCAAGTGCTTCATGGCGTTGGTCCGGGTCGGGTCGGCGGACTCCGGCGACGCGAACGTCTTGTCGTCCCGGTTGCCGGCGGCGTAGACGACCATGAGGTGCGACCCGGCTTTGATCGGGACGCCGCCGACCTCGGTGTCGGTCGTTGCCATCCGGTACAGCCCCTGCACCGGGGCCTCGAGCCGGAGGGCCTCCTCGACGTACCCCGGGATGAGGGAGGGGTCGGTGCGCAGCCGTTCCATCAGCTCGGGCTGCTCGCACAGGATCCGCACCGAGGACGCGATCAGCTTGGTGGTCGTCTCGTTGCCCGCGACCATGAACTGGCTGAACATCGCCAGCATCTCGTCGTCGCGCAGGGGCTCGCCGTCCAGGCGGGCTTCGACGACGTCGGTGATCAGATCGGCCTTCGGCTCGGCCCGACGCTCGTCGACCTTGCCCTGCATGTACTCGAAGAATGCCATCTGCGACATGAGCAGCGAGCGGAACTGGTCCTTGCTCATGTTGTGGTTGCCGATGGCGGCGACGAAGTCGTCCGACCAGTGCTTGAACTTCGGCAGGTCGTCGTCGGCGACGCCGAGGCATTCGGCGATGATCGTGAGCGGCAGGAGCACCCCGAACTCGTGCACCAGCTCGACCTCGCCTCGGTCGACGAAGGCGTCGACGAGGGCGTTGGCCACCTCGCGGATGCGCGGCTCGAGCGCCTTGACCTTGGGCGGCGTGAAGGCCCGGTTGACCAGCTTGCGCTGACGGGCGTGGTCGGGCGGGTCGGCGTTGAGGAGCACTCGGGCGCCGCCACGCAGGCCGGTGAGGCGCTTCGCGAGTTCCGGGTCGTCGCCGAGGAGCGCCATCAGCGTCTCTTGCTGCTGGCGGGCCAGCACCGGGCCGGTGGGCATCAGAGACGAGAAGGTCTCCGGGTGCCGGGCGATCGTGCAGATGTCCTCGTAGCGAGTGACCACGTAGCACTCGATCTCGGGAACCCAGGCGACGGGCTCCTGGGTGCGAAGCGCGTCGAACACCGGATACGGGCAGCGCAGCGCCTCCGGGTCGAGCGAGAACAGACGGACGGCATCCCCCAACACCTGGCTCATGGTCGTCAGCGTAGGGGGCGGCACCCGCCGATCCGGCAGCGGGCTGGGCACGGGGACCGTCCGATGCGTTGGGTCGACGCAGGGCGTGGGGGGCATGCTGCGGGGGATGGGACGCAAATACTACGAACTCAGCCCGGAGATCGTCGACTGGCTTGCCGTCCAGCACCTGTTCTTCGTGGCGACCGCACCGCTGGCGAAAGACGGTCACGTGAACCTCTCGCCGAAGGGGTACGACACGTTCCGGATGCTCGATCCCCGCCGGGTGGCCTATCTCGATCTCACGGGGTCGGGGATCGAGACCGTGGCGCACGTGCGCGAGAACGGCCGGATCACGTTGCTGTTCTGCGCGTTCGAGGGTCCACCGCGCCTGGTCCGGCTCTACGGCCGGGCGAAGGTCGTCGAGCCCGGCGATGACGCCTGGCCGTCGTTGCTGGCCCGCTTCGGGGAGCATCGGGGGGCGCGCGCCGTGATCGATGTCGCGCTCAGCAGCGCGCGGGACTCGTGCGGCTACAGCGTCCCGCTCCTGGCCTACCAAGGCGAGCGCGAGCGGCTCGCGGACTGGGCGGCCAACCGGGACGACGAAGAGTTGGCGGCCTACCGGCGCACCCGCAATGCGTCCTCGCTCGACGGGCTCGTCGGGCTGCGCGACCAATCGGAGGTGGACTGATGGACCGACCGGCTCCCGCGGTGGCGCCCGCCGGGCGGCGGCACCGGATCGACCAGAAGAAGGTCATGGCCGCTCTGTTCCTACGCGACGCCGACGCAGCGCCCACGATGCGCCCCCGGGCAGCGGCGCCGTCGAGCTGAACGCCGATCAGGGGGCGAGTCGGGCCCGATCGACGCGGTCGAGGAGTTCCTCGGCGGTGATGCGGACGTCGGCTCGCTCCACGACGGCGACGGCGCCGAGGTCGGAGGCGCAGTACCGCTCGGTGCCGCCGAGCACCGGGACCGTCGCGCATGTCGCCGGTCGCCCGGCGACCGTGACGTTCGAGGCCACCACCGGCCCGGCCCGGCGGGCCACCGACACCCGTAGCGCCCGGGCCGGGCGGTCGGCGAAGAACGACGCCCCCATCGGCAACCGATCCGAGATCCGGGCGTCGTTGACCCCGTCCTCGCAGCGGCCCGCCACGCAGGTGCGGGCGGCAGCACCGAGGACGAAGCGGACGTCGGCGACCTCGACGATCGCCGCGTCGAGGTCGTGGATCACCAGGGCGCCCGAGGTGAGCGCGCCGAGCGGCCGGAACACGGTGTAGCGGGCGGTGAAGCGCCGCTGCGGCGCGGCGTCGAGCAGGGTGAGCACGGCGTCGGCCGCCGGGTCGCCCGTCGTAGCCCCGGCGCCGGTGTCGAAGGGGGCGAGCGTCGTGGACGGGGTACCGGGGCGGTCGTCGTCGCCGCACCCGGCCGCAGTGGCGAGCACCAGGACGGCGGACGCCAGCGTTCGGGCGGCTCGACGCATCACCCGGCACTGTACGGCCGGGCCGTCTACCGTCGGGTGTCGTGATCCGTCTCGACGCCGCCACGGTGCTTTTGCAGTGGGCGACCGGTGCGCTGGGGTTCCTGTGGGTCACCACCCGCCACCGCGAGGTGAGCCTCGGCTACGGCTGGACGGTGCGCGGTCCGGCGTTGCTGTTGGCGCTCGGCGCGCTCGCCGCCGGGCTGCGGCTCGACCCGGTGACCGGCCGGGAGCTCGGCTCGGTGGCGGTGGTCGCGGCGACCGCAGTGGCGCTGGGTGCGTCGATCGTGCGGCGCCGGGCCGGGGTGCAGGGCCAACGCGCCGAGCTCGACCGGCGCTCGGCCCGGGTGGCGGCGATGACCGGCATCGAACGGGAGGCCGGTCGTTACGGGTCGGCCGGCCCGGAGTTCGAGCCACGGCTCGACCTGATCGCTCCTGTGGCCGGCACGATCGGGCTCGTCGCCGCCGGCTGGGCGGCTGCGGACGGTTCGACCGGCGACGCCGTGCTGTCGGTCGCCCGCACCCTGGCCGGCGCCGCGTTCTTGGGGGCGGTCACCGACGCCATGCTCCTCGGCCACTGGTACCTGGTGCAGCCGGGCCTGCCGCGCCGTCACCTGCGCGAGCTGGTCCGCTGGTCGGCCGCCACCTGGCCCGCCGAGGTGGTGCTGCTGCTCGTCCCGACCGGCATGGTGAGCGTGTGGACCGGCGTGGTCGACGACGGCTGGTCGGGCCAGCTCGGGTGGTTCTGGGGCGCCTGCGCCGTGACCACGATCGCGCTGTACGGGGTGACGGTGGCGGCGCTGCGGGAGCGGTCCTACTCGGCCGTGATGGCGGCGACGGGGCTGCTGTATCTGGCCATCCTGACGGCGTTCGGCACCGACCTCGTCGCCCGGGCCGTGCTGTCGGGCTGAGCGGGTCGGTCGCCGCGATCCGCACGACCGACCGTCGACCCCAGGGCCGACGAGGCAAGCTGTGCCGATGCCCCGACCGTTGTGGACCGGCACGATCACCTTTGGCCTGGTCAACGTCCCGGTGAAGCTGTTCAACGCCGTGAGCCGCAAGTCGGTGTCGTTCAATCAGCTCGACGACCGGACGATGGCCCGCATCCGGTACCGCAAGGTGTCGGCGCTCGACGGCGCCGAGGTGCCCGAGGAGCACATCGTGAAGGGTTTCGAGGTGTCGCGCGACCGCTACGTCGTGGTGAACCCCGACGAGCTCGAGCCGTTCCTGCCGATCAAGACGCGCTCGATCGAGCTCGAGGCCTTCGTCGACCTCGACGAGATCGACCCGATCCTGTTCGACGCGTCCTACTACCTGGCGCCCGACGCGCTGCCCAAGCCCTATGCGTTGCTCGTGGCGGCGATGGCGAGCGCCGGCAAGATCGGCATCGGCACGTTCGTGTTGCGCAACAAGCAGTACGTCGTCGCACTCCGACCCGTGGACGGTCATCTCGTGCTGTCGACGATGGTGTACGCCGACGAGATCGTCGACCCCGCATCGATCCCCGAGCTGGCCGGTCTCGGTACCGCCGAGCTGCCCGAGCGTGAACTCGCCCTCGCCGGCCAGCTCGTTGAATCCCTGGCCGGTCGCTTCGAGCCCGAGACGCACCACGACGCGTACCGGGAGCAAGTGCTCGACCTGATCGCCCGAAAGGCGGCCGGGGAGGTGCTCGAGGCCGTGCCGGCCGCGGTTGCGGCCTCGCAGGTGGTCGACTTGATGGCGGCGCTGGAGGCGAGCGTCGCAGCGGCGCGCGCTGCGCGCACTCGGCACCCCACGAGCCACGAGCCCGACGCGCCGGCCCGGGCATCGGCGTGACCGGCCGAACGACCGTCCGCGTCGACGGCCGGGAGGTCGTGCTGTCCAACCTCGACAAGGTGCTCTACCCGGAGGCCGGGTTCACCAAGGCCGAGGTGGTCGACTTCGCCGTGCGCTCGGCCCCGGTCGTGCTGGCGCACCTGGCCGGCCGCTGCATCACGATGAAGCGGTTCCCCGACGGCGTGACGTCCGAGGGATTCTTCGAGAAGCGCTGCCCGCGTCACCGGCCGGCCTGGGTGCCGACCTCGCCCGGGCCGGGCGATCGGGGCGGAGCGGTCGAGTACTGCCGGTTCGAGGAACCGGCGGCGTTGGTGTGGGCGGCGAACCTCGCCGCCCTGGAGCTGCACGTGCCGATGGCGCTCGCGACCGATCTCGACACGCCCACTGCGGTCGTGATCGACCTCGATCCGGGGCCGCCGGCGGGGATGGCCGAATGCGCCGAGGTCGCGTTGGCCGCGCGGGAGGTGCTCGCGGCGGCCGGGCTCGAGGCGTGGCCGAAGACGTCGGGGTCCAAGGGCCTACAGCTCTACGTCCCGCTGCTCACACCGGTCACCCACGACGAGGCGGCGACGTTCGCCCTCGCCCTCGGACAGGTGCTCGAGCGGCGGCTGCCGGGGCGGGTCCTCGTCGACATGGCTCGGGATCGGCGCGTGGGCAAGGTGATGGTCGACTGGAGCCAGAACGCTCGGCACAAGACGACCATCGGCGTCTACTCGCTGCGCGCCCGGCAGCGCCCCACCGTGTCGACCCCTGTGCGGTGGGACGAGGTCGCCGACGCTGCCGAGCGGCGTATCGAGTTGCGCTTTGAGGCCGCCGACGTGCTCGCACGCATCGCCTCGGTCGGCGACCTGTTCGCGCCGGTGCTCACCACCCGGCAGCACCTTCCCACCGGGAGGCGATAGCCGGCGTGCCCGCCGGGCCTGCAACGAAGGCCTCGGCGCTGACTACGTTCCGGGTATGGCCCAGCCGTACCGCCCCGGGATGACCGTCCCGCTCCCCGGTCACCTCCACACCCACCGTGACCGCCTCGCCGAGCTCGCCGACCTCGGCTACACCGACATCTGGTCGGCCGAGTCCGACGGCGCCGATGCGTTCACGCCCCTTGCGCTCGCTGCCGCCTGGGAGCCTCGGTTGCGGCTAGGCACCGCCATCGTGCCGGCGTTCACCCGGGCGCCGGCGTGCCTGGCGCAATCGGTGGCCTCGATGGCCGACGCGGCGCCGGGCCGGTTCGCCATCGGGATCGGGTCGTCGTCGAACGTCATCGTCGAGCAGTGGAACGGTGTGCCCTTCGTCGAGCCCTACCGGAAGGTGCGCGACGTGGTGCGGTTCCTGAAAGAGGCCCTCGCCGGGGAGAAGGTGAGCCGCCGGTTCGACACCTTCGAGGTCAACGGCTTCCGGCTCGGCGTCCGTCCGGAGGTGGCGCCGTCGATCCTCGTCGCGGCCCTGCGTGAAGGCATGCTGCGCCTGGCCGGCCGAGAGGCCGACGGCGCCATCATCAACTGGCTCTCGGCCGATGACGTGCGCAAGGTGGCCGCCGTCGTGAACGCCGAGGGGCCGGATAAGGAGATCGTCTGCCGGGTGTTCGTGTGCCCCTCGGAGGACGCCGACACCGTCCGGGCCGCCGGGAAGCGGGCCATCGCGGCCTACCTCAACGTGCCGGTGTACGCCGCGTTCCACGAGTGGCTCGGCCGGGGTGAGGTGCTGCGCCCGATGTGGGACGCCTGGAAGGCGGGCGACCGGAAGGGAGCGCTCGCCGCGATCCCGGACTCGCTGGTCGACGAGCTGATCGTGCACGGCTCGCCCGAGGCGTGCCGAGCCCAGATCGGCCGGTACGTCGCCAACGGCGTCACGACCACGTCCCTCGCCATCATGCCCTTGGCGCCGCTCGATCACGCCGCGTCGATTCGGGCGCTCGCACCGCCACACTGAGTGGTGGAGCGGGTGCAGATCGTCTAACTTTCCTCTGGATCCGCTGCGGATCGGCCCCATCGAGTCGTCAGACTGGTCCTGGCGGGTGGGCGTGGGCGAGGAGGGAGGGACGTGATGCCCGCTGAGCGCGTGGTCGCAAGGTCGCTGGTCGCCGCCATGCTCGTCGTCATCGCCGTCGGCTCGCCTCGCCCGGCCGCAGCACAGGAGGCGGTGCCACCGGACACGGTCCCGCCGAAGGGTACGGGCCGCTGTGGCGTCGTCGACGCGGCCTGCCTGATCGCCGCAGTCGACCTGGTGACCTCGCCCACGGTCGCCATCGGTGATCCGGTCCGGGTCCGCGTGCGGGTCCGCCCGGCTGCCGGCGTGTCGGCCACGGTCCAAGCCCTGTCGCTCCGGTTGCCCGACGAACTCGCCCCCGCCGCGGCGCCGGTCGTCACCGGAGCGGGCGCCACGCTGAAGCAGTCGGTGTCGGCGAGCAGACTCGAGTTGTCGAGCGTCGGCGGGAGTCGGATCGAGGTCGAGTGGGACACGACGGTGGCGATCCTCGCGCCGGGGACGGTCACGATGAAGGCGGACGCTTGGGTCGACGCACCCGTCGGCCGGCCGGTCTCGGTCTCGGCATCGTCGGCGCCGCTGGTCCCGGCCTCGAAACTGGTGCTCGAGGCGGACGCGCCCGACGCCGTCGTGGCCGGGGCGATCGAGCGATACACGGTCACGGCACGCAACGGCGGTCCCGGGCCGTTCGAGGCGGTCGAGATCGACGTCGCCCCGCCAGGTGAGGTCGAGGAGATCCCGACCTCGTGCCAGACGATCCCTGGCGGCCTGCGGTGCGGACTCGGCGCGCTTGCTGCCGGGGCCACCGGGGGGCTTGCCTTCGGGATCCGGATGCCCGACGGTCCCGTCGGTTCGACGGTCGAGTTCGCCGTGCGGGCGACGGCCGTGCCGGCACCGGCTCGGCCCGCTGCCGTGCGGGTGACCAGCCGGCTGCAGGCCCCGCCGGCGCTCGCCGCCGCCTCGGTGGCATTGGCCGGCCCCGCCCGGATCGGTGCGCGCGTCGAGCTCGTCGCAACCGTCGACAACGTCGGATCGGTGCCACTCGACGAAGCCGTCGTCACCGTGCCCCTGCCCGACCACGTCACCGTCGTCGACGTGCCCGAGCGCTGCTCGACGACGGGCGACAGCCTGTCGTGCAGGTTCGGCCCGGTTGCCGTCGGCGAGCGCGCCGAGGTGGCCGTGGGCCTGCGCGTCGCCAGTACGCCGCCCGAGCCGTCGATCACCTTCGCCCCGTCGCTGTCCTGGTTCGACGGCGCCGCCGACCGGACCGAGTCCGTGGCGCCCGCCGTGCTCGCGCTGGTGGCGTCGCCGGTGCCGTGGCTGCGCAGCCCGAGCAAGCCGCTCGTGCTCGCGCCCGGCGAATCCGGCGCAGTCGTGTTCGATCTCGGCACGGACGGGCCCGGCGACCTCGACCCGCTCTCGCTCGAGGTCGAGGTCCCAGCCGAGCTCGTGGTGACCGGCCCCGAACCTTGCGTCGCCGGATCGGGTTCGCTCGTGTGCCCGGTCGCCGATCGGCTCGCCGCTGGGGACTCCCGGTCGTTCCCGTTGGCCGTTCGCTTCGGCGAGGCATCCGGCCCCGGGTCTGCGCCTCGCTCCCTGACGTTTGTCGGCCGGGTCCGCAGCGCCGCCGGGCAGTTCGAGCCGGTCGAGGTGGCGGTCGTCGTGTCGGAGTCGCCACCGATCCCGCCGATGTCGCCGGTGCTCACGTTGCTCACCTCGGGCGAGGCCGTCGTGGGCGCGCCGTGGCACGTGGAACTCGTCCTGACCAACCCGGATCAGGCGCCGACCGAGCAGGCCGAGGTCGTGCTGCAGCTCCCGGGCGCACTCGACGCGGTCACGGTCGGCGACGTCCCCGGCGCCGTCTGCGGGGCGACCGGCGCGGCGTGGCTGTGCACGGTCGATCCCATCGCCCCCGCCGGCAGTCGCACGATCCGGCTGGGCGGCCGGGTCCGGCCCGACGTCGACCCGAACGGAGCGCTGCGCGTCTCGGCCTCGGTGCGACCGGTGATCGGGCCGCGGCGCGTTGCGTCGCCGATCGCCGTGACGGCGCCGTTGCTGGCCCGCAGCGCGCTTGCCGTCGCCGTCCCCGCCGATCCGGCGGAGGTTGTCGCGGGCCTTCCGGCGAGCTGGCCGATCGCCGTCGTGAACCCGGGCCCTTCGCCGGCCACCTCGGTCGTCCTCACGATCGTGCCGTCCGCCGGCGTCGACCTTGTCCCGCCGCCGGGCTGCGGGTTGGTCGAGCGGGCGGTGCGTTGCGACCTCGGCGCCGTACTCGGGCGTCGCGATCTGGTGGTCGGCGGGCGTATCGCTCCCTGGGCTGTCGCTGCGTCGATCGAGACGACCGTCACCACGGCCACCGGCGAGCTCGATCTGGGCGACAACGTCGCTGCCTGGCGGGGCGCCGTGGACATCCGGGGCGCACTGGTGATCGAGCGGAGGGACCTGACCGGCCTCGACGACGGACTGCTCGTGGCGGGCCGACGGGCCAGCATCGGGTTCGCCGTTGTCAACCCCGACGGCCCGTCGGATCTCGCCGGCGTGACCGTCCGGATCCCGGTCCCCGACGCCGTGCCGATCTCGGGCTCGTCGAGGAACAGCTCGCTGGTGTGCGCCATGGCGATCGGCGAACTCCGGTGCGTCGGGCGCGTCGCCGCACGGGAGCGGATCGAGATCGACGTCGAGATCGAACCGCCACCGAGCCTGCCGTCGGGCACCGTCGTACGACTGGCCCCGGACCTGGCGGCCGGACCGGGCGTGGAACTCGATGCGTCGTCCGCCGACGTCGTCCTGGAGAGCACCACCCGGGCCGATGTCCAGCTGCCCGGGCTGCGTTTCGCCGGCGACGTGATCGCCGGGTCGTCGTTCACTGCGACGGGCAAGGTGATCGCCAGCGGACCGTCGGTCCTGGGACGTGCGACGCTCAACGTCTCCGTCGCTGCCGACGGTGGCAGGGTCGGGCCGATGTCGGTGCGCGCTGCGGGTCAGGTCTGCGAGGAGCGCGTCACCTCGACGCAGGTGCGATGCCCGCTCGGCGACCTCTCGCCGGGCGCCGACCTCGAACTCTCGGTCGAGGGAAGCCTTGCGGCGGACACCGAACCCGGGGCCGGACTCGTCGTCGTCGCCGTCGTCGAGTCGGACACACCGCCGACGGGTCCGCCTGCTGCGTCGAGCCGCCGGGCTGCTCTCGGCAGCGACGTTCGTGCCCGTCCCATCCTTGCCGTGGTGGGTCCGACTCCGTCGGTCCCCGGCAGCCTCGAGCTGCGGGTGGCCAACACCGGGCCGTCGGTTGCGCGCGCCGTGCGGGTCGTGGTGCAGGCACCCGTGGGGGCGGCCCTGCGCGCCGGCGGGCTGTCGTGCGCGCTCGTCGGGCCCGGGTCGTTCGAGTGCACCGTCGCGCGTCTCGCTCCGGGCGCCTCGGCGGCCTTGCGTGTCGAGGTTGCCGATGCCACCGACGCGCAACCGGCCCAGGTGTCGGTCCGGGCGACCTCGATCGAGATCCCCGAGGGCGTGCCGGCGAGCTTCCCGATGAATGTTCCCGGCGGGCGGCGGTCCCCACCCCCCGCCGTCGATGCCCGGTCCCGCATGAGCGCCACGTTCGATCTTCCCGGGCCGGCACCTGACGAACCGCCGTCGGCGGCCGTCGTGGTCCGCCAGGAACTCGCCGCCGGGGTCGCCGTCGAACGCGTCGTGCACGACCACGCCGACGACGTCCTGTGCGAAGTGACGGCGGATCAACGATCCTTCACCTGCCGGGTGTCGCCCGGAGTGCCCGGACCGGTGCGCTTCCGGGTGGACGCTGTCGTGATCGACCCCCTTCCGCTGCGCAGCGGTACCGCGTTCACCGTGGTGTCGAGTCGGTATCTCGAGTCGACCATCGAGGCTGGGTCACCGGATCGCAGCGCCCGCGCAGCACCGGTGGCGGCGCCCGCCGCGGGGCCGGTCGAACGGGTCGTGCGGGTCCTACCCCGGTCGCTCGTCGCCGGGGTACCCGACGGGGCGGCGCTCGCCCTGGCGATCTCGCTCCTCGCCGGTGTCGGGTGGGGGCGCACCGGCCGATCGGGACGCCGGCGGCCGAACCGGTAGCTGTTCCCCTCAACCTGTCCCGCCACCGACCGATCGTTGGGGAACCGATCCGACCCGGGGCGACTTGATGGACGACGACAATCGGAGTGCCGACATCCGCCGTCGAGACGAGCGTGGCAGCTCGCTCGTCGAGGAGCCATGGCTCGTCGAGCAGCTGGGCGCACTCGGGCTCCGGACGGGGGCCGTTCCCGACCTGGGCGGCTGGCGCGCCTTCCTCCGGCGAGTAGACGACCGCCTCTCGGCCGTGGGGGCCGCCCCGGCGACGCAGCGTGACGAGGTGACCGGGCTGATCGACCGGGCCGGGCTGCTGGACGCGACCGCTGTGGCGATCGCTTCGCTGCGTCCGGGTGAATCAGCCGGCGCGCTCTACCTCGACGTCGACCGGTTCCGGCTGCTGAACGACAGCCTGGGTCTCGCCGTAGGGGATCGCCTGCTCGGCGAGATCGCCGAGCGACTCCGGGGTGTGGTGCGTGCCGGGGACGTGGTCGCCCGGGTGCGCGCCGACGAGTTCGCCGTGCTGCTGCCGTCGGTGAGCGGACCGGAGGAGATCGAACGGATCGGGAACCGGGCCGTGGCGGCGATTCGCCGACCGTTCGCCCTCGGGCCCGACGAGATCCATCTTGCGGCGAGCGTGGGGTCGGCCTGGACGAAGGATGCGTCGGATGCCGCCGTCGCCCTCGTGCGGGACGCCGAGCTGGCCATGCAGCGGGCCAAGGAGTCCGGTGGCGACCAGCACCGCCCCTACGACCGCGTTCTTCGGGATCGCCTCACCAACCGGGTCCGGCTCGAGAGCAAGCTGCGCCATGCGCTCGATCGCAACGAGCTGACCCTCGCCTACCAGCCGATCTTCCGCCTGGAAGACCGGTCCCTGTCGGGGTTCGAGGCGCTGCTTCGCTGGACGCCGCCGGACGGGCCGCCGATCTCCCCGGCGGAGTTCGTGCCGATCGCCGAGGACACCGGGCTGATCGTCCCGCTCGGGGCCTGGGTACTGGACCGAGCCGTGTCGACGGTCGCCGGGTGGAACCGTCGTCGGGCCGGCGCACCCGTTCGGATCTCGGTGAACGTGTCGGGCCGGCAGCTCGCCACCCCGGGGCTCACCGGACTCGTCGCCCGCTGCCTGCACGAGCATCACCTCGAGCGCGGCCTGCTGACGCTGGAGATGACGGAGTCCGTCCTCATCGCCGACCCCGATCGGGCCCTCGTGCGCCTCGAAGCGCTGCGCGACCTCGGCGCCCGGCTGTCGATCGATGACTTCGGCACCGGGTACTCCTCGCTGGCCTACCTGCGGCGCTTCCCCCTCGATGCGCTCAAGATCGACCGCGAGTTCACGCGCACCCTCGTCGACGACGCCCACGGGCGCACCATCACCCAGGCGATCATCGCCCTGGGTCATGCGCTCGGCTACGACATCGTCGCCGAAGGCGTCGAGGAAGAAGCGCAGATGGCTGCGCTGACCGACCTCGGGTGCGACCTCGTCCAGGGGTTCTTGTTGGGCCGGCCGCTCGACGAAGCGACTGCGGCGGCATTGGCGGTCAACAATTCGGTGCCGCGCTGAGCACCTGGGGGAGCGTGTCATGACGAACCCGGGCTTGGCCGCGCAGGAGCTTCGCGAGGTGCGTGAGCTCCGGGGCAGCCTGGTGTCGGTGGTGGCCATCGGGAATCCGATGGGCTCGTTCCCGTTCTGGGTCAACGGGAACGCCAACGGGACGTTGGTGCTGTTACCCGACGGTGTGCGTGCCCGCACCTTTGCCGACTCCTTGCGCGAGGACGAGCCGCTGCTCGTCTCCGTGATCGACGTGTTCGGTCGGCTTCAAGCGCAGACGGCGGTGCAGTCCTACGACCCAGAGCTGACCGAACTGCGGGTGGTCGACCCCGGCTACCTGCACGTGTTGCACCGCCGCGGCGCGTTCCGGCTCGACCTCGAACTGCGTCTGGAGATCGCCTCGTTGCGCGACGGTCGCGTCGTGCTCGCCGCCGGCGATTCGCTCGACATCTCGAACACCGGCTTGGCGGCCCACGTGGTTGGCGGCGTCGAGATCGGCGCGCCGGTCGCGGTGTCGATGAATTTGCCCGACGGGCCGTTGCTGGCCGTCGGCGCCGTCGTCGGCCATTCGGGTGAACGGACCCGGGTCCAGTTCACGCAGTTGACGCCCGCCGACCGAAAGCGCCTCGCGCTGTATCTCCGTCGGGTCGAGATCGCGCTCGCCGCGCAGGGGAACGGCTGATGCCGCCGGCCAACACCTCGGCGGGGAACGAGATCATCCCGCTCGCGGTCACGATCACCTACCGATCGACGAAGCGCCTAGAGACGATCCCTGCCACGGTGCTCGCCCGGACCAGCGGGGCCATACTGCTGCGCTTCGAGCGTCGCCATCCCTACCTGAACCCGGGAGAGCTCACAGCGCTCCTGGTGCAGATGGAGGAAGACGGCTTTGCGGTGCTGCTCAAGCCGCTCGATCTCCCCGGTCGGTTGACCGTCGATGGTGGGCGGGAGATCTCCTTCGCGTTCGTGGCGCGCGATGACGCCACCACTCGGTTCCTCGAGGCGCTCCAGGCGCGCCAGAAGCAAGGGTGAGCGGCCGCCGGCCCCGGTTGCCTTCGATCCCTCGGCGGCGCGCCGCTAGCGTCGCGGTATGGCCCAGCTGAAGATCCGCTCCGGAGACGTCACCGACGGCATGCAGAAGGCCCCGTCGCGCGCCATGCTGCGCGCCGTCGGGCTCACCGACGCCGACTGGGACAAGCCGCAGATCGGCATCGCGTCGTCGTGGAACGAGATCACGCCCTGCAACATGACCCTGGCGAAGCTTTGTGAGCGCGCCAAGGAAGGCGTCCGGGCAGCCGGCGGGATTGGGCTGCAGTTCGGCACGATCACCGTCTCGGACGGGATCTCGATGGGGCACGAGGGCATGCGCGCCTCGCTGGTGTCGCGGGAGATCATCTGCGATTCCGTGGAGGCGGTCATCCATGCCGAGCGCCTCGACGGCATGGTGCTGTCGTCGGGGTGCGACAAGTCGATCCCGGCGATGATGATGGCGGCGGCCCGCCTCGACCTGCCGGCGGTCGTGATCTACAACGGCTCGATCCTCCCGGGGAACCACAACGGCGTCGCGCTCGACATCACCAGCGTGTTCGAAGCCGTCGGGGCGTGCGCAGCCGGGAAGATCACTCCGGAGGAACTGCACCAGATCGAGGCGAAGGCGTGCCCGGGCGAGGGTGCCTGCGGCGGCATGTTCACGGCCAACACGATGGCGTCCATCGGTGAGGCGATCGGTTTGTCGCTGCCGGGATCGGCGTCGCCCCCTGCCGTCGACCGGCGCCGCGAGGACGACGCGTTCCGTGCCGGTGAGGCCGTCGTGAACCTGTTGCGGCTCGGCATCACCCCCCGCGACATCCTCACGCGGGAGGCGTTCGAGAACGCGATCGCCGTCGTCAACGCGCTCGGCGGATCGACCAATGCCGTGCTCCACCTGCTTGCCATCGCGAACGAGGCTGGCGTGCGACTCGAACTCGAGGACTTCAACCGGATCGCCGCACGGGTGCCGCACATCGCCGACATGAAGCCGGGCGGGAAGTTCCACATGACCGATCTGGACCGCATCGGCGGCGTCCCGGTGGTGCTCAAGCACCTGCTCGACGCCGGTCTGCTCCACGGGGACTGCATGACGGTGACCGGGCGAACGATGGCGGAGAACCTGGCGGCCATCGACCCGCCGGCACCCGACGGTGTGGTGGTGCGCCCGCTCAGCTCGCCGATCCACGACGAGGGCGGGATCGTGGTGCTTCGCGGCTCGCTCGCTCCCCGAGGCTCCGTCGTCAAGGTGGCCGGACTCACCACCGACCAACTCCGCTTCGACGGAACGGCCCGAGTCTTCGACGGCGAGGACGGCGCGATGGCCGCGATCCTGGCGGGGGAGATCCAGCCCGGCACCGTCCTGGTGATCCGCTACGAAGGGCCCAAGGGTGGGCCGGGGATGCGCGAGATGCTGGCGATCACCGGCGCGCTGAAGGGGGCGGGTCGGGGTGCCGACTGTGCGCTGATCACCGACGGCCGGTTCTCGGGTGGCACCTGGGGGTTCTGCATCGGGCACGTCGCTCCCGAGGCGGTCGACGGCGGCCCGATCGCGTTCGTGCGCGACGGCGATCGCATTCGCATCGACGTGCCGGCCAAGGCGCTCGACCTGCTCGTCGACGAGGCCGAATTGGATCGCCGCCGGGTGGGGTGGACCCCGTTGGCCAACCGCTACCCGACTGGGGTCCTGGGCAAGTACGCCCGGCTCGTCTCGGGAGCCGAGACCGGTGCGGTGACGAACCCGACCTGACCGCTCGGCTGGCTCGCAGGTGCGGAAATGCTGAAGATCGACGAGCCGCATTGATTTTCGGCCTCCGCGTGCCGATAGCTGCGACGTGAAGTCGTCGACATTGCGCACCCGCCGCCAAACGGTCGCCGAGGCCACCGCAGTGTGCCCGACCTGCCGGGTCGAGCGGCCCATGGAACGCCAGAAGGTGGCCCGTCGGCCAACCTTCCTGGGGCTCACCGTGGGCAAGGAGACCGTGGTCGCCGAGGTGCTCGTGTGCTCCGTGTGCAGCGGTGTGTTCGGCGCCGACGAGATCGGGGGTTCCGAGCCGACGGACGACGTCGAGCACTTGGCCACCCGTATCGGCGTGGTCGCGATGCTCCAGTCCGGGCGACCCAACGACGGTTCGGCCAGGTCCGTCGCCGTGCTCGCCGTGCGGGAGACCACGTCGTTGGCGTACGACCTCGAGGCGTTGGACCTCGACCTGACGATGGCCCCTGCCGATCGGCTGGGCGCGTTCTTGGAGCCGGCG
>JBJTVH010000062.1:0-16406 GCA_046081125.1 Acidimicrobiales bacterium
CTTCGCCAACCCCTTCTCCGCCAACGTCTTCGAAATCGCCGCCGTCAACGTCGTCTTCCCATGATCGATATGCCCCATCGTCCCGATGTTCACATGGGGCTTCGTACGCTCGAACTTCGCCTTGCTCATGGCATGACCTCTCGGTGAGTGTCGTGGTGGTGTGGGTTGGAAAAGGGCTGAGGGCAGCGGCGGGGGCTACTCGCCCCGAACCCGCTTCACGATCTCTTGTGCGATCGCTTCGGGAACCTGCTGGTAGCTGTCGAACTGCATCGTGTAGGTGGCGCGCCCCTGGGTGCGCCCACGGAGGTCGGTACTGTAACCGAACATCTGCGACAGGGGGACCTGCGCCCGAACGACCTGGCTGTTGCCTCGGGCTTCCATCCCCTCGATACGACCACGGCGGGAGGACAGGTCACCCATCACGTCGCCCATGTACTCCTCCGGGGTGACGACCTCGACGCCCATGATCGGCTCGAGCAGGACGGGGCGAGCCATCTCGGCGGCCTTCTTGAAGGCCATCGACCCAGCGACCTTGAAAGCCATTTCGGAGGAGTCGACGTCGTGGTACTGGCCGTCCACCAGCGAGACGCGGACGTCCACGGTCGGATAGCCGGCCAACACGCCGGACTCGAGAGCGGCCTGCACCCCCTGATCGACGGCCGGGATGTACTCGCGCGGGACGCGACCACCGGTGATCTTGTCGACGAAGGTGTAACCGCCACCGGGGCCGGTCGGTTCGAGGTCGATCTTGACCACGGCGAATTGCCCCGAGCCGCCGGTCTGCTTTATGTGCCGATACTCGACCGTGTGGACGGCCTGGGTGATCGTCTCTCGGTAGGCGACCTGTGGCTTGCCGACGGTGGCGTCGACGTTGAACTCCCGCAGCATCCGGTCGACGAGCACCTCGAGGTGCAACTCGCCCATGCCCGAGATGATGGTCTGCCCGGTCTCTTCGTCAGTGCGTACCCGGAAGGTCGGGTCTTCCTCGGACAGCGAGTAGAGCGCTTTGCCGAGCTTGTCCTGGTCGTTCTTGGTCTTCGGCTCGATTGCCACGTGGATGACCGGCTCGGGAATGTCGATCCGCTCCAGGACGACCGGGTTTGCCCGATCGCACAGCGTGTCGCCCGTGGTCGTCTGCTTGAAGCCGAGTCCAGCGACGATGTCGCCGGCCATGGCGTACTCGATGTCTTCGCGCTGGTTGGCGTGCATCAACAAGATGCGCCCGAGGCGCTCCTTGCGGTCCTTCGTCGAGTTGTAGAGCTCGTTGCCCTTCTCGATGACCCCGGAGTACACCCGGAAGTAGGTCAGCTTCCCGAACGGGTCCGCAACGATCTTGAACGCCAACGCTGCGAACGGCGCCTTTTCGTCGGCCGGCCGCTCGATGGTCTCGAGGCCCTTCAGATCGGTGCCCGACGCCGGAGGGATGTCGAGCGGTGACGGCAGGAAGTCGACGACGGCGTCGAGCATCGGCTGAACACCCTTGTTCTTGAACGCCGAACCGCACAGCACCGGCACGAACGAGAACGCCAGCGTGCCGGAGCGGATCCCGCGCCGGAGTTCCTCGGGCGTGATCTCTTCGTCGTTGAGATAACGCTCCATCAACTCGTCGTCCTCGCTTGCGACGACGTCGAGCAACTTCGCCCGCCACTCCTCGGCCTGCCCCTCCATGGCGGCTGGGATCGGCACGACGTCGTAGCGCTCACCCTTGTCCGAGGTCTCGTCCCACACGAGCGCCTTCATCTCGATCAGATCGATCAGGCCCTTGTAATGCGACTCGGCGCCGATGGGGATCTGGAGCACCGCCGGAACGGATTCGAGGCGGTCCTCGATCATCTTGACGGTTCGGTAGAAGTCGGCGCCGATGCGGTCCATCTTGTTGATGAAGCACATACGAGGGACTCGGTACTTGTTGGCCTGGCGCCAGACCGTCTCTGTCTGCGGCTCGACGCCAGCGACCGAGTCGAACACGGCGACGGCGCCGTCGAGCACCCGGAGGGAACGTTCGACCTCGATCGTGAAGTCGACGTGTCCAGGGGTGTCGATGATGTTGATCCGGTGATCCCGCCACACGCACGTCGTCGCAGCCGATGTGATCGTGATGCCGCGCTCTTGCTCCTGGACCATGTGGTCCATGACCGCAGCGCCCTCGTGGACCTCGCCGATCTTGTAGGTCTTGCCGGTGTAATAGAGGATGCGCTCGGTCGTCGTGGTCTTGCCCGCGTCGATGTGGGCCATGATCCCGATGTTTCGGGTGCGCTGCAGGGGGAAGTCACGCTTGTAGGTGGCCATCGACGTCACCGTTCGTTCACTTGGCGGACATGTGGGGGGCGTACATGGAGGTGACCGGGCGGGAGAGCCCGGTCACGTCACTGATCGGCAAGAACTCGTCAAGAGTTGAGGCGGTCACCAACGATAGTGGGCGAAGGCCTTGTTCGACTCCGCCATCTTCTGGAGGTCGTCGCGCCGCTTCACCGATGCACCGACGCCGTTCGACGCATCGAGCAGCTCGGCAGCGAGGCGCTGCGCCATCGTCTTTTCCCGACGGGCGCGGGAGAAATTGACGATCCAACGGATGGAGAGGGTGGTGGCGCGTCGGGGACGAACCTCGACCGGCACCTGATAGGTGGCACCGCCGACACGCCGGCTGCGCACTTCGAGCGGCGGCTTCACGTTGTCGATCGCTCGCTTCAACGTTGCGATCGGCTCGGCGCCGGTGCGCTCCTCGATGATCTTGAGCGCGTCATACACGATCCGCTCCGCCAACGAGCGCTTGCCCCGCAGCAGCACCTTGTTGACGAGCTGGGTGACCACGAGCGACTTGTAGATCGGATCGGGGTTGAGTTCCCGACGGGGGGCGGGTCCTTTGCGCGGCATGGTTCAGCTCACTTGTCTTTCTTGGCGCCGTAACGGCTTCGTGCCTGCTTGCGCTTCTTGACCCCTGCGGAATCGAGCGTGCCCCGGATGATCTTGTACCGAACCCCCGGGAGATCCTTCACACGTCCCCCGCGCACGAGCACGATGGAGTGCTCTTGCAGGTTGTGACCCTCACCCGGAATGTACGCCGTCACCTCGACGCCCGAGCTCAGCCGGACACGGGCGACCTTGCGCAGCGCAGAGTTCGGCTTCTTCGGGGTGGTGGTGTACACCCGGGTGCAGACGCCGCGGCGTTGCGGGGCGCCCTTGAGGGCGGGAGTCTTCGACTTGAAGCTCTTCGACTGACGGCCCTTTCGGACCAGCTGCTCGATAGTGGGCACGCGGCTGTAGACCTCGGTACGTGATGCGGGGTGGCCCGGCACGGCGAGGCCTGTTCCGGGAACCGTGAGAGGTTAGGGCGTTCCACCTCTCGACAGCAACCCGCGGGTGCAGGAGGCCGGCTCACAACCCGGCCTGTCCGGCCGATGGAGCGGAGATGACAGAGCGACGGCAGCGGGGACGGACTCGTCCGGTCCTCGTCCCGTTGCTCGTCGCCTGGGGATTCGGCATGGCGGTCGTCGGCGGCGTAGCGGTGCAGAGCGACGACGTACGCACGCTGCTGTTCATGGATCCGAGCACGAGCGCCGCATTGCCCTGGTACACGGGCCTGGTCTCCGAACTCGGGATCCTCGGCTGGGCCGCATCGGCCACCGCCGCAGCGGCGTCCGCCTTCGTCGCCGTCGTCGGTCGCCGTCGTGGCGCAGCGTGGTTCCTCGTGCACGGGTGCGGACTGGGCACGCTGCTGTGTCTGGACGATCTATTCCAGGTCCACAGCGGGCCATTGCTCGATCTGCTCGGCGTTCCGAAGCTGGCCATGCTCGGGCTGCTGGTGGGCGCGGTCTGCCACTGGGCCGTGATCCATCGACACGAACTCGCCCGGACCCGCCGGGCACTGCTTTCGGGAGCAGGGACAGCGTTCGCGCTGTCGCTCGCCGTCGATCGGATCGCGGACGGCCGGGGGATCGCACTCGTCGTCGAGGACGGCGCGAAGCTCCTCGGCATCCTCGCTTGGGCGGCGTACTTCCTCACGACGGGCGCCGACATCGTCCGGTCCGTGGTTGCCGAAGCACGCCAGGACGAGCGCGCACCTCGCGCTCGGGAATCCGTCTCGAGCCCTGGGTCATGAACGGCGACGGGGGCCCAGCGCACCGCCGGGCCCCCGTCGATCCAGCCGCTCAACCGATCTGGTTGCCCCAGGTCGTGCCGAACGGGGGACGACCCTCGTTTTCGAAGTTGCCCGAGATAGAGGCCAACCACTCCGCCGGATCCGCCTCCTCTGACGAGTAGAACGCCATCGGCTGATAGTCCGGCGCCTCGACGTCGAACTCCCGATACCGGTCCATGCCGGTGCCGGCCGGGATCAGCTTGCCGATGATGATGTTCTCCTTCAGCCCGACGAGGCTGTCGCCGCGGCCGTCGATGGCGGCCTCGGTGAGCACCCGGGTGGTCTCCTGGAACGAGGCCGCCGACAGCCAACTGTCGGTGGCGAGCGAGGCCTTGGTGATCCCCATCAACTCGGGCCGACCCTCGGCAGGACGAAGACCCTGCTCGACGAGACGCTTGTTGTGCTCCCGGTACACCTTCTGGTCGACGCGCTCCCCCGGCAACAGGTCACTGTCGCCCGGCTCTTGCACACCGATTCGCCGGGTCATCTGGCGGACGATCAGCTCGATGTGCTTGTCATGGATCGACACGCCCTGGTCCCGGTAGACCTTTTGGACTTCCTCGACGAGGTAGAGCTGGGTCTCGCGGACACCCTTGATCTCCATGAGCTCCTTGGGATCGAACGGGCCGGTCGTGAGCGGTTCGCCCGCCTTGACCTCGGCGCCGTCGGCGACCAGCAGGCGGGTGCCGGTCGGGAAGGGACCGTAGGCCTCCTCCACACCCTCGTCGGTGATCACGGTGACGGGCACTCCACGCCCTTCGTCCTCACCGATACGCACCACGCCTGACGAGCGCGACAGCCGAGCGGCGCCGCGTGGTGTTCGGGCCTCGAACAGCTCGACGACGCGGGGCAGACCGCCGGCGATGTCCTTTCCGGCGACGCCTCCGGTGTGGAACGTACGCATGGTGAGCTGCGTACCGGGCTCGCCGATCGACTGCGCTGCGATGACGCCGACCGCCTCACCCAGCTCGATCTGGTTACCCGTGGCGAGTGAACGGCCGTAGCACGTGGCGCAGACGCCAAGTTCTGCATCACAGGTGAGCACGGAGCGGACCCGGACCCGATTGACCCCGGGGTCGTCACGCAGGGCCTCCACCTCGTCGTCACCGAGGATGTCTCCACCGGCGATCACCCGGCCGTTCGCAAGGACGGCATCGCTGACCAACGCCCGGCCGTACAGCTTCGTCTCCAGGTAGTTGCGCCGGTTCGCGGTGTCACGCTCGACGTGTTCGACCCAGATCCCCAACGTCGTGCCGCAGTCGGGCTCGCGGATGATGAGCTCCTGCGCCACGTCGACGAGCCGTCGGGTGAGGTATCCGGAGTCCGCCGTGCGCAGCGCGGTGTCGACGAGACCCTTGCGTGCACCGGGCGTTGCGATGAAGTACTCGAGCATCTCGAGGCCTTCGCGGAAGTTCGACTTGATCGGACGGGGGATCATGTCGCCGCGGGGGTTGGCGACGAGCCCGCGCATGCCGGCGATCTGGCGAACCTGCATCATGTTCCCGCGAGCACCGGAGCCGACCATCATGTCGATCGGGTTGAAGGCCTGGCTCTTCAGCTCGTGCTCCATCGCCCGGCGCACTTCCTCGGTCGCATCGGTCCAGATCTTCACCTCCTGGACCCGGCGCTCCCCGTCCGTGATGATCCCCCGCCGGAACTGGTTTTCGACTTTCTCGGCATCCTTCTCGTGCTTTTCGAGGATCTCCTTCTTCACCCCCGGGGTGCGGACGTCGTCGATGGAGATGGTGAGGCCCGACTGGGAGGCGAAGCGGTAACAGACGTTCTTGATCTTGTCGAGTGAGTCTGCGACCTCGGCTTTGCGGTAGTCCTCGGCGAGATGCTCGACGATGAGGCCCATGTCGCGCTTCTTCACCGCCGAGTCGATGTGACCGAACCTCGACGTGTAGGTCTCGGGGAGGGCCTCCTCGAACAGAACACGCCCGAGCGTGGTGCGGCGCTCGTCCCGGCTCCCGTCGTCCTGGCGAGCACCGACGAGTCGGATCTGCGCATGGATCGACAGCTGGCCTTCGTCGTGAGCGCGCACGGCCTCCCAGACGTTGCGGAAGGTGCGCCCTTCGCCCTTGGCGCCCGGCACCAGTTCGGTCAGGTAGAACGCGCCGATGATCATGTCCTGCGTGGGCGTGACGATCGGGCGCCCGGACGCCGGAGAGAGGATGTTGTTCGAGGAGAGCATCAACACACGGCTCTCGGCCTGCGCCTCAGCCGACAGCGGCAGATGGACAGCCATCTGGTCACCGTCGAAATCCGCGTTGAAGGCCGTGCACACTAAGGGGTGGATCTGGATGGCCTTGCCTTCGACCAGGACCGGCTCGAAGGCTTGGATCCCCAGGCGGTGCAGGGTCGGCGCCCGGTTCAGCAGAACCGGGTGTTCCTTGATGACGTCCTCCAGAACGTCCCAGACCTGGGCACGGCGACGCTCCACCATCCGTTTGGCGGACTTGATGTTCTGCGCAACCTCGGAGTCGACGAGCCGCTTCATGACGAACGGCTTGAAGAGCTCAAGGGCCATCAGCTTGGGCAGGCCGCATTGGTGCAGCTTGAGCGTGGGGCCGCACACGATGACCGAACGACCCGAGTAGTCGACTCGCTTGCCGAGGAGGTTCTGACGGAACCGCCCCTGCTTTCCCTTCAACATGTCGGACAACGACTTGAGCGGACGGTTGCCGGGGCCGGTGACCGGACGGCCGCGACGGCCGTTGTCGAACAGGGCGTCGACCGCCTCCTGGAGCATCCGCTTTTCGTTGTTGACGATGATCTCGGGCGCACCGAGGTCGAGCAGGCGCTTCAGGCGGTTGTTGCGGTTGATGACCCGGCGGTACAGGTCGTTGAGGTCAGAGGTGGCGAAACGGCCACCGTCGAGCTGCACCATCGGGCGCAGCTCGGGCGGGATCACGGGCACGACGTCTAGGATCATCGCCTTGGGGTCGTTCACCCGGGTGCCCGTCTCGTCACGGCGGTTGAACGAGGCCACGATCTTCAGGCGCTTGATCGCCTTCTGACGCCGCTGGGTCGACAACGGCTTGCGCCCCTCTGCGGCCTCGATGGCCTCACGCAGGCGATGCTCCTCGACGTCGAAGTCGATGCGATCGATGAGGGCCTTGATGGCGTCGGCGCCCATGCCGCCCTCGAAGTAGTCGCCGTAGCGGTCACGCAGCTCACGCCAGAGCATCTCGTCATCGATGATCTTGCGGGAGTGGAGGTCCTTGAACTCCTCGAAGGTGCGCTTCACGAGCTCGAGCTCGGCCCCGCCCCGCTCTCGGATCGCCGCAACGTCCTTTTCGACCGCTCGCTGCCGGGCGCGCAGATCGGCATCCTTCGCGCCCTCGGCCTCCAGCTTCGCCACCTCGACTTCGCCCGCCTTGAAGCGGGCGTCGATGTCGAGTTCCATCTCCTTGCGGATCGCATCGAGCTCCTCGAGGAGCTCGTTCTCGAGGTTGGACACATCGGCGTCGCGCTTCTCCGCGTCGACCCAGGTGACGAGGTTCGCGGCGAAATAGATGACCTTCTCGAGCTGCTTGGCCTTCAGCTCCTCGCGTGGCTCGATGCCGGCGAGCAGGTAGGCCAGCCACGACCGGGTGCCGCGGAGATACCAGATGTGGACCACGGGCGCCGCGAGCTCGATATGGCCCATCCGCTCCCGGCGCACCTTCGAACGGGTGACTTCGACGCCGCAGCGCTCACAGGTGATGCCCTTGAAGCGGACGCGCTTGTACTTGCCGCAGTAGCACTCCCAGTCCTTCGTGGGCCCGAAGATCTTTTCGCAGAACAGACCGTCCTTCTCCGGCTTGAGCGTGCGGTAGTTGATCGTCTCGGGCTTCTTCACCTCGCCCGAGGACCACGCCTTGATGTTGGTGGCCGTGGCGAGGCCGATGCGGAGCTGGTCGAAAGTGTTGACGTCGAGCATGGGTTCGTCTCGCTTCTCAGTACACGCGCTCGCGGCGGCGCTCGTCTTCGTCGTCCGACCCGCGCTCGGGCCGGGAGATGTCAATGCCGAGTTCCTCGGCCGTGCGGAACACGTCCTCGTCGAGCTCCCGCAGCTCGATCTCGGTGCCCTCGCGGCTGAGGACCTCGACGTTGAGGCAGAGTGCCTGCATCTCCTTGATGAGCACCTTGAAGCTCTCCGGGATACCCGGCTCGGGGATGTTCTCGCCCTTCACGATGGCCTCGTAGACCTTGACCCGGCCGAGCACGTCGTCGGACTTGATCGTGAGCAGTTCCTGGAGGCAGTAGGCCGAGCCGTACGCCTCGAGGGCCCATACCTCCATCTCCCCGAACCGCTGGCCGCCGAACTGCGCCTTTCCACCCAGCGGCTGCTGGGTGATCATCGAGTACGGGCCGGTTGAACGGGCGTGGATCTTGTCGTCCACGAGGTGGGCGAGCTTCAGGATGTACATGTAGCCGACCGTCACCGGGCGGTCGTACGCCTCACCGGTGCGGCCGTTGTACAACTGGGCCTTGCCGTCGGGCCGGATGAGACGGACCCCGTCGATCGACTCGGGGCGAAGGTTCTCGAGGATGCCCTGGATCGTGGGGTGCTTGCCGGCCTCCTCCACCTCGTCCCAGTGCGCGCCGTCGAACACCGGCGTGGCGACGAAGGTCGATGGCGTCGTGGCCGGGCGGGTCTTGGTCTCGGTGCCGCGGATCGGCTCGTTGCCGACCATCGTCCCGTTGTGGTCCCAGCCCCAACGAGCGCAGTACCCGAGATGAGCCTCGAGCACCTGACCGACGTTCATTCGTGAGGGCACGCCAAGCGGGTTGAGGATGATGTCGACGGCGCTGCCGTCGGCCAGGTACGGCATGTCTTCAAGCGGGAGGATCTTGGAGATCACGCCCTTGTTGCCGTGACGACCGGCGAGCTTGTCGCCGACGGAGATCTTCCGCTTCTGCGCGACGTAGACCCGCACGAGTTGGTTGACGCCCGGCGGCAACTCGTGGTGCTCGTCGCGGCTGAACACCTTGACGTCGATGACCTTGCCGGACTCACCGTGCGGCACCTTGAGGGACGTGTCGCGAACCTCGCGGGCCTTCTCGCCGAAGATCGCCCGCAGGAGGCGCTCCTCGGGTGTCAACTCGGTCTCACCCTTGGGGGTGACCTTCCCGACGAGCACGTCGCCCGGGCCGACCTCGGCTCCGACGCGGATGATCCCGCGCTCGTCGAGATCCCGGAGGATGTCCTCGGACAGGTTCGGGATGTCGCGCGTGATCTCCTCGGGGCCGAGCTTGGTGTCGCGAGCGTCCACTTCGTGCTCGTGGATGTGGATCGAGGTGAGCACGTCGTCGCGCACGATGCGCTCGGACAGGATGATGGCGTCCTCGAAGTTGTAGCCCTCCCATGGCATGAGGGCCACGAGCAGGTTCTTGCCGAGTGCGAGTTCGCCCATATCGGTCGAAGGACCGTCGGCGATCACGTCGCCCTTGACCAGTTTCTGGCCTTCGACGACCCGCGGCTTCTGGTTGATGCAGGTGTCCTGGTTGGAACGGCGGAACTTCGACAGGCGGTAGACCCGCTTGCCGCTATTGGCGTAATCGACGGTGATCGAGTCACCGGTGACGTCGACGACGACCCCGTCGCCGGTCGCCTGGATCATGTCGGCGGCGTCGCGCGCCGCGCGCGCCTCGATGCCCGTGCCGATGTAGGGCGCCTCGGCGCGCACCAAGGGGACGGCTTGGCGCTGCATGTTGGCGCCCATGAGCGCCCGGTTGGCATCGTCGTGCTCGAGGAAGGGAATAAGGGCGGTCGCGACGGAGACGATCTGCTTCGGCGAGACGTCCATGAAGTCGACCTCGTCGGCCTTCACGTACCCGATGTCGGTCGTGGCTCCGAAGAACACGTCACGCTCGAGCTGCAGCTTCAGGTCGGCGAGCGAGGCCGCCTGCGGCGACCGCCGCACGAGCACCCGGGGCTCTTTGAAGGTGCCGTCGGAGTTGAGGGGTGCGTTCGCCTGGGCGATGACGTACTCCTCTTCCTCGTCCGCGGCCATGTAGACGATTTCGTCGGTGACCCGTCCGTTCGTCACCCGTCGGTACGGCGTCTCGATGAAGCCGAATTCGTTGACACGGGCGTAGGTGGCGAGCGCGCCGATCAGACCGATGTTCGGACCCTCGGGCGTCTCGATCGGACACATGCGCCCGTAGTGCGAGAAGTGCACGTCACGCACTTCGAAGCCCGCTCGTTCGCGCGACAGACCACCCGGACCGAGCGCCGACAGGCGCCGGCGGTGCGTGAGGCCCGACAACGGGTTGACCTGGTCCATGAACTGCGAGAGCTGGCTCGTGCCGAAGAACTCCTTGATCGCAGCGACCACCGGCCGGATGTTGATCAACGTCTGGGGCGTGATCGCCTCGACGTCCTGGGTGGTCATGCGCTCCCGGACCACCCGCTCCATCCGGGACAAGCCGATGCGGACCTGGTTCTGGATCAGTTCACCGACCGACCGGATTCGCCGGTTCGCGAAGTGGTCCTGATCGTCAAGGCGGTAGCCCGGCTCGTGCTTTGCGAGGTGCAGCATGTAGCTGATCGCAGCGAGCACCTCGCAGCGGCTGAGGACGTCCTGGCCCTCGACGGGTGCGTCGACGAGATCGGCCGGCAGGCCGAACAGATCGGCGAGCTTGGCCACCTCGTTGCCGAGCTTCCGGTTGAGCTTGTAGCGACCCACCCGGCTGAGGTCGTAGCGGCGGTTCTCGAAGAATGCGTTGCGGAAATAGGCCCGGGCCGACTCGACCGTCGGAGGCTCGCCCGGCCGGGCTCGCTTGTAGATCTCGACCAGTGCTTCGTCCTGGGTGGGCGCCAGGTTGCGGTCCTTCTCCCACTGGCCTTCGAGGAAGTCGAAGTGGCTGACGAACCGCTCGAGGAAACCGGGCGCGTTCTCCTCGTCGTAGCCGAGCGCACGCAACAGGACGAACATACTCATCCGGCGCTTGCGAGCGACACGTGTGCCACACGTGACGTCCTTGCCGGGCTTCTGTTCGACATCGAACTCGAGCCATTCGCCGCGGTACGGGTGGATCGTGGCCTTCACCAACTGGTGCTTGGAGAGGTTGCGAAGACGGAATCGCTCACCGGGCTCGAAGATCACCCCGGGGCTGCGCACGAGCTGCGACACGACGACCCGCTCGGTGCCGTTGATGATGAAGGTGCCCTTCTCCGTCATCATCGGGAAATCCCCCATGAAGACGGTCTGCTCCTTGATCTCGCCGGTGTTGCGATTCATGAAGCGTGCCCGCACGAAGATGGGGGCGGAGAAGGTCATGTCCTTCTCCTTGCACTCCTCGACGGAGAACTTGGGCGGGGGCCGAAGATCCTCGTCGTTGGGGTCGAACTCGAGCTCGAGCTGCAGCGTCTCGCTGAAATCCTTGATGGGGCTGATGTCCCGGAAGGTCTCGGCCATCCCGTCGGACAGGAGCCACTCGAAGCTGTGTCGCTGGATGGCGATCAGATCGGGGAGCGCCAGCGGCTCGACGAGGTTGGCGAACGAGTACCGCTCGCGTGCGGGGGACCGAGAGGGCACGGCCTACTCCTCTGTTCCAGCGGCGGAAAGGAAAACCCGTGCGCGTCGAACCACGACCCAGGACGAGCATGAGGGGGGACGACGCACGGCAACCGGGGATACTACGGCCGATTTGCCCGACAACGCAACGCACCGGGACCCGCATGAACCGGGCCCGTACCGCATTACTTGACTTCCCGCAGGGTACGGGTGGGACCGGCGGACCGTCAAGGTGTCGAGCCGTCCGCGGCCACGCGCGACGACGCCCCCCGGCCTGGTGCCGGGGGGCGTCGTCTAGGGAACCGTGCGGGACTACTTGACCTCGACCGTCGCGCCGACCTCGACGAGCGCGGCCTTCGCCTTCTCGGCGTCGGCCTTGTTCGCCTTCTCGATGACGGGCTTGGGCGCGCCGTCGACCAGGTCCTTCGCTTCCTTCAGCCCCAGGCTGGTGAGCTCGCGAACGACCTTGATGACCTGGATCTTCTTCTCGCCGGCCGCCACGAGGACGACGTCGAACTCGTCTTTTTCTTCCTCGACCGCAGCGGCCGGGCCAGCCGCCGGGCCGGCCATCATCATGGCGGCCGGGGCGGCAGCCGTGACATCGAAGCGCTCCTCGAAGGCCTTCTTGAGCGCGACCAGTTCGAGGACGGTCATGTTGCCGATGGCGTCGAGGATCTCGTCGGTGGTGAGTGCCATGGTGGTGGATCTCCTGTGCAGCGTGAGCGTGGGGTTCAGGCGGCAGCGCTCTCCGGAGCGCCACCCTTGTCGTCGATAAGGGCCTGGATGCCGTAGGCGAAGGTGCGGGGCACGGCTTCGAGCAGGCTGGCCATCTGGCTGAGCGGGGCTGCGAACAGCCCGGCGATCTGGGACAGCAGGACATCGCGCGGGGGCAGGTCTGCCAAGGCGTCGACATCGGCGGCGGAGATGACCTTGCCGCCGAGGACGCCACCACGGATGACGAGTTGCGGGTTGCCGGCGGCGAACTCGCGCAGCGCCTTGGCGCTGGCTGCGACGTCACCGGAAACAAAGGCGATCGCCGTCGGTCCGGTGAAGAGCGCGTCGGCACCTTCGACACCGAGATCGGTGGCAGCACGGCGCACAAGGGTGTTCTTGAACACCTTGTACTCCGCACCTGCCGGCTTGAGCTGACGCCGCAGTTGCGACATCGCCTTCACGCTCAGGCCTCGGTACTCCGTCAGCAGCGCCGCCTGCGCCGCGTCGAGGCGCTCTCGCACCTCGTCGACCATGGCGACCTTTTCCGGCCGGGGGTTCTCCATCGACACCTCCTTTCAGGGTTCGGGCTCGCGTCTGCGAACACCGAACGGCCCAGGAGGGCTGCACGAGGTTCACCTGCGTCGGCGGGAGAGCCATTGTCTCGGCAGGAGCCGGGAACCGACGGTCTTTGGCGAGCGATCAGTTGTGGGCTGGCGAATGCTAGCGACCGGCGTTCTGCCGTTCCAACCAGCGTTGCACGGGCCGCGTGAGGGTACTGAGTCCGATCGCCCCGGCGAGCACCAGGCTGAGCCCGAGCACGGCGCCCGTCCCGAGGATCACCGGCACCGCAACACCGGCCACGATGAGCCCTGCGCCCGAGACCACGAGGAGCCCTCGTCCGGCGGCGGTGCCTTGCACCCCCACCATGGCCTTCGACGCCGAGGACCGCGTCCGATCGAGCGCCCGCTCTGCCCAGGCGAACTCGGTTGCCAGGATGGCCAGCCCGACGATGATGATCAGCACGCCGGGGCCCGGGAGGACGAGCATCGCCAGGCCCGCAGCGAGCACGCTGCAGCCGAGCACCAGCACGAGGAACCGCTTGGCGTTGCGCGTGAAGAAACGCCAGAGGATCCGCGGGCCATGAAGACCCAGACGCCGCCAGAACGGCGGAGGCGTCGTCAGCGCAAGGTCGGCGTCCGTGAGTACGCCGTCACCGTCCAGATCACCGGGGAGACGATCCATGTATCGAGTCTAGGGAAGCTGACCTCGGCTACGACCCGCGTGGGGCCGACCGGACGTCAGACGTCGGCGCGCAGCCGGTTGGTGTCGACTCGGATACCCGGTCCCATCGTGGTCGCAACGACGACCTTGCGGAGGTACCGGCCCTTGGCCGCCGCTGGCTTGGCACGCTGCAGTTCGTCGAGCACGGCCCGGAAGTTGACGGCGAGCTTGTCGACGGCGAACGACACCTTGCCCACCGGCACGTGCACGTTGCCGTACCGGTCCGTGCGGTACTCGACCTTGCCGCCCTTGAACTCGGTGACAGCCCGTGCGACGTCGGTGGTGACCGTGCCGGTCTTCGGGTTCGGCATGAGACCCCGAGGACCGAGGACACGCCCGAGTCGGCCGACGAGGGGCATCAGGTCCGGCGTGGCGATTGCGATGTCGAAGTCGTAGAACCCGCCTTGGATCCGCTGGGCCAAGTCCTCGGCACCCACGACATCGGCGCCCGCTTCCCGTGCGGCGATCGCCGCCTCGCCCCCGGCGAAGACGGCCACGCGCACGTCCTTGCCCGTGCCAGCGGGCAAGGCCACCGTTCCGCGCACCATCTGATCGGCCTTGCGCGGATCGACACCGAGGCGCACGGCGAGCTCGACGGTCTCGTCGAATCGCGCCGTCGCGAGGGTCTTCGCAAGCTCGAGCGCCTCTTCGGGTGTGAACAGTTGATTGCGGTCGAAACGCTTGCTGGCGTCGACGAACTTCTTGCCGGACATAGTGTCTCCCTCGTGGTTGGAGCCGGCCGGGCGAGGTGCTCCCGGTCCAGGCGGATGGATGGTGCGGGCCGGACCAGGCCCGTCAGACGACCTTGAGGCCCATCGAGCGGGCCGTGCCCCGGACCTGCTGCTTCGCCGCATCGAGGTCGTAGGCGTTCAGGTCGGGCATCTTGGTCTTGGCGATCTCCTCGACCTGGGCCTCGGTGACGCTGCCGGCGACGACCTTCGACGGCGTCTTCGACCCGCGATCGATTCCGGCGGCCTGCCGCAGCAGCACCGGCGTGGGCGGCGTCTTGAGCACGAAGGTGAAGCTGCGATCCTCGAAGACCGTGATCTCGACGGGCACGACGGTGCCGACCATCGCCTCGGTGGCAGCGTTGTACTGCTTCACGAACTCCATGATGGGGACGCCGTGCGGGCCGAGCGCCGTGCCCACCGGCGGGGCCGGCGTGGCCTTCCCGGCCGGGATCTGGATCTTGACGACGGCCTTGACCTTTTTCTTGGCCATGACGCACTTCCCTGGTTTCGAAGCGGGAGACCGGCCATTCTGCCGGTCCGGGACGGATCCGTGCCAGCCGGCACGGTGGCGGGGCCGAACCCCGGGGTCACCGAGCGGTGACGATCAGAGCTTGGCCACCTGGCCGAACTCGAGCTCGACGGGCGTTTCCCGACCGAAGATGTTCACCAGCACCTTGAGCTTCAGGTGGTCGGGGTTGATCTCCGTGACGTTGCCCGTGAAGTCGGCGAACGGTCCTTCACGAACCCGCACCGCCTCACCGAGCTCGAACTCGAGCTTCGGCTTCGTCTTCCGAGCGGCGAGCGCCTCGCCGTCACCCTTCGCAGCAAGGAACGTCTCCACTTCCCGACGGGACAGTGGCGTGGGCTTCTGGCCGATGCGACCCTGGCCGACGAAGCCCGTGATCCCGGGGGTGTTCCGAATCACGTACCACGAGTCGTCGTCCATGTGGCACCGCACGAGCAGGTACCCCGGGAAGACCTTCTTCTGGACGACGACCTTCTTGCCGTTCTTGAACTCGGTGACGTCCTCCATCGGGATGTGCACCTCGAAGATCTTGTCCTCCATGTGCATGGACTGGATCCGCGCCTCGAGGTTGGACTTGACCTTCTTCTCGTAGCCCGACTGGCTGTGGACGACGTACCACTTGCCCGGCTTGAGCCACGCAGGCGTCTCGGCCTCGACGGCCTCGCCGGCGCGATCGTCGAGCGCAGCGCCAGCGGGTTCGGAGGACTCGTCGAACGCGTTCATCGGTCGAACAACCACAGGACGGCGGAACCGAAGACGTAGTCGAGGCCGGCGACGTAGGCCGTGAGCAAAACCACGGCCGCCAGCACGATCAGGGAGTACTTGCGGACCTCGGCTCGTGTGGGCCACGAGACCTTGCGCAGTTCACCCTTTACCTCGCGCACGAACTGCGCGGGCGGCGTGCGCTCCTCGGCCTTGTGCGGCTGGGGGCGCTCGCCGCGCACGGGCGCGCCGGACTCGTTGATGGCACCCATGCGCCGCATCTGGCGCTTCTGCTCACGGTTGAGGTTCATCGACATGGGCTCACCCACCAGGCCCCGTACGGGACCGATCAGACGGACGGAAACTGGCGGGGCAGGAAGGACTTGAACCCTCGACCCTCGGTTTTGGAGACCGATGCTCTGCCAACTGAGCTACTACCCCCAGCAGGACGCCCCCGCGGGAGCGTCCGAGGACCCTACCGGGTCTCCTTGTGGACCGTGTGGGCGCGATCGAACTTGCAGTACTTCTTCATCTCGATGCGCTCGCGGTCGTTGATCTTGTTCTTCGTCGTGATGTAGTTCCGACGCTTGCAGGTCTGACACTCGAGGGTGATCTTGACCCGCTTCTCGTTCTTGGGCATCTGCTCGTGTCCTCGGCTCGTCGCTACTTGATGATCTTGGTGACGCGGCCGGCGCCCACGGTACGACCACCCTCGCGGATCGCGAACCGCAGACCCTCGTCCATCGCGATCGGCTTCCCCAACTCCACCAACATCGAGATGTTGTCGCCCGGCATCACCATCTCCG
>JBJTVH010000063.1:0-59030 GCA_046081125.1 Acidimicrobiales bacterium
CCTTCATCCCCCACGCGGCGTTGCTGCGTCAGGCTTTCGCCCATTGCGCAAGATTCCCCACTGCTGCCTCCCGTAGGAGTCTGGGCCGTGTCTCAGTCCCAGTGTGGCTGATCATCCTCTCAGACCAGCTACCCGTCGACGCCTTGGTAGGCCATTACCCCACCAACAAGCTGATAGGCCGCGAGGCCGTCCCGGACCGTAACCTTTCTTCGCCAAGCCATGCGGCTCGGAGAAGATATCCGGTGTTAGCAGCCGTTTCCAACTGTTATCCCAGAGTCCGGGGTGGGTTCCTCACGTGTTACTCACCCGTTCGCCACTAGACCCCTCGCAATGTTGCCACCACGAAGGACCCCGTTCGACTTGCATGTGTTAAGCACGCCGCCAGCGTTCGTCCTGAGCCAGGATCAAACTCTCCGTCGAAGAATCGCCCGTACGAGACGGGTGAACCTTGGAGAGCCGGTCGATCTGGCGACCGACCGGACGTGCACCCCCGTAGATACGGAGATGCGAGTCATTGACGTAGCGGCACCAGTAGCATTCGCACTGGTGACGCCCGCACTGGCGTTCGTCTGTCCTCTCTTCCGTTTTCAAGGAGCCTTGGCTCGCAGACACATGCCGCCATGGCGGCCTCGGTGTCTGCCCACCGCTCGGGTGTCGCACTCTTCGAGCGCTGACCTCCGTGCGGGGCGAAAGAGAACGCTATCTACCGGGCCCGAGTCCGTCAACTCCGTGGGGCCAGTTTTCTTCTTGGGTGTTGGGACCAGGGTCCAAGGAGTCATCCCAGGACGACGAGATGGTGGTTCTTCTTGCCCCGGCGGAGCAGAACGAAGCGTCCATGGAGCAGATCCGCGCCCTCCCCTGGCCCGGCGGCGCGACCGTTGACGTACAGCCCCCGCTGCTCGATCGCGCGCCGCGCGTCGCCATTGGAGTTCGCCAGCCCGGTGCGAACCGCAAGGGAGACGAGATCGCCGAGCTCAGGCGGGGAGACGGTCGTCGACGGGATCTCGCCGACCAAGGTGGCCAGCACCCGCTCGGGCGCAACCGTCGGATCGCCTCCGAACAGCAACGCGGCGGCGGCGGCGGCCGCCTCCGTGGCCTCCCGTCCGTGCAGCATCGCCGTGACGTCGTCGGCAAGGGCTCGCTGACCCAGACGGCGCTCCGGCGCAGCACGGTGCTCGTCGGCAACTGCCTCGAGTTCGGCGACTGGCCGCAGGCTGAACTGCAACAGGTAGCGCCCGACGTCGGCATCGTCGGTCTGCATCCAGAACTGGTGGAACTGATACGGGCTGGTCTTTGCACCGTCGAGCCACACGGCCCCACCCACGGACTTCCCGAACTTCGTGCCGTCGGATCGGGTCACGAGTGGCCAGGTGAGGCCGTACGCCGGAACGGCGAGCACTCGCCGGATGAGGTCGATGCCGGCGACAATGTTCCCCCACTGGTCCGAGCCACCCATCTGCAACTCGACCCCGTGATGCTCGCCTAGATGACGAAAGTCGTTGGCCTGCAACAGCATGTAGCTGAACTCGGTGTAGGAGATGCCGTGCTCGGACTCAACTCGCGTTCGGACCGACTCCTTGGCGAGCATCTGGTTGATCGTGACGTGCTTCCCGACGTCTCGAAGGAAATCGAGCACGGAGACCGACGCGGTCCAGTCCGCATTGTCGACGAGGGTGGCCGGGTTCGGGCCGTCGAACTCAAGGAGCGATCCGAGCTGCCGCTTGATGCAGGAGACGTTGTGCCGCAGCGTCTCGCGATCGAGAAGGTTGCGCTCGGCGGACCGCCCGCCCGGGTCCCCGATCATCCCCGTCGCCCCACCCGCCAGCGGAAACACCCGATGTCCGGCAAGTTGGAACCGGCGCAAGGTCACCTGACCGAGCAGGTTCCCGACGTGCAGGCTGTCAGCGGTCGGATCGAAACCGACGTACACGCCGATCGGACGCTCGGCCAGCCGGGCTCGGAGCGCGGCGCGATCGGTCGAATCATGGATGAGGCCGCGGGCGGCGAGGTCGTCGATCAGGTCCATCGGGCGCGATGGTCGCGCACCAGCGCCACGGAACGTCGACCGCTTTGGTGATGCCGATCCTTGGGCTATCGCGGACCGAGGCTACGACGCATCCGTCGTCGTACAGCCCGAGGTCAGGGTCGCGCAGCAGGTCGCATCCGTCATCTGCGCCGGTGATCCCGAGGGCGGTGCACACCTTGCCGGGGCCATCGGACCAGCGCTGTCGATTCACACCTCGGCGGCGCTCGGCGACGAGATCGGCGCCCTCCGTGACGAGCACGGCGCGCACGAGCACCGCTTGACCGTCACCCGCCGGGCCAGTCACGACGTTGGCGCACCAGTGCAGTCCGTAGGACCGGTAGACGTAGAGCGTTCCCGCCGACTCGAACATGCTGGCGTTGCGCGCCGTGCGGCCTCGATACGCGTGACTGGCCGGGTCGTGCGCGCCGCCGTAGGCCTCGACCTCGACGATTCGTCCCTGCACGCCGCGGCCGGCGAGGACGAGACCGAGCAGGCGAGGCGCGACCTCGATGCTGTCGCCGCGCAGATCGGCGGGGCTGCAGCGCCTCAGGTACCGGTCTCCAGCGCGAGCGGTCCGACCCCGCCGGGCCCCAGCGTGCCGGACTGCTGGTAAACGGCGAGCTTGTCCCGGGAGTCGGCGATGTCAAGGTTCCGCATCGTCAGCTGACCGATCCGGTCGAGCGGCCCGAACGCACCCTCGCCGCTCTCCATCGACAGTCGTTCGGGCTGGTACGTGAGGTTCGGGCCCGCCGTGTCGAGGATCGTGTAGTCGTCGCCGCGGCGCAGGCGCAGCGTCACTTCCCCGGTGACGGCCGAGCCGACCCAGCGCTGGAGGGACTCACGCAGCATGAGCGACTGGGGATCGAACCAGCGGCCTTCGTACAGGAGTCGCCCGAGCCGACGTCCGAACGTGCGGTAGTTGTCGATCGTGCCCTCGTTGTGGATCGCCGTCACCAGTCGCTCGTAGGCGACGTGGAGCAGCGCGAGTCCCGGCGCTTCGTAGATCCCCCGGCTCTTTGCCTCGATGATCCGATTCTCGATCTGGTCGCACATGCCGAGGCCATGCCGACCGCCGATCGTGTTGGCCTCGTGGACGAGCCCGAATTGGTCAGCGAAGGTGCGGCCGTTGATCTCGACCGGCCAGCCCTCCTCGAACCGCACGGTGACGACCTCCGCCGGCACCTCGGTGGTGGAGTCCCAATGGCGCACACCCATGATGGGCTCCACGATGTCCATCGAGGTTCCGAGGAGTTCGAGCTCCTTCGCCTCGTGGGTGGCGCCCCACAGGTTGGCGTCGGTGGAATAGGCCTTCTCCTTGCTCGCGCGATACGGGAGGTCCCGCACGACGAGGAACTCGCTCATCTCGGCGCGCCCGCCGAGTTCGCTGACGAAGACCGGGTCGAGCCAAGGCTTGTAGATCCGGAGCTTCGGATTGACGAGAAGGCCGTAGCGGTAGAACCGCTCGATGTCGTTCCCCTTGTAGGTGCTGCCATCCCCCCACACGTCGACCCCGTCATCGTGCATCGCGCGCACCAGCATCGTGCCGGTCACGGCCCGCCCGAGCGGCGTCGTGTTGAAGTAGGTCTTCCCGGCCGTCGTGATGTGGAACGCCCCGCACTGCAAGGCCACGAGTCCCTCGGCGACGAGGGTCTCCCGGCAGTCGACGAGACGAGCCACCTCGGCCCCGTAGCCGACCGCCCGATCCGGCACACCCGTGAGATCCGGCTCGTCGTACTGGCCGAGATCCGCGGTGTAGGCGTAAGGGATCGCACCCTTCTCTCGCATCCAGGCGACGGCCACCGACGTGTCGAGACCACCCGAGAAGGCGATGCCGACACGCTCGCCGACCGGCAGGTTGACCAGGACGTTGCCCATCAGTGGACTCCAGAGGGTGCGGTGGTGGGTTCGATGCGGGCCCGAGCGGTAACGAGGTGCTCCCGGAACCGCTCGAGCTGGGCGGCGACCGGGCCCGGACCACCCCCGCCCGGGGTCGTGCGACGCCGGGCCGCCACCCCGGGAGCGACGAGCGCCGCAGCCTCGGGCCCGAGATCGGGGTGATCGGCGACCAGTTCGGCGAGCGGGCGCCCACCGGGTTGGAGCGACTCCCGCACGAGCGACCCCACGACGGCGTGCGCCTGGCGGAACGGCATCCCGTCGACGACGAGCCATTCGGCGAGATCGGTCGCTGCTGCGTGCGGGGCGTTCGCAGCGGCGGCCATGCGCTCGGTGTCGAAGGTCGCCGTTGCGATCATCCCGGCGATCGCCGCAAGAGCGAGCGACACCTGCTCGACGGCGTCGAACAACGGCTCTTTGTCTTCCTGCAGGTCCCGGTTGTAGGCCAGCGGGAGACCTTTGAGCGTGGCCAACAGCCCGGTCAGGTCGCCGATCAGCCGGCCCGCCTTCCCCCGGGCCAGCTCGGCGATGTCCGGGTTCTTCTTCTGCGGGAGCATCGACGACCCGGTCGCATAGGCGTCGTCGAGACGGGCGAAGCCGAACTCCTCCGAGGTCCACAGCACCCACTCTTCGCCGAGCCGGGACAGGTGGATGCCGACCAGGGCCAAGTCGAACAGCGCCTCGGCCACGAAGTCGCGGTCGGAAACGGCGTCGAGCGAGTTGTCGAACACTCCGGCGAACCCGAGGCGTTGCGCAGTCCAAGCCGGGTCCAGCGGCAGGGACGAACCCGCGAGCGCACCGGCGCCGAGCGGTGACACGTCGAGACGGGCGATCGTGGCCATCAGGCGATCTACGTCACGCGCCAGTGCCCAGCCGTGCGCGAGCAGATGATGGGCGAGGAGCACGGGCTGCGCCCGCTGGAGGTGGGTGTAGCCCGGCAGCTGGGCCTCGCCCGCGGCGATCGCCCGGTCGCACAGCACGTCCTGGAGCGCCACGATGCGCCCGGCGACGGCCCGCAGTTCACGCTTGCACCACAGCCGAAGGTCGGTCGCCACCTGGTCGTTTCGGCTGCGCCCGGTGTGGAGCTTGGCCCCGGGGGAACCTGCGAGTTCGGTGACCCGGCGTTCGACCGCCGTGTGCACGTCCTCGTCGGAAGGAAGGAACGAGAAGCGACCCTCGCGGAGCTCGGCGTCGACGTCGTCGAGCGCGGCCAGGATCGAGGCGAGTTCGTCGGGACCGAGCAGGCCGACGTGGCCGAGCATCGACGCGTGCGCCCGCGAACCGGCGATGTCGTCGGCAGCCAGCCGACGATCGAACGGCAAGCTCACCGTGTACGCAAGCAGCTCCTCGGCCGGCCCCGAGGCGAACCGTCCGTGCCACAGGGTCCGCCCCTCGGTGATGTCGCCGCTCATCGTGCCTCCTCGAGCCCCGCGAGATCGCGCAGCATCCGGGCCAGGACCGCCCCGCCGACCTCCTCGGCTGCCACGCACAGCAGCGTGTCGTCTCCCGCCACCGTGCCGATCAGTTCGCCGAGGCCGGCCCGGTCGAGCGCCGACGCCACGACGTGCGCGCATCCCGGCGGGGTGCGGAGCACGACGAGGTTGCCACTCGACGCCACGTCAGCCACCCACTCCCCGAGCACCCGCCGCAGGTGATCGGCCGGAGCGACGCGCTCGGGCTCGAACTCGGGAATGGCGTACACCGTCTCCCCACCGGGCACGCGCACCTTGACGGCGCCGAGGTCTTCGAGATCCCGCGACACCGTCGCCTGGGTGGCATGGACGCCATCCGCGCCGAGGAGGTCGACCACCTGCGACTGGCTGGTGATCTGCTGGTGGGCGAGCAGTTGTGCGATCCGATGCTGCCGCTGGGCCTTGGTGATGCGCCCGCCGGCCGTCACGGACGCACCCCGAGCAGGAACGCAAGCGCGGCGCGGGCAGTGTGCAACCGGTTCGTCGCTTCGGGGAACACCCGCGATGCCGGGCCGTCGATCACCTCGTCGGTGACCTCCTCACCGCGATGGGCCGGCAGACAGTGGAGGAACACGGCGCCTGGCGCCGCTGCGGCCAGGAGCGCCGACGTGATCGTGAAGCCCTCGAACGCCCGCTTGCGAGCGACGGCGTCGGCTTCCTGACCCATCGAGTACCAGGCGTCGGTGACCACGGCGCGCGCACCGCCGACGGCGTCGGCCGGTCGCGGGGCCACCTCCAACGCTCCACCGAGCACCGCGACCGCCTCGTGGTCGACGTCCGACGGGCCGTAACCGGGCGGGCAGCAGCACACCAGCGAGCCGCCCGACAGAGCGAGACCCTTGGCCAACGATCGCGCCACGTTGGAAAAGTCGCCCACCCAGGCCACGCGCACGCCCGCCAGGGTGCCGAACTCCTGGCGCAAGGTGAGCAGGTCGGCGAGCGCCTGCAAGGGGTGGGCGTCGTCGGAGAGCAGATTGACGACCGGGACGGCCGACCATGCGGCCAGCTCGGCGACCTTGTGGTGAGCGAAGACACGGGCGCCGATCGCCCCGTGGTAGCCCGACAGCGTCCGCGCCACGTCGGGAATCGATTCCCGGCGACCGAGCTCGGACTGCTCGCTGATCGGATGGCCACCGAGTTGGACGACGGCGATCTCGGTGGAGTGGCGGGTTCGCAGCGACGGCTTCTCGAACAGCAACGCCACCCCGCGACCGGCCAGCACCCGGGGAAGCGCCGGGCGCTCGGCGAGGTCGAGCACCGCTGCCAGTTCGGCGGCGCTCAGGTCGTCGACGTCGAGGAGGTGCCGCGCCGACGCGGTCCGGCTCACGGGCGCCCCACGCCGTCGGCCAGGACGGCGGCGAGCACCCCGACGGCCTCGGTGATCTCGTCGTCGCCGATCGTGATCGGGGGAGCAAGGCGAAGCGCTGTGGCCGTCACGGCGTTGACGACGACGCCGCGCGCCAGCAGTTCGCCGGCGACGGCCTTGGCGTCACGGCCGTCGAGTTCGGCAGCGATCAGGACGCCGAGACCACGCACCGCCGCTACCCCGGGCGTGGCGAGCAGCGCCGTGGTGAGCCGCTCCCCGGCCCGCCGGGCCGTTGCAGGCGCATCGATCCGCTCCATCTCGGCGAGCACTGCCTTGGCCGCAGCGCAGGCGAGCGGCGTGCCGCCGAAGGTGGTGGCGTGGTCACCAGGTTGGAACGCAGCAGCGACCTCTCGCCGGGCCCAGCACGCACCGATCGGCATGCCGTTGCCGAGCGCCTTGGCCATCGTCACGACGTCCGGCACGACACCGAAATGCTGGTGCGCGAACCACGCGCCGCAGCGCGCGAGCCCGGTCTGCACCTCGTCGACCATGAACAGCAGCCCGCGCTCGTCGCACAGTCGCCGGACACCTTGGAAGTACTCGAGCGTCGCTGGGTTCACCCCGCCCTCACCCTGCACCGGCTCGAGCAACACGGCCGAGACATCCGGCGTGATCGCCGCTGCCAGGGCCTCGAGATCGTTCCAGGCGACGTGGCGGAAGCCCTCGGGCAACGGCTGGAACGGCTCGTGCTTGGCTGGCTGGCCCGTTGCGTGCAGCGTCGCCAGCGTCCGCCCGTGGAAGCTGCCGTAGGCGGAAACGACGACGTGGCGCCCGCGACCGCCCCATTTGCGCGCCAATTTGATGGCGCACTCGTTGGCCTCGGCGCCCGAGTTGCAGAAGAACACCTGTCCGCCGCCGCCCAGCAGCCGGTCGAGGGTCGTCGCCACCTGCCAGGCGTGCTCGGTTGCGAACAGGTTGGACGTGTGCAGCAGCGTCCGGGCTTGCGCCGCAAGCGCATCAGCAACGGCGGGGTGTGCGTGGCCGAGCGAGGTGACCGCCAAGCCGGAGAGCAGGTCGAGGTACCGGCGACCGTCGGCATCCCACAGCTCGGTGCCCGAGCCGCGGACGAACATCACCGGCGGCGGGCCGTACGTCGGCATGAGCGGACAGTGGTCGAGCCCCGCAGGGGCGTGCATCGCGTCGGCGTGCGTGGTCATGTCGGCTCCCCGTTGGTCACCATCGTCCCGATCCCTTCGTCGGTGAAGATCTCGAGCAGCAGCACGTGCGGAATGCGACCGTCGAGTATGTGCGCCCGCCGCACGCCGCCCCGCACCGCACCGACGCACGAGGCGATCTTGGGGATCATGCCCCCGGTGAGCGTGCCGTCGGCCATGAGCGCGTCGAGTTCGTCGGCGGTCGTGCGCCGGATGAGGCTGCCCGGATCGGCGACGTCGCGCCGGACCCCCTCGATGTCGGTCAGGTAGATCAGCTTCTCCGCCCCCAGCGCCGTGGCGAGCACACCGGCCACGGTGTCGGCGTTGATGTTGTACGCCTGACCGAGCTCGTCGGCCCCGATGGTCGCGACCACCGGGATCAGGTCCTGGGCGAGGAGCCGGAGCAGGATCGCCGGGTTCACGTCGGTCACGTCGCCGACGAACCCGAGCTGTGGGTCGCGCGCCTTGGCCCGCAACAGGCCGGCATCCTCACCGGAGACCCCGACCGCCAGCGGTCCATGGACGTTGATCGCAGCGACCAGCTGCGGATTCACCTGACCGCGCAGGACCATGCGGGCGATGTCGACCGTCTCCCGGTCCGTTACGCGCAGACCGTCCCGGAACTCGGGGACCTTCCCCAGGCGGCTCATCAGGTCGCTGATCTGCGGCCCGCCACCGTGGACGACGACGGGCCGCATCCCCACCGCATGCATCAGCACGACGTCCTCGGCGAACAGGGCGAGCGCGTCGTCCTCGCTCGCGCCGGCGAGGGCGTTGCCGCCGTACTTGACGACGACGACCTTGCCGGCGAAGCGCCGGATGTACGGCAGGGCCTCGACGAGGACCTCGGCCTTGTCGGCTGCGCCGGTGAGTCGATCGAGCCCGGTCACGGGTACACCCCGACGGCGCTGAGTCCGGCGGTCTCCGTGATGCCGAGCGCGACGTTCATCGCCTGTACCGCCCCACCGGAGGCACCCTTCGTCAGGTTGTCGATCGCGCACAGGACCATGACCCATCCGGTGCGCTCATCGACGCGGGCGCTCAGGTGGACCGCGTTCGATCCGAGCGTCGCCTTCGTGGACGGCGAGTCCGGGCGCACCGAGACGAACGGCTCGCCGGCGTAGGCCCGCGCCAACGCCGCCAGCACCGAGGCGCTGCTCGCCGGCGCAGCCGGCCGGGCGTAGCACGTCGCCAGGATGCCCCGGTTCATCGGCGCGAGGTGCGGCGTGAACAACAACTGCGCCCCGATCTCCTGCTCCATCTCCGGGGTATGGCGATGGTCGAGCAGGCCGTATGCCGTGAAGTCCTCGTCGACGGTGCAGAACAGGCTCGTGTGCTTGAGGCTGCGGCCGGCGCCCGACACCCCGCTGGCGGCATCGACGACCACCCCGTGGGACTCGATCAGGCCGGCGTCGACCAACGGCGCGAGGGCGAGCGTCGCCGCCGTCACGTAGCAGCCTGGGGTGGCGACGAGGCGAGCGCCCCCGAGCTCGTTTCGGTGGCGCTCCGGCAGGCCGTAGACCGCCTCGGCCAGCAACGCCGGCTGGGTGTGCTCGAAGCCGTACCACCGGGGGTAGAGCGACGCGTCCTTCAACCGGTAGGCGGCGGACAGGTCGACGACCACGCCGACCCGACCGACTAGTTGGGGCGCGAGCTCGAGGGAGGCCTCGTGGGGAAGGCCGAGGAACACTGCGTCGAGCCCGTCGCAGGCCGCCGCATCGAACTCGCCAAAGACGAGATCCGGGTAGGCGACACGCAGGCTGGGATAGAGGCTCGCCGCCAAGGTTCCCGCCTGCGTATCACCGGTTGCGAGCACGACCGTGCAGTCGGGGTGCCCGGCGAGGATCCGCAACAACTCCAACCCGGTGTACCCGGACGCACCCACGATGCCGATCCGTTTCTTGGCCGTCACGAGTGCATGACCATACACCTATACGAATGATGATGCACAGAAATAGCCCGCCAGACTCACTCGCTGCCACCGACGTGGGGTCGGCAGTGTGAAAGGATTGTCGCGGGTGGAGTCCGACGAGGAGTTCACCCATGACCGGTTTTCGTTTCCTGGCCGCCAGCGTCGTCGCCGGTTGTGGCCTCGCCGCTTGCGGCGGCGGCTCGCACAAGCCGACCGTCGCCTCCGTAACGGTGATGGCGACGACCACGATGGTGACGCTGCCCCCGGCCGCCACCGTGGTCACCCCGGCACCTGCGATCGTCATGCCGGCGGTGGAATCCCCGGGGGCCACAACGGTCGCAGCCCCGCCAACCACGGTGGCCCCGACGACGACCGCGGGCGCTCCGACACGCACGTCCTTCGTCGATGCGACCGCGATGGTGAAAGCCGCTGTGGGTGGCGAGGTCGCCGGTGCCACGCCGGAGACGTTCGCCCAGAAGGCCGCGGCCGACCTGCGCAAGGCCCTCGCCGCTCGATCCGGCGGCGAGAACGCCGCCGTTCGAGTCGGCTGGACCAGCACGGGGAATCCGGTCGGAGTGGTGCTCGTCGCCACGAGCACCGGGCTCCCCGGGGTCTCGCAGCGGGAGTTCCACCTGAAGGTCGCGAAGACCTCCACCGGACTCAGCCTGACCTCGGCGGCCGTCGTCGACGTGTGCGCCGCACCCCGGGCGCGCGAGAACGCGTGCCGGTGATCGTGGTCGCAACCCGTCCGGTCAGGGGCGACTGACCGGAGCCGTCTCCACGAAGGTGACCGTGACCCGTTCGAACCCGAGCGATCGCAGAAGCGACGTCAGCATGATCCGGGTGTTCTCCTCCGCCCGTTCCCGCAGCGACGTCGCCTTGGCGGCCTCGGCCATCTTCGCCTCGGCCGCGAGGTACAGCGGACGGTCGCTCGTCGGTTCCGACTGGAAGATGCCGGCGACCCGATCGAACAGGCCACGGGAGCGAGCGGCCACCCGGCTCTGCTCGGTGTCGACGACCGGTTTGCCCAGGACCGCCCGAGGTAGGCGTATCGACACGGCACCTCGGTCGGCGGCCGTGACGACGGCCGAGTCGGCAAGGGCCGAGAAATCGACGGTTGCGTCCACGGAGCCGACGGCGACGAAGAGCGTGCGTTCTCCGGCGATGAACGACGGGAGGTACTTCACGTCCCGCTCGGTGTCGACGATGACCTCGAAGCTCGCCGACGCCGCTTTGTATTCCGCAAGGTCCCGCAACGTCTGCAGCACCGGCGGCGGGCTCCGGTCGACGGTCGTGGTCTCGAACAGTTCACCGATGCGCGCTGCGAGGAGCGCGCCGCCGAGCCCGAGTGCGCCGACCGCCACCGCAACGACCACGACGGTCACCCCGATCAGCCCGCTGCGCGCGGTGGTCCGCTCCCGCATCTGCCCCTCCTCGCGGCCACGCACCCGCAGCCGGTAGAACAACTCCTGTGATTGTCCCTGCGCTCGAAGGACGGCTACTCGTGGCGACTCCGCCACTCGTCGATCCGAACTTCGACCGCACCGTGGTCCTCCTGCTCGACCACGGGGACCATGGTGCCCTGGGACTGGTCATCAACCGACGTCACCCCGGGCAGATTCCCGACCCGCTGGCTCGATGGCGTCCGTTGCTGGCCGCTCCCGGCGGGCTGTTCGTCGGCGGACCCGTCGGCACCGACGGCGTGATCGGGTTGGCTCGCTCGTCCTCCCCGCCCGGCTGGCATGCGCTCGATCTCGCCGAGGATCCCCCGGACGTCTGCGACGTACGGCTCTTCCTCGGTTATGCCGGCTGGGGCCCCGGCCAACTCGAAGGCGAGATCACTGCGCACGCCTGGGTGGTCGTCGACGCCGATCCCGGCGACGCCTTCCACCCCGAGCCCGAGCGGCTCTGGCGCATCGTGCTCGGCCGCCAACCCGGACGGCTCCGGTGGCTCTCGAACTTCCCCGACGACGTGTCGGTGAACTGACGGTCGCTCACCCGATCAGTTGCGAAGCACGTTGCGCCAGGCGACGTCCTTGTCGGTCCGAGGCTCGGCAGGTAGACCGAGCGCCCGTTCGCCGACGATGTTGCGCTGGATCTCGGTCGTTCCGCCCTCGATGGAGTTGGCCCGGCTGCGCAGGAAGAACTGCCGGGCCGTACCGGCCGGACCGACGTAGCCGAGGTGGTCCTCCCGGCGGAAGGTGTAGTCGTACCCGACCAGCGCATCGGCACTGAGCAGGTCGACGCAGAGCTCGTAGATCCGCTGGTTCAAGGTGCCGAACGCGAGCTTCGCGATCGAACCTTCCGGTCCCGGCGTCCCGGCCCGCCTCGCCGTGCCGGCACGCTGGTTGGTGAGCCGGAGCACCTCGGCCTCGGCCCACAGCGACAGCAAGCGATCGCGGTGGACCGCCGTGCGACGATCGGCGGGCACCTCCGACCAGATGCGCAGCGCCTCGGCGATCGCACCGCTCCCCCGGACCGGCGCGCGCCCGCCGCCGCCGATCGAGGTCCGCTCGTTCGACAACGTGGTCATCGCCACCCGCCAGCCGTCGCCCACGTCGCCGATCCGGTCGGTGTCGGGGATGCGTACGCCGGTCAGGTACACCTCGCTGAACTCGGCCTGTCCGGTCATCTGCCGCAGCGGCCGGACCTCGACCCCGGGCGAGGTGAGATCGAGGCCGAAGTAGGTGATGCCCCGGTGCTTGGGCTGATCGGGGTCGGTGCGGGCGATCAGCATGGCCCGGTTGCAGAGGTGGGCGTTCGTGGTCCAGACCTTCTGGCCGTCCACCACCCACTCGTCACCGTCGCGCACGGCCCGGGTGCCGAGACCCGCCATGTCCGATCCCGAGCCGGGTTCGGAAAACAGCTGGCACCACGAGTCCTCACCGGTGAAGGAGCGTCGCAGAAGCCGCCCGCACAGTTCGTCGGAACCGTGTACCGCCATCGTCGGACCGGCGAGGATCACCCCGCCCCCCGAGGCGAGCGTGTTGACGGCTATCCCTTCACCCTGAACTCGCCGAATCACCTCGAACTGCTGCGCCGGACGGGCACCGAGCCCGCCGCGTCCTCGCGGGTGGTGCACCCAGGCCAGCCCGAGGTCGAACAACCGGCCCCGCTGCTCGAGCGGATCGGCGGGCGCGGTGGCGAGCATCTCGTCGATCGCAGCATCGACCGGATCGGCAGCGGGTGCGGTCATCGGGGCCTCGAAGTCGGCGGGCAGGGGCGTCCGTGATGCTCGCGCACGCGACGTTGAGGCCTCGAACACCAGGACTTGCCACCTAGGTCCTCGGAACCAGCTACGTTGCGCGCACCTCGGACTGAAGGGAGCCCACCATGGGCGCAATCATCGGCCTCATCGTCGCAGTCGTATGCGCAGTGGTCTGCGTCAACCTGGCCAAGAAGAAGGGAAAGAGCGTGCCGCTGTACGGCATTCTCGGGTTCCTGCTCGGGCCGATCTGGCTGATCGTGGCCCTCGTGGTCAAGCCCTCCAACCAGGCCTGACCGCCCAACTGGCCGGAGGACGTCGGCGGATCGGGGTGCCCGGTGCGGGCCCAACGTCCTCCGGCTGAGGCGATCCGCTGGTTCACCTTCCGGGAGCGGATCTCGCCCTCGCTGTGGTTCGTCCCCGGCGTGTTCGCCGTGGGTGCATTTGCATCGTCCCGGTGCACGGTCTGGCTCGACCGCTACCTCGAGTCGACGAAGCCACCCGGCTGGATGATCACCGCCGACGCCGGCGCCTCAGCCGCACTCACCGCCACTGCGGCCACGGCGATGCTGTCGTTCGTCGCCGTGGTGTTCTCCACCACGCTCGTGGCCATCCAGCTCGCCGGCGGCCAGTACTCGCCGAGAGCCGTGCGGATCTTCGTGCGCTCGCGTCTCACGCACGTGACGCTGGGGTTGTTCCTCGCCACCTTCATGTTCGCGCTCAACGGTCTCGTCGAGGTTCGTTCCCGGTCCGGCACGATCGTGCCGGCCGTGACGGTCACCGCCGTCTACCTGCTCCTCCTCGCCACGATCGCAGCGTTCATCGCCTTCGTCCACGGCATGTCGAAGATCCTCCGGGTGCAGTACCTCTTGACGAAGATCGTCGACGACGGCCGGCCGACGCTCGACGAAGCGTTCCCACCCGATTCGAGCTACCTCGACGTGACCGACCAGGCACCACCGCACGGGGCACCCGTCGTTCGCAGTCGCCGGCGCACCGGCGTGGTGCAGGCGATCGACCGGCACGGCCTCGTCGAGTACGCCCGCATTCGCAACCTGCGGGTGGAGTTGCTCGTCGAAGCCGGCGAGTACGTGGGCGTCGGCACCCCGATCGCGCACGTCAGCGGTCCGTCACCGGACGGCGATGCAATCGCCCGCTGGTTCCTGCTCGGCACCGAACGCACCCTCGTGCAGGATCCCGGCTTCGTGCTGCGCCAACTCGTCGACGTCGCCAGCCGTGCGCTATCCCCTGCGGTGAACGACCCGACGACCGCCGTCCAGGCGATCGATCGCATCACCGACCTGCTGGGCTCGGTCGTCGACCGAGCCGACCCGGCCGCGTGCTACGTCGACGAGCGCGGGACGGCCCGCCTGTGGACGCGCGAGCCGGGGATTGCCCGGCTCCTGCAATTGGGCTACGTCGAGATCATCCGCTACGGCGCCGACGCGCCGCAGGTAGTGCGCCGCCTGCGCGCCTCGTTCGACGTCCTCGAGGGCCTCGCCCGAGCAGACCTCGGTCCTGCGATCGCCGGCCTGCGGGACCTGCTCGACCGAGCGGTGGCCGCAGCGATGCCACCGGCACTCCAGGACGTCGCCCGACGGGCAGATCGCCACGGCTTGGGATGAACCCGACGAACCGGCGCCGCGCCGTCCCCGGGCTCGGCCTCGTGCTCGGGCTGCTCGTGACCGTGGCCGGGTGCAGCCCCCCGGATCCGCCGCTCTCGACGCAGCCCGACCCCGACCCTCGCTCCGAGATCGTGCTCGACGACGGCTTCGACGGCGACGGTCTCGACCCACAACGCTGGGTCGCCTATCACAACCGCTACGGGCACGGGAACAACGAACTGGCGTGCCTGACCCCGCAGGATGCCGTCGTCGCCGGAGGGACGCTCCGGCTGACGGCCCGGGCAGAAGCGACGCGATGCCCCGACGGCGTCGAGCAGCCCTACCGGTCCGGCTTCGTGAGCTCGCGCGAGCTCGGCCGCTGGTACCCCCTTTACGGACGGTTCGAGATCCGAGCACGGGTGCCCCACGGCCAAGGACTCTGGCCGGCGTTCTGGCTGCGCCACCGCACGGGGGCCGGCACGGCCGAGGTCGACGTTCTGGAGGTGTTCCACAGCCAGCGGCCCGGCTCGGTCTCCCACGCCGTGCACCTGCCCCGCACCCGAGGGGTCAACGCCTTCCGTCGGACGGTCGATCTCGAGCCGCTGCCGCCGGCCGGGTCGCCCGGCGTCTGGCACGACTTCGCCGTCGACATCCGGCCCGCCGGCGCAACCGGCGTCCGGTTCGTGTTCTCGCTGAACGGAACGGTCACCGGTACCTTCACGGATCCCGATGCCACCTGGATCGCAGCGGCCCCGGACGAGGCGAGCTGGGATCTGGCCGTCAACCTTGCCGTCGGTGGCAACTGGGTTGGCGACCCCGCCCGGGAGCCCGGTTGGCTGCCGCTCGTCGGGCGCTGCGCCCGTACCGGTGAACCCCCGACCGCCGGCCCCGGTTCGTGCCCGGCCGACGGGGTGCGTCTGGCGACGTTCCCTGCGACGTTCGAGATCGACCGAATCCGGGTGCTCGCCTATCGCTCGTGAGCCGCCGAGGACGCCTCACCGGCGACCGGCGCGCTGGCGACCGGCGCGCCCGATCCGCGGATCGACAGGGCGACGATCGGGAGTACGACGACCGACAGCAGACCCGCACCGACGAGGCCGGCGGCGTTGTCGGGGCGCATCTGGCCGGTGTCGACGCCGATGGTGGTGATCACCACGACGAGCGGGAGGGCGGCCGACTGCAGCAAGCCGAGCGCCAGTACCTCCCGTCGGGGGAGGTCCCGCCGGTAGAGCAAGGCCGGCACGCCGCGCACGAGCAGGAACAGGCATAAGAACAACGGGACCTTCACCAACTCGACCGGATCGAGGAGCGCCTCGAGGTCGAACTTCACACCGCTGACGACGAAGAACAACGGGATGAGGAACCCGAAGCCGATGGCGTCGAGCCGATGGTGGACCTCGGCGCGGTGATCCAGCTCGCCGGCGTCGACCACGCCCTCGCCGTGATGGCGGACCAGGAACAAGCGGGCGACCATCCCGGCGACGAAGGCCCCGAGGAGCACGTCGAGGCCGAACTCGGCCGCCGTCCAGACGAGCGCGACGCACAGCAACATGCTGATCCGCACGCCGACCTGTCCGCTCGAATGCAGCGTGCGGGCGATCAGGCGCACCAGGCGCGGTCGAGCCGGTCGGGTGGCGACCCAGCCGACCGCGACCGAGACGGCGAGGAAGGCGACCAGGATCACCGTCGTGCGCGCCGGCGAGTCGGTCGTGAGGGCCAGCGAGATCGCAACGATCGGGCCGATCTCGCCCATCACGCCGCCGGCGAGGACGAAGGCACCGAACCGGGTCGGCAACACCCCGGCATCGCCCAGGATCGGCAGCAACGTCCCGATGGCCGTGGTCGTGAGCGCGATCGCGATGTAGCAAACGCTCGACGTGACCCCGGCGACGTTCAGCACGAATGCCACAGCGACGCCGAGCGCGAGCGACGCCGTCCAGCTCGTGACGGCCAAGCGCGCCGGTCGACCCCGCACCCGCTCGGGATCCAGCTCGAAGCCGGCGAGGAAGATGAGGAAGACCAACCCCATCTCCGACAACACGAGCACGACCTCGTCGAGATGGGCCCAGCCGAGCAGATGCGGACCGATCGCCATGCCGAGCGCGATCTCGATGACCACGGCCGGCAACCGGAAACGGTGCCGCAGAAGGTCGGCCACGACCGGGCCGAGGACCGCCGCAGCACCGATCAGGACCAGGGTTCGCAAGGCCTCGAGCTCCACGCTGCGGGAGCATACGACGCACCGACCGCCGCGCCCGCGGCCCGGTCAGGCGCGCAGCACCGCGCCCATCGATGCTGCGGCGGCGATGCAGGCGTCGCGGACCTGCACCAGATCGGCGTCGGTCAGCGTGCGATCGTTCGCCTGCAGCCGCAACCGGTACGCCAACGACCGGTGATGCGGCGCAACACCCGACCCGCGGTAGACGTCGAACAGCGAGAGGTCGACCACCAACGGGGCACCGGCGGCGCGCAGCGTCTCGGTGAGGTGGGCCGCCGGTACGGCGTCGGCCAACACGAACGCGAGGTCGGTGTCGCTCGAGGGTTGCCGGCTGACCGGCACCAGTTGCACGTTGCCGTGCGGTCGTCCGAGCAGCACCCCGAGGTCGACCTCGAGCCACGCCACCCGCTCGGCGATGCCGTGGGCGGCGGCGACATCGGGGTCGACCTCACCGACCGCCCCGACCACCGTGCCGTCCCCGGCGCACAGCTGAGCGGCGCGGGTCGGATGCAGGCCGGCGATCTCTGCGGCCTCGACGCTGACGTCGCCCACGGCGAGCGCCGCCGCCAGCTCGAACCAGAGCGCGACCGCGGCCGGCGCTTCGGTGCCGGCGAGCGCCGCAGCGAGCACCTCGCGCTCGTCGGGCAGGAGATGCCCGACCGTCGGACGGCGGTACACGTGCCCGAGTTCGAACAGACGCACCCCGGTGCGCCGATGAGAAGCGTTGTACGCCAACGACCGCAGCAGGCCGGGCAGCAGGGACGTGCGCAGCACGCTCTCCTCGGCCACGAGCGGGTTGGCGATGGACAACCCGTTGTCTGGTAACCCGGCGCGGGCGAGGTCGCCCGGTGCGAGGAAGGCATTGGGCATCGCCTCCGTGCACCCGGCACCGACCATGACCTCGCGCGCCAGACGCCGGTCGCGCTGATGCCCGCTCAGCCGGCCGGGGTGGGGTGAAGAGGGCACGATCTTGCCGAGCGCGTCGTACCCGAGGTGCCGGGCCACCTCTTCGATCACGTCGATCTCGGACGTGCAGTCGGGGCGACGGCTCGGCACCTCCACCACGAGAACCCCGTCGGCCTCGGCGCTCAAGGCGAACCCGATCGGCGCAAGCGCTGCAGCGACGGCGGCATCGTCGAGGGCGGTGCCCAGCACGGCGTTCACCCGAGCCGTGCGCACCCGCACCGGCACGACCGGCGCTGGCACCTGGCCGTGAACGTCGACCCGGCCCGCCGAGATCGCCGCCTCGGGGCACGTCTCGCGCAGCAGGGTGAGGAACCGGCCGATGGCACGGTCGATCCCCCAGGGGTCGACACCCCGCTCGAAGCGGGTGGAGGCCTCCGAGCGCAGGCCGCGGCGTTGGACGGTCGCAGCGATGCCGCCCGGTTCGAACCACGCCATCTCCAAGGCGACCGCCGTGGTCGCGGCGGAGATCTCGGTGTTCTCGCCGCCCATGATCCCGGCCAACCCGATGGGCCGGTCCTCGGCATCGCAGATGAGCAAGTCGTCGGGCCCGAACCGTCGTGCCAACCCGTCGAGGGTGACGAGTTCCTCGCCGGGCGTCGCGGGCCGCACCCGGAATCCACGCCCGCCGAGCGTGGCGAGGTCGTACGCGTGGTTCGGCTGCCCGAGTTCGAGCATCACGTAGTTCGACACGTCGACGACGTTGTTGATCGGGCGCATCCCGGCGAGGGTGAGTCGCTCGGCGAGCCAGCGGGGCGAGGCCCTGACCTCGATCCCGGTGATCACCGTGGAGGTGAAGCGCCCGCAGGCCACCGGGTCGAGCAGCTCGACGGTGGTGTCGCCGGCAGCCCCGAGCGGCGGCAACGCCGCCGCCGGAGGATCGACCGGCCGCACCCCGAGCCGGGCGGCGAGATCGATTGCGACGCCGCGATGGCAGTACGCGTCGGGGCGGTTCCGGGTGAGGTCGAGGTCGTAGACGACATCAGCGGTGATGCCGAGCGCTGCGAACAGTGCCGTGCCGGGGACGAGCCCCTCGGGCAGGATCCAGATGCCGCCATGGTCCTCGCCCATGTCGAGTTCACGGGCCGAGCAGAGCATCCCGTTCGACCACTCGCCGCGCAGCTGGCGCCGTGCGATCTCCATGCCGTTGGGCATGGTCGTGCCGAGCGTCGCGAGCGGGACCAGATCGCCCTCGCGCATGTTGAACGCACCGCAGCAGATCTGCAGCGGGCCGCCGTCGCCGGGATCGACGTCGACGAGCTGGATCCGGTCGGCTTTGGGGTGCTTGCGCAGCGAGAGCACGCGGGCGACCACGACACCGTCGACGGCGGTCCCGACCCGCTGGAATTCCTCGACGGCCATGCCGAGGGCGCTGAGGTGGGCCGAGACGGCCTCGGCGTCGTCGCCGACGGGCGCCAGTTCGGCGAGCCAGGAGTGGACGACCTTCATCAGAACTGCTCCAGGAAGCGGATGTCGTTGGTGTACATCTCCCGAAGGTCGTCGATGCCGTGGCGGGCAGCGGCGAGGCGGTCGATGCCGAAGCCGAACGCGAAGCCCGTGTACTCCTCGGGATCGATGCCCCCGGCGACGAGCACGTTGGGGTGGACCATCCCGCAGCCGCCCAGTTCGAGCCATGACCCGTCCGGGCGCCGGATGTCGAACTCGGCCGAGGGCTCGGTGAACGGGAAGTACGACGGGCGAAGGCGGGAGCTGAACCCCTCGCCGAAGTACGCCCGGGTGAAGGCCTCGATCGTGCCGGCCAGATGGGCGAAGGTGATCCCGCGGTCGACGACCAGGCCCTCGATCTGGTGGAACACCGGCATGTGGGTGGCGTCCGGGGTGTCGCGACGGAACACGCGCCCGGGCATGACGGCGTAGATCGGCGGCCGCTGCTGCTCCATCAGGCGCACCTGGACCGGCGAGGTGTGGGTGCGAAGCACCACCGAGCCGGGTTCGCCGAGGTCGACGAACAGCGTGTCGAACGCCGAGCGGGCCGGGTGGCCAGGACCCATGTTGAGCGCCTGGAAGTTGTAGTAGTCGCTCTCGACCTCCGGGCCCTCCGCGACCGTGAAGCCGAGACCGACGAAGGTGTCCTCCAGTTCGGCAATCGCCCTGGTGACGAGATGGTGATGGCCTCGTCGCGGCCGCTCGACCACCTCGGTCAGGTCGAGCCGTTCCGCCGCGAGGCGCAGCCTGCGGGCCTCGGCCGCAAGGTCGTGCTGGCGACTCTGGATGGCTGCGCCGACCGCCGCAAGGGCCTCGTTGACGGCAGCGCCGACCGCTCGGCGCTCGTCGGGGTCGAGCCGGCCGAGCGCCTGTTTGAACCCGGCGAGCGCACCCTTCTTGCCGAGGACCTCGGACCCGAGGGACCGGACCTCGTCGAGGGAGGACGCCCGCTCGATCCGGGCGAGGGCATCGGCGGCCGCAGCGCGCACCTGGTCGATCATCGGCGGGCGACCCTAGTGGGCGAGGACGCCGCAGGACGTGGCGATTCCCCCGCCCGGCGACGCTGACGAGCCGCTTCGAACAGCACCACGGTCGCAGCCATCGCCACGTTGAGGCTTTCCGCTCGTCCGACGTGGCGGACTGTGACCAGACCGTCGAGCGCGAGCCCAGCCGGCAGACCGTGCGCTTCGTTGCCGACGACGATCGCCACGGGACCGGTCAGCGGCACGAGGTCGTGGTCGACACCGCCGTCGGCGACCGCGCCGAGCAACGGCAAACCCAGCCCGGCGAGGTCGTCCACGACGACGCCATCGATGACGGGGAGATGGAACACCGCCCCCGCCGAGGCACGAACCACCTTCGGGCTCCAGACGTCGACGGACCCGGCGGTCGCCACCACCGCGTCGGCGCCGGCGGCCTCGGCCGACCGGATGATGGTGCCCAGGTTGCCCGGATCAGCCACCCCGGCGGCCACGACGACCAGCGTCGACGCAACGAGGTCGGCGAGTTGCCGGTGCGGCACCTCGACGACGGCGACCACCGGTTGCGGGGACACCGTCGACACCACTCCCTCGAACGCTCCCACCCGCACGGTGCGCACCGGCACGTCGGCCGGAACGTCGACCGCCACGCCATCGTGGACGTACACCGCCTCGATCCGCAGCCCGGCAGCGAGGGCCTCCGACAACAGCGTGCGCCCCTCCACGACCGCCACGGCGCGCTCCGAACGCGCATTGTGGCGCCCCGAAAGGCGCCGCAGTGCAAGGAGCTCGTTCCGGGTGGCCGGACGGGTCGCAATCGGCTCGGCCGTCAGCTCGCCGCCTTGTTCAGCGCCGACGAGGACGCTGCGACCAGCGCCGAGAATGCCGCCGGGTCGGACACGGCGAGTTCGGCGAGGATCTTGCGGTCGACCTCGATGCCGGCGGCGTGGAGGCCGGCGACGAACCGGCTGTACGAGACCCCGTTCTGGCGGGCGGCGGCGTTGATCCGCTGGATCCACAGCGATCGGAAGTCACCTTTGCGGGCGCGGCGATCGCGCAACGCGTACTGACCGGAACGCATGACCTGCTCGTGCGCCGCCCGGTACGAACGGCTCTTGTTGCCGTAGTAGCCCTTGGCCCGTTCCAGGACCTGGCGGCGATGCTTCTTCGAGCCGACAGCGCGCTTCACTCGAGCCATCAGCGTCTCCTCTCTCTTCGGTGGCGGTCGGGGGTCGGCGGTCGTTCAGCGCTCGGCGAGGAGCCGCTTGACGCGCTTCTCGTCGCCTGCGTGGACGTCGACGAGTCCGTCGAGCCGCCGGGTGCGGGTGGACGTCTTCTTCTCGAACAGGTGCTGACGGTTCGACTGGAGCCGGCGGAGCTTGCCGGAGCCGGTCTTGGTGAACCGCTTGGCCGCGGTCTTGGACGTCTTCATCTTGGGCATGTGCTCTCCTGGGGGCGCCGGGTCGGCGCCCGGTCAGGTCGTGGGGGGTTGCGGGGCTGCGTCGACGGTGTCACCCGCCGACCGGGGAGCGCCCTTGGGCGGCTGCTTCTTTCGGTCCGGCGCAAGCACCATCACCATGTTCCGACCATCCACCTTGGGGTGTGCCTCGATCTTGCCGACGGCCGACACGACGTCGGCCACGTGCTCGAGGATCTTCATCCCGAGTTCGGGGTGCTGCATCTCGCGGCCCCGGAACATGATGGTGATCTTCACCTTGTGGCCCTCGCCAAGGAACTCCGCGACCTTGCGGGTCTTGGTGTCGAAGTCGCCACCCGAGATCTTCGGGCGGTACTTCATCTCCTTGATCGACGAGCTGGTGCTCTTCCGGCGGGACTCCTTGGCTTTCTGCGCTTCTTCGTAGCGGTACTTGCCGTAGTCCATGATCTTGCAGACCGGCGGCGACGCCATCGGAGCGATCTCGACGAGGTCGAGCTCGAGTTCCCTCGCCAAGGCGAGGGCTTCGTAGGCGGGCTTGATGCCGACTTGCGAACCGTCCGGACCGATGACCCGCACCTCGCGGGCGCGGATGCGCTCGTTGATGCGGGGCTCTTTGCCTTCGGGCGGCGCTATGGCCGATCACTCCTGTGCAGTGGGCTTCTCCTCCCAGACGGGTACGGGCGCCGAGGACAAGCCGAACGCCCGGGCCGGGGGCCCGTTCCGGAGCGAACGACCCGGACGCACCGCAGGTGGCCGGGTGGGAGCACGGAGCCCCGCTTGGATCGGTTGCGAGTCGGTAGCGTATCGCAGGTGAGTTCGTTGTGGACACCCGACGGGGAGCGGCACGTCGCGGCCGCTGAGCCCCACGACCCGATCGATGCGCTCGGCGAGGGGCCCGACGACGAGTTGGACGACGACGAGTTGAGCGAGGACGAGGTGCGCGCCCGGATCGCAGCGGCGCGCGCCCGGTTGCGCGACGTGCCCGCTGCCCAGGTCGTCGCCAACCACGCCATGGGCCTCTGGGAGCTCGCCGCGATCCATCTGAGCACCGATCCGCCGGCCATGGCGGAGGCGTCGCTCGCAATCGATGCCGTCGGAGCGATCGTCGACGCGCTCGGCGACCGGCTCGGGGAGAACGCCACCGTCCTGCGCGACGCCCTGGCCCAGATCCGTCTCGCCTACGTCCACGTGTCCTCGTCCGGCGCCACACTCGCCGGCCCATACTGACCGTTCTTCAGCCCAGCAACTCGGTCGCTTCGTAGCGGCCCGGCAGCCGAGCCTCGAGCCGGAACGTGACCTCGGTACCGGGATCGATGGTGCGGGAACCGTTCGCAATCCTGGTGCACTGGAAGAACCAGCGGGTGCCGTCGAGCTCGACGACGGTTCCCCACCCCTTGTGCGCGTCGAACTCGGCGACCACGCCGCGCCGCTGCCGTTCGCTCGCCATCGTCAGTGCACGATCTTCGACAGCGGGAGCTCGAGCAGGTCGGTGGCTCCAGCGTCTTTCAACGCCGGTATCAGCACGTTGATCTGCGTCTTGGGCACGACGGTCTCGACGGCGTAGCCGCCTCCGGCGAGCGGCGACACCGTCGGCGACTTCATCGACGGGAGTAGCGCCAGCACGTCCCGGTATCGATCCTCGCCGACGTTCAGCTTCACCAGGACCTTGCCACGGGCCTCGAGCGTTCCCTGGAGGAGCACCATCAGCTGCTCCATCGCGTGCTTCTTGGCCGGATCACCGAATGCAGCCCGATTGGCGACGACCTCCGTGCGGGACACGAGGATCGTGTCGATCACGCGCAACCCTGCGGCCCGAAGGGCTCGACCGGTCTCGGTGATGTCCACGATCACGTCGGCGATGTCGGGGATCTTCGCCTCGCTTGCGCCGTACGACAGCGTGATGCGCGCCTCGATGCCCCGGCCGGCGAAGAACCGCCGGGTCAGCTCCGGGTACTCGGTGGACACCCGGACCCCCTGGGGCAGGTCCTCGATCCGGGTGGCCGGATACTCGCCTCCCACGGCGACGACCACCTTGATGGGGTTCGCCGTGGCCTTCGAGTAGCCCAGCTCGCCGAGGCTCACGACATCGGCACCGGTCTCCTCCACCCAGTCACGACCGGTGATCCCGAGATCGAACAGGCCTTCGTCGACGTAGCGGGGGATCTCCTGAGGCCGAAGAATCCGCACCTCTGCGATCCGGGGATCGTCGATCGTCGCCTTGTAATCCACGGCGCTCGACCGATGGACGGTGAGGTCGGCGGCCTCGAACAGCTCCATCGTCGCCCGCTCCAGCGAGCCTTTCGGCAGGACCAGCTTCAGCACGGCGGCGGAGTCTACGGAGCCTGGTTCACGTGCACCGTGGGTGCCTCCCCCAGCAGGCGCAAGGCGTGCGGGAGGACGTCGATCACGGCGTCGAGTTGCTCGACGCAGCCGGTGGGCGAGCCCGGGGTGGTCAGGATGAGCGAACGACCCCGGATCCCGGCCACGCTGCGCGACAGCCGACCGAGGGGCGACACGAGCCGCATCGCCTCGGCGAGGCCCGGCGCTTGGCGTTCGATCACCGACAGCGCCCCTTCCGGGGTGAGATCGCGCGGCGCGAAACCGGTGCCGCCGGTGCTCACGACGAGGCCTGAGAAGCCGTCGGTCATCGACGACAGGGCCTCGGCGACGGTCTCGGCCCCATCGCTCACGACCCGGTGGTCGACCACGGAGAAGCCCGCTGCGGTGAGCCGGGCGACCAGCGCCGGGCCGCCCCGGTCCTCACGCGCGCCGTGGAACACCCCGTCGGAGACCGTCAGCACCTTGGCCAGGAGCGGGGATTCATCGGGCACGGTCGGCACGGTAGCGGTGGACCCGTGCCGTCGGCTCACCGATCGTCCGACCCAACGGGTCGCCGCCAGCGCAGCACGACCATGCCGTCGCCGTCGGCGTCCTGCGGCAACAGGCGCGACCCGCGGCCGTACGGGCGCCATGGCGCCGGCAGCGCCTCCATGGCCTCCCAGGTGCCGTCGTCGTGGTCGATCGACTCGGCGGCCGTCAACGTGCACACGCTGTACACGAGCACCCCGCCGGGGCGCACCAGGGACCGGGCCGCGACGAGCATCCGACGCTGCAGCGCAGCGAGCGTCGTCACGTCGTCCGCAGTGATGCGCCAGCGGGCGTCGGGCCGCCGCCGTAGCGCGCCGAGACCGCTGCACGGCGCATCGAGCAGCACCCGATCGAACGACGCAGGGCGCAACGGTGGCGCTGTCGCATCACCCACGACCACCGGCAACACGTACCCGAGCCGCGCTGCGTTCGCCGCGACGAGCCGGGCCCGGTGGGGTTGCAGGTCGAGCGCGACGACCGCGGCCCCGGTGGCGGCGAGCGCCGTCGCCTTGCCGCCCGGGGCAGCGCAGAGGTCGGCGACACGGTCGCCGGGCCCGGCCTCGACGGCGGCGGCGACCGCCTGCGAGGACCGGTCCTGCACGTAGCCGTCGGCGCGCACGCTGACCGGCGGCGGTTCGTTCATCCGCTCGAGCGCAGCATCGGCGTCGGATCCGAGCTCGAGGCGGAGGCGCTCGACGATCCAATCAGGCTCGCTGAAGCGGGTGGCGTCGTCGTCGAAGCGCACGGGTGCAGTGGCCACCTTGCGCAGGACGGCATTGACGACGCCCCGCCAGCGCGCAGGGGCCAGGTCCACCGTGGTGGCGACGGCGGCATGAGCCGGCACGCGGGCGAACGCGAGCTGATACGCCCCGAGTCGCAGCAAGGTGCGCAGCTCCGGTTCGGGCGGCCGGAGCAAGAACCGGTCGAGCAGGTGATCGCAGGCCCGGCGCATCCGGGTCGTGCCGTAGACCAGCTCGGTGACGAGGCCACGGTTGCGCTCGTCGAGCCGGCTGCGGGACAGCGCCGCCGGTAGGACGAGGTTGGCGTACGCGCCCTCGAGCTCGATGCGGCGGAGCACGTCGAGCGCGAGCCGTCGGGCGTCGGTACCGGGGGCCATCAGCTCCCGAACCGCTCGCCGCACGCCGGGCGCGCGCCGTTGGCCCAGGCTCGGGCCGGCTGGGCGGCTCGTCCCTCCGGCTGGACCTCGACGAGCCGCAGCGCGGCGCCGTCGCCGCAGGCGATCGCCACGCCGAGCGGGTCGAGCAGCTCACCCGGCTCACCGGCGCCGGTCGGCATCACCTCGGCCCGGTGCACCTTGAGCCGTCGGCCTCGGAACGTCGTCCAGGCCCCGCCGACACGGACGATCCGGCTCAGATCGACGGCCGGGCGATCGAAGCGGAGCTCGAACTCGGCCGGGTCGAGCTTCGCAGCGTACGTCGCCTCCCCGGTCTGGGGCTCGGGGTCGCGCAGACCGGCCGCGAGTTGCTCGACGAGCAGCCGGGCTCCGACGTCCACGAGCCGGTGCCGCAGGGAGCCAGCCGTCTCGTCGGGGGCGATCGGCACGCCGACACGGGCATAGATCGGCCCGGTGTCGAGACCCTCTTCGAGCTGCATCAGGCACACGCCGGTCTCGTGGTCGCCGGCGAGCACGGCCCGTTCGACCGGTGCTGCACCCCGCCACCGGGGCAGCAGCGAGAAGTGCAGGTTCACCATCGGGACGACGGCGAGCACGTGCGGCCGGACGAGTGCGCCGTACGCGACCACCACGCCGAGCTCCACCCCGGCGGTGAGCACGTCGTCGACCTGATGACCCACCGGCAGGCCGAGCCGGAGCGCCGCTTCCTTCACCGGGCTCGGCTGCATCGCCCCACCCCGGCCTCGACGCTTGTCGGGCCGGGTGATCACGAGCGCAACATCGAAGCCGGCGTCGACGAGTGCCTCGAGCGGTGCGACGGCGACCGCCGGCGTGCCCAGGTAGGCGAGGCGTCGCGGGCGGACCGGCGGTACGGCCAGGACGGTCACGTCAGCCGGATACGGCGCCGCGGTCGCTCCGCCGGCTTGGGTTCCTCGAGGAGGCGCCGCCATTCGGCGAGTGCCAGCTTGCGCTGGTCGGGCTCCATACGGTCGAACATCAGCACCCCGTCGAGGTGGTCGAGTTCGTGCTGGATCAGACGAGCGAGCAGTTCGTCGGCCTCGAGGGACACCTCGTTGCCATCGAGGTCGTGGCCGACCACGTGCACCACCTTCGGCCGCACGATCTCGATGTAGAGACCCGGGATCGACAGGCAGCCCTCGTCGTAGACCCACTCGCCGTCGGACTCAACGATGCGCGGGTTGACCAGCGTGTGCGGCTCGCCGCCGAGGTCGTAGACGAACAGCCGCTTCTGCACCCCGATCTGCGGTGCGGCCAGGCCAATGCCGGGTGCGGCGTACATCGTCTGCAGCATCTCGGCCGACAGGCTCACGAGCTTGCCGTCGATGGCGGTGATCTCGGCGGCCTTGGACTTGAGGACGGGATCGCCGTAGACGCGGATCTCGCGAGGCATGGGGCGTCAGGCTACCGGTCGGTGCGAGAGTGTCCCCGGTGACGGACCAGTACTTCGCCCCTTCCCCGCGGTCGGCGTCGAAGCCGGCGACGGTCCGGCTCGTGCTGCCCGACCTCACCGCCGAACTCGTGACCGACCGAGGGGTCTTCGCTGCCGGCGCGCTCGACGCCGGCACGAAGCTGCTGTTGCTGGAGGCACCGCCACCGCCGAGCAGCGGTGATCTGCTGGATCTCGGCTGCGGGTACGGGGCCATCGCTCGCACCCTCGCCCATCGGGCCCCGCACGCAACGGTGTGGGCGCTCGACGTCAACGAGCGCGCCCGCGCCCTGTGCGCCGCCAACACCGCCGGCCACGGCGTCCGGGTCGTCGCACCCGAGGAGGTCCCCGATCACGTGCAGTTCGCGGCGATCTGGTCGAACCCACCGATCCGCATCGGCAAGCGATCCCTCCACGAACTGCTCGACCGATGGCTCGGACGGCTCACCCCCGACGGGATTGCCGTGCTGGTCGTGCAGAAGCACTTGGGGGCCGACTCGCTCGCCCGTCACCTCGCCGACAGGGGCTGGTCGGTTCGCCGGTTCATCGCCCGCCAGGGCTACCGGTTGCTCGAGGTCCGGCGATGAGGCAGCTCGACGCAACAGGCCTCAAGCGACTCCACCGCGCCTGGCGGGCCCGCACGACCGGACGAGTGGCACTCGTGCTCGACGGTCTGGGCACTCCGGCCAACGTCGGTTCGATCACCCGCAGCGCCGCGGCGTGGCGGGTCGATCACCTCTGGCTCGCGGGGCCGACGCCACCGCCGTGGGCCGGTGGCGCCGCCAAGGTGGCGATGGGGACCGAGCGCTACCTCACCTGCACGGCGGTGGCGACGGGCGTGGAGGCCGTGGCCGCGGCCAAGACCGCCGGCTACCAGGTCGTCGGCCTCGAGCTCGCGGACGGGGCGGTCGCGCTGCACGAAGCGGCGCTCGGCCCGGACGTCTGCCTGGTCGTCGGCCACGAGGACCACGGGATCAGCCGGGGCGCGCTCGAGGCCTGCGACGCAGTCGCATACCTACCGTTGCTCGGCAAGGTCGGTTCGCTCAACGTCGCCGTGGCCGCCGCCGTCGCCGTCTACGAGTTGCGCCGTCGGGAGTGGGTGTGACGCCCGAGTGGCTCTACCACCTGGCCCTGCCCGATGACTGGTCCGAGGCCGCAGCGACCGGTCGGTACCGGTGGAGCACCCGAGCGATGACGGTCGCCGACGTCGGGTTCGTCCACCTGAGCCACCGCCATCAGGTGCTGGCGACGGCGGGACGGTTCTACGGTGACTGCGCCGAGTTGGTGCTGCTGCAGCTCGCTCGAGCAGCGTTGGGCTCCCCGGTGATCGAAGAGCCGGCGCCGTCGGGCGAGCGGTTCCCCCACCTCTACGGCGAGCTGCCCGTGGCCGCCGTCGTTCGGGCCGAGCGGTGGATGCGCTCGCCGGACGGTTGGGTGGCCCCGCCGTACGGCTGAGCTCCGCGGTCGCCGTTACGCCTCGCGCCCGCAGGGGCGTCAGGCCCGTACCGGGTCGACCTCGACGCGGACCGTTGCCACCGGGTGGGCGCGTCGGGACAGTGCGTCAGCGAGCTGTGCAGCGTCGCCGGCCCGAACCAGCCAACGCTCCTCCCCCGCCGGTGCCACCTCGATGCCGGGCAACGCCCGCAGCGGCTCGATCGCCGCAGGAGACCCCGGCCCGCGCACCAGGGCGAGCGCCGCCTCCGGAGGGAGGCGCAACGTGCGGCGTCGGGCGCCTTCGACCTCGGCAAGCCGGCCGGGATCGGCCTGCAGGACGGCGCGGATCACCTCGTGGTGCGGCTCACGGGTCTGCACGAGCAGCCGTCCGCCGCCGTCGCGGCCGCCGACGACCCGGGCGGCGCGGGCGAGCAGAGCCAGCGCCTGCTCTTCGGCCCGGAACCGGGGAGCGAGCAGCTCGGCGTCGAGGTCGAGCACGGCGACCAGCGATGCCGAGGGGACCCGGTGCAGTGCCGCCTCGGTACCGATCACGACCCGGGCCTCGGGCCAGCCGTCCCCGGCGGCGTGGGCGCCCGTCACCTCTGCGACCGGTTCGCCGAGGAGCGCTTCGAGTTCGGTCCGGAGTCGGGCGACACCGGGTCGCACGTTGCGGAAGCGAGCGGCACCGCAGGCCAGGCACACCGCTGGCCGCCGCACGCCGCACCGCTCGCAGACCACGCCGTCGTCGGCGCCGACCACCGAACCGGCACAGCGCTCGCAGCGAGCCACCTCCGCACAGGCGCCACACCGCAGCAGGCGCGCCGTACCGATCCGATTGAGCACGCAGATGCACGTCCCGGTCGTGGCCCGGATCGCACGGGCGAGGGCGTCGCTCAGCAGCCCGGGGCGCGCCGGGTCGTCGCGGCGGCGGTCGACGACGAGCAGCGGTGGCCACCCGGCTCGCTCCTCGCTGCGCGACAGCGTGAACAGCCGGCCCCAACCCAACGCCTCGAGCGACGGCACGGGCGACGTGAGCACGCATGGCACCCCGGCGCGGCGGGCTCGCTCGATCGCAACGTCGCGGGCATGCCAGGTCGGCGCGCCCTCCTCGCGCAGGCCCTCGTCGTGTTCGTCGACGACCACGACGGCGGCGAGCCCGCCGACCGGCGCCCACGCTGCGGCCCGCGCCCCGACGACCGTGGCCCCCGCCCGGCCGAGCGCCCAGTCCCGCGGGTAGGACGCCACGGGCACCCCGGCCCGCTTGAGCCGCACGGCGATCAGGCGCGCCGTCGCCACCGAGGGGGTCACGACGAGAGCGTTTCCGCGCGCGACCGCAGCGAGCACGACGTCGTACGGGTCACGCGCCGGGGGCAGGCGAACGACGGCTCGATCAGCGGCGAGCGCAGTGGCGCCGATCCCGTCCAGCGCGACCGGCACCACTGCCCGGCGAGGGGCGGCCGGCAGGCCGACCACGGCGCTGTCGGGGGACGCTGTGCCCAGGAAGTGCGCCGGGTGCCCCGCCCATCGCCACGCCGCCCAGTCGGCCAGGGCGACCAACTCGTCGGGCGGTCCCCAACCGGTCGCCTTGGCGATCGGTTTGAGCGTCCTACCGGGCGGGGCGTCGGACTGCTCCGTGAGCGCAACCACCCAGCCGCCAACCCGGCGGGAGCCGAGTTGCACCCGGACCAGCGTCCCGACGCGCACCTGGTCCCGGAGGTGATCCGGGACCAGGTAATCGAAGCGCTTGGCGAGGGTCTTCACATCCGCCACGACCGTCGCCAACAGCATCGGCGCCGACGTTAGGCGGCCTCGGTCAGATACCCAGCGCCGCCTTGAAGGCGTCGAGCTTGGTCACGTACTCCCACGTGAACTCCGGGATCGGCCGACCAAAGTGACCGTAGGCGGCCGTTTTGCGGTAGATCGGGCGCTTGAGATCGAGCGAGTCGATGATGGCGCGAGGTCGCAGGTCGAAGGTGTCCCGGACCGCCTGCTCGATCCGCTCCGGCGCGACGGTCGCCGTGCCGAAGGTCTCGACGAGGATCGAGATCGGCTGCGCCAACCCGATCGCGTAGGCGACCTGCACCTCGCAGCGGCTCGCCGCACCGGAGGCCACGACGTGCTTGGCGACCCAGCGCGCCGCGTACGCGGCCGACCGGTCCACCTTCGAGGGATCCTTGCCCGAGAACGCCCCGCCGCCATGACGGCCCATCCCGCCGTAGGTGTCGACGATGATCTTTCGCCCGGTGAGACCGGTGTCGGCGTGCGGACCGCCGAGTTCGAACACACCCGACGGGTTGATCCACACGGCGTAATCGTCGTCGGCGAACTGCTCGGGAACGACGGGCCGGATGACGTGCTCGATCAGGTCCGGCCGGATGACGGTGTCGCGGTCGACCCCGGGCGCGTGCTGGGTGGAGATCAGCACCGTCCGAAGCCGGACTGGCCTGCCGTCGACGTAGTCGAAGGTGACCTGCGTCTTGCCGTCCGGGCGGAGGTACGGGACGACGTCGGCCTTGCGGACCTCGGTGAGGCGTTCGGCCATGCGGTGCGCCAGCCAGATCGGCAGCGGCATCAGATCGGACGTCTCGTCGCAGGCGTAACCGAACATCATCCCCTGGTCGCCGGCGCCCTGGCTGTTGAGGATGTCCTCGCCGCTCTTGCCGGAGCGGATCTCCTCGGACTGGCTGACGCCTTCGCCGATGTTCGGGCTCTGCTCGTCGATCGACACGATCACGCCACAGGTGTTGCCGTCGAACCCGTACAGCGCGTTGTCGTAGCCGATGCCCTTGATCACCTCACGGGCGAGCTTGGGAATGTCGACGTAGGCCGTCGTGGTGATCTCTCCGGCGACGACGCACAGACCGGTGGTCAGCAGCGTCTCGCAGGCGACACGGCCGTTGGAATCCTCGGCGAGGATCGCATCGAGCACGGCATCGGACACCTGATCGGCCATCTTGTCGGGGTGGCCCTCGGTAACCGACTCCGAGGTGAACGTCCAACGGCTCACGATTGCTCCTTGTTGCAGTGGGCGGTGGTTCGGACGACGACGACAGCGTCGAGCACGGCGCGGGCGACGGCACGCTTGTCGGACAGTGGGACGTGGCACAACGGGCCACCGGGCCCGAGGATCGTCACGGCGTTGGTGTCGTGGGCGAACCCGACCCCCGGGGCCGACACGTCGTTGGCCACGATGAGGTCGAGGTTCTTGCGGGCCAACTTCCCGGCGGCGTTGGCGAGCAGGTCGTCGGTCTCGGCGGCAAAGCCGACGAGCACCTGGCCCGGCCGCTTGGCTGCGCCGAGGCCGGCGAGGATGTCGGCGGTCGGTTCGAGCACGATCTGCGGCGGTCCGCCGTCTTTCTTGATCTTGCCGGCCGCAGCCTCGACAGGGCGGAAGTCGGCGACCGCGGCGGCCATCACGACGATGTCGGCGCTCAGAGCCGCCGCCTGCATCGCCGCCTGCATCTCTGCCGCCGTTTCCACCTGGATGCGCCGCTGCACCCCCGGCGGGGTCGGGCGTTCGGTCGTCGTGACGAGCACGACGTCAGCCCCGCGGGCAGCCGCCTCGGCGGCAATGGCGTCGCCCTGCTTGCCCGAGGACCGGTTGGCGATGACGCGGACCGCATCGATCGGTTCGCGAGTGCCTCCGGCGCTGACGACCACGCGCACCCCGGCGAGATCACCCGGACCGAGCACCCGTTCGGCGGCGGCGACGATCCGCTCGGGTGCAGCGAGGCGGCCCTTGCCCAAGTCACCGCCGGCGAGGCGACCTTCGTCGGGTTCGACGACGTCGACGCCCCGTCGGCGCAGCAGGGCGAGATTGTCCTGGACGGCGGGGTGTTCCCACATCTCGGTGTGCATGGCTGGGCAGACGATCACCGGCGCCCGGGTGGCGAGCAGCGTGGCGGTGAGCAGATCCGACGAGATCCCGGCGGCGTAGGCCCCGAGCAGGCGGGCCGTCGCCGGTGCCACCAGGATCAGATCGGCACCCTGGCCGAGTCGGGTATGCGGGATCGGCTCAGGCTCGTCCCAGAGCGAGGACCGCACCGGTTCCGACGCAAGCGCTGAGAACGTCGTGCGGCCGACGAAGTGTTCGGACCCCTTCGTGAGCACCGGCGCAACCTGGGCCCCGGCGTCGACCAAGCGTCGGCAGACCTCGATGGCCTTGTACGCCGCGATGCCGCCGCAGACGCCAAGGACGATGCGCCGACCCGCCAGCACCGACGACATCAGCCCTCGGCCGCAGCCTCGTCGTCGACCGCCTCGTCGATTGCGTCATCGCCGATCTTGCGGGCGATCTTGTCGGCCGCGATCTCCTCGAACGAGATCGACAGCGGCTTGCGGGCGACGGAGGCCACCTGCGGGGGGACCATCGCATTGTCGGCCAGATGGTTGAAGTACGAGTTGATCTGCCGGGCACGTTTGGCCGCCAGCGTCACGAGGCTGAACTTCGAGTCGACGCGAGCGAGCAACTCCTCGATCGCCGGATCAACCATCGTGTCGTGGGCGCGCGCCATGCAGACCTCCCGTAGGCAGGTTGGGGAGGCTAGCAGGCAAGGCGTCCGGTGCGATGCCGCGGAACATCGTGCTCACACGATGTTCAACGCATCGAGGAACCGGCCGGCAACGGCGGCGTCGCCTTCGACGGTGCACAGCGAGCGCCACGGGGTCCGGGCCGTGCCCCAGCGCACGAAGTCATGCGCCGAGGAGCGGACGGTCGCCACGGCGTCGCCCGCCTCGGAGCCGACCACGATCGCGCCGTCGACGACGGCGATCCGCCACGAACCGCCCCCGGGGCAGGTGAGTTCGAGACGGATCGGCGCGCTCAGCTGCGCTTGGAGACCGGGCTGCATCTGGGGGAGGCCGGCGAGCATCCAGCCGACGGCCGGGCCGACGAGCGCGTCGTCAGGGGCGGGCACGTCGCGCACGATGGGCCCGGTCGGCGCGAGCAGGTCCACCCGGAGGTGGCAGTAGTGATCGAAGGCGTAGGCGTCGGCCAGCAGGTGCATGGGGTACTGGCCGAGGTCGGCGAGCGGGATGACGGTGGACGCCATGGGCTCCTCCTGGAGCGCGCCGAGGGCTGCCATGGCACCGTCGCAGTACGCCAGGTACTCGTCTCGGACCTGTCCCCAGGACCAGTCCTTGCGCGGCTCGACCAGCAGGTCCATCAGGCGCTCCGCGGGGAGATCGACCGGCTCCGCCGGGGGCGGGGACGGCTCGACGGTCTCCCGGTAGTTCGAGCTCATATGGGCGACGAGGTCCTTCACGCTCCAGCCCGTGCAGCCCGAGGGCAACGCCGACTCAGCCTCGGTCACGCTGCGGATCACCGCCTTGACCTCTTCGACGCTGCGCCGCACCGAGGCAAGACCTGCTGCCGACATACCGACCCCCTACGAGTCACCGGCGACAGCGCGCTGCCGTCGCCCGACGCGTCCTACCACGACCGCGCCGCGCCGGGCTCGATCAGACGGTCCTCTCGGTTCGCTCCGAGGCGATGATCCGCTGCAGCTGCGCGATCGTCCGGTCGAGGTCGTCGTTCACGACCACGTGGTCGGCGAGTTCGATCCCGGCCGGCTCTTCCTCCTCGGCCTTGCGGAGCCGTGCGAGCACCTTGTCGGGATCGTCACCCCGGGCTTGGAGGCGCCGGCGCTGCTCGTCCCGGCTCGGGGGGAGGAGGAATACGAGCACCGCGTCCGGGAACTTGGAACGCAGTTGGCGGGCGCCGTCGAGTTCGATCTCGTAGATCTGGACCTCGTCGTCGGCCCGATCGGGCACGGGTGTGCCGTAGAGCTGACCGAGGAAATCGGTCCACTCGAGAAAGCCGTCCGACGCGATCCGATCCTCGAAGCACTCCCGGGTAACGAACACGTAGGCGTCGTCGGGCTCTCCGGGCCGCTGCGGCCGTGTCGTCCACGAACGCGACAACCACAGACTCGGGTCGCGCGCGACCAGGGCATGCACGATGGTGCCTTTTCCGACACCACCCGGCCCGGAGATGACGACGATCAGGGCAGCACCCTCCGGCGTCAGCCCAGCTTTTCGAGCAGCGCGGCGCGCTGCTGGGACCCGAGGCCCTGCACGCGGCGGGTGTCGCTGATACCGATCTCGTCCATGACCCGCCGAGCCTTGACCTTGCCCAACCCAGGCAGGGACTCGAGCAGGGTGATCACCTTGAGCTTGCCGATCACGTCGTCGCTGTCGGCCTTCTCCAGCACGTCTGCGAGCGTGAGCGAGCCGATCTTGAGCTTTTCCTTGAGCTCCGCACGAGCGGTGCGGGCCTCGGCGGCCTTCGCGAGCGCGGCGGCGCGCTGTTCGGGGGAGAGCGGCGGGGGGGTTGCCATGCGGCCGACCCTAGCGCGCACTCGCAGAGCGAAACCGGTGCGCCGCTGGGTGACGTTCGAATCCATCGCCGAATCGACCGTCCTGGGCTCAAGGTCCACGACGACGGCGTCGATACCTGCGGTGAGGCACAGGAGGTGCCTCGACGAGAGCACCCGCAAGGACGTACCCATGGGCAAGGACGCCCGCCACGCCATCCTCGGTGTACCCGCGCATGCGAGTGAAGAGGAGATACGCCAGGCCTTCCGCCGGCGCTCGTTGTCGACCCACCCCGACCAGGGCGGCCGCCGTGAGGACTTCGAAGCGGTCGTCGCTGCCGCCCGGTCGCTCCTCGAGGAGCGGGCCGCGCGCGCCGCGACCCCGGCTTGCCGCCCCCGGACCAACCCGTATGCGGCAGCGCTGCAGGGTCTCGACCGCCCATTGCGCCCCGATCCCGAGGTGCTCGACGCCGTGCGCCGGGTCCGGCGAGCCGAGCGCAACCGCGTCCCCGGCGTCGTGCCGGGGCGGCCGTTCACGTCCTTCAACGACGTGCTCGAGGGCATGCGGACCGTCGCCTGAACCGGCGCTTCGGATTTCAGCGGGGTGTGATGGTGGGGAGTAGGTCCCAGTTGGGGTGTCCGGCGTAGAGCAGGACGCGGATGCGGTTGTGGCGGAGGGTGCGCATTACGAACGAGACGTGCTTGATGCGTTTGCTCAGGTTGTTGAGCGCTCCTGCTCGAGGCGGGCCTCGATGTGGACCACGATCGGCCCGCCAGGCCGATCCTCGACCGCGGTCACGTTGACATCCGGCAAGCCGACCAGCAGCTCACACATACGCGTAGGGTTGAACTCCGACAGGGACTCCGAGGCTCGACAGGTGTAGGAACCGCCGATTCTCGGAGTCCCTGTCCCGCAAACCGCGGACCCTCACCGACCTCACCCCACCCGCCACTTCATGTCGGTCACCGACGAGCTCGTGTCGGCTGAAGCCAAACTCGCCGAAGTCGAGGGGCTGCGGGGATGCGACGCCGTTCACCTCGCAGCGGCGCTCGAGATCGGCGCAACCGTCCACAGCGGCTCCGACAGCGCGTGATGTGCCGCGGCCGAACGCCGCGGACTGCGGACCGCCGGCCCGGCGAGCCGAGGGCGTCATTCGACGAGGCGGCCGGCGCGCAGGGCCACGACCCGGTCGCCGATGGCCTCGGCTTCGGCGACGTCGTGGGTCACCACGACGGCCGTCGTCCCCGCAGCCCGCAGGATCGATCGCACCTCTCGCCGCAGCGCGTCGCGCAGCTCGGGGTCCAGCGAGGCGAACGGCTCGTCGAGGAGGAGCACCTCGGGCCGGGGGGCGAGCGCCCGGGCGAGCGCGACCCGCTGCGATTCGCCACCCGACAGCTCGTGGGGCCGGCGGCGAGCGAACCCGTCGAGGCGCACGAGCGACAACAGTTCGGTGACACGCGCCGCCCGCTCGCGCCGGGCCACACCGAACCCGACATTGCCGGCGACGTCGAGATGCGGGAACAGCGCGTGATCCTGGAACACGAGCCCCACCCGCCGCCGTTCGGGCGGTTCGGTGGTCACGTCACGGATCCCGATGCGGATCGAACCCGCCGAGACCGCGACGAGCCCGGCGACGGCCCGCAGCAGGGTGGTCTTGCCGGCACCGCTCGGCCCGACGAGCACGAGCACCTCGCCGTCGGCGACCGTCAGGTCGACCCCGGTGAGCACCGGGGCGACGCACACCCCGCGCAGTTCGAGCCCGCTCAAGCGACCATCTCCGCGCCGCGAGCGAGCGCGGCGAGCAGCACGGCGACACCGACCGAGGCGAGCCCGGCGACCAGGAGTCCGGGCACGGCGGCCTGCTCCCACCGGGAGTCCGACGTCGCCTGCCACACCCAGACCGGGAGGGTGTCGACGCCGAAGGGCCGCAGCAGCAACGTCACCGGCAGTTCTTTCACGACGTCGATGCCCACCAGCGCGGCCGCCACGACGACGCCGGGCCGCACCAGCGGGAGCTCGACGCGCAGCGCCACCGCCCCCTGGCCCGATCCGAGGGTGCGGGCGGCCTCGACCACCCGTTCGGGCACCTTGTCCGCACTGGCCGCAACCGCTGCGTGGGCGACGGCGACGTAGCGGACCGCCAACGCGTACACGAGTACGCCGAGGGTGCCCGCCAGCGCCCACCCAGCCGGCCACCAGCCCTGAGCCTCGAGCCAAGCGACGCACACGAGCACGCCGACGGCGACCACCGGCCCTGGCACTGCGTACCCGGTGGTCGCCACCCGGGCGAGCACGCGTGCGGCCCGGGCCCGGCCCAGGCGGCCGGCTAGCGCGAGTGCCGTGCCCGCCACCACCGTGACCACCACGGCGAGCGAGACGACCAGCAGCGAGTCGAGCAGGTGATCGACCGCACCACCGGACACGGTCCGGCCCTGACCCTCGGCCACCGTGGTCCACGCCCACGGGACGAGGCGCACGAGGGGCACCCCGAGCGCCACGAGAAGGAGCACGACCGGGCCGGCCGCCACCGCGATCCCCCGCGCGCCACGCACCCGTCGGGCGGCGACCCCGGTGTCACGGCCGCCGCGTTGGACGAACCGGGCGCGGCCGCGAGCGAGCCGCTCGACGGTCACCATCACGACTGCGGCACCCACCAACACCGAGGCGAGTTCGGCGGCGCCGTCGCGGTCGTCGAGGCCGAACCACACCCGGAACACCCCGTCGGCCACGGTCGTCACGTCGAACAGGCGCACGGTGCCCACGTCGGTGAGCACCTCCATCGCCACCAGCGCAGCGCCGGCGGCGAGCGACGGCCGGGCCAACGGCAACACGACGCGCCACCATGCCCTCCATCGGCTGCAGCCGAGCGTGCGGGCCGCCTCGACGGTCCGGGCCGACTGCTCCCGGAACGCGGCCAGCGTCAGCAGGTACACGTACGGGTAGAGCGACGCGGTGAGCACCACCGCCGCCATGACGAGCCCCTGCCGACCGGTCACGTCGAGCCAGGTGAACCCGCTGACGTAACCCGGCAAGGCGAGGGGTAGCGCGAGCAGCCACCCGAGCAGGCGCCGACCGGGGAAGTCGTGCGCGGCCACGAGCCACGCAGCCGCCGTTCCCACCACGAGCGAGGCTGCGACGACGCCGACGGCGAGCACGGCGGTGGAGACGAGCATCTCGACGAGCCGCGTCTGCCACAGGTGCGACCAGGTATCCGTCGACGGCTCCACCAGCGACGCGACGACGACCACGACGGGCGCGGCGAGGACGGCGGCACCCAGGGCCGTGGCCGATGCGCCGAGCGCCGTCATCGGTGCGCCGAGCGCCTTCACCGGTGCGCCGAGCGCTGTCATCGGTGGCCGGCGCGGTCCAGGAGCTTGACGGCCTCGGGTTGCAGTGCGCCGAACCGCTCGACGGCGATCGGGTCACGCCGGTAGGTGCCGAGGGCGGCGACCTCGGCCCGGGGGGCCACCGAGGCGGCGGCAGGCTCCTCGAAGTTTGCGTCGGCGAACGGCCGCTGGCCGGTCGTGGCGAGCCACTCGATCAACCGCTTGGCCCCCGCCGGGTTGGGTGAATGGGTCGCGATCCCCGCCCCGCTGACGTTCACATGGGTGCCCTGGCCCTCGGTGATCCAGACGGCCTGGGCGAGGTCCTTGCCCTCCGAGCGGGCCCGCAGCAGGTAGTAGGTGTTCGTGACGGCGACGTCGCAGGTCCCGTCGGCGAGCGCCTCGAGGATCTTGGTGTCGGAATCGAGGTACGTCGGGTTGTTCGCCACCCAGCCCCTCACGGTCCGCTCGGCCCCGGCGACGCCCCCGTCGGCGATGAGCGCGGCGACCAACGACTGCGTGTACGGGTGCGTCGCAGGCCGCAGGCACAGCTTGCCCTTCCAGCGGGCGTCGCCGAGGGCCGCGTACGAGCGCGGCGCCTCGGCATCGGGCACCCGCGCTGCGCGCATCACGGTCCGGGCTCGCACCGACAGCGCCGTCCACAAGTCCTGCGAATCGCGCAACACGGCGGGCACTGCGGTCGTCACAACAGTGGACCCGAGCGGTGCGAGCAGTCCGTCGGTCGCCGCCAGCTCCAAGTTGGCGGCATCGGCAGCGAGGTAGACGTCGGCCGGAGTGTTCTTGCCCTCGGTCTTCAACCGTTCGCGCAGCTCCGGATCCCGACCGGTGGTGAACCGCACAGCGATGCCGGTCTCGGCGGTGAAGGCGTTGAACACCTGCTCGATCCCGTAGTGGCGACCGAGGTACACCGTGACCTGACCCGCTGACCCGCCGGTGGCGTCACCCGACGACCCGCCGCCGCCGCACGCCGCGAGGACCGCCCCGGCCACTGCGACGACCGCGCCCGCTACCAGGTTTCCCTTCCTATTCATGTTCGGTATACCTAACAGCTCGTGCCCGGGGTCGTCCAGTCGCGCAGGCCGCACGCTGCGGACCCGAGCAGGGGATGTGCCGACACCGTCGGGGCCCGCTCGTCAGAGCGAGGTCGCGCCGGTCAGCTCGGCCACCGAGGCCAACCCGCGTCGCGCGCACCAGGTCAGCAGCTCCTCCTGGATCCGCCAGCACGCCCGAGGATCGGCGAAGCTCGCCGTGCCGACCTCGACGCAGGAGGCGCCGGCGAGCAGCAGCTCGACGGCGTCGACCCCGCTGGAAACCCCGCCGACCCCGACGATCGGCACCTCGGGCAGTGCCCGATGGACGTCCCACACGGCACGCACCGCCACCGGGTGGATGGCCGCCCCCGACAGCCCACCGCCGCCGGCGCCGAGCACCGGGCGCCTCGTCTCGACGTCGACGGCCAGGCCCAGCAGGGTGTTCACCAACACCACGGCATCGGCCCCACCGGCGACCGCCGCCTCGGCGACGGCCGGCAGCGACGAGACAACCGCTGTCAGCTTCGCCCAGCGGGGCCGAGCGGCGATCGCCGTGGCCGCCATCGCCTCCCGGGTCGCCTCCGGGGACTGGGCGAACATCCCGTGGCCCTTCAGGTTCGGGCACGACAGGTTGACCTCGACGGCGATCACGCTGGCCGGAGCGGCAGCGAGCATGGCCGCGGCCTCGGCGTAGTCGTCGAGGGTCCGCCCCCAGATCGACACCACGATCCGAGCCCCGACCGCCTCCAGCGCCGGGAGCTCTTCGGCCAACCAGGCCTCGATCCCGGGGCCCTGCAAGCCGACCGCGTTGAGCATGCCGGCCGTCGTTGGGTGCAGGCGCGGCGCCGGGTTCCCGGCCCACGGGTACGGCGCCAACGACTTCACGACGACGGCGCCGAGCGCGTCGAGATCACCGTATGGCGCGAGCTCGGCGCCGTGCCCGGCGGTACCGGCGGCGGTGAGCACCGGGGCCGGCAGCCGGAGCGACCCCACCGCCACGGTGGTGTCCACCGGCGGGACCGCAGCCCGACCCCGGTGCCGTCTCATCGCCCGTGGTACTCCTGCAGGGAACGGACCTGCAGCGGCGAGCGGGCCGCTTCGGCCACCCCGCCGGCCGCCGCCAACGCAGCCTCGACGGTGGTGAGGCAGCTCACCTTGTGGACGTTGGCCGCCTTGCGGATCTCCTCGCCGTCGGTGCGGTTCCCGCCGCCGCGCGGCGAGTTGACCACCAGCGCCACCCGACCCGTTGCGATCAGGTCGACCGCCGTCTCACCCTCGCCGGGCTCGGACATCTTGCGGACCCGACCGTCGACGGTGAGCCCGAAGCGCTCGAGGTAGTCGGCGGTGCCGGTGGTCGCCATCACCGCGAGGCCCAGCTCCCGGAACCGCCGGGCAACCACGAGCCCGGCCGGCTTGTCCCGGTCGGCCACGGACAGGAACACCGCGCCGCCGGTCGGCAACGTGGTGCCGGCCGCCGTCTCAGCCTTGGCGAAGGCCAGCCCGAAGGTGGTGTCGATGCCCATCACCTCGCCGGTCGAGCGCATCTCGGGCCCGAGCGCAGTGTCGACCTCGGGGAATCGGTTGAACGGCAGCACCGCTTCCTTCACCGCGACGTGGCCACCGTTGACCGGCGGCCGCAGCAGCCCTTCGGCCCGCAGCTCGGCCAGCCTCGCACCGAGCATCACCCGCGACGCCACCTTGGCCAGCGGGACGCCGGTGGCCTTGGCGACGAACGGCACGGTGCGGCTGGCCCGGGGGTTGGCCTCGATCACGTACACCTGGTTCTGGCGCACGGCGAACTGCACGTTGAGCAGACCGCGCACGTCGAGCGCGTGGGCGATGGCCGTCGTGTACGCCTCGATCACCTCGACGACCCACGGCAACAGCGTCGGCGGCGGGATCGCACACGCCGAGTCCCCCGAGTGCACCCCCGCTTCTTCGACGTGCTCCATCACCCCGCCGATCAGCACCTCGCCGGTGGCGTCCCGGATGGCGTCGACGTCGACCTCGGCCGCGTCCTCGAGGAACCGGTCGATGAGCACCGGCCGCTCGGCCGACAGCCCACCCTCTTTGCCCAACGATCCGAACCCGGCCAGCTCGGCCATCGCGGCCCGCAAGGTGGCGTCGTCCTCGACGATCCGCATGGCCCGGCCACCGAGGACGTAGCTCGGCCGCACGAGCACCGGGTAGCCGATGCGACGGGTGATGGCGAGTGCCTCGTCGACGTCGGTGGCGGTGCCCCCGGGCGGTTGCGGGATGTGCAGCTCGGCGCACAACGCGTTCCACCGCTCCCGGTCCTCGGCCCGGTCGATCGACTCGGGGCTGGTGCCCGACACGAGCGCGCGTGGCAGCTGGCCGGACAGCTTGAGCGGCGTCTGGCCGCCGAGGCTGACCACGATCCCGGCGATCGTGCCCGACGCCGCCTCGGCGTCGATCACGTTGAGGACGTCTTCCCGGGTGAGCGGCTCGAAGTAGAGCCGGTTCGAGGTGTCGTAGTCGGTGGACACCGTCTCGGGGTTGCAGTTCACCATGATCGTCTCGAAGCCGGCGTCGCGCAGGGCGAAGCTGGCGTGGACGCAGCAGTAGTCGAACTCGATCCCCTGCCCGATGCGGTTCGGACCCGATCCGAGGATGATCACCTTCGGGCGATCCGAGGGCCGCACCTCGCTCTCGTCCTCGTAGGTGGAGTAGTGGTACGGCGTCTCGGCTGCGAACTCTGCGGCGCAGGTGTCGACGGTCTTGTAGGTCGGCACGACCCCGTGGGCCGTGCGGGCCGCTCGCACCTCGTCCTCGGCGACGCCCCACAGATGGGCGAGCTGCGCGTCGGCGAACCCGAGGCGCTTGATGCGCCGCCACGTCCGGCGGTCGAGTGCGCCGGGGCCGCCGGCGGCGACGACCTCGGCCCGGGCCTCGGAGATCATCGCCATCTGGTCGAGGAACCACGGATCGATACGGCACGCCTCGTGCACCCGTTCGAGCGGGATGCCGCGCCGCAACGCCGCTTCCACCTGGAACAACCGTTCCGGGGTGGCGACCGCGCACCGGGCGATCAGCTCGTCGTCGCCGAGCGCGTCGTACTGGGCCTCGGCCGGGTCGGCGTTGAGGCCGAGCCGACCCTGCTCGAGCGAGCGCAACGCCTTCTGCAGGCTCTCGGTGAACGTCCGCCCGATCGCCATGGCCTCGCCGACGGACTGCATCTGGGTGCCCAGGACCCCGGCGGTGCCCGGGAGCTTCTCGAAGGCCCACCGCGGCACCTTGGTCACCACGTAGTCGATGGTCGGCTCGAAGCTGGCCGGCGTCGCCCGGGTGATGTCGTTTGGAATCTCGTCGAGGGTGTACCCGACGGCGAGCCGGGCCGCGATCTTGGCGATCGGGAACCCCGTCGCCTTGGACGCCAACGCCGACGAGCGTGAGACGCGGGGGTTCATCTCTATGACCACCTGCTCGCCGGTGGCCGGGTTGACGGCGAACTGCACGTTGGAGCCGCCGGTCTCGACACCGACCCGGCGGATGCAGGCGAACGCGGCGTCGCGCATGCGCGGGTATTCGACGTCGGAGAGGGTCTGAGCCGGGGCGACAGTGATCGAGTCGTCGGTGTGCACGCCCATCGGATCGACGTTCTCGATCGAGCAGATGATCACGCAGTTGTCGGCCCGGTCGCGCATCACCTCGAGCTCGTACTCCTTCCAGCCGGCGATGGAGCGCTCGATGAGGATCTCCGAGATCGGGCTGGCGTCGAGTCCGTTCGCGGCGACGCGGCGGAACTCCTCCATCGTCGACGCGATGCCGGTGCCCCGGCCACCGAGGATGAACGCCGGCCGGATGATGACCGGCAGGCCGAGCCGTTCGACGACGCCGACGGCCTCCTCGAGGGTGTGCGCGGTGCCCGACGGCGGCACGGCGAGACCGATCTCGATCATCGCCTGCTTGAACCGCTCCCGGTCCTCGGCGGTGTCGATGGCCTCGGCGTTGGCCCCGATCAGCTCCGGGGTGCCGGGCACGCCGACGAGGCCGCGACGGTAGAGGTCCATCGCCAGGTTGAGCCCGGTCTGGCCGCCGAGGGTGGGCAGTACGGCGTCGGGGCGCTCGCGCTCGATGATCGCGGCGAGCACGTCGGGGGTGAGCGGCTCGACGTAGGTCCGGTCGGCGAAGTCCGGGTCGGTCATGATCGTGGCGGGGTTGGAGTTGGCCAGGATCACCCGGTACCCCTCCTCGCGCAGCACCCGGCACGCCTGCGTGCCCGAGTAATCGAACTCGCAGGCCTGCCCGATCACGATCGGGCCGGAGCCGATGATCAGGATCGAGGAGAGATCGTCGCGGCGCGGCATCAGGCCACCCCCGCCTCGGGTGCGGGCAGACCGGCCGGTTCGTGGGCATCGACCGCGGTCACGGTGAAGCCGCTGCGGACCCGCCGTCGGGCCATGCGCTCCGCGAAGCGGCCGAACAGGTAGGTGGCCTCGTGCGGTCCGGGCCCGGCCTCGGGGTGGTGCTGCACGGAGAAGGCGTCGGCGCCGCTCACCGCGATGCCCTCGCACACGCCGTCGTTCAGGTTCACGTGGGTCATGACCGCCTTGCCGGCCAGCGTGTCCGCGGCGACGGCGAAGTTGTGGTTCTGGCTGGTGATGTCGATGCGGCCGTCGGTGAGATCCTTCACCGGGTGGTTGGCACCGTGGTGCCCGAAGGGCAGTTTGACCGTCCGGGCGCCGATGGCGAGCGACAGCAGCTGGTGCCCGAGGCAGATCCCGAACACCGGCACGTCACCGGCCAGCAGCCCCTGGATGGTGTCGACGGCGCCGTCGACGCATTCGGGGTCGCCCGGGCCGTTGGACCGGACCACCCCGTCGGGTCGGCGGGCCAGCACGTCGGCGGCCGGGGTCGAGGCCGGCACGACCTCGACGGTGCCGAGTGCGGCGAGGTGGCGCAGGATCGTGCGCTTGATGCCGAAGTCGTAGGCGACGATGCGGAACCCTCCCCCGTCCCCGACGACGTAGGGCGCCGTCGTCGTCACCTGGGTGACGAGGTCGACGCCACCGGTGCCCGGTTCGGCCGTCGCGGCGGCCCGCAGCGTGGCCCCGTCACCGGTGCCGAACGCGCCCGGCATCGCGCCGGCGTCGCGCAGGTGCCGGGTGAGGCGGCGGGTGTCGATCCCGGCGATGCCCGGCACCCCGTAGTGGCGCAACAGTTCGTCGAGGTCGGCGGTGGCCCGGTAGTTGCTTCGACGTCGCGCCAGTTCGCGCACCACAATCCCCCGGCAGTAGGGGCGGCGAGCCTCGAAATCGGCGGCGGTAACGCCGTAGTTGCCGATGTGCGGATAGGTGAAGGTGATGATCTGGCCGGCGTAGCTCGGATCCGTGACGATCTCCTGGTAGCCCGATAGCGAGGTGTTGAACACCACCTCACCGGCGGCTGCCGCGGCCGGGGCCCCGATCGCTTCGCCCTCGAACACGGCACCGTCGGCCAGCACCAGCACGGCATCACGGGTGGCGGTCACGACGACCATCCTTGCATGATCATGCGCACATTTGCATAGTCATTCATGCTGGTCACCGCTGCGCCTCAGCGTCGACGACGACGGCGACGCCACCGAACACCGTGTGGCGGACCCTGCCCCGCAACCGTCGTCCGGCATACGGGGTGTTGCGGGCCTTGGACGCCAACGCGTTCGGATCGACGACCCACTCGTGCGCCGGGTCGACCACCGCGAGGTTGGCCGCACGGCCCGGCGTCACCGGCCCGCCGTGGCGCTCGGCCATGCCACCGACCATCGCCGGCCGCCAGCTCAGCAGCGCGAGCACCTCCTCGACCGGCAGGGTCAACTCCGTGAGCGCGAGCGCAAGGGCGGTCTCCAATCCGAGCATCCCCGGCGGCGCCTGGTCGAAGGGCAGTTCCTTCGTGTGGGGTGCATGGGGCGCGTGGTCGGTGGCGATCGCGTCGATCGTGCCGTCGCCGAGCCCGACCTTGACCGCCGCCACATCGGCGTCGGTGCGCAACGGCGGGTTCACCTTGAACACCGGGTCGTACGACGCGCACTCGGCATGGGTGAGCGTGAAGTGGTGCGGGGTGGCCTCGCACGACACCGGCAGGCCGGCGGCCCGGGCCTCGCGCACCAGCGCCACCGACCGGCGGGTCGACAGGTGCTGGAAGTGCACCCGGGCCCCGGTGAGGCGCGACAGCGCAAGGTCACGGAGCACCATCAACTCTTCGGCCTCGGACGGTTGGCCGGCCAGCCCGAGCCGGCTGGACCACTCCCCCTCGTGCATCACGCCGCCGGCGCAGAGTGCGTCGTCCTCGCAGTGCTGGGCCAACGTCACCCCCAGACCGCTCGCGTACTCGAGCGCTCGGCGCATCAGGCGGGTGTCCTGCACGCCGTTGCCGTCGTCGGTGAAGAACCGCACCCCGAGCGCCGCCATCTCGGCCAGCGGCGCCAAGCGCTCGCCACCTCGCCCGACGGTGATCGCCCCCGACACGTAAACGTCGCACAGCGACGCCCGCCGACCGAGCTCGATCACCTCGCGCACCATGGCGGCGGAATCGATCGCCGGCGTCGTGTTGGGCATGGCGAGCACCGCCGTGAAGCCACCGAGCGCCGCAGCCCGGCTCCCGGTCTCGACCGTCTCGGCCTCCTCCTTGCCCGGCTCTCGCAGGTGGGTGTGCAGATCGACGAGGCCAGGGCTCACGAGACAGCCGGCGGCATCGAGCACCTGTGCCCCCGTGGGCGCGTCGAGGTCCGGGCCGACCGCCGCGATCATCCCGTCGACGACCACCACGTCGGCCCGGCGCCGACCGGCCTGGTCGACGACGTCGCCGCCCTTGAGTACCAACGTCGTCGACATCACTCCGCCTCCTTGGCGAGATCGGCTCCCGAACCGAGGAGCCAGTACAGGACGGCCATCCGAACGGCGACGCCGTTGGCGACCTGCGCCGTCACCACCGAGCGGGGCGAGTCGGCAACCTCCGGGGCGATCTCCACGCCCCGGTTCATCGGACCCGGGTGCATCACGAGGGCGTGATCGGGCAGGCGGGCGGCCCGCTCGGGCGTCAGGCCGAAGCAGGACGTGTACTCCCGCAACGTCGGCACCAGCGCCTGCTCCTGGCGTTCGAGCTGCATCCGCAACACGTAGGCGACGTCGAGCGCATCGGACCCCCGGGCACCGACGACGGCGTCGAGGTCGTGGGACACCTCGACACCCCAGCCGTCCAGGCTCGGCGGCAGCAGCGTCGGCGGGGCGACCACGGTGACCCGCGCCCCGAGGGCGCGCAGCGCGGCCACGTCGGACCGGGCCACCCGGCTGTGCTTCACGTCGCCGACGATCGCGACGTGCATGTCGTCGAAGCGCCGGCCAGGCAGACGGTCACGGATCGTGTAGCAGTCCAGCAACGCCTGCGTGGGGTGGGCGTGCCAGCCGTCGCCGGCGTTCACGATGCTCGCGTCGGTCCAGCGGGCGATCTGCCACGGGACACCGGACGACTTGTGACGCACTACGACCGCGTCGATCCCCATGGCGTCGAGCGTCTCGACGGTGTCGCGCAGGGATTCGCCCTTGTTGGCGCTCGAGCTCGACGCCGAGAACGTCATCACGTCGGCCGACAGCCGCTTGGCCGCAGTCTCGAAGCTCAACCGGGTCCGGGTCGAGTCCTCGAAAAACAGCGACACGACGGTCTTGCCCCGCAAGGCAGGCACCTTGGGGATCGGCCGCCGGTTCACCTCGGCCATGTGCCCGGCGAGATCGAGCAGGGTCCGGATCCCGTCAACTCCGAGCTCCTCGATCGAACGAAGGTGGCGACTCACCGCGCACCTCCCCGGCGTTCGATCACCACGCCCTCGGGCTCGACGGTCACGGTCTCCTCCCGGCTCGTCGGCAGGTTCTTGCCGACGAAGTCGGGCCGGATCGGCAGCTCGCGGTGGCCCCGGTCCACGAGCACGGCGAGCTGCACGGCGCGAGGACGGCCGTGATCGTTGAGCGCGTCGAGCGCCGCTCGGATCGTGCGGCCGGTGTAGAGCACGTCGTCGACGAGCACCACGACCCGACCGTCGAGCGAGGGCAACGCCGTCGGCGCCGACGGCACCACGGGACGCAGGCCGATGTCATCGCGGTAGAAGCTCACATCGAGCGTGCCGACGGGCACCGTCGCGCCGTCCTCGAACCCGGCGATCGCCGCCCCGAGCCGCTCGGCCAACCACACGCCCCCGGTCTGGATCCCGACCAGTACCACCCCGTCGAGACCCCGGTTGCGCTCGACGATCTCGTGCCCGATCCGGGTGATCGCCCGCCGTACGTCGGCGGCCGACAGCACCTCGGACGCCGCCCCGATCGGGGACGCGGCGCGTTGACTGGCATCGCTCATGCACACCTCGCTTCCGTGCGGGCCTCACGGGACCCGCTTCACGGCCGAGGCGCAACCTAGCGGGCCGAACGGCCCGGCGGTGGGACTGCGGTGGGACTGCAGCGAGCCCGCTGCGGTCAGGAGAAGGATTCGAGCGCCTCGGCGATCACACCGAGGGCCTCGGACAGCACCGCAGCGGCGTCGACCCCCTCGACGACGAAAGAACCGCCGACGCCCAGATCGAGGCCTCGGCCCGGCGCGCCACCCAAGGCCGTTGCGGTCAGGACCGGCCCCGACGAGGGCACGGACCCGGTGAAGAAGGCCTCGAGTACCGGGTCTGCGGGTGGCTCGGGCGTTTGCATTGTGCGCTCCGCACCGGTGCCTCGGCGCACGCCGGGCGGGAGGCGGGACAGCAAGTCGGTGATCGTCGCCGGCGCCGATCGGGCGGGCGCCGGCGGCGTCGCCGCCGACGGGTCGAGGCCGCGCCAGCGCAGCAGGACGGTGCCGTCGTCGTCGACGGCGGTCGCGAGCTCCAGCAGCACGGCGACCGCGTGCTTGCACGGCTCACCCCAGTCCGGACAGGTGCAGGAGAACGACACGTCCATCGGCTCGGGCACCAACTCGACGGCTGCGGACACGGCGAGGTCGACCAACCCGGGACGGACCGTGCCCCGCGCGAACTGGCGGGCCGCCAGCTCGTCGTCGGCCACCACGGCTGCGAGGTCGGCCGCCACACCTGCCGAGGCCGGCCGGCACGCGACCGTCACCTCGTAGGGCTCGGGACGGCTTCCCTCGACCTCGGCGGTGACGGTTCCCGCCGTCACGGCGAGCGAACCCACGAGGCCTCGGCGAGCGATCGTCCGCCCTCGACCGAGCCGCGCTCCGTCCGCGACGCGGGCGGCCAACTCGGCGACACCGGCACCGGCCGCTCCCCGGATACGGGTCACCGCAGGCCGTCCCCGGGCGGTTCGAGCCGGAACAGGTCGCGCAGCTGCTCGGTGGACAGCTCCGTGAGCCATCCCTCCCCGGTGCCGACGACGAGCCCGGCGAGGCGCTGCTTGTCGGCGAGGAGCGCATCGATGCGCTCCTCGAGCGTGCCCTGGCACACCAGGGTGTGGACGAACACGGTTCGCTGCTGGCCCAGACGCCAGGCCCGGTCGGTCGCCTGCTGCTCCACCGCCGGGTTCCACCAGCGGTCGTAGTGCACGACCCGGCTCGCTGCGGTCAGGTTCAGACCGGTGCCGCCGGCCTTGAGCGACACGAGCTGCAGCGGCGGCCCCTTCCCGGCCTGGAACGCGGTGACCATCGCGTCTCGGCGAGCCTTGGGAACCCCGCCGTGCAGGAACGGCACGTCGAGACCGAGCCGTTCGTGGAGGTGCCGGACGAGCAGGTCGCCCATCTCCCGGTACTGGGTGAAGACCAGCGCCCGTTCCCCGGCGTCGAGCAGTTCGTCGACGAGTTCGTCGAAGCGGGCGAGCTTGCCACTGCGGCCGCCGAGGCGGGAGCCGTCGCCGAGGTAGTGGGCCGGGTGGTTGCAGATCTGCTTGAGGCGGGTGAGCGTGGCCAGGACCAGCCCGCGGCGCCGCATCCCGCCCTCGTCGTCGGCGGCTTCCAGGAAATCGTCGAGCACGGCCTTGTAGAGCGATGCCTGCTCGCGCGTGAGCGTGGCCCAGCAGTGCTGCTCGACCTTGTCCGGCAGGTCGGGCACGAGGGCCCGATCGGCCTTCGTTCGCCGCAACAGGAACGGCCCCGACAACCGGCGGAGCTCGGCGAGGGCCCGCTCGTCGCCGTGCTGTTCGATCGGGGCAGCGAAGTGCTCCCGGAACCAGGTGATGCCCCCCAGCATGCCGGGGTTGACCGCATCGAGGATCGCCCAGAGCTCGGCGAGCCGGTTCTCGATCGGGGTGCCGGTGAGCGCCACCTTCTGCGCGGCGCGCAGCCGCCGAAGCGCCCGGGCTGCGTGCGTGTGGTGGTTCTTCACGGCCTGCGCCTCGTCGCACACGACCAGCTCCCAGTCCACGCCGGCGAACCCGCCCGGGTCACGACTCAACGTGCCGTAGGTGGTGATCAGCACGTCGTGTTCGGCCGCCACCGACGCCAGCTGCTCACCCCGGGCACGTTCGGAGCCGTGGACGACGCCGATCCGCAGCAACGGCGCGAACCGGCCGGCCTCGGCCTCCCAGTTGTGCACCACCGAAAGTGGGCAGACCACCAGGCTCGGACGCCCGCCGCGAGCGCATGCGACGAGATGTGCCAACGTCGTCGGGGTCTTCCCCAGCCCCATGTCGTCGGCCAGGCACCCGCCGAGGCCCAGCCGGCGGAGGAAGTCGAACCAGCCGAGCGCCCGACGCTGATACGGACGAAGCGACCCGACGAACCCGTCGGGCTCGACGACCTCGGCGAGGGTGGCATCGGGTAAGCCGTCGAGCAGCGAACCGAGCCAGTCCCGCGCGCTGAGCTCCGTCGGGGTTGCGTCCTGCGGTTCGGCGGCGGCGGCGACCTGCGCCGCGAGGCGCAACAGCCCGGCAGCGTCGACGGTGGCCTCTTGGGCCCGACGCCGGGCCAGGGCGTCGAGGGCCGCAGCCACCTGCTCGGCGTCGAGGTACACCCACTCGCCACGGACCCGCACGACGGCCGCCTTCGCAGCGGCCAGCGCCTCGAGTTCGGCGGCATCGAGCCGGTCGTCACCCAGTGCGAGACCCCAATCGATCTCGACCATGGCGCGGCCGAGATTCCCGCTCGGGCCGCCCGTCTCCGACGGCGTCGCCACACCGGTCACCCGCGCGCGACGACGGCGCACGAGCCCGGCGGGCACGAGCACGGGGAGCCCCGCCCGCTCGCACACGTCGAGCCCACCCGTGAGCAGATGGCCGACGCCGATCGCGTCGAGGGCGACCGCCGCGGGCGTGGGCACGGCACCGAGCGCGCCGAGGGCGGGAACCTGGGCGCCGACACGTACGGCCAGCCGGGACAGCCGGCGCCGCAGGGGGGCCAACGACCGGCCGGCGGCGAGCGTCGACGCGGCCGGCCCGCCGTAGAGGATCTCGGCCCAGGGCACGACCAGCGACGGGTCGAGGTCGTCGACGACCTCGAGTTCGAGGATCCAGTCGTCCTCGGGCACCTCGGGCGGCACGAGCCGGGCCCGGGCGCTGACCTCGAGCCCGCCCTCGGCGCGATCCCGGGCGTCGGCCAGCGCCGTGGCCCAGGTGGCGACGGCGGCCTCGTGGCGCGCCGTGCCGCCTCCGATCACGGGCGAGCTTGCGAGCGCGTCGCACACCCGGCGGAGCGCGACCACCGGAGCGGATCGGCCGGTGCCCAACGACGGTCGCCAGCCCTCGCTGCGCAGCACCCACCGGCACGCCGCGTCACATAGGGCGGCCACCACGGTGCGGGCGAGCTCGTCGTCGGTGGTGCCGCAGGCACCGACCACGGCCGGGCGCGCCGACTCGAGGGCGGCGATGGCGTCGTCGAGACCGGCGTCGGCGATGAGCTGCCACCGGGCCCGCCACGTGAGGCCCACCACGTCGAGGTCCGGCAGCACGAGCCCGCGGGCACCCGCCGCCCCGGCCAGCCGGGCGGCGGCCTGCATCCAGCGCAGCGACGGGCTCCACGACCCGTTGGGGTACCGGTCGATCAACGCGACGAACGCGGCCTCCGGCGGGAGCACCACGAACCCGACCCCGGCGCGCCGCCCGCCGGGGAGAGCGATCGTGCCCCGGGCTGCGATCGACTGCTCGAGCGCCATCGGCCCGAGGACCGCCCGGGCCTGCTGGCGCGCGACGCTCACGTCGGCCGGCGCGTCGCCGGTCCACGACCACAGCGCTGGACCCTCCGGGGTCCACGAGCACTGCAGCGTCGGCGCTCCCATCGAAGCGACGCTACCGGCGGGGTGCCGTACGGCTGCGGACGGCCCGTGACCACCGACCGGGCGCTGCGCCACGACAGCGGCGCTGCGAGCTGGGACGATGGATCCATGGGATCCGTACGCTTCGACGTCATCCACCGGTTCGACGCACCCGCCCGCCTCGTCTGGGACGAGCTCGTCGACTGGGCCGGTCACGCCGAGTGGATCCCGGCGACCCGAGTCGAGGTGGCAGCAGGTGATCCGACCACACCGGGGGCCCGCTTCACCGCCTGGACCGGCATCAGACGGCTGGCGCTCGAGGACCGTATGGAGGTCGTGTCCTGCGACTGGGACGATGCGGCCGGATCCGGCACGTGCGAGGTGCGCAAGCTCGGCCCGGTGCTCACCGGCACCGCCGGCTTCACCGTCCGTCCCGAGGGGTCCGGCGCAGTGGTCGAATGGCGGGAGGACGTCGTGGTCCCGCTCGTGCCGAGGGTCCTCTCGCCGGTCGTCGCCCGGGCCGGTGCAGCCGGGTTCCGCTCGGGGATGAAGCGGCTCGGCAAGTTGCTCGCACGCCGGCAGCCGGCGTAGCCCTCAGGAGCGTCCGGTCGCAGCCGACGAAACGCACGGTGGCCAAGACCCTCTCGCCCTCGGCGATCCTGTCCCGGGTACTGACCGCCCTTGCGCTGCTCGCGGCCTCGGTGGCCTGGGCCGGGTTCGTGTTCCTGCGCACGGTCGGCGACCCCCAACGCTCGTCGCGTGTCGCTCGGGCCGTGCTCGACGATCCGGCGGCGCGCGCCGAAGTGGCCCGACAACTGTCGGGGGCCGTCGTCGGTGCGGTCGAGGCCGCAGGCCTCCCGGCCGGCGATCCCCGGCTCGCCGGGGTGCTCGACGCGATGCTCACCGACAAGCGCCTCACCGATGCGCTGCTCGAGGTCGTCTCCTCCGCCCATGCGACGGCGCTCGGTGAGACCCCGACGCGCCCGACCCGACTCGACAGCGGCGTGGTGACCCTCGTGCTGCGCGATCAGCTCGCGGTGCTCGATCCCCGACTCGCGGCGGCGGTGCCCGAGATCGCAACGGACCCCATCGAGCTGCCCACGGTCGAGGTCCCCGGGATCGCCACCGCCCGCTCCGTGCTCGCCGACGCGGTCGGACCCCTTGCGATGGTCGCCCTCGTCGCCGCCGGCGCGGCGTTCGCGCTCGGCGGGCGCGCCCGGGTGCTGCGCCGGGTCGGGGTGTGGGCCGTCGGCGCCGGGTTGTTGTGGGTGGTCGTGCCCCGGCTCGCGGTGTGGGCCGCCGAGCGGTGGCTCGTGGACCTTGCGGCGACCGCTCGAGCCGTCGTCGAGGCGACCTCTGCCGGAGTGACGAGCGCCGCCACCGGCTTGGTCGTGCTCGGGGTCGGCTGCTGGTGGGGCGGGTTCGTGTGGGACCGTGCCGTGCGCGCCTGGGCCGTGACGCCGAGGCCGACCGCCGCGGCCCGCCCGCAGCGTTGATCGGGCCGTCCCGGGCGGTGACGACCGGGGGTTAGCGTCGCCGACCATGCTGTCGCCCTACCGGATCGTCGACCTCACCGATGAGCGTGGCGCCCTCGCCGGACTGCTGCTGGCCCAGCTCGGCGCCGACGTCGTCCTCGTCGAGCCCGAGCGCGGCAACCGGGCTCGACGGGTGTCGCCCACGATCGCCGGTACCGGGGCGTGGCACCTGGCCCAGCACCGGGGCAAGCGTTCCGTGCGGCTCGGTGCAGTCGATCTCGACGCCCTGCTCGCCTCGGCCGACGTGGTGCTCGACAACGGCGCGTTCGACCGTGCGAGCGTCGATCTCCCGGCCTGGCGGGAGCGTCACCCGCACCTCGTGACGGTCTCCGTGTCCGCCTTCGGCTCCGACGGCCCGAAGGCCTCCTGGCCGGCCACCGACCTGACCGTGCTCGCGTCCGGATGCCAGCTCGCCCTCACCGGCGATGCCGACCGGGCGCCGGTGCGGATCTCGGTCCCCCAGGCGTTCCAGCACGCCGCATCCGAAGCGGCGGTCGGCGCGCTCGTTGCGCTGCACCGGCGGGCGCAGTGCGGCCAGGGCAGCCACGTGGACGTGTCGGCGCAGCAGTGTGTGCTCCAGGCGACCCAGACCTCGGTGCTCGCCGCCGCCGTCGGCGCTGCGCCCTATCAGCGAACGGCGGGCGGGATCGCGGTCGGTCCGTACAATCTCCGGTTCGTCTACCCGGCTGCGGACGGCCACGTGTCGATCACGTTCCTGTTCGGCGCCATGGTCGGGCCGTTCACGGCGCGGCTCATGCAGTGGGTGCACGAGGAGGGGTTCTGCTCCGCGGAGCTCGCCGGGGTCGACTGGCCGGGGCTGTTCGTGCAGATCTTCTCCGGCGCGCTGGCGCCGACGATCCTCGACGATGCCGCCGCTGCGGTCTCGGCGTTCACTGCGACCCGGACCAAGGCCGAGCTGCTCGCCGAAGCGATGCGGCGCAAGCTCCTCATCGCTCCGGTCGCCAGCACCGCCGACGTGCTGGCCTCCGAGCAACTCGCCGCGCGCGGTTTCTGGGACCGCATCGAGCTCGGCGACCGCGAGATCGCTGCGCCCGGCCCGGCCGCCCGCTCGAGCGTGCCGTTGCGCCGGCTCGGACGGGCACCACACCTCGGGGAGCACGAGGCCGAGTTGGCAGCCGAGCTCGCCGTGCCCGAACTGCGGCGAGCGACCGCGGGATCCACCGACCCCGGCCGCCTCCCGTTCGAGGGTCTGAAGGTGCTGGACCTGAGCTGGGCGGTCGCCGCGCCGATGGCCACCCGCGTGCTCGCCGACTGGGGTGCCACCGTCATCCGGGTCGAGTCCGAAGGTCGCATCGACGCGATCCGCACGGCCGGCCCGTATCTCGCCGGCTCGGCGAACGGGCTGGAGGACACCGCGCAGTGGCAGTCGGTGAACGCCGGCAAGCTCGGCCTGCAGCTCGACTTGTCGGTGCCCGAGGCAAAGGCGGTCGTACTCGACCTGGCCGGCTGGGCCGACGTCGTGATCGAGTCGTTCAGCCCGGGTGTGCTCGAACGCCTCGGGCTTGCGCCGGCCGACCTGCAGGTCCACAACCCGTCGCTGATCACCGTCTCGAGCTGCCTGATGGGCCAGACCGGGCCGATGGCGACGATGGCCGGGTTCGGCAACCTGGCCGGAGCGATCAGCGGGTTCTACGAGGTCACCGGGTGGGCCGACCGGCCCCCGGCGGGCCCGTTCCTCGCCTACACCGACTACGTCGCCCCGCGGGCGACCGCTGCGGTCCTGCTGGCCGCGCTCGACCATCGGCGGCGCACCGGCGAGGCTGCGTCGATCGACCTGGCCCAGCAGGAGGCCGCGCTGCAGTTCCTCGCCCCGGCGCTGATCGCCACGGCTGCGGGCCGCGGGCCCGCCCGGCGCATCGGCAACGACGATCCGGACCTCGCCCCCCACGGGGTCTACCCCTGCCTCGGCGAGGACCGTTGGGTCGCCATCGCCTGCCAGGACGACGACGCCTGGCGGGCGCTCGCCGAACTCGTGGGCCGGCCGGCACTGGGAGCGTTGGGCGCCAACGACCGCGTCTTCGGCCGCCGCGAACTCGACACCGTGGTGACCGCGTGGACCTCGACGCAGTCGGCCGAGGCGGTCGAGGCCGCCTGCATCGCCGCCGGGGTCGCCGCTCACCGGGTCCAGAACTCCCCCGAGTGCGTGGCCGATCCGCAGCTCGCCCACCGGCGCCATTTCCGTGCCGTGCCGCACCGCCTGCATCCGAACGCGGTCGTGGAGGGCCCCCACTTCACCGTGTCGGGCCTCGACGGTGGGCCACGGCGAGCCGGGCCGACCCTCGGGGAGCACAACGACGTCGTGCTACGCGAGATCCTCGGCTACGACGACGACCGCGTGGTCGGGTTGCTCGTCGCCGGCGCCATCCGCTGACACCGCGACCGGCCGGGCCGGAGGTCAGCCGATCAGCCCCTCGCTGCGGGCGTGGTGGCTGGTGCGGATGATGCAGGTCTGGCTCGCGATCCCGAGCAACGCGCCGTCGCGGCGCCACAGCTGTACTCGGCCATGCCCGATCGAGCGGCGCAGCGCCTCGGGGACGACCTCGAGCAGTACCCAGTCGCCGTCCCCGTCATCGCCGTGGATCACGCGAAGGGTGTTGTCCAGGCTGGTCGCGCCCGGCGGCAGACCGAGGCCGTTCGTGATCCCCATGGGCACGATGTCGGCCACGTAGGCCTGCGACGCCGGTGAGCCGACCGGCAGATCGTGAGACCGCACCCACAGGCGCATGCCGTCGCGGCGGTCCTCCCAGCCGGGTTCGACCCGCCGCTCGAGGCGGTCCATGAACGAGCCTTCGGGGCCGGAGGGATGCGGGAACACGAACGGCACGCAATCCTCCGGCGCCGGCATCGCAGGCATCGCCCCCCACACCGCGACCTGGCCCGGCGGCCGCTCGGTGTGCGCCGTCGTCGCAAGCATCACCGGCGCATCGCCATGGGTGATCCGCACCAGGGTCTGGCTCGTGGCCCGAGCGGCCACGGTGATCTCCACGGACATCTCGAGTTCGGTTCCGGGTCCGACGTTGGCGACGAACTGGGTTGTGATCCACACGAGCGGCCGGCCCGTCGCTGCCTCGGCGGCGGCCGCCGCCGCAGCGATCCCGGATCCGCCGTAGAGGAAACCGAACGAGGTGCACCACCGGTGCGCGACCGGGAACCGGCCGTGCCGGCGGTCCTCGTCCCACACGATTCCGAGGCGCGACACGTCGAGGAGGCCGGGGGTGGTCACCCGTCCATCGTGGAGGGATCGGGGGCGCCCTCGCCAGCCGACCCCGACAGTGCCGACGCGTCGAGGCCCGCGAGGCCACCGCGCGGCGCGATCACGACCAGGCGGGACGTGGGCGGCTCGTCCCCCCACGGGGGTCCGGGGCGAAGCTCGCGCCGGGACCCGACCACCTGCACGAAGGTGCGGCGATACCCGTCGAGGGCAACGACCCCCTTGGCCCGCACTACCGTTGCAGGGAGGGCGTCCAAGAACTGCTCGAGCACCTCGCGTTCCATCGGCCCGTCGCGACGCCAGCTCCAGTGCTCGTGGCTGGCCTCGATGTCGCCGTCGAGGTCCCCGCCGCCGCAGATGACGGGCGCGCCGTGCCACACAGCGAAGGGGAGCGCAGTGCCTTCGTGGCGCCCGACGGTGGGCGCCTCGAACTCGAGCCAGTCGTGGACACCGGCGAGGGTCGCTGCGGTGACGAGATCCACCTTGTTGACCACGAGCAACGACGCGGCCCGGATCTGGCGCCCGATCGTGGGGCCGACGATCGGGTCGGCCGCACGGCGGCGCACCGATTCGGCGTCCACCACCACCACGACGCCGAGCAGCGAGAACCCCGGCGTGAGCGCATGATGCGACACCGGGGCGGGATCGGCGACGCCGCTGCACTCGATCACGACGAGCTCGGGCCGCTGTGCCGACGACCGCTCGGCGAGCTCGTCGAAGGCGTCGGCGAGCGGCGCTCGCAGGCTGCAGCACACGCAGCCGTTCGCGAGGGTGACCAGACCGTCGCCCCTCGATTCGATCAACTCGTCGTCGACGGCGAGCGCGCCGACGTCGTTGACGAGCACCACCGTGCGCCGACCCGTGCCCTGCCGCAGCAACCGGTTGACCAAGGTGGTCTTCCCGGCCCCGAGGTACCCGCCGATGACGAGCACCTCGATCGGCGCCGGCCCGTCGGCGCTGGCGGTCACGACCGGCCGGGCCGCTCGGCTTCGAACGGGACGCCGCCGACCACCGTGCCCCACACCGGGATCTCGCGGATGGCGATCGGATCGACCTCGAGCGGCGACTGGTCCAGCACGGCGAAGTCGGCCCGCTTGCCGGTCTCGATCGAGCCGATCTCGTGGTCGAGGTGGAGCTGGTAGGCCGCGCCCAGCGTCGCCGCGTGCAGCGCCTCGGCCGGGGTGAGCGCCTCGTCGGGGCCGAGCACCCGGCCCGACGGGGTCGTGCGGTTGACCGCACACCACATCGTCGACAGGTGGCCGATCGGGGTCACGCCCGAGTCGGTGTGGAACGACAGCGGCACACCGGCGTCGAGCGCCGTGCGGCACGCCCACATCGCCCGGGCCCGGTCGGGGCCGAGGGTGCGTTCCGCGTGCGCGTCACCCCAGTGCCAGATGTGGTTCGTGAAGATGTTGGCGCACAACCCGAGCCGGCCCATCCGCCGGTACTGCGCCGGGGTGGAGGTCTGGGAGTGCTGCACGGTGTGACGGTGATCGAGCCAGGCGTACTCGCACAGCGCGTCCTCGACGGCATCGAGGAACACCCCGGTCGCGAGGTTGCCGTTGCAGTGGGCGTGGATGTTCACCCGGCGCCGGTGCAGGGCACGGACGAGGGACTGCACCTGCTCGGGAGCGATCAGCAGCTGACCGTGATCGGTGCCCGTGTAGTAGCCGGGCCACTGCAGCATCGCCGTCCAGCCCTGGATGGAGCCATCGAGCAGCAGCTTCACGCCGCCGTTGCGGAGCTTGTCGGTCGCGTCGGCCCGCAAGCGGACCGCGGCGTCGGCGACGGCGTCGGGGTCCATCGCGGTGCCGGGCAGCCCTGCAAGGTTGTACACGACCATGCGGACCGGGAAGCGCTCGTCGTCGGTCACCGCCCGCCAGGCGTCGAGGGTGTCGGGGCTCATCAACATCATCCCGGCCAGCTCGGTCGCCGTGGTCACCCCGGCGTTGCGGCACAGGCGTGCGTGCACTCGGAGCTGCCCGGGATCCTGGACGAGCCGGGTCAGCAGCCGCCGCGCCGTGCGAGCCAGGCCCATCGCGGCAGGCTCCTGGAGCTCGCCGTTGGGCTCGCCGCCGGCGTCGCGCGCCACCCCCGGGGTGGCGATGTCCCGGGTGATGCCCTCTGCGTCGAGCAGCGCCGAGTTCACCGTCGCAAGGTGCCCGGAGGCATGACCGACGTAGATCGGCCGGGTCGTCGACACCTGGTCGAGGCGGTGGCGATCGAGGCGGGCCTCGTGCGGGAAGTGGATCGGGTCGAACCCAAAGGCCACCAACGTCTCGCCGGCCGGGAGCTCGGCGTCGACGGCCCGCAGGCGGGCGACGAGGGCGTCGTAGGAGTCGATGGCGGGCGCCACCGACCCGTCGGGCAACGGGAAGGGGAATCGCCCGACGTACGGGATGGCCCCGACGAGCGCGTCCATGGTGTGGCCGTGCGCCTCGACGAAGCCGGGGATCAGGACCCGATCGGCGAAGCGGTCATCGACGACGGCGGGTCCCCAACTGCGGCACTCCTCGAGCGAACCCACCGCCAGGATCCGACCGTCCCGCACGGCGACCGCCGTTGCGGTCGGGGTGCCACGCTGCAGGGTGACGATCCGGCGCGCCGTGAAGATCGTGGTCTCGGTCATGGCCCCCCGCCGGTCGCGGTTGGACCCTAGGCCTTCCTGTCCGGGGGTTGACGTCACGGGACGACGGCGTTGGCCCGCTCCCCGGCGCCGACCGGCCGGGCCTTGGCATCGGCCAGCGAACCGTGGAGGGCGAGTTCGTCGTCGCGCAGCGAGGTGCGCAGCGTTCCGAACAGCCAGTCGCCGAGCGGCAGCAGGAAGTTGAGGTTGGCGCCGA
>JBJTVH010000064.1:0-25152 GCA_046081125.1 Acidimicrobiales bacterium
CGTGGGGCCGTCACGGCCCCACCGACCTCGAGGTCCTCGCCCCGGTCTGCTCCCATCACCACCACCAGATCCACGACCTCGGCTGGAACCTCACCCTCGACGACCATCGCAACGTCACCATCCACGCCCCCGACGGACGCAACGTGCAACGACAACGATTCGAACCGATCGTCGCGTGCTCAACCAGCCGGGTCGCGCCACATGCCGTGCATCAACGGGCCGTCGTCGACGGGGCGGGCCTCCCAGCGCACCCGGAAACCGTGCCGCTCGTAGAACGCGACGTTGCGGGGGTTGGAGGATTCGAGGTAGGCGCCTACGCCGTCGGCATCGCAGCGGTCGAGCACCGGGGTGAGCAGGCGGCCCCCGAGGCCCGTGCCTTGGACGGCGGTGCCGAGCAGGAACAGGTAGAAGTGCGGCCGGTCATGGGGATGATGGGCCCGGACCAGTTCGCCGAGCATCCCGAGCCGGCCGGCGGCCTCGGCGCCGAGATGCTCAACGAGGGAGGCGCCGAAGGTCGGGCCGTCGGCGTCGGTGAACAGCGCAACGTCGGGCGGCACCCACACGGCGGCACCGCCCGACGTCACGTAGGTGTGGCCACGGTGTCGAGCCACCTCCAGGGCGGGCCGGAAGAACCCGTCGCAGGCGGTGGCGACGCGTCGCCCGCGGTCGGGCTCACCGGAGACCCAGGTGATCATTGGGTCATCGGCGAACGCGGTGGCGAGGGTGGTCGCCGCGGCGTCCACGTCGGCGGCCAGCAGGAGCCGGATGGCGCTCATCGCCGGTCCAGTGCCTGGCGCATGCGGTCGACGACGAGCGTGAGGATCGTCGGGGAGGTGGCGAGGTTCAGCCGGGTGTGCCCAACGCCCGGAGGGCCGAAGTCGGGTCCGATCGAGAGTGCCACTCGGGCGTGGTCGAGGAACCAGGCCGCTGGGTCATCGTCGAGGCCCAGGCTCCGACAGTCGAGCCAGGCCAGGTACGTGGCTTCGGGCAGCGAGTAGCCGATGCCCGATCCGTCGAGCAGTGATGCCAGGAGGTGGCGGTTGTGGTCGAGCACCGCCATGCAGGTGTCGAGCCATGCCCGTCCCTCGGGTGACCATGCGGCGATCGTTGCGTCGATGCCGAGGCTGCCCGCGGTGTCATGGCTGCGGCGACCTCGCTCGGCGAGGCGCTGGTGCAGCACCTCGCTGCCCGCCAGGGCGAACGCGCAGCGCAACCCGGCGATGTTGAACGCCTTCGACGACGACGTGAGCGTGATCGTGCGTGCCGCAGCATCGGGGCCGAGCGCCGAGAACGGTCGATGGTGGTGGGGTGCGAACACCAGGTCGGCGTGGATCTCGTCGCTGGCCACGAACACGTCGTGTTCCGCGCAGACGCGTGCGATGCCACGCAACTCGTCGTCATCGAACGCCCGCCCGCACGGGTTGTGCGGGTGGCAGAGCAGGAGCAGCGGCGGACGCTCGGCAGCGCACACCCGAGCCAGATCGTCGAGATCGACACGGCGATCGGCAGTCAGGCGGTTCTCCACCACCCGGCGCCCCAGGTTGGCCACGGTCTTGAGAAATGGTGGGTACACCGGGGTCTGCACCACGACGGCGTCCCCCGGCGCAGTGCACACCTCGATCACCGCCTCGAGGCCCTTGATCACGTCGGGCAGCAGGTGCGCCCATGCGGGTTCCACCACGGCGTCGGGTCGCCAAGCGGCGTACGCCGAGGCCAGACGGCCGGCTGCGCCGGCGAGCGGATAGCCGAGGTCGTCGTGAGCGAGCGCATCGAGGATCGTGCGCCGGATCGGCTCGGCGAGCGGGAAGTCCATGTCGGCCACCCATGCCGGCAGCACCTCGGGGCCGTAGCGGGCCCATTTCGTGCCGCGGCGGCGGCGCAGGGTGTCGAGGTCCAGGTCGGTGAACCGGGGGTCGAGCGCCGTGGTCACCGCCGGATCATCACATAGCGTGCGGGGGTGCTCGACGACGCCGACGTTGAACGGATCCTGGTCATCACCGCTCATCCCGACGACGTCGATTTCGGCGCGGCCGGCACGATCGCCAACTGGACCGACGCCGGGATCGAGGTCGTCTACTGCATCGTCACCGACGGCGACGCCGGTGGGTTCGACACGTCGATCCCTCGCACCGAGATCGGACCGATGCGGCGTGAGGAGCAGACCGCAGCCGCCAAGCAGGTCGGCGTCGACCGCCTGGTGTTCCTCGGTTACCTCGATGGTCGGTTGGAGCCGACGCTCGAGTTGCGCCGCGATCTGGCCCGCGTGATCCGTCAGGTGCGACCGCAACGAGTCGTGTGCCAGAGCCCGGAACGGAACTTCCAGAGGATCTTCGCGAGCCACCCCGATCATCTCGCCGCTGGCGAAGCCGCCCTGTGCGCCGTGTACCCCGACGCTCGCAACGACTTCACCTTCACCGAACTCGCCGACGAGGGCCTGCGGGCCTGGGCGGTTCGCGAGGTGTGGATCATGGGTGGCCCCAAGCCGAATCGGGTCGTCGACGTCGGCGCGCAGGTGGAGCGCAAGATCCAGGCGTTGCTGTGCCACGCCAGCCAGCACCCGGATCCTGCTGGGATGGAGCAGCGGGTGCGGGGTTGGCTCGCGGCCAGCGCCGAAGCACACGGCCTCGGGCCGAACCGGGCCGCCGAGGTGTTCCAGGTGGTCGTCACCGGCTGAGGCCGAAGCCGACTCGACGGTGCGCCCGGGCCCGTTGGGAAGGCTTCGTCGGGCGGCCGTAGGCTCCGGCCCGGCCAGGGCCGCCGTCGCTCGACGCAGTTCGAGCGGTCACCCGGCCCGAGACGACACGGCAGACGACAACGACAACGAGGGGGATCCCCATGGGTGAGGCCTGGATCATCGACGCGGTGCGCTCGCCGCGCGGCATCGGCAAGCAGGGCAAGGGCGGCCTCGCCCACCTGCACCCGCAGCGGGTGCTCGCCCAGGTGCTCGACGGCTTGCGCGACCGGGTCGGCTTCGACCCGACCGACGTCGAGGACGTGGTGTGCGGCAACGGCTCCCACGCCGGCGACCACGCCCACGACATCGGCCGTATGGCGGTGCTCGATGCCGGGTGGCCGATCAGCGTCCCCGGCGTCACGTTGAACCGGTTCTGCGGCTCGGGCCAGCAGGCGGTCACCTTCGCCGGCATGGGCATCCAGGCCGGGCACCAGGATCTCGTCATCGGCTGTGGCATCGAGGCGATGAGCCGCGGCGCCCGCAACGGCACCGACGGGTTCCACGCCAACAACGCCCACCTCCTGTCGATGCACCCGCAGGTGCCCCAGGGCCTGTCGGCCGATCTCATCGCCTCCATCGACGGCTCCACCCGTGAGGACTGCGACCGGCTCGCCCTCGAGAGCCAGCGGCGTGCCGCCGTGGCGCTTGCCGAAGGCCGTTTCGAGCGCAGCCTGATCCCGATCCGCAACGAGGACGGGTCGATCGCACTCGACCGTGAGCAGTTCCCCCGCCCGCAGACGACCATGGAGATGCTCGGCGGGCTCACCCCGAGCTTCCCGGCCTTCATGGACGCCAAGATGGAGCAGGCGTCGGGCACGATGCGGGAGTTGATCGCCCAGAAGTACCCCGGGGTGACGATCGAGCACGTCCACCATGCCGGCAACTCCTCCGGCGTCGTCGACGGCGCCGGCGCGGTGCTGCTCGCGTCGCCCGACTACGCCCGGGCCCACGGCCTCAGGCCCCGCGCCCGGATCGTCATGTCGGCCGTCGCCGCCTCCGAGCCGCTGATCATGCTCACCGCCCCCGGGCCCGCTGCGCTCAAGTGCCTGAAGAAGGCCGGGATGACGATCGACGACGTCGACCTGTTCGAGGTCAACGAGGCGTTCGCGTCGGTCGTGCTGCGGTTCTTCAAAGACACCGGCGCCGACCCCGCCAAGGTCAACGTCAACGGCGGGGCCATGGCGCTCGGTCATCCGATCGGGGCCACCGGCGCCATGCTGATCGGCACGATCGTCGACGAACTCGAGCGTCAGGACAAGTCGATCGGTCTCGTCGCGATGTGCACCGGTGGCGGCATGGGAACCGCCACGATCGTCGAGCGGATCTAGCCGGCGGCACTCAGACGGCGAGCAGCGGGCGGACCGGGTCGGTGAGGCCGATCAGGTCCGCCCCGGCGCCGAGCACGTAGCGGTCGGGGCGGACCACGATCACGTCGGCGTGCAGGGCGTCGAGCACCTCGACGAGCGACGGTTCGTCGGCGGCGTCGAGGAACACCGCTCCGCGGTGGTGCCAGAACGCCGCCGCAGCACCCTCGATCGGTCCGCGGTGCAGGACCGCCCAGCGGGGCCCGACGACGTCGTCGAGGCGCCCGGCGGCGAGCATCGCCTGCGGGACCGGGCGCCCCCCGCCGGCCAGCACCAGCGGCCCCAGTGCCAATGCGGGCATCGGTGCCGAGGTCTGGGTGCGGGGTCCGCGCTCGGTGAACGACGCATCCCGTTGTGCGGCAACGGCGGCATCGGTCGTGCAGATGATGCGCCCGAACCCGACGGCGGCGTCGACGATGCCTTGGACCTGGGGCGCCCGCTCCGCCTGGTAGGTGTCGAGCAGGGCGTCGGGGGCGTCCCCGTGGGCGACGGCGGCGAGCTTCCAGGCGAGGTTGGCGGCGTCACGCAGGCCCGAGCACATGCCCTGGCCGAGAAACGGTGGCATCTGGTGGCAGGCGTCCCCGGCGAGCAGCACCCGCCCGGACCGCCAGCGCCGGCCGACCAGGCCGTGGAAGGTGTAGACCGCGGCTCGCTCCACGGCGTAACTGCCCTCGGGGAGCCAGCGGGTGAGCAGTTCGGTCACCCGGGCGGGAGCGGCGATCGCAGTGGGGTCGTCGCCGGGCAGCAGCATCACCTCGACGCGATGCCGTGGCGCCGGCATCGGCACGAGCGTGGCCGGGCGGGCCGGGTCGCAGAGTTGGACGGCATGGTCGGGCAGCGGCGGCGCCTCGGCGCCGAGGACGAGATCGACCACGAGCCACGGTTCCTCGAACCCGGCGTCGTTGTGCTCGTCGAGGCCGGGCACGACGCGACGCACGAACGACCGGGCGCCGTCGACGCCGATCACCCAGCCGGCACGCTCGATGCGCCCGCCGGCGGTCACCTCGACGTGATCGCCCCGGTCCACGACGGCGGTGACCTCCACGCCGAGCCGTACCTCGACACCGGGGAGGGCGGCCACGGTCGCCCGCAGCGGGCCCTCCAGGCCGGGCTGGTGGAACAGGTTGGACGACGGCCAGCCTGCCGCCGTGCGGCGGTCGGAACGCATCTGCAGCAACAGCGTGCCGTCCGCCGCCACGAAGTCCATGCCGTCGTTGGCGCGCAGGGCGGGGGCGATCTCGTCGGCGCATCCGACGGACTGCAGGACGCGCATCCCTTCCCCGTCGAGGTGGGCGGCCCGGGGCAGGGGATACAGGCCGGTATCGCGCTCGAGGGCGAGCACCGAACACCCGGCCCGGGCCAACAGCCCGGTGAGCGTGGCGCCCACCGGGCCGAAGCCCACGACGATCACGTCCGGCTCCGTCACGACCGGCCCCGTCACGTCCGGTCCCGTCACGACGGGTCTCGGCTCACGCCGGAGCGACGCAGGGATTGCGCAGTTCGCCGATCACCTCGGCACCCGAGAGGATCACGTCGCCGTCCTGGAGGAAGCGGCCGCGCGGCGCCCCGACACCGTCGGGGGTGCCGGTGAAGATCAGGTCGCCGGCCTCGAGGGTGCAGATCGACGACAGGTACGACACGAGGTACGGCACCGAGAAGATCAGGTCGCTGGTGCGGGCGTCCTGCATGCGCTCGCCGGACACGTCGCACCACAGGCCGATGTCGTCCGGGTTCGGGAACGCGTCGAGCGACACGATCGCCGGACCGCACGGGCCGAAGGTGTCGAAGCTCTTGCCGAGGCAGAACTGCGGCGGCTGCCCGGTGCGCTGCACCTTGCGGTCCGAGATGTCCTGACCGAGCGTGAGGCCGGCGACCACCGACCAGGCGTCGGCCTCGGCGACCCGCTTGCAGCGCTCACCGATGACCACCACCAGCTCGACCTCCCAGTCGACCCGGTTGCCCGACAGCTCGACGGCGCCGGTCGGGCCGTTGAGGCAGCTGGGGAACTTGGTGAACGTCAACGGCGCCGGGGGCAGCTCCATGTTCGACTCGGCGGCGTGGGACCGGTAGTTGAGGCCGATGCCGAACACCTTGGTCGGCTTGGGGATCGGCGCGCCGAGGGTGACGTCGGCGATCCGGCCGTCGGGGTCGCGCAGGGCCACGTCGTGCAGCCGGCGGTGTGCGGCGATGGCAGCCAGCGGATCGGCCAGGGCGGGGTCGCCGCTGACACGGGCGAGGTCGTACCAGGACTCGCCGTCCAGCAGGACAGCGCGACCATCGATCGAGGCGAGACGGAACATGGGCCGGGACTCTACGGCGCCCCGGCCGGGCGCTCAGTAGTACCAGGGGAAGCGGGACCAGTCCTTGGGCCGCTTCTCCAGGAACGAGTCGCGCCCTTCGGCCGCTTCGTCGGTCATATAGGCGAGCCGGGTGGCCTCGCCGGCGAAGAGCTGCTGGCCGACGAGACCGTCGTCGATCAGGTTGAACGAGTACTTGAGCATGCGCTGGGCCATCGGGCTCTTGCCGTTGATCTCGGCACCCCATTGCAGCGCAACGGCTTCGAGCTCGTCGTGATCGACGACGGCGTTCACCATGCCCATGCGGTGGGCGTCGTCGGCGGAGTACTCGCGGCCGAGGAAGAAGACCTCCCGGGCGAACTTCTGGCCGACCTGGCGGGCGAGGTACGCCGAGCCGAACCCGCCGTCGAAGGACGCGACGTCGGCGTCGGTCTGCTTGAACCGGGCGTGCTCGCGGCTTGCCAGGGTGAGGTCGCTCACGACGTGCAGGCTGTGGCCCCCACCGGCGGCCCAGCCGTTGACGACGCTGATGACGACCTTGGGCATGAACCGGATCAGCCGCTGCACCTCGAGGATGTGGAGGCGTCCGGTGCGGGCCGGGTCGATCGTCTCGGCGGTCGTGCCCTCGGCGTAGCGATACCCGTCGCGGCCGCGGATCCGCTGGTCGCCGCCCGAGCAGAACGCCCACACGCCGTCCCGGGGCGACGGTCCGTTGCCGGTGAGCAGCACGCATCCCACGTCGCTCCACTGGCGGGCGTGGTCGAGGCAGCGGTACAGCTCGTCGACGGTGCCCGGCCGGAACGCGTTGCGGACCTCGGGGCGGTCGAACGCGATGCGGACCGTGCCGTGGGCGAGGGCTCGGTGGTACGTGATGTCCTGGAGGTCGTCGAACCCGGGAACCGGGCGCCAGGCAGAAGGATCGAACGTCGCCGAGACCATGGCCGGGCACCCTAGAGGCCGTCCCGGTCGGTGGTCGGGGCGTGCTCAGTGGTCGTGGTGGTGGGGCTCCTCGCTGGCGACCACGACGGAGTCGACCTCGGCCAGCGCGATCCCGAACGCCGCGAGCAGGTGCTCTGCGGTGAGGACCGCAGGCGGGGGGCCGCTGGCGACGACCCGGTGGGCGAGCAGCAACACCTGACTGCAGCGGGTGGCCTCACCGATGTCGTGGGTTGCCGAGACGACGATCGCACCGCGGGACCGCTCCTGCGCGACCACGTCGAGCCAGCGTTCCCGGCCGGCGGCGTCGATGCCGGCGGTCGGCTCGTCGACGACGAGCACGTCGGCCTCGGCGGCGAGCGCCTGCGCGAGCCGGACGCGCTGACGCTGCCCGCCGGAGAGCTCGTTGAACGGCTGATCGGCGAGGTGGTCGCACCCCATGCGGTCCATGGCGCGCGCCACCGCTCGGCGGTCAGCCGGGCCGGGCCGGCGCAGCAGGCCGAGCCGGGCGAAGCGGCCCATGTGGACGACGTCGCGCGCCCGCAGGGGGAGCACCGCGGCGTCGTGGTGGGTCTGGCCGAGGTAGCCGACGCTCCCGGTGACGGCCACCGTGCCGGCGATCGGCTCGAGCAGCCCGACCACGGTGCGCAGGACCGTGGACTTGCCCGAGCCGTTGGAACCCACCAGGGCGAGCGCGTCACCGGGCCCGAGTGCCACGTCGACGCCGGCGACGACCGGGCTTCCCCGGTAGCCGACGCTCAGATCGGCGGCCCGCACGGAAACGCTCATGGGGCGGCGATCCGGGCGGCCCGGCCGGAGAGCAGGGAGCGTGCGCTGACCGTGGCGAACACCGCGAAGAACAGCGCGACCGCCACCAGGACGACCGACGCTCCGGCCGCGTATCCGAGGTGGTAGCTGACGAGCAGCCCGAGGTAGGTCGACACCGAGCCGTGCCCCGCAGCCCAGACCATCATCGCCCCGACCCGGCGGGTGAGCAGCGCGCCGGCGCCGGCCGGAGCGAGCAGCATGCCGAACACGAGCAGGGTGCCGACGGTCTGGAACGACACCACGACGGTGCCGGCGACGAGCGCCAGGAGCACGGCGTGGTAGCGGCGGGCGGGGAACCCCGACAGCCGGGCCAGATCGGGATCGACGCACAGCAGGAGGAACGGCCGGGCGAACACGACGCCGAGCAGGAGGACCACGAGCGAGCACACGGCCTGCGCCGCGAGGTCGCCGTCGCTGACGCCGAGCAGCTCGCCGAACAGGATCGTGACGAGGTCGCCGCGGAAGGTGCCCGAGCGCGACACGATCACGACACCGAGCGCGAGCATCCCGACGAACAGCAGGCCGATCGCGGTGTCCGACGACAGTCGAGAGCGAGCGGTGACGAATGAGACGCCGGCGATCATCGCCGCAGCCCCGACGGCGGCGCCGAGCAGCCCGGGTGCGCCGAGGAGTTGCGCGGCCGCCACCCCGGGCAGGACCCCATGGGCGAGGGCGTCGCCGATGAAGGCGAGCCCGCGTAGCACCACGTAGGTGCCGGCGACGGCGCACGCGAGCGACACGAGCACACCGGCGAGCAGTGCCCGGACGAGGAAGTCGTTGTCGAGGAACGGATCCAGCAGGGAGGTCAAGGGGCGGTGGCCATCATGGCGCACCGAGCCCGGCGACGATCGCGGTGGCGATCCCGCTGAGGAACGTCGAGTAGCGGCCGTCGGGCGGCATGGTGTGGGTGCCCAGTTCGACGACGCGCACGCCCGTCTCCCGAGCGAGGGCGGCGACGGTTGCTGCCGGGGTGCCGAGTTCGGTGAAGATCGCCGGAACCTTCTCGGCGGCGATCGTCGCTTTCAACGCCGCAAGTTGTTTGGCCGACGTCTCGGCCTGGGACCCCAGCGAGGGGACGACGGCGCCGACGAGGCGTAGGCCGTAACGCTCGCCGAAGTAGCCCATCGATTCGTGGCCGGTGACGAGCTTGCGACGTTCGCTCGGGATCTTCCCGATCGTCGCTGCGACCTCGGCGTCGAGCGCGTCGAGGGCCTTGGCGGTCGTCTCGGCGCGGTCGGCGGTGTCGATCCCCACGGCGGCGAGCGCCGGGCCGAGGGCTCGCGCTACCTTGGCCATACGGCTGGCGTCGAGCCACAGGTGCGGATCGGCGGTGCCGCCGGCTGCGTCGCCGCCGTGGTCGTCGCCGTGGTCGTCGTCGTGTCCGTGGCCGTCGGACGTGGCGGTCCCGGTCTGCCCGGTCTCGCCCTCGACGAGCCGGCGGACCTCGATGTGCGCTGCGGCGGTGAAGGACTTTACCCCGTTGGCCGTGGCCTTACCGATGGCCTTGACGGCGCGCTCTTCGAGTTGGAGGCCGTTGTCCACGACGAGGGTCGCGGAGCGTAGGGCGCGGACGTCCTTGGCCGACGGTGACCAATCGTGCGGATCGGTGCCGTTGGGCATGAGCACCGTGACGGTGGCGGCCGAGCCGACCACGTCACGAACGATCGCGCCGAGCACCGGCGTCGTGACGACGACGGTCGGGCCGGCCGGTGCCGCCGGGGTGCTGTCGTCACCGCAGGCGCTCACCGTGGTGGCAGCGAGGCTCACGGCCGCCAGGGCAGCGATCGACGTCAAGCGGGTCGGGAACGGCATGGGCGCACCCTAGTGAATGTGGGAATCACTCTCAATACGGTCGGAACGGCCTGGTCGGATGGGCCCCTACACTACTCCTGCCGTTCGGGGTGTTCGGGGGTGCCGGTGTTCCGTCGCAGTCGATCCGGGCTGGCCGCCCGATGGCGAGCGAGTTCGCCCGCCGCGCCGGCCGAGCCCGCGCTCGGGGTCACCTCGTTCCACCTGTGGTGGCAGGACCTCGACGCAGGCACCCCGATCGTCGAAGCGTCTGCAGTGCTGACCGTGGTGCAACCGCCCGCCGTCGACCGGCTCTACTTCTGGGCGCTGCAGGCGACGTTCCTGGACGGGGGTCGCTCCTACGGGGGCGCCCACACCGGGCTGCAATGGAATCCGCGCCATCCTCGGAACCGGGCGGTCAACTGGGGCGGGTATGCCGACCCGCCGGCGTCGAACGTGTTGCGCGGGTCCACCTCGATGCTGCCGAGCACCCCGGACGACCCCAACACCCGCGACTATCCGTGGGAGCCCGGTCGGCCGTACCGGTTCACGATCCGGCGCGGGCACGACGGTTGGTCGGCCGACGTCGGACCCGTCGGCGAGGCACCGGTGGCCATCCGCTCGCTGTTCGCAGGCGGGGACCGGCTGGCCGGCCTGGTCGTGTGGTCCGAGGTGTTCGCAGCGTGCAGCGATCCGCCGGTGGTGGTCCGCTGGAGCGAGCTGTCGGCGACGACCGCGTCGGGCGAGGTGGTTCGGCCCGAGTCGGTGCGGGTGAGCTTCCAGGGTGAAGGGACCTGCCCGAACACCGACGTGCGCTTGACGCCGGACGGTATCGAGCAGGCCAGTGGAGTGGCGCGCACCGTGCGAGACGGGGCGGTGCTCCCGGTGCCTGATCGAGGGGCGCCGCGCTAGGGTGCGTCTCCGCTGTTCGGGCAACCGGACGGTCTGGCGACGTGGCCGAGTGGTTTAGGCAAGGGCCTGCAAAGCCCTGTACCTGGGTTCGATTCCCAGCGTCGCCTCCAGCCCCTGACCTGGTAAAGTACCAGCTCAGGGGCTCTTTTCGTTTTCCCGTCAGTGACCGTCATTGTCCGCCGGAAACCGCCACAGACCCCGATTTCGTACCCATGCGGTACCCATTTCGTTCCCACGGAGGAGACGAGAGATTGCATCGATCGAGCGGCGCAGCGGTGGCTATCGAGTCAGATATCGCGACCCGGCGGGTCACAACCGGAGTCGGACCTTCAAGCGCGAGGTCGACGCCGAGCGGTTCGCCCGCGAGGTCGAGGTCGACATGGACCGGGGCGCGTGGATCGATCCGAAGGGTGCCGACATCGCGCTCGCGGCATGGGTCGAGACGTTCATGGCGATGTCGGTGTCGCTCTCGCCGACGACGATCGAGACGTACCGGCGCGATCTCGACAAGTACGTGCTGCCCGCGTTCGGTTCGAGGCGGCTCGGGCAATTGCGCGCCGATGCTCGTCGGTCAGAAGTGGGAGACCGCCGCCGCCGTCGCAGCGCGTTCGTGGGTGGCATGGAGTGCACCATCGAGCAGGGCGGGCTCGTCGACGCAGCCGTCGTGAACATCAACGTGCCGAACTGTGAGATCGACGAGCTGGTTGGGTGGGGTCATGCCCGGGTGGGGATGGAGCCGCCGCGAAAGATGTCGGCCGCCACCCTGGTGCCGAAGGAGGGCCACGAGGGGGCCTTCAACGTGAAGATGGAGTGGGGCGACGCGGTGGAACTGCCCGCCGACACCGACGGTGGCATGGTGGAACTGAACCAGGTGGCCGTGAGCTATCTCACGCGCCTCGAGGCGCAGCAGCGCACCGACCTCACGCTGGCCGAGGAGGGCCTGCGGACGCTGCTCGGCTGAGCGGTTCCGGGCCGACCCAGGCGGCCCGGGTGCGGAAACGCAGCGGGGCCTGCTCGTATTCCTCGGTGGCGTGGGCGAGCCAACCGGCGATCCGCGCGGTCGTCATCACGACCTCGCCGGCGGCAGGCGTCATCGCACTGCACTCCGCCAGCACGGCGAGCGCCAGGTCGATGTTCGGTGCGCGGCCGGTGCGCTCGCCGACTTCTGCGACGAGCTCGCGTGCGATGCGCAACGTGCGGTCCGGCCCCACGTCAACGAGCGAGTCGAGCAGAAGCGCCGCTCGGGGGTCGGTGCCTGCGTACACCTTGTGGCCGAAGCCGGGCACATGCCATCCACCGGCCGTGGCGATGCGCACCGCTGCCGACGAACCTCGTTCGAGTGCGAGTCGGAGGACCTCACGGGCGGCCGAGCTGGCCGACCCGTGCAGCGGCCCGGAGAGCGCGCCGAGGCCCGCCAGCACCACGCCTGCCGGTGACGCCCACGTGGAGGCGGCGACGCGCACCGCGAGCGTGCTCGCCGCCAGTTCGTGGTCCGCCAGCAGGACCAGCGCGGTGTTCAGGGTCCGCACCGCGGGTGGGGTCGCGCGCCGTGCCGTCAGCCGCGGCCACAGCCGTCCGGCGACGGTCCCACGCACGGGCGGTCGTCCGTCGAGGTGCAGGCGCGCGCTGCGATCCTCGCCGACCGGCGCGAGCGAGGCGACGGCGCTCGCTACGAGCAGCCGTCCGGCGGCAGCGACCTCGTCGGCGGACGGCGGGCGATCTCGGGTCGGTCGCAGCGGATCGTCACCCGCCACTGCGTCGGTGGTGAGCGCGGCGCAGGTCCGTCGGATGGACGCGACTTCCTGCCCGTCGGGGTTCGCGGCGACGGCCGGCCAGGTCGGCACGGCCGGCACGCGCCACAGGATCGAGGCGACCTCCTCGAAGGTGTGGTCGGCGACGAGATCGCCGACGGGGCGGCCGCGGTAGCGCACCCCGCGATCGGCGAGTTCGGTGATCGCCGTCTCGAGCGTGATGTCGATCGCACCGCGCTGGGTGGCGCGGCGTGGCCGGCCGCGACGCGCGAGCCGTTCGACAGCCGCTGCTTCGAACAGGCTCCGCCTCCCGTCGGGTGCCGGGTGGCTGGCGAGCGTGCCGCGACTCACGTAGGCGTACAGCGTCTCGCGCTTCACGCCGAGGCGTCGGGCAGCAGTGGTCGCGTCGATGAGCTCCATCAGCAGCCGACCCTAGCCACGTTGATCAGAATCAACGTTGACGATCGTGTCATCCGGTCCGACGATCGAGGCATGGACGATCTCTCGCTCTCGACAATCATGACGGCCCCGGTGGTGACGGCGCGGCCGGACGAGCCGCTCGCCGTGGTGGTGGACCGGATGCATCGGCGGCGTGTCGGGTCGGTGGTGGTGCTGGACGGATCGTCGATCGCCGGCATCGTCACCGAGCGCGATGTGCTGCGTTCGACGGCGGATCACGTCGCCGTGTCGTCGCAGGTCAGTCAGGTGATGACCACTCCGGTCGATCAGGTCGAGGTGAGCGTGTCGCCGTCGTCGGCACTCGCGACCATGCGAGAACGCGGGTACCGACACGTACCGGTCGTGAACGGTGGCGAGTTGGTCGGCGTGGTATCGCTGCGCGACCTCATGCGGGTCGCGAACGTCGGTCCGGCCGAGGTGCCGCGAGGGCTGAAGGGTGTGGTGGTGGCCGACACCGAGGTCGGTGACGTCCGTGGTCGCGAGGGCTTCTACCACTACCGCGAGTACTCGGCGATCGAGCTCGCCGGGAGCCGGCCCTTCGAGGACGTGTGGCGGCTGATGATCGACGGTGTGCTGCCGGCGGACGAGGCCGAGCGCGCCGAGTTCGCCGCCGAGATCGGCCCACTGTCGGACGTGCCGGAGGAGGTATGGGTGGTGCTGCCGACGATCGCACGCGCGAGCGAGCCACTCGACGGACTGCGCACGGCCTTGTCGCTCACAGCGGCGAGCCGGAGCATGCGGCCGACGATCGACCTCGACCACACCGAGCGGCGGCGCGACGCGCTGGCGCTGTGCGCGGTGACGCCGGTGCTGCTGACAGCGCTGTACCGGCTGCGGAGCGGCCGGGAACCGGTCGCGTCGCCGGGGCGGGGGTACGCCGTCGACTACCTCACGATGCTGCACGGACACGCACCCGATTCCGCCCACGCCCGGGCGATCGAGCGCTATCTGATCTCGACGATCGATCACGGCTTCAACGCCTCCACCTTCACGGCGCGAGTGGTCGCCTCCGCCGGCGCCGACGTCGGGGCGAGCATCACCGCTGCGATCGGAGCCCTCAGCGGCCCGCTGCACGGTGGAGCACCGAGCCGGGCGCTCGACCTGCTCGACGCGATCGGTTCGATCGATCGGATCGACGCCGTCGTACGCCCCATGATCGAGCGCGGCGAAAAGATCATGGGGTTCGGTCACCCCGTATACCGCACCGCGGATCCGAGGTCGGTGATGCTGCGGCAGACCGCGCTCGAACTCGCAGCCGAACCCACGGTCGGGTCGGAGGCGGCACGCGAGCTCGTCGAGTTCGCGATCGCCGTGGAGCGTCGGGTGCTCGAGCTGTTCGAGGAGATGAAACCCGGGCGCGAGATCCACACCAACGTCGAGTTCTTCGCCGGGGTGGTGATGGAGCTCTGCGGAGTGCCGAGGTTGATGTTCACGCCCACCTTCGCGTCGAGCCGGGTGATCGGCTGGTGCGCGAACGTGCTCGAGCAGGCCGCCGACGGCAAGATCATCCGCCCCTCGGCGCGCTACGTCGGTTGGCCGCCACCACAGCCGGTTCCGGCGCTGAGTCGGTGACCCGTCGCACCGGCGCGCAGGTCGTTCGGCCCTCGCCGCTCGCCGAAGGGTGTGCGCGCGGCCGCCGATGTCGGGAACGTGCTCGCGCGTCGAGCCGCAGGGCGAGGGCTGGGACGTCGGCGAACGATGCAGCGTCAGCGCGGGGCGAAGCGCTCCTCGGCCGTCATCGAGCTCGGGCCGACGTGACGGCCGAGCCAGTCGTCGACCTCGGCCGAGGCGGCGGTGGCGCGACGGAGGTGTGCGGCTGCGCGCGCCGGCGTGGGCCACGGCGGCGACGCGACACGGGTGTTCGACTCGACGCCCCTCCAGCGGAGCAGCTCGTCCGCGCCTGTGACGACATGGAGGGTGGGCTTGTCAGATCGTCTGGTAACTAGATGATCTGTATACCGTGACGGACGACATGACTCGCCTCTGGCTCCACGGTTTGCTCGAGCTCTGCCTGCTCGGGTTGCTCGGAGACCAGCGTGACTACGGCCTCGGGCTCACCAATCGACTGTCCGCGGCCGGGTTCGGCTTCGTGCCGGGCGGCACCATCTACCCGGCGTTGGCACGTCTGGAGGCCACCGGGATGGTGTCTTCAGCACGTGAGCCGTCTCCAAGCGGACCTCCTCGCAAGTACTTCGAGCTCACCGAGGCTGGTCGGGACGTGCTCGACGTTCGGCGTACCGAGTGGCGTGAGTTCAGTCGATCAATTCACACCGTTCTCGGTACCAATGAGCTGACGTGAGCACCTGGCCTGCCAACTTCATGCACGCACTCGCCGAGCGCGGTTTGGACTCCGACAGTGCCCGCCGGTTGACGAGTGAAGCGCTGGAACAGGCGACGGATCACGGCCTGACCCCTGAACGGATGATCGGGCCGGCGACGGCGTACGCGGATCAACTTGCCCGAGCCATGCGGAGCGTGACGGCGACGCCGCTGCCGGCGCCCAGCCGGGTCGCCGGGGCGAGGTCAGCGCCACTGCGGTGGTGCGACGTCGACCTCGTGGCCGGCCGGGTCGCACCGGAGGTGTGCGTGCGGGAGTTCGACAAAGTGGACCGGGCTGCCCGCCGCGCGTCGGGCATCACCGGCCGGGCGGCGTCGATGGAGGTGGCGCCGATCACCAAGTCGGGGGAGTCGGCCGCCATCGACATCGGTGCGGTGACCGTCGAGTTACCGAGCGCTCGACGGTTCGTTTGATCACACTCGGGTCTGAATATGACGCCGATTTTGGTTTCCGCTGAATGGGTGTGTCGGCAGGTGGGCGGGCCGTGAGCATGGGTGGCGTCGACCGGTCCCTATCAGCGAATCCGGGTGGTGTTCACCGAGTGTTGTGCTGGCGGTCATGTCAACGAACGTCACCGCGTTGTGCACCGATCGCTACCGAGTCTTCCGTGACCGGCGGCGGCGGGAGCTACCTCGGGCGGAGTTTGCGACACCGAAGCCGGCCGTTTGGTCGGGCGCTAGTGAGTAGTGTGCGGACGGAGCAGCCCACCTCGACCGGGAGACCGATATGAGCCGAGCCAACGACACCGCAACGGCAGGTCGGCGCCCGACGCCGGGACCCGCCTCTCGTTGCATCCCGACTCCGGCGCGGTCGCGGTGATGCGGCCCGAGATCATTTTGAAGGCCGCTGTCTTGATCGCGGCCTTCGCGAGTTTCGTTCTGAGCGTGACGCTCTACTTCCAGGCGGGAGACGACACCAACGCCCGCCTCAACGGCATCTACGTCGGAATCTGGGTGCCCTCGATTCTGGCGCTGGGAGCGTTCATCCTCAGCGGTCCGCAACGGAGCGGGAAGTGAGTCAGGGAAGCCTCTTTGCCGCCGGTGCCGGTGTCTCGTTGCTCGTCGTCGCAGGGGTGTTCATCTACGCGATGATGCTCTTCAACTCTCGCAACAAAGACAACCGGAGTCGGCCGCCGGGTCCCTCCGCCAGCGCAGCGTCCTAGGGTTGCCACGGCGGGCCGCGAGGGCGGTGGAACGCCTCGCTAGAGTCCGCGCATGTCCGACACGGTGCCGATTGCGTCCGTTCCTGCAACTGTCGATCCCGCAGCCATCGAGCCCGACGCGTTGCGGGATCGCTACCGGGCCGAGCGCGACAAGCGCCTGCGCGTCGACGGCAACGAGCAGTACGTCGAGATCGCCGGGGAGTTCGCCCACTACCTCGACGATCCGTACGTCGAACCGATCGAGCGACCGGCGCGCACGGTCAGCGTCGAGGTCGCAGTGGTCGGTGGCGGCTTCGGCGGGATGTTGATCGGCGCGCGCCTGCGTGAAGCCCACATCGACGATTTCGTGATCCTCGAAAAAGGCGGCGACTTCGGCGGCACCTGGTACTGGAACCGCTACCCGGGCGCAGCGTGCGACGTGGAGTCGTACATCTACCTTCCCCTGCTCGAGGAACTCGGTTTCCTCCCCGCCTCGAAGTACACCCCGGCCCCGGAGATCCTCGCCCACAGCCGCCGCATCGCCGAGCACTACGGCCTGTACGAGCGCTCGATGCTCCAGACCGAGGTGACCGAGGCGCGCTGGGACGAGACCGCCCGGCGCTGGACGATTTCCACCGCCCGCGGTGACACCGTGCGGGCCCGGTTCCTGTGCATGGCCAACGGCCCGTTGCACCGCCCGAAGCTCCCCGGCATCGAGGGTGTCGGCACCTTTGCGGGGCACTCGTTCCACACCAGCCGCTGGGACTACGACTACACGGGCGGCACCAGCGAAGGGAACCTCACCGGGCTCGCGGACAAGGTCGTGGGCATCATCGGCACCGGGGCGACGGCGGTCCAGTGCGTGCCGCATCTCGGCCGAAGCGCGCGACATCTCCACGTGTTCCAGCGCACGCCATCGTCGATCGACGTCCGCAACGACCGCACCACCGACCCCGAGTGGGCGGCGTCGCTGCAGCCCGGCTGGCAGCGTCGCCGGCAGGAGAACTTCACCAACCTCACCTCGGGTGCGTTCGACACCGAGGACCTCGTCGCCGACGGGTGGACCGAGATCATCGCCAAGCTGTTGCTGCGCGCCCGCCAGGGCGGGCTCGGTACCGATCCCACCGAGATCGCCAAGGTCGTCGAGCTCGCCGACTTCGAGAAGATGAACCAGATCCGGGGCCGGGTCGACGACGTGATCGAAGACGCCGGGACCGCCGATGCGCTCAAGCCCTGGTACCGGCAGTTCTGCAAGCGACCGTGCTTCCACGACGACTACCTGCCCACGTTCAACCGTCCGAACGTCACCCTCGTCGACACCGACGGCAAGGGGGTCGACCGGATCACCCCGCGTGGCGTGGTCGCCAACGGCGTCGAGTACGAGCTCGACTGCTTGATCTACGCGACCGGCTTCGAGGTGGGCACCGACTTCACCCGGCGATCGGGCTACCAGGTGTATGGCGCCGACGGGCTCACCCTCACCGACAAGTGGGCCGACGGGGTGCGGACGTTCCACGGGCTGTTCTCCCGCGGGTTCCCGAACTGCTTCATCGTGTCGCCCGCCCAGTCCGGGTTCTCGGTCAACTTCCCCCACATGCTCAACGAGCAGGCAATCCACATCGCCGACGTCGTGCGCCGCCTGACCGACGACGGGGTCACCCGCGTCGAGGCCGCCGAGGCGGCGGAGGACGCCTGGGTGGCGGAGATCGTCGCCAACTCGACGATGAACCTCGCGTTCCTCGAGGCGTGCACCCCCGGCTACTACAACAACGAGGGTCGACCGCAGGTGCGTGCTGCGCAGAACGGCAGCTACGGCAAGGGCCCCGTCGCGTTCGCCCGCCTGCTCGAGCACTGGCGCCGGACCGGGGAGTTCGCCGGCCTCGAACGCAGCCGCTGACGCGGGCGCGGGCGCCGGCCGGTGGCCCGGGTCACGGGCACTGCGCCGGGGTGCCTTTCCGTCACCACCCCGCCGCGCGGCATGATGCGGGGAGGGGTGCCCGCATGCGCGGGCTGTGACCAGCAAAGGACGGCGTATGCCTGGTGGTGCGCTCAAGACCGCGAGCATGGACGACTTCGACCTGCGGATGTCGGAGAAGGTCCGCCCGCTCTACGACGCAGTGGTGGCCTTCATCCGCGACGAGGTCGACCCGATCACCGAGGAGTTCCACCGGCTCGGTGAGAACCGCAGGGAGCGGTGGAGCTGGGCACCCGGCCAGCTCGAACTGCTCGACGGGGCCAAGGCCAAGGCCCGGACCCTCGGGCTGTGGAACTTCTTCCTGCCCAACGCCGAGACCGGCGAGGGCCTGAGCAATCTCGACTACGCCTACATCGCCAACGAGCTCGGCAAGAACCGCCTGGCGTCGGAATGCCTGAACTGCTCGGCCCCCGACACCGGCAACATGGAAGTGCTCGAGCGCGTCGGCACCGCCGAGCAGAAGCAGCAGTGGCTCGAGCCGCTGCTGCGCGGCGAGATCCGTTCCGCCTACGCCATGACCGAGCCCGGCGTCATGAGCTCCGACGCGAAGCAGATCGCCACGCGCGCCGAACTCGACGGCGACGAGTGGGTCATCAACGGCGAGAAGTTCTACATCTCGGGTGCCGGCGATCCCCGCTGCAAGATCATGATCACGATGGTCAAGACCAACCCGGATGCCGACACCTACAAGCAGCAGTCGATCCTGGTGCCGATCGACACCCCCGGGGTGGAGATCGTCGGACCGATGTACGTCTTCGGCGCCGACGACGCGCCGCACGGCCACATGCACATCCGCTTCAACGACGTGCGGGTCCCCAAGGAGAACGTGCTGTGGGGTGAGGGCCGTGGCTTCGAGATCTCCCAGGTCCGCCTCGGCCCGGGCCGCATCCACCACTGCATGCGCTCGATCGGTGCGGCGGAGAAGGCCATCGAGCTGATGGTCGACCGCGGCCTGAGCCGGGAGGGCTTCGGCAAGAAGCTCATCAACCTCGGCAAGAACATGGAGGTCGTGTCTCGGGCCCGCATCGAGGTCGAGGCGATGCGCCTCATGGTGCTGCGGGCGGCCAAGGCCATGGACACCCTCGGCAATGCCGAGGCCCGGGTGTGGGTGAGCGCGGTCAAGGCGATGGTGCCGGAGAAGTGCTGCGACATCATCAACGAGGCCATCCAGATGCACGGCGCCGCCGGTATCTCCCAGTGGTTCCCGCTGGCCGACATGTGGCACAGCCAGCGCACGCTGCGCCTCGCCGACGGGCCCGACGAGGTTCACCACCAGGTGGTCGCCCGGGCCGAGGTGAAGAACCGCGAGGCCGACCGCCTCGCCGCCGGCCGCGGCGAGGGTCACCTCGCTCGCGGGTCGGTGTTCACCGGTCCGTGACCGGCCGCGGCGCAAACGGCTCCGCCCACGCGAGGGGGTCCGGCCACCCGGCCGGGCCCCCTCGGCGCGTCAACGGGTGAAGTCCAGGATCGCCCGACCCGAGACGCGGCCCTCGGTCAGGGCTGCGCACGCCTCGTTGATCTCGTCGATCGAGAACCGTTCGGTCACCAGCGCATCGAGGTCGAGGCGACCTTCGGCGTGCCACTGCAGGAACACCGGGAAGTCCTCGTCGGGCGAGCACGACCCGCCGATCGACCCGATGAACCGTTTCTCGCCGATCAGCATCTCGACTGCGGGCAACTCGACGGTGGTCTGCGGGACGCCCACGAGCACCGCGGTGCCGCCCGGTTCGCCGCCGAGCACCCCGGGGCGCGCGGCGGCAACGATCTGCTCCATCGTGGCTCGAACCCCGATGCAGTCGAAGGCCCAATCGACACCGGTCATCGGCGCACCCCGGAACGCGATCCGCGAACGGTCGGCCGTGAGCGCCCGGATCTGCTCGACGGCATCGCCGCCCGAGGCGTCCACGCCGTGGGTCGCGCCGAACCGGCGGGCGAAGTCGAGCTTCGCCGGGTCGAGATCGACGGCGATGATCGGGTCGGCGCCCGCCACCGCGGCCGCCACCACCGCCGACAGGCCGACCCCGCCGACCCCGAACACCGCCACGGACTGACCGGCTCGCACCCCGGCGGTGTGCATGACCGCGCCGGCCCCGGTCATCACTGCGCAACCGATGATCGCGGTGACGTGCGTGTCGAGCGTCGGCGGCACCTGCACCACCAACGACTGGTCGACGATCGTGTGGTCGCCCCAGGTGAACACGTCCGAGGTGGTGGCCTGCACGCCGCCCCCGACGTCGAGGGTGAGCCCGCCGTGCCAGCGGGCGGCCTCGGCCCGGCTGCGCGGCACCCAGGTGACGAGCACCGTGTCCCCTTCGGCCACGTGGGTGACCTCGGACCCTGCGGCGACCACGACGCCGGTCGATTCGTGCCCGAGCAGCATCGGGCGGCGCCGCACCCCGTGGAGTTGGTGGAGCTGGCTGTGGCACACCCCGCTCGCGTACTGGCGCACGACCACCTGGCGCGGGCCGGGGTCGGGCAGGGCCACGTCGGCGACGTACAGGTCGCCCTCGACGGGTGCGACGACGATGCGGGCGGCGGTGGGCATGGTGGCCTCCTCGGTCCGGGCCGACCCCCCATGACCGGCCCGGTGCCGATCTAGCACGCGGCCGTTTCGTCGCGACACCCCGTTGGTACCGTCGCCGCCATGGACACCAGCGACGGCGCCGACCACACCGTGGGCCGGGTGCTCGGCACGGTCGAGGCCACGCCGATGTCGTTCTGGGTCGGCCTCGCTCCCGATCGCTTCCTGCAGTTGGACGACGTGGTCGTCACCGAGCGCAGCGTCCCGGGCCTGCCGGGGCCGGTCCAGATCGCCGGCATCGTCTCGCAGGTCACCGCCGTGCACGAAGGGGCGTCGTTCGGGTCCGACGTGTTCCTGATCGCCGACGGGTTGCTGCCCGCCGAGCCGTTCGAGGCCGCCGAGGTGATGACCACCCGGATCGAGCCCGAGTGGTTCGTGCCGCCCGCGCCGGGTGCGCCGGTGCGCCGCGCCGCCGAAGCCGAGCGGTTCGCGGCGCTGTCGTTCGACCGGATGGAGCACCGCCTGCCGATCGGGCTCGGGCGCGACGGGGAGGCGGTGTTCGCGAACTTCGAGTTCGTCGACGGCACCCGCGGGGCCCACGTGAACATCTCGGGGATCTCCGGGGTGGCCACCAAGACGAGCTACGCCATGTTCTTGCTGCACTCGGTGTTCTCCTCCGGGGTGCTCGGCGCCGAGGCGGCCAACACCAAGGCCCTCGTGTTCAACGTGAAGGGCGAGGACTTGCTGTTCGGCGACCAACCGAACCGCCGGCTCGACGCCCGGGCGCGCGACGCCTACCGGCGTCTCGAGCTGCCGGCCGCACCGTTCGCGAGCTTCGGGATCTTCGCCCCGCCCGATCCGGCCGATCCCACCGGGGCGCCCAACGTCCGCAGCCGGGCTACGGGCGTCCATGCCTTCTGGTGGACGATCGAGGAGTTCTGCACCGAGGAGCTGCTGCCGTTCGTCTTCGCCGACGCCGAGGACGAACGCCAGCAGTACACGATGATCGTCCACAACGTCACGGCCCGCCTCCGTCGCGACGGCGCGCCCCACGGCCACGACGGCGCCTGGGTGGTCGAGGGGGCGGTGTTGCGCACCTACGAGCAGCTCGTCGAATTCGTCGTCGACCGGGTCACCGACGATGCGTCGGCGCCGCAGTGGGCGGGGCGCGCCGTGGGGGCCGGCACGGTCAACGCCTTCGTCCGGCGGCTCGAGAGCTCGGTGCGACGGCTGCGCGCGCTCATCCGGGCCGACCTGCCCGCTCGGGGCCGCAACCACCGCATCGCCACCTCCGATGCGCAGGTCACCGTGGTCGACCTCCACACCCTGCACGACCGTGCGCAGCGGTTCGTCGTCGGCGTCACCCTCAAGCGCACCTTCGAGGACAAAGAGCGCACCGGCTCGGCCCGGCCGCTCACGTTCGTCGTGCTCGACGAGCTGAACAAGTACGCGCCGCGCGAGGGCGCCTCGCCGATCAAGGAGATCCTGCTGGATGTTGCAGAGCGGGGCCGCTCGCTCGGGGTGATCCTCGTAGGCGCGCAACAGACCGCGAGCGAGGTGGAGCGGCGGGTGATCGCCAACTGCTCGATCCGCGTCGCCGGTCGCCTCGATCCGGCCGAGGCAGGCCGGGCCGAGTACGGCTTCCTGCCCGAGATCCACCGGAAGCGGGCCGTGATCGCTCGGCCCGGCACGATGTTCGTGTCCCAGCCGGAGCTGCCCGTGCCCCTCGTGGTCGAGTTCCCGTTCCCGGCGTGGGCCACCCGGGCCAGCGAGCTCGCCGCGCCCGTCGCAGCGCCGATCGCCGTGCCCGATGACCCGTTCGAGGGCCTCTGATGCGCCTGTTGCACACCGGCGACTGGCACGTCGGCAAGGTGTTGCGCGGCGTGCCGCGGCTCGAGGAACACCGCCGGGTGCTCGCCGAGATGGTGCAGCTCACCGCCGACGAGGGGATCGACGCGGTCGTGGTCGCCGGCGACGTGTTCGAGTCCGCCGCACCCACCGCCGAGGCCCAGGAGCTCGCCTGGTCCACGCTGCTCGCGCTCCGGGCCACGGGCGCCGAGGTGGTCGTGGTCGCCGGCAACCACGATCCGGCCGACACCTTCGATGCGCTCGGCCCGGTGTTCGCCGGGTCCGGGGTCACCCTGGTCGGCCGCCCTCGGCGTCCCGCCGAGGGCGGGGTGCTCGAACGGCGCATCGTCCGCACCGGCGAACTGCTGCGCATGGCGCTGCTGCCCTTCGTGTCCCAGCGGGGCATCGTGAAGGCGGCCGATCTGCTGGCGCTCGACGCCGCCGCACACCTCGGCGCCTACCGGGCCCGGTACGCAGCCGTGATCGCAGCGCTGTGCCGGGATTTCACCCCCGACGCGGTCAACGTCGTCGTCGCCCACGCCACCGTCACCGGCGCCCGCTTCGGCGGCGGCGAGCGAGAAGCACAGTCGGTGTTCGATTACAGCATCGACGCGTTGTGCTTCCCACCCGCGGCGTCGTACGTGGCGCTCGGCCACCTGCACCGCAGCCAGCTGGTCGCCGGGCCGTGCCCGGTCTGGTATTCGGGCTCGCCGCTGGCCGTGGACTTCGGCGAAGCGGCCAACACCCCCGGGGTACTCGTCGTCGACGGGGCGCCGGGCCGACCGGCCCGGGTCCGCGCCGTGCCGATCGGGGCGGCCCGCGGCCTGCGGGAGGTGCGCGGCACCGTCGCGGAGCTCACCGCACGTGCGGCCGCCGGCGAGTTCGGCGACGACCTGCTCAAGGTCGTGGTGGCCGAAGCGGCGTGCGCCGGCCTCGCCGACGCGGTGCGCGCCGTGCTGCCCCATGCGGTCGAGGTGCGCGTCGCCCCGATGGACGCCGAGGTGGCGGTCCCCGCCACACCGCCCGTGGCGGGGCGGCGGTCGCCGCAGGAGCTGTTCGCCGCATTCCTCGCTCAGCAACACGTCGTCGACGGGCGCCTCGAGGCGTTGTTCGCCGAGCTGCTCGACGACGAGATCGCCCGGGAGCGGTCGTGAGGCCCGTCCGCCTCGAGCTCGAGGGCTTCGGGGCCTTCGTCGAACGCACCGTGATCGACCTCGACGACGTGGAGGTGTTCGCGCTCGTCGGGCCGACCGGCGCCGGCAAGTCCACCGTGCTCGACGCGATGTGCTTCGCGCTCTACGGCAGCGTGCCCCGCTACGACGACCAGCGGCTCGTTGGCGCCGCGATGTCGTTGGGCGCCAACGAGACCCGTGTCGGGTTCACCTTCGATGCCGCTGGCGTGCGCTACGAGGCGGTCCGGGTGGTGCGCCGGGGCCGTGACGGCAAGGTCACCACGAAAGACGCCCGCCTCGAACAGGTGGGCGGACCGACCCTCGCCGGGCGGGCCAGCGAGATGACCGAGGCGGTCATCCGGGTCGTCGGCCTGCCGTTCGAGCACTTCACCCGGTGCGTCGTGTTGCCCCAGGGGGCCTTCGCCCGGTTCCTCCACGACAAGCCGGCCGACCGCCAGCAGATGCTGGTCCAACTGCTCGACCTCGGGCTCTACGAACGCCTTGCGGCAGAGGCGAACCGGCGCGCCCGCGCCGCCGATCAGGAGGCGCAGGTCGCCGCCCGATCGGCACAGCGCCTGGCCCACGCGACGGCCGAGGCGGTCGCCGCGGCCACCGAACGGGTCGAGGAACTCGACCGGCTCGCGATCGTGGTCGACGACCTTGCCGGCGCGCTCGCCGAGGCCGAGCAGGCCGGCCGGGCTGCGGCCGGTCTGCAAGCGGCCCGGGCCGCCGAGCTCGCCGCGCTCGATGCCGTGGTCGTGCCCGAGCACCTCGGTGCGCACCGGGCGGCGATGGCCGAGGCCGCTCGCACCGTCGGGTCCGCGGCTGCGGCGCTCGTCGACGCCGAGGCTGCACTGGAGGCCGCCGTGGCCGACCGGCGAGGGTTCGGCGACGTCACCGCCGCTGCGGCGGCAGTCCGCCTCGCCACCGCGCGGCCCGCCCGCCAACACGACGGAGACCTTCGGCGGGCCGAGGCCGAAGCCGCCACCCGGTCGAGAGCGGCGTCGTCGTCCCGGGCCGAGGTGGCCGAGGCGGACCACCGGGCCGCTGCGGGTGCACTGGAGGTGGCCCGGGTGGCGTCGGCGGCG
>JBJTVH010000065.1:0-17165 GCA_046081125.1 Acidimicrobiales bacterium
TTCCCTGGGTCCGCCATCTTCCGCTTTCCCCCCCCACCCCCCCCCACGACCGGTGGCCTGCCGGTGCGCGACTACCTCGTCGAGCACCGGGCGGCGGGCACCACCCCGTGGGTGCGGTTCGTGGACGCCGTGTCGCCGGCGACGTCGGCGACGGTCACCGGGCTCACCGACGGCACCGCATACGAGCTGCGGGTGCGCGCCGCCAACGACATCGGTGCCGGCGCCCCCCGGGCGGGCACGGCCGCCGTCGCTCCGGGCGCGCCGGGCCAGCACGGCGCCCCGGTGCCGTCGCGCGTGGTCGTGTCCACCCTGGCCGGCTCGGGAGTGCGGGGTCCTGCCATCGACGGGCCGGCGGGCACCGCCCGCTTCGCCCGGCCCGAGGGCCTCGCCGTCGACGCCCTCGGCACCGTGTACGTCGCCGACCGCTGGAACCACTCGATCCGGCGCATCACCCCGGCCGGTGTGGTCTCCACCCTGGCCGGCTCGGGCTCGCCGGGCGGGGCCGACGGGGTCGGCACGGCCGCCAGCTTCAGCGAACCGATCGGGCTCGGGCTCGACGCCGCCGGCAACCTCCTCGTGGCCGAGTGGGCCGGCAACCGGGTGCGCCGGGTCAGCCCGTCGGGGGTGGTCACGACCCTCGCCGGGTCGGGGGTCGCCGGCACCGCCGACGGCGTCGGGACCGCCGCCAGCTTCAACGGTCCCTACGGTCTGGCCGTCGACGCCGACGGCACGGTGTTCGTGAGCGACTGGTTCTCGCACCGGATCCGGCGCATCAGCCCCTCGGGGGTGGTCACGACGCTGGCCGGGTCGGGCGCCGGATTCGTGAACGGCTCCGGGTCGGGTGCGGCGTTCACCCACCCGCAGGGCCTCGGCCTCGACGCCGCCGGCAACGTCTACGTGGGCGACGCCGGGAACGGCGCGCTGCGTCGCGTCACCCCAGCCGGGGTGGTGTCGACCGTCGCGACGGGCCTGTCCTGGCCCGGCGGGGTCGCCGTCGCCGTCGACGGCACCGTGTTCGTCGACGAGCACCTCGGGTACCGGGTCCGTCGGGTGTCGCCCGCCGGGGTCGTCACCACGGTCGCCGGCACCGGGGTGGCCGGCACCGTCGACGGGCCCGGCTCGATGGCCCGGTTCGCCGACGGCGGCCCGATCGCCGTCGACCGGGCCGGGGTGCTCTACACGACCAACCTGGTGAACCCGGTGATCCGGCGGATCGCGCCGGTGCCGGCCGGGTCCGTGGCGCTCGCCTGGTCGCCGCCGAGCGCGAACGCGGTCGGGATCACCGACTACCTCGTCGAGTACCGCCCGGTCGGGCAGGTCGGCGCGTGGACGCAGGCCGACGACGGCGTCTCGCCGGCCCCCTGGGCGGTCGTCGGCGGTCTGGCCGACGGCTCGGCCTACGACGTACGGGTGAGCGCCGTGAACGGCGCCGGGCCGGGCATGCGGTCGCCGGTCGCGACGGTGACCCCGACCTCGACCCCGGGCGCGCCGGGCGGGCTGCGTGTGATGCCCGGCAACGGGCAGTTGGCGCTCACCTGGTCGGCACCGGGGCTGACGGGCGGGTCGCCGGTGACCGACTACGTGGTCGAGGTGCGCGCCACGGGCACCTCGGCCTGGCGGGTGGTCGCCGATGGGGTCTCGACGGCGACGGTCGCGCCGGTCCCGGGGATCGTCAACGGGATCACCTACGAGGTGCGGGTGTCGGCGGTGAACGTCGAGGGGGTGGGCCGGCCGTCGCCGGCGGTGTCCTCGGCCGGGGACGGCACGCTCGCCGCCCGGTGGCCGCTCGACGCCACCGCGGGCACCGTCGCCGCCGACGTGTCCGGCAACGGGCGCGACGGCACCGTCGCCGGGGGCGCCGCCTGGGCCCCGGCCCGCGTCGGCAACGGGCTCGTGTTCGACGGCGTCGACGACCGGGTCCTGCTCCCCGACACCGGGGTCGCGGGGTCGTTCACGCTGTCGCTGTGGATGCGGCCGAGCGCCTTCGGCACCGACGTGCGAGTGGTCTCGTCTGCCGGGGAAGCGCCCTGCTACTCGGGTACGGCAGCGTTCAGCGTGCAGCTCACCGGCACCACCGGACTCGCGGTGGCCTGGCCGGGCTGCAACTGGTACCCGACCTGGCCCGTGAGCCTGCAGGCCGGGCGCTGGTACCACCTCGCCGTCGTGGTGCAGGCCGGGATCTCGGTCACCGCCTACCTCGACGGCCGCTCGGTGGGCACTGCGACCTCCGGGGTGCCCGCGCCGGGTACGCGCCTGGGCCGGCTCGGTCTTGGGTCGCCGTACAACCCGTCGGACGGGACGAGCTACGGGACGTTCTTCACCGGGTCCCTCGACGAGGTGCAGCTGTTCGCTCGGGCGCTCGGCGCGGCCGAAGTCGCCGTGCTGGCCGGGGGCGTCGACGCCGGGCTCCTCGCCCACTGGCGTCTCGACGAGGGCGCCGGGGTTGTGGCCGCGGACGCGAGCGGCCACCAGCGCAACGCGTTCCTCGGCGACGGGGCCCGCTGGGGTGACGGGCCCGCGGGCACCGCGGCGGTGGTCCTCGGCTCGTTCGGGTCGGTGCGCAGCGCCACCCCGCTCGTGTTGTCGGGGTCGTTCTCGTGGTCGGCGTGGGTGCAGCGCACCCACGGGGGCCGGGCCCAGACGGTGATCGGTCACGGCGGGGCGACGTTCGGCTTCGGTCCCGACGACCGGTTCCGGTTCGGGTTCGGGAGCTCCACGCTGTCCACCTCGGCGGTCACCGACACCGCCTGGCATCTGTGGACCGGCACGTACGACGCAGCGAGCGGGGCTCGCCGGCTCTACCGCGACGGGGTGCTGGTCGCCGCGGACGTCGCCCCGTCCGGTCACAACGCCGATGCGACGGTGCGGATCGGCGTCGACGGCGCCGGCACCGCCGCCTGGCTGACCGGTGCGGTCGACGACGTGCGCATCCACGGCCGGGCCCTGTCCGCGATCGAGGCCGCGACGCTGCTCGGCCCGGTGATCACCGGCGCCGAGGACGACGTCGCCTTCGACGGCGAGACTGCGTTCACGATCACCGGCGCCGGGTTCGGCACCGCGCAGGGTGCCGGCCGGGTCGAGTTGCTCGACGGCGTCGAGTACGCCACCGCCCGCCGGGTCGCGCAGGCCGTCTCGGCCTGGTCGGGTGGGTCCGTCGACGTCACGGTCGGCGCCGGCAGCCTGCCGGCCGGGCCGGTGTTCGTGGTCGTCACCACCGCCGACGGGGTGCGTTCGGCCCCCTACCCGATCCGCCTCGAGGTGGCCGACGGGCTCGTGCGGTGGTGGCGGGCCGACGAAGGTGCCGGGCCGTTCGCGGCCGATGCGTCGGGTGCCGGCGGCACCGCCGGCCGGCTCACGCTCGCGAACGGGGCGACGTGGGCCGCCGGGGTGAGCGGTGCGGCGCTGGCGCTCGACGGTGCCGACGACGTGGCGCGCGCCGACGACCCCGGCGTGGGTACCACGTTCACCCTCGCGGCCTGGGTCCGGCCCGACGCCGTGGCCGACGACGTGCGCCTCCTCAGCAACCGCGACGCCGGCGCCGCGTGTTCGGGGAACCAGTTCTCGTTGCGGTTCAACGGTGGTCGTCTCGAGCTGTGGTCCTCGGCGTGGCGGACCGTCGCCCCTGGGCCTTTCGTGGCCGGGCGCTGGTACCACGTCGCGGTGAGCTCGTCCGACGCCGGTGCCACCGTCTACGTCGACGGGGTCGCGACCGCCACGGTCACCGACGTGCACCGGTTGCGGTCGCTCGGGGTCGGCGCCCCGCTCGCCTGCGGCGCCACCACCTTCGGTGCCCCGCTGCGGGGGCGGGTGGACGACGTGCGGCTCTACGGCCGGGTGCTGCCGGCCGCCGAGGTGGCCCGCCTGGGCGGCCCGCGCGTGGCCGACGCGGCCGACGAGCGGTTCCACGTCGGCGAGGCCGTCGTGGTGTCGGGGTCGGCCTTCGGTGCGGTCGCCGGTCGGGTCGAGCTCGCCTCCGGGCCGGATCACACCACGGCGACGCTCGTGGCCCAGACCGTGGCCACCTGGTCCGACGGCGCAGCCGAGGTGATCGTGAACCCGGGCGGTCTCGCGGCGGGGTCCGCCTGGCTGTTCGTCGTCGACGCCGCCGGGCAGCGCAGCGCGCCGTATCCGGTGGAGGTCCGGCCCGAGGACGCGCTCGTCGTGCACTGGCCGTTCGAGGAATCGAGCGGGCTGGTCGCCACCGACGTCTCGGGCTCCGGCGACACCGGCACGCTGACCGGGATGGGCGGCACCGCCGAACGGGTCGTCGGCCGGTTCGGCAGCGGGCTGCGGCTCAACGCCACCGACGCCGACGACGTCGTGCTCGACGGGTCGCTCGGCTCGGTGCTCGACGGCGACGTGACCGTGAGCGTCTGGTTCGTGCGCGACGGGCGAGCGCCCATCGACGGCGGCGGGGACCGGATCGTGGAGTTGGCCACGGCCGACGGGGCCGGGTTGCAGATCGTGCTCGACCCGTCGTCGGGCCTGCGGCTCCACGACTCGGGCGGGCCGTCGACGGCGGCGGGCACGGCGACCGATTTCGCCGACGGGCAGTGGCATCACGCCGTGGGCGTGCGGAGCGGGTCGACGTACCTGCTCTACGTCGACGGCGTGCTCGTCGGCTCGACCGTCGGCACCGTGCCGACCTACCGGCGGCTCGCGGTGGGGAACTCGGCGCGCCGCACCGCCAACGAGGCCTTCGCCGGGGTCGTCGACGACGTGCGGGTCTACGCCCGGGCGCTTCCGGCGAGCGAGGTGGCGGCCCTGACCACCCGCCCGCAGGTGACCGCCCTCGACGGCCGCAGCACCGGGGCCGTCACGTTCGACGGCAAGGCGACGCTCACGATCGCCGGTGGGGCGTTCGGGGCGTCCCAGGGCGCGGGCCGGGTCGAGGTGGTCACCGCAGCCGACGACGCCCGGGCCGTGCGGACGGCCCAGGTGGTCACCGCCTGGGCGGAGCGATCGATCGACGTCACCGTCGCCCTCGGGGGGCTCCCGGCCGGCGACTACCACCTCGTGGTCACCACCACCCTCGGGCAGCGGTCGCGCCCGTTCCCGGTGCGGGTCCTCGCCGCCGACGGCCTCGTGGGCTGGTGGCCGCTCGACGATCCCACCGGCGCCGTCGCCCGCGACCGGTCGGGATCGGGCGCCGATGCCGTGGTGGCCCACGGCGCCGCCGCGGTGGGGGGCCGTTCGGGCGGTGCGCTCGCGTTCGACGGGGTCGACGACTTCGCCCGCATCCCCCTCACCGCCGCCCTGCGCTCGGCCACCGGGCCGTTCACCATCGCGCTGTGGACCCGGGTGGACGACCCGACCCGAGCACAGATACTCGTCAACAACCACGTGCAGCTCTCGGGTTCGCCGCCGACCGGTGCGATCGCCTCGGTCGACAGCGGGCGGACGTGGTTCCAGACCCGGCTCAACGACGCCTGCTGCCAGCAGATGACCGGTGGAGCCGTCACCGCCGGGCGCTGGACCCACGTCGTGGTGCAGTGGGACGGCACGACGTTGCGGCAGTTCGTCGACGGCGTCGCCCAGCCCGGCCCGGTGGCCGCCTCGGGCACGATCCGGTTCGTGCGCGACCTGGTGCTCGGCGCCAACGCCGACGACCTGTGGCCGACGGCTGCGGGCCGTTGCGGCAGCGAGGCGACGTGCGTGCGCGACAACCTGCGCGGCGCGCTCGACGACGTCCGCGTCTACACCCGGGTGCTGTCCGCCGACGAGATCACCGGCCTGGCCGGACCGCAGGTGCGCACCGCCGAGGACGGGGTGGCCTTCGACGGCGAGACGGCGTTCGCGCTCGACGGCAGCGGCTTCGGCCTCGACGTCGGCACGGTCGAGCTCGTCGCCACCGCCGACGGGTCCGGCCCGGCGGTGCCGTCGACGGTCACCGCCTGGGGCCCCTCGACGGTCGAGGTGACGGTCCGGCTGGGCACGTTCACGCCGGGCGCCCGTTGGATCGTGGTCACCGACCGGGCCGGCCGGCGCAGCGCACCGTTCCCGGTGCGGGTGCTGGCCGCCGAGGGGCTCCTGGGCCGTTGGTCGCTCGACGAGCCGGGCGGCCCGAGCGTGTTCGACACCTCGGGATGGGGCCACGACGGCACGGTCGAGGGGACCGTGACCCGGGGCGTCGGCGCCGTGTCCGGCACCGGGTACGCCTTCGAGGCGGCCCCGGGCCTGGTGCGGGTGGCCCGGACCCCGGCACTCGGCGCCCTCGGCACGGCCAACGGCGACGCCACGGTGTCGTTCTGGGTCCGCCCGGGCCCGCCGACGGGCCACTGGCGACCCGTGTTCAACCTGCACGCCTCGGGCATCTCCGACCGCGTGCCCGGGGTGTGGCTCTATCCGGGCGACAACCGGATCCACTTCCGGTGGACGACGACGGCGTCGTCGAACCCGGGGGTCGATTCGGTGACGGCGCTCCAGCCCGGCGTGTGGTCACAGGTGACGCTCACCAAGACCGGCTCCACCCTGCGCGTCTACCTGAACGGCGCTCTCGACGCCCAGGGCGTCGTCGACGGCGTCACCACCGCGTCGAACGCCGAACTGCTCCTCTGCAACGGGTTCTGGGGGGAACCGGGATTCCACCGGTCGTGCGGCGCGGTCGACGACGTCCGGCTCTACGACCGGGCCCTCACCGGCTTGGAGATCGCCTCGCTGGCCGGGCAGTGGACCCCGGCCGATCTGGCGACACCGCCCGCGCTGTGGCTCGACGCCGCCGACCCGAACACCCTCACGCTGTCGGGCAACGCGGTGACGCAGTGGCGCGACAAGTCCGGGCGGGGCCGGCACGCGAGCCAGGACGCCGCGGCCGCCCGGCCGACCTTCGTGGGGGGTGTGCAGAACGGCCGTGGCGCCGTGGTGTTCGACGGCCTCGACGACACGATGCGCCTCGCCGCCGCCCCGCTGAGCTCGCAGCAGAACACTGCGGTCGTGGTGGACACCAAGACAGCGACCACCAACCCGACCGTGGGGTTCCCGGCCCGCGAGGTTCTGTCGAACTGGACGATGTCGAACTCGGTGACCTCGTACTTCCTCGGGGTGACGGACGTGACCCGGGTGCGGTTCTCGGATGCGTTCGCGAGCGCGGGCACCGTGCCGACCGGTCAGCCCCTCGTGCTGTCGGCCGAGGCGACGGCCACCGACGCCGTGACCCGCCTCCACGGCGCCGTCCTGGCGAGCCGCGGCGCGCCGTTGACCACGCGGGACCTGTCCGGGCCGTGGGTGATCGGCAGCCAGGGGGCGTACGCCTCGTGGCCCCTGGAGTACTGGCAGGGCCCGATCAACGAGGTGGTCCTCGTCGACGCGGCGATGGCGACGATCGACCGGCAGCGCATCGAGGGCTACCTGGCGTGGAAGTGGGGCACCGTCGACCGGCTCCCGGCCGGTCACCCGTTCCTCACCGCGCCGCCGATGCGCACCGTGCCGGGCGCCCCGCTCGGTGTGCAGGTCACCCCCGGCGACGGGTCGGTCACCGTGTCGTGGACGGCGCCGGCCCACACCGGTGGTGCACCGCTGTCCGGGTACACGGCGACGGTCTCCGCCGCGGCGCAGGCCTTCGGGCAGTCCTGCAGCACGAGCGGGGCCACCTCGTGCACGATCACCGGGCTGTCGAACGGGTACCCGTACGTGGTGCGGGTGACGGCCTCGACCACGGCGGCCACGGGCGCGGCGTCGGTGCCGTCGGTGGTGGTGGTGCCCCGCACGACCCCGGCGGCGCCCGGGGCGCCGACGGTGACCCGCACCGGGTCGACGGCCTCGGTCGGCGTCCCCCGCCTCGAGGCGACGATGCTCGCCGATCCGACGCTGATCACCGCGACACGCGAGCAATGGGACACCTCGCGGGCGTTGATCCCGATGCTCGACGGCGTGTCGTACCGGCTGAGCGCCGACCTCCGGGCCGACGCGGTGTCGTGCTGCTCGTTCCTCGGCTATGCGAACTACGACCTGACCGGTTCGTGGATCGGGCTGCAGTACCAGGGTCTCGGGTATACCTACACGACCCTGGCGCGCGACCTGCGCCCGGGCGACACCACGTTCCGGCTGGCCTCCACGGCCAACTGGTATGCCGGTCCGAACAGTTGGACCCGGAACATGGTCTTCCTCGACTACCAGGACGGGTTCGGCACGTCGTACCCCGGCAACGGGTACTCGCAGTGGGCGTCGGTCCCCTTCGAGGGGACGTGGAACGAAGGCGGGATCGACGCGGCGACCGGCACCGTGACCCTGCGGTCCCCCTGGGGGCTCGTCAACCCGCGGCGGGCCGACGGGGTGTGGCCCGCCGGCACCCGGGTGGCCAACTCGAGTCACAACAGCACGTACAGCTACGTGGCGCTCGCCGGTTCCTCACCGACGGCGTGGACGACCTTCACGGGCATCGCCGCCGGCCGCGACGCGCAGGTGGGCGACGTCAACCCGATGCGCTACGACGTCGCCCGGCCCGGCTCGAGCTACCTGACGTTCCTGTGGGGGGTCAACCACATCGGGGGCACGACCCCGACCTACCTGCGGAACCAGACGATCGTCGCGCTCGACGTCTCGGGCGGGGCGAAGGTGAGCGGCTACACCGTCGAGGCGGGCCCGGGCGGGCCGAGTTGCACGGTGGTGCCGCCGGCGACGTCGTGCACGATCGAGGGGCTGTCCGAAGGGGTGTCGTATGCGTTCCGGGCCCGGGCCGCGAACGCCGCCGGCGCCGGTCCGTGGGGCGCGGCCACCGAGGCGCCGGGCCGCCCGACCGCCGTCTCGGCGTCGGCCACCGAGGCCGCGGTGTCCACCGTGGCGATCCCGGGCGCCGTGTCGCTCGGCGGATCGGCCTTCGACGCTGCCGGCAACCTGTACGTGGCCGACGCCGGTGCGCACGTGATCCGCCGGGTCACCCCGGCCGGGGTCGCGTCGGTGTTCGCGGGGTCGGGGACGCCGGGCTTCGCCGACGGCGCGACGGCCTCGTTCTGCAGCCCGAGCGACGTCGCCGTCGACGCGGCAGGCAACGTGCTCGTGGCCGACACCTGTAACCACCGGATCCGGCGCATCACGCCGGCCGGGGTCGTGTCGACGGTGGCCGGCTCCGGGGCGACCACCCAGGCCGACGGCACGGGCATCGCGGCCTCGTTCCGCAACCCGGCCGGGGTGGCCGTCGGCCCGGACGGTTCGATCGTCGTCGGCGAGTACGGCGACGACCAGCCGGGCGGCACCGGTCGGGTGCGGCGCATCTCCCCGGCCGGGGTCGTGTCGACGGTGGCCGCGCTGAACCGGGCACGCGGCGTCGCCGTCGACCCGGCCAACGACATCTACGCCGCCGTCGGCGCCTCCGATGCGATCTACCGGGTCACGCCGGCCGGTGCGGTCTCGCTCGTCGCCGGGACCGGTGGCATGGGATTCGCCGACGGCCCGGCGTTGTCGGCCCGGGTGAACTTCCCGACCGACGTGGCGCTCGACGCCGCCGGCAACCTGTACGTGGCCGATCTGGGGAACCGCCGGGTTCGAGTGCTCGGCAGCGCGGGCACGCTGCGCACCGTCGCGGGCACCGGGGCGACCGGCTCGGCCGACGGGCTCGGGACGACCGCGACGCTCACCGGCCCGCTCGGGGTAGCGGTCGCCCCGTCGGGCGCCGTGATGGTCGGCGACGGTGCCGGGCTGCTGCGTCGCATCGACCCGGCGGGCGCGGGCCGGGTGACGGTCTCGTGGAGCCCGCCGAGCGGGGGCGCAGCGATCCTGGGCCACACCGTCGAGTACTCGACCTCGCCGAGCTTCGCGACGGTGTCGGGCCGGGTGGAGGTGGCCCGGCCGCCGGCAGTGCTCACCGGACTGGCCGACGGCACCCCGGTGTACGTGCGGGTCCAGGCCCGCAGCTCCGTCGGCGCCGGCACGTGGAGCGACCCGGTCGCGGCGACCCCGCGCGGGGTGCCCTACGGGGTGAGCAACGAGGGTCTCGTCGGCTGGTGGAAGCTCGACGAATCCACCGGGACGACGGTGACCGACGCCAGCGGGGCGGGGAACCACGCCACGGCGGTCGGCGCGCCGGCGCTCGGGGTCACCGCGGTGCGCGGCACCGGCTCCACGTTCGCGGCGGCGGCCGGCACCCGGGTGGAGGTCCCGGTGTCGGCCGACCTGGCGGCCGCGTCCGCGGGCGACGTGACGATCGCATTGTGGGTGCGGCCCAACAGCCAGGCCAACAGCTGGCGCACCCTGTACCAGCACGACCGGTCCCCCGGCCTGTGGCTCCACCCGAGCACCAACCGGGTGCGCGTGCACGCCTCCGTCGACGGCGTCGAGCGTTTCGTCGACACCGCCGCCGCCCTGCCCGCCGACTCGTGGTCGCACGTCGCGTTCGTGCGCAGCGGTTCGAGCTACCGCCTGTACGTCAACGGGGTGCTCGACGGCTCGAACACGTTCGCCGGGGCGATCAACCCGGCCGGCTCGGCCACGATCACCCTCGGGGGCAGCACGTTCTACGCCCAGTCGCGGGCCTCGCTCGACGACGTGCAGGTGTTCCGCCGGGCGCTGACGGACCGGGAGATCCAGCGGTTGGGTCCGGCCCAGGCCGGACCGGCCATCGCCACCCCGCCGGGCGCGATCGCCCCGGTGGTCCACTGCCGGTTCGCGGCCGACTGTGCCGCCCTCGCGGGCAGCCCTCCGGCCGGTGCGTACCAGTTCGCGTTCGAGGCGGTGGCCGGCGCGAGCTACCGGGTGGTCGGCCTGGCCGTCGACGGCTCCTCGACGTCGTGGGATTCGGGCACCGAACTCGGGGGCCTCACGGTGTCGAGCCCGACGGCCGGCGTCGGTGTGAGCGCGGGGGTGGTCACCACCAGCGCGGCGGGCCGGGTGGTGGTCACCGTCGCCGGTGCCCCCGTCGACACCCCGGTGGTCTTCACCGTCACCCGGGTCGACGGCGGGGCGGCCGCCGCGGGCGCCCGGGCGTTGGTCCCGCTGTCGCGCCCGTCGGCGACCGACGTGCTCGCCGTCTTCACGACCCCGGGCACGGCGCGTTTCACCGTCCCGACGCCGGGCACGGTCCGCTACACCGTCGTCGGCGGCGGTGGTGGCGGCGGCGCCGGGGCGAACGCGGTCGGCGGCGGCGGTGCCGGTGCGGGCGGTGTGCGCTCGGGCACGCTCGCCGTGGGAGCCGGTGCGACCTCGGTGGTGGTGGGCGCCGGCGGCGCCGGTGGCGTCAGCACGACCCGGTCGGCCGACGGTCAGGCCTCCTCGTTCGGGACGCTGAGTGCTGCGGGCGGTGGGCGCGGCGGGCGCGGCGGTCATCTCGGGCTCGGCTGCCCGGCGGCGGACACCGACGGCGGTGCCGGCGGTTCGGGTGGCGCCGGGGCGTTCTGCGGCAACGGGGTGACCGGCACCTCCGGCACCGGCAACACCCCGGCGGTGTCCCCCGCCCAGGGCTTCGGCGGTGGGGCCCCGAACCTGTCGGACTCCTCGAGCGGTGGCGGCGGCGCCGGCTCGGCCGGTCGGGTCGGCGGCTTCGGCACGGGCGGCAACGGCGGCACCGGCGCGGCCAGCGCGATCACCGGGGTGACGGTGAACTACGGCGGCGGCGGTGGCGGCGGCGGCCGGGGGTCCGGCGCGCCCACCCCGGCCGGCACCGGGGGGACCGGCGGCGGCGGCGCCGGCTCGGTGGCCGGCACCGGCATGTCGGGTGTCGCCGGCTCCGGCGGTGGTGGTGGCGGCGGTTCGGGCGGTGCCGGCGGCAGCGGCTTCAGCGAGGGCCCCGGTGGCGGTGCGGGCGGGTCCGGGATCGTGGTGGTGCGGCGCAGCGCGCCCGCCGTCGTCAGCACGTTCCTGTCGGATCTGCAGCCCAACGCCCCGGCGTGGGGTTCGTTCGGCTCGGGTTACCCGTACCTGAACCGTGACCGGGCCGAGAACGGTGCGGCGCTGAAGAAGGCGGGCGTCGTCTACGCCAAGGGTGTCCTCACCCATCCGGGCTCCGGCTGCACGTACAAGGTCGCGAACGACGGCATCTGCACGCAGTCCTGGGCGATCGACGGCGCCACGTCGTTCAAGGCCCGGATCGCCATCGACGAGGGCACCTACGACACCCTCTACGGCAACGGCGTCGTGTTCTCCGTGTACCTCGACGGCAACCTCGCCTACCAGAGCGGCACGATGCTGCAGGCGAGCGCACCGATCGATCTCGACCTCGACACCACGGGCCGCACCACCCTGACCCTCGGCGTGCACCCCGTCGCCGGGGAGATCTCCTACGACCATTCGGTCTGGTACAACGCCCGGCTCGAGCGCACCGTCACCGCCGGGACCGATCCGGGCCTGGTGGGCCACTGGACCTTCGACGACGGCGCGGGCACGACGGTGGTCGATGCGAGCGGCAACGGGAACAACGGGACGCTCGTGAACGCCGATCCCTCGACGGCATGGGCGCCGGGCCGGGTGGGCGGGGCGCTCGCCCTCGACGGGGTGAACGACTTCGTGAACCTCGGGAACTCCTCGAGGTTCAACTTCAACAACAAGAGCTTCACCATCGCCCTGTGGGGGTCGGGAGCCGTAGCGAACGGCACGTTCGTGGTCGCGAAGGGTCGCGGGGCCTGGCAGGGGTGGGACCTCTCCGGCGCCCAGGCCACCGTCGGCGACGCCGACAGCGGGGTGCAGGGGTTCCTGCAGGGTCCCTCGGGGTCCGGGGCGCCGTTCTTCTCAGCCGGCGTCTGGAGCCATGCGGCGGTCACCGTCGACGTCGCCAACCTACGGATGACGTTGTACCGCAACGGCATCAAGGACCGCGAGGTGCCCATCACCACCGCGGTGTCGAGCCAGTACGGCACCGTGAACCTCGCCGACGTGAACATGGCGGCGAACGATCTGCTCGTCGGGACGCGTGCCGACGGCGCGACCGGGCCGTGGTTCGGCGGCCGGGTCGACGATCTGCGCCTCTACGACCGGGCGCTGTCGGGGGCCGAGGTGGCCGAGCTCGCCCAGGTGCCCTCGGCCTACGGGGTGTCGGGCCCGTCGATGTGGATCGACGCCTCCGACCTCGACGGCAACTCGACGACCGTCGGCGAGCCGGCGGTGGGCACGAGCGTGTTGCAGGCCAACGACCGATCCGGTGCCGGCACCCACTTCGTCTCGGATCCCACCGTCGCCACGGACCGTCCGGTGAGCACCCGGGTGTGGGGGTTCCGGTATCCGGTGCTGCGGTTCTCCACCACGCAGTGGATGCGCGCGCTCAACCGGTTCGACCTGGCCGGGTCGATGACGGTGGTCTACCTGGCTGCGCCGCGCTCGTCGTCGTCGTCGATGACGCGGGCGTTGCAGGGCGTCGGCAACAACTGGCTGCTCGGCTGGAGCGACAATGCGAGCGACCGGGCGTTCTTCGAAGGCTGGGTGCACCAGGGCTGGAGTGCGAAGCCGCCGACGCCCACGGTGTACTCGGCGGTGATCCGCGGTCCGGGTCAGCCCTCGAGCGTGTTCCGAGACGGTTCGCTGTTGTCGTCGAACACCGGTGGGGTGACCGGCCCCAATGGCCTGTCGTTCAACAAGGGCCTGTACTCGACGACGTCGGGGAACGCGAACGCGGAGATCGACGTGGCCGAGGTGCTGGTGTTCCCCCGGGCCTTGAGCGACGCCGAGCGCGCCACGGTCGAGACGGCGTTGCGCGACAAGTGGCTCACCTCGCGCAACCCGTCGCCTGCGGTGTCGGCGTACGGCGTGGCCGAACCCGGCCTGTGGGTCGACGCCTCCGATCTCGACGGCGACGGGAGCGCAGCGAACGAACCCGGGGTCGGTTCCAGCGTCGGCCGTATGGCCGACAAGTCGGGCTTCGGCCGGGAGTTCGTGTCGGGCACGGCGGCGCAGCAGCCGGTCCGCACGAGCGTGGCGTCGTTCCGGCTCCCGGTGCTGCGGTTCGCAACGACGCAGTGGATGCAGCACGCCGGCACCCGGTTCGACAGCCCGTCGACCGTCGTCTACGTCGCCCGGCCGCAATCGACGACGGGCACGGGGCGCATCCTGCAGGCCCGGGCCAACAACTGGTTGCTCGGCTGGTGGAACGGCCGGTCCGACAGCGCCTTCTACGACGGCTGGGTCAACCAGGGCTCGACCTCGGTGGCGGCCACCCCGCAGGTGTACACGGCGGTCGTGCCCGGTTCGGGCCAGGCCTCCAGCGTGTACCGCAACGGCGTCCTCGTGGCCGCCAACACCGGCGGGGTCACCGGACCCGACGGGCTCACGGTGAACAACGGGCCGTACGGCGAGGTGACCGCGACCGACCTCGCCGAGATCGTGGTGTTCCCCCGCGCCCTGAGCGACGCCGAGCGAACCGCCGTCGAGCAAGCCCTCCTCGCCAAGTGGATTCCCCAGGTGCCGGTGCGCGACGGACTGGTGCTGTCGGTCGACGCCAACGACCGAGGTTCGATGACCACCGACGCCGGCGGGTCCTCGCGCGTCACCCAGGCCGGTCAGTCCGTGTGCCGGTGGGCCGATCGATCGGGACTCGCCAGCCACTTCACGCAGACCACCACCGCGCAGTGCCCCACGTACGGTGTCGACGCCGCCGGCGGGTTCGTGCAGTTCACCGCCAACGGTTGGCTCGGTACCTCCGTACCGCTGGCCCCCGACGCGAGCGTGTTCGCCATCGTCGAGAGCAACACGACGTCGTTCAACACGCACGGCTGGATCGTCTCGGCCCGCGGCCCCAACGGCCTGCTCATCCATCCATTGGAAGCGTCGACCGCGAACCAGACCTACGTCGTCAACCGGGACGGCAGCTGGGCCCACCTCGGAAACGACGTCGTGGTGCCCACCGCCCGGAACCTGTACGAGCTGACCGTCGCCGGCACGGCCGACAGCACCGGGGTGGTCGGTGTCAACGGCGCCGTGCGGCCCTTTGCGGTCGGGGGGCACGCGCGCACGGCCGGTATGGTCCCGCTCGACATCGGTCGTGACCAGTGCTGCGGCGTCCGCCACGGCGATGGTCGCTACCGCGAGGTGCTCGTCTTCGACCGGGCCCTGAGCCCCGGGGAACGCCAGCAGGTCGAGGGGTATCTCGCCTGGAAGTGGGGTGTCGCCGGTTCGCTGCCGGCCGACCACCCGCACCGCCTCGTCGCCCCGTCGAACACGCCGATCACCGCGAGCGTTCCCGCCGCGCCGTCTCAGGTGACCCTAGCGCCGAGCAGCGGGCAGTTGGCCGTGTCGTGGTCGCCGTCGGCGACCGACGGCGGAGCGATCGTGACCGACTACGTCGTGCAGTACTCCACGTCGTCCACGTTCTCGACCTTCGCCTCGACGACGGTGGCGGCCACGCAGGCCACGATCACCGGCCTGGCCAACGGATCCCTGCAGTACGTGCGGGTACGGGCCCGCAACGCGGCCGGGACGAGCCCGTGGTCACCGGTCGTCAGCGCGCCGGCGTTGCAGGCGACGACCTGCCGGAACGCGCTCACCGTCTGGCCGCAGGCGCCGAGCGGCACCTACACCCTCTACCCGGCGGGCGCGGCGATCTCGGCGTACTGCGACATGATGACCGACGGTGGTGGCTGGACGCTCGTGTCCTTCGTCGACGACCGGGACTCGGGGCTCAACCGGTGGGCCGTGCTGCACGACTGTGCCGCTCCGGCCGTGTCGTGCGCGAGCACCGACTTCTCCTCGACGTTCCGCACGGCAGCCAACGAGATCCTGATCCCGGCGGCGTCGGAGGTCGCGTTCAGCACCACCGCCGACACCGCCGCGCGGGTCAACGCCGGCCGCCCGCTCGGGCAGTGGAGCTGGAGTTGGCGGTGCGGTCGGCCGGCCGGCCTCGATGCCGCCTGGATCCGCACGTCCGGGCCGCGCGGGGCCACGTCGTTGGCCCTGTCGTGCACGGTGCTCACCCAGACCGGCACCACGTTCCCGGCTTCGTTCACCCAGCGGCTCTGGTACGGCCGCAAGGACGATCAGATCAACTCGTTCATGGTCGCGGAGGAGACCGGGTTCGCCGCCCACCACACGTACTTCTACCCGGACTGGTCGAGCTGCCAGGACACCCCGATGCTCCACACCTTCGAGTCCGACGCCACCACCTCCCCTTCGGTCGACCCCACCGGCGAGTATCGCGGCATGACCCGGGCGGTGGCCCGTTCGTCGTCGGCCGCAGCGTCCCCGGCGCACTCGTGCCGGTTCGCGAGCGTCGCCGCCTACCAGTACCAGGATGGCAGCCGGGCGCCGGTGGAAGCGGCCGTCTGGGTCCGGTGAACCCTGCCGGAGCCGTGCCTGCTCGGCGTCTCGGTCCCCTCGATCCGGCGTCCCGGGGTGCCGATCGTGGAGCCGTGACGCCCGGGCTGTTCGAGACCGTCTCGCAGTTCCCGTGGTACGGGTGGCTGGCCGTGGCCTCCGGGCTCGGGCTGGTCGGCTACACGATCGCGCACCTGTCGGGCCGCTGGCACGGCTTCGCCATCGCCGGCTGCCTGCTCCTGGCGGCGCCCACGTCGTGGTTCACCTACCGCAACGTCTCGATCGAACGCCGCATGACCGAGGTGGCGCGCCGGTTCACCGGTGACCCGACGGTGTGGGTCAACTGCGCCGGGATGTTCGACGAGCTGCCCCACCTGGGCAAGGCCGGCTGGGCTCAGGTGGTCGATCCGGGCACGGGTGCCGAAGCCCATCTGAAGGCCGAGCAGTGCGATGCGCTGCGCTCCTGGCTCGGCGGCTCGCCGTCGAGCGCCGCGTCGTTCGACGAGATGCTCGCCCTGCACGTCTACGTGCATGAGATCGTCCACCTGTCCGGGGTCCTCGACGAGGCGCAGACCGACTGCACCGCCATGCAGCGCACCGCCGAGGTCGCCCGGCTCTTCGGGGGCAGCGACGCCTGGCGCACCGCCGGGGCGGCGCTCGCCGCCCGCTACTTCGCCGAGGTCTACCCCCGCATGCCCGACGCCTACCGCTCGACGGAGTGCCGGCCCGGTGGTCGACTCGACCGCACCCCCGCCGACGGCCGGTTCCCCTGATCCCTCCGCCTCACCCGCCCATCGGGTGGGCGATTCCGGCCGCCGCGTAGGCGTCGGCCTCGTCGAGGGTCTCGCGAGCCAGCAGCGCCGCGGCGAGCGCGTCGAGTTGGTCCCGGTGGGCGGCGAGCAGGGCCGAAGCCTCGACGTAGCAGGCCTCCACGAGCACCCGGACCTCGTCGTCGACGAGCTGGCGCGTCGCCTCCGACGGGGCGCGCGGATCGCCGGGGA
>JBJTVH010000066.1:0-52861 GCA_046081125.1 Acidimicrobiales bacterium
GACACCGCCGCCATCACCATGCCCGGTGTGCAATAGCCGCACTGGAGACCGTGGTTCTGCCGGAACGCTTCCTGCATCGGGTGCAGGGTGCCGTCGGCTGCTGCGAGGCCCTCGATCGTCGTGACCGACGCACCGTCGGCATGGACGGCCAACATCGTGCAGGACTTCGCACTTTCGCCGTCGACGTGGACCGTGCAGGCCCCGCACGACGAGGTGTCGCACCCGATGTTGGTGCCCGTGAGCCCGAGGTGCTCACGGATGTAGTGGACCAGCAACGTGCGCGGCTCGACATCGCCGGAATGCACGGTGCCATTGACCGTGACGCTGATCTGCATGCGGGACGCAACCCCCTGGGACGCCGTTCGTATTCGTCGGCACCCTAGACCCCGTGCGCACGGAGCGCGAACCCGGCGTTGCCGCGGCTCCATCGCCGCGATCGACCTGGTCGTACCGATAGCATCCCGGTGCGGCCGCCGGTCGCATCCCCCCGATCCAAAGACGACATGACCGCAACGTTCGCCGCGTTGGGCCTCCCGGAGCCGCTGGCCGGAGCCCTTGAGTCGGCTGGGCTCGTCGAGCCCTTTCCCATCCAGCGCCTCACCATTCCCGACGGCCTTGCGGGCCGCGACGTGTGCGGCAAGGCCAAGACCGGCTCCGGCAAGACGCTCGCCTTCGGCCTCCCGCTCCTCGCCCGCGTCGGCCAGGCCGCTCCCAAGGCACCTCGCGGACTCGTACTCGTCCCGACCCGGGAGCTTGCGCTCCAAGTCGCCGAGGTGCTCGAACCGCTCGGGGCTGCGATCGGCCGTGCCGTCGTCCCCGTGTACGGCGGCGCCCCGTTCGACGGGCAGGCCAAGCGGATCGCCGAGGGTGCCGACGTCGTCGTGGCCACCCCCGGCCGGTTGATCGACCATGTCGATCGCGGCACCGTCTCGCTCGCCGGGGTCGAGGTGATCGTGCTCGACGAGGCCGACCGCATGGTGGACATGGGCTTCCTGCCCCAGGTCGAGTGGTTGTTGCGGCACATGAGCAGCGAGCACCAGACGCTGCTGTTTTCCGCCACGCTCGACGGTGCGGTCGACCACATGATCCGGGACCACCTTCACGATCCGGTACGGCATGAGGTCGCGTCGCGAACCCAGACGGTCGAGGAGATGGAGCACCGGTTCCTGCTCGTCCACGAGCTCGACAAGCTCAAGGTGCTCGCTGCGATCGCCCGCTCGCATCCACGCACGCTGGCGTTCGTGAACTCCAAGCGCGGGTGCGATCGCATCGCAGGCGACCTACGACGCGAGGGCATCGTCGCCGAGGCGATCCACGGCGACCTGCACCAGCGCCAGCGGGAGAAGGCCCTCACCGGGTTCGCCAAGGGTGAGATCGCCGTGCTCGTCGCCACCGACGTCGCAGCCCGAGGGCTCGACATCGACGAGATCGGGATCGTCGTGCACTACGACCCGCCGTCGGATCCGAAGGACTACCTGCATCGCTCCGGTCGGACCGCGCGTGCCGGCGAGGAAGGCGTGGTGGTCACGCTGATCCTGTGGAACGAAGAGCTCGAGGTGCGCCGGCTCCAGAAGCGCGTCGGTCTCAACGTCCCTATCGTGGAGATGTTCTCCAACGATGCCCGGCTGGCCAAGCTCGCCGAATGGCAGCCACTCGCCACCGAGGCGGTCGGCGCTGCTCCGGGCGCGCCGGGTGCGACCGGCGACCCCGGGAGCCGCTGAGTGTTCCTGGCGTTCAAGGAGATGCGCCGGGCCAAGGTGCGGTTCACCCTGTTGACCGCAGCGGTCGGCCTGCTGGTGTTCCTGGTGCTGTTCCTCAACACGCTGCAGAACGGTCTGCTGACCGCGTTCGTCGGCGCGATCCGCAACAACTCGGCACCGGTGTTCGTGTACTCCGTCGACGGTCGGCGCAATCTGCAGGGCGGCGTCCTGCTGCCGGCGCTCGAACAGACCGCTCGCCAGGTCGAGGGAGTCGGGCGTGCCGGCCGGCTCGGCCAGGGCACCTTCACCGTCGTCACCCGCACCGGCGATCAGGACGCTGCGATCATCGGCTACGACCTCGCCGGGCTGGGCTCACCGGCCGCGCTGTCGAGCGGCCGTATGCCGGAGCGCACCGACGAGGCCGTCGCGTCGGAAAGCGACGCCGGCAAAGGCTTCGCGCTCGGCGACACCGTCACCGTCGCCCCGGGCGGCCAGGCGATCACGATCGTCGGCCAGGCCCGTGACGTGCAGCTCAGCGTGAGCCCGACGCTGTTCGTCACGTACGACACCTACCTGGCCGCCGTACGCACCCGGAACCCGACCGCTGCGGCCCCGTTGCCCAACGCCCTCGTCGTGGAGCCCGCAGCGGGCGTGGGGCCCGCCGAGCTCGCCACCCGCATCAATGCCGCAAGCGATGAACTCGACGCGCTCACCCGCACGGCCGCCGCCGATCTCGCTCCCGGCGTGTCCCAGGTACGGCTCTCGTTCCGCATCATCTTCGCCCTGCTCGCCGTCGTCGTACCGTTCGTGACCGGCCTGTTCTTCCTGATCCTCACCGTCCAGAAGGCGGGGTCGCTCACGTTGCTGCGGGCCATCGGGGCCCCGGCCGGGCGGCTCGTCTCGGCGCTGCTGCTCCAGGTCGTCGTGGTGGTCGTCCTCGGCCTCGCAATCGGGATCGGCGGGTACGGCGCGCTCGTGTCGGGCGGCGGTACCGGCGGTGTCACCCTTCGGTTCGAGACCTCGACAGTGATCACCTGGGCGTTGGTGCTCGGCGTGTTCTCTTTCGTGAGTGCGCTCGTGTCGGCGCGCCGGGTGCTGGCGATCGACCCCATCGCCGCAACGACCGGTGCGGGTCGCTAGCCGTGCGTCTCGCCCTGCGTGAACTGTTCCGCCGGCCCGGCCGGTTCCTGACGGCGGGAGCGATCCTCACCCTGCTCGCGAGCCTGGTGATGCTGTTCGGCGGCATCCTCGACGGGCTAATCGACAACTCGACCGCCGGTGTGCGGGCACAGCGCGGGGATGCGCTCGTGTTCTCTGCGCAGGCCAAGGAATCGTTCCTGCGCAGCCGGATCGACCGCAGCCTGCGGGCGCGGATCGAGGCGGTACCCGGGGTCGCACGCACCGGCGGGATCGGGATCGTGCAGCTCGGTGCCCGCCTCCCCGACGCCGGCCCGCGCGACCTCGTCGACACCGTGCTGTTCGGCTACGAGGTGGCACCCCAGGGCCTGCCCGACACGCCACCGGCCGACGGTGAGGTGATCGCCGACGACACCCTGCGCGACCAAGGCGTCGAGCGCGGCATGGTGTTGCGGCTCGGCCCGGCCCGCAGCCCGGTCACCGTGATCGGCTTCGTCGAGCAGACCAACTACCTGGGTCAGGGCGCCCTGTGGGGCTCGCCGACGACCTGGCGCACCGTGCTCACGGCCAACCGACCCGACGAGATCCTGCCGGCCGACACGTTCCAGTCGCTGGTGGTAGTCGGCGAGCCGTCCGGTCCGGGCGGGCTGGCCGCCGCGATCGACGCCGCCACGGCCGGCGCCACCCGCACCCCCACCGTCGAAACCGCCGCCGATGCGCTCCCAGGTGTGGAGGAGCAGCGCGCCACCTTCGGCCAGATCATCAACACCATCGTGTTCGTCGCACTCGTGGTCGTGGGGCTGTTCTTCGCCCTGCTCACCGTGGAGCGCATGGGGCTCTACGGCGTGCTCAAGGCGATCGGTGCGTCGTCGCGCACCCTGTTCGCCGGTCTCGTCGTGCAGGCCGCGGTCGTCACGATCTCGGCCTGCGTGATCGCCGGGGCGCTCGCCGTGCTGGTCGACGTGACCGTCCCGGCCGGCTCGTTGCCGTTCGCCATCTCGGCCGGACGGTTCGCCACTTCGACCGTCACCCTGCTCGTCGCCGCGATCGCCGGCTGCGCGTTCTCGTTGCGCCGGGTCCTCCGGGTGGACCCCGCCAGCGCCATCGGAGGTTCGCTGTGACCCACCCCGACCCGACCCCCGCCCTGCAGATGACGGCGGTCCGCAAGGTGTACCCGATGGGGGACAGCGAGGTCGTCGCGCTCGACCACGCCACGCTAACGGTCGGCGCCAACGAGATCGTCGCCCTCGTCGGCCCGTCGGGCTCGGGGAAGACCACCCTGTGCACTATCGCTGGCGGGATCCTGTCGCCCACTGCGGGCCAGGTGGTCGTCGGCGGCCGGGATATCACCGGGTACTCCTCCAAGCAGCTCACCGAGTTCCGGCGCACGACCGTGGGCTTCGTGTTCCAGTCGGTGAACCTGATCCCGTTCCTCACCGCCCGGGAGAACCTCCTCGTCGTCGACGAGATGGGCCGCCGCACCGGTGCAGCTGCGCGCCGGCGGGCCGACCAGCTGCTCGGCGAGCTCGACCTGAGCGACCGGGCTGGCAATCTGCCCTCGCAGCTGTCGGGCGGCCAGCGCCAACGCGTGGCGATCGGTCGGGCGCTCATGAACGAGCCCACGCTCGTGCTGTTCGACGAGCCGACCTCCGCGCTCGACACCGCGCTCGGCGACCAGGTGATGGCGCTCATCCGCCACGAGATGAAGAGCCGCGGCACCGCGGCCATCGTGGTCACCCACGACGAGCGGATCCTCCACTACGCCGATCGGGTCGTTCACATCACCGACGGCCGCCTCGACGCCTGAGCGGCGGGCGTTCACACGCCCGTGCTTGACATTCTGTAAAAGGAGCACCAAGGTCGCCCCGTGCCTCGGATCGTCACCGTCGGTGCCGCGCAGCTCGGACCGGTCCAACGGGACCACACGCGCGCCGAGGTCGTCGAGCGCCTACTCGTGTTGCTGCGCGACGGCGCCCGCCACGGCTGCGACCTCGTCGTCTATCCCGAGTTGGCGCTGACGACGTTCTTCCCCCGCTGGTTCGTCACCGACATCGCCGAGGCCGACCACTTCTACGAGCGTTCGATGCCCAACCCGGACACCCAGCCGCTGTTCGACGAGGCGCGCCGGCTCGGGGTCGGGTTCTGTCTCGGGTACGCGCACCTCACCGAACCCGATGCCGACGGCATGCGCCACCGCTACAACGTGCAGACGCTCGTGGAGCGCGATGGCTCGATCGTCGGGACGTTCCGCAAAGTGCACATCCCCGGGCACGAGCACCACGAACCCGATCGACCGTTCCAGCACGCCGAGCGGTACTACTTCGAGCCCGGCCCCGACGGGTTCGGCGTGTGGCGTGCGTTCGGCGGGATCGTCGGAATGATGATCTGCAACGACCGAAGGTGGCCGGAGAGCTATCGGGTGATGGGCCTGCAAGGGGTCGAGCTGATCCTGTGCGGCTACAACACCCCGATCCATTACGTGCCCGACCCGAGCCAGGACATCCTCCAGGGGTTCCACAACGCGCTCGTGATGCAGTCCGGCGCCTACCAGAACGGCACCTGGGTCGTCGGCGTCGCCAAGGGCGGCGTCGAGGAGGGGGTCGACTCGCTCGGCCAGTCCTGCATCATGGCCCCGTCCGGTCAGATCGTCGCCCAGGCCTTCACGACCGGCGACGAGTTGGTGGTGGCCCGGTGCGATCTCGACTGGTGCCAGAAGTACAAGGGCACCCTGTTCGACTTCGACCGGTACCGCCGGCCCGAGATGTACACCCGGATCACCGCACAGCGAGGAGTGGAGCTGCCATGAGCACCGCCTTCACCGTCAACGGCACCCCGGTCGAGGTGGCCGACGACCACCCGCACCTGTTGTCGGCCCTGCGCGAGGAGCTGGGCGTCACCTCGCCCAAGGACGGCTGCTCGCCGTCGGGGCAGTGCGGCTGCTGCACGGTGCTGATCGACGGCAAGGCGGTGGTGTCGTGCCAGCAATCCTTGGCCAAGGTCGCCGGCAAGTCGGTGGTCACCCTCGAAGGCGTCGACCCCGACGAGCGGGCCCGCTACGCCGAGGCCTTCGCGGCCTGCGGCGGGCTGCAGTGCGGGTTCTGCATCCCGGGGATCGTCGTGCGGGCCAAGGCCCAGATCGACCGCAAGGGGGCCGATCTCGCCCGCGAGGACATGGCCCGGCACCTCGGTGCCCACCTGTGCCGGTGCACGGGGTACGTGAAGATCCTCGACGCGATCGAGGCGGTCGCGAAGGGCAAGCGGTTCGAGACGGCGCTCGCCGGGACGGTGGGCGGCAGCGGCGTGAAGTACGAGGCCGAGGCGCTCGCCCTCGGCGACCGCGGCTACGTGGACGACCTGCGCGTGCCTGGGATGCTCCACGGCGCGTTCCGGCTCACCGACCACGCCCGTGCCGACGTGGTCCGGATCGACACGGCGCAGGCCCTGGCCGCCCCCGGCGTCGTGGGGGTCTTCACCGCCGCGGACGTGCCCGGGGCCCGCAAGGTCGGCATCATCTACAAGGACTGGCCCACGTTCATCGGCGAGGGCGAGCGCACCTCCTACGCCGGTGACGTGCTCGCCATCGTGGTCGCCGACACCCGGCGGGCGGCCCGTGCGGCGGCCGAACTGATCGAGGTCGAGTACGTCGTGCACCGGCCGATCACGGATCCGGTCGCTGCGATCGACGACCCCGAGCCTGCGGTGTGGGGCACGACGTCGAACGTGCTCAGCGTGTCGCAGTACGCCCGCGGCGACGTGGACGCCGCCCTCGCCGGCAGCGCCCACGTCGTGCACGAGGTGTTCCAGACCCAGCGCATCGAGCACGCGTTCCTCGAACCGGAGTCGACGCTCGCCGTGCCGACGCTGGGGGAGGACGGCACGGTCGAGCACCTCCACGTGTATTCCGGCGGCCAGGGGGTCTGGGACGACCGCGACCAGATCGCTGCGACGCTGGGCGTGATGAAGCACCTCGTCACCGTCGAGTTGGTGTCCAACGGCGGGGCCTTCGGCGGAAAGGAGGACATGTCGAACCAGGGTCAGACCGCACTTGCGGCCTGGCTGCTCGGCCGACCGGTCAAGTGCACCCTGTCGCGCGAGGAGAGCTTCCTCATCCACGCCAAGCGCCATCCGATCCGGATGGAGTATTGGGCGGGCTGCGACGCCGACGGGTATCTGACAGGGCTCAAGGTGCGGGGGATCGGGGATTCCGGTTCCTACGCGAGCGTCGGCATGAAGGTGCTCGAACGAGCGGCCGGCCACGCCTCGGGCCCGTACCGGCTGCCGACGATCGACGTGCGCAACGTCGCCGTGCGCACCAACAATCCGGTCTGCGGCGCGTTCCGGGGCTTCGGGGCCAACCAGGCCCAGTTCGCCATGGAGGGGGTGCTCGACCGGCTCGCCGAGCGGGTCGGGATCTCGGGCTGGGAGATCCGCAAGCGCAATGTGATCCATCCCGGCGAGGTGTGGGGCCCGGGTCAGGTCATGGACGACGGCGCCGCCGGCGCGGAGGCCTGCCTCGACGCGATCAAGGGGCGGTACGACGCGGCCCGAGCGGCGGGCAAGGCGGTCGGCCTCGGGCTCGGGTTGAAGAACTCGGGGCTCGGCAACGGGTTCCGCGAGTTGACCCGCGCGGTCGTGCGGTTCCGGTCCGACACGGGCCGGGTCGAGGTGCGCCACGGCTGGACCGAGATGGGCCAAGGGGTCCACACCGTCGCCCTGCAGGTGGCGTGCCACGAACTCGGGCTCGATCCGGCCCGAGTCGACGTCATCGTCGACACCACCCGGGAGCTCGGGTTCGGCCAGACGACCGGCAGCCGCGGCACGCTGATGGCGGCGGGCAGCGTCCGGTCGGCGTGCGAGAAGGCCAAGGCCGCCGGCTGCGCGCCCGATGTCGACCACGTCGGTGAGCACGTCGTCGACTGGACCCAGCTCCTCGGTGACCCGGATCATCCGAACCCCACGATCCACGCCGCGTTCGGGTACGCCGCGCAACTCGTCGTGATGGACCCGGCCAGCCAAGCGATCGAGCGGGTCGTCGCGGTGCACGACGTCGGCCGGGCGGTGAACCCACTGCTGTGCGAAGGCCAGATCGAAGGGTCGGTGCACATGGGGCTCGGCTACGCGCTCACCGAGGACTTCCCGCACGACCCCGAGACCGGCTTTCCCACCACGATGACGTTGCGAGGGTTGGGGATCCTGCGGGCCAAGGACGTACCCCCGATCGAGGTGGAACTCGTCGAGGTGCCCCAGCCCCGATCCCCGTACGGGATCAAGGGCGTCGGCGAGATCGGTCTCGTGCCCACCGCACCGGCCGTCGCGGCGGCGCTCCACGAGGCCGACGGGCGGTGGCGTTCGACGCTGCCGCTCAAGCCGAAGGCCGCAGCCGCCGCCGGCGACGACTGACCCGATGGGCGCCGTCACCCCCGGCCTGGTCTGCGGGCATCACCACCTGTACTCCGCGCTCGCCCGCGGCATGCCTGCGCCACCCCGTCAGCCGACGGAGTTCTCGTCGATCCTCGAGCAGATCTGGTGGCGCCTCGACGTGGCGCTCGACCACGAGATGCTCCACGCCTCCGCGTTGCTCGGTGCCACCGAAGCGCTGCTGTGCGGCACGACCGCGATCGTCGACCACCACGAGTCCCCGTCGTGCATCGAGGGCAGCCTGTCGGTGATCGCCGACGCGTGCGCAACGGTCGGCGTTCGTCTCGACGTCGCGTACGGCGTCACGGACCGCTGGGCCGACGACGGCACGCTCGTCAGCGGGGCCGGCGGTCCACCGGCACGCATGACCGATGCGGCGCGCCGCGGGCTGGCCGAGTGCGAGCGGTTCGTTCGGGCGGGGGGCCGCGGGATGGTCGGGGTGCACGCTGCGTTCACCTGCAGCGACGAGACGCTCGAGGCCGCAGCGGGCCTGGCCCGCGACCTCGGGGTCGGCGTCCACGTCCACGTCGCGGAAGGACCCGTCGACCGCGGTGCGGGGGAACGACTCGCACCCCTCGCCGCCGACGACTGGTTGCTCGTCCACTGCGTGCATCTGGGGCGGGACCTGCCCGGCACGATCGCCCACAACCCGCGCTCGAACATGAACAACGGGGTCGGCTACGCACGGCCGACCGCCCGGCCGAACCGGGTGGTGCTCGGCACCGACGGCATCGGCGGCGACATGCTCGAGGAGTTCCGCCTCGCCTACGTGCGGCTGCGGGAGCACGACGTGCTGGCGTCGCCGGACACGCCTTGGAGGTGGCTGGCCGACGGGGCCGAGCGATTCTTTCCCGAGGTGGCACAGGACCGGGTGACGTGGAACTACGACCATGCCGACTCGGCGTGGCACGTCGCGTTCAGTCCGGGGGTGCGCGCCCTCGAGGTGGTGGTCGACGGCGAGGTGCTCGTCGCCGACGGCCGCCCGACCCGGGTCGACCTCGACGAGGTCCGGGCCAAGGCGGCCGAGCAGGCCGTCCGGTTGTTCTCGAAGCTGTAGCCGTCTGCGAAGGAGTCCCCGATGCCTGTTCCCGCTGCGTTGTACCTGCAGGACGCCCACACCGTGCGCCAGGGTATGGGCTTCGCCCAGTACGCCGAGGCGAAGGGGTTCGACGCGGTCTGGCAGGCCGAGAGCCGTCTCGTGCGAGAGGCGACCGTGCCGCTGGCCGCGTTCGCGTCGGTCACCGATCGGATCAAGGTGGGATCCGGCGTGGTCGACTGCTGGAGCCGCAACCCGGCCCGCCTCGCCGCCACCTTCTCCACCCTGGACGACCTGGCGCCGGGGCGGGTGATCCTCGGCATCGGTGCGTGGTGGGACCCGCTGGCCGCCAAGGTGGGGATCACCCGAGCCAAGCCGCTGCGGGCGATGCGGGAGATCGTGACTGCGGTGCGGGCGTTGCTGCACAACGAGACCGTGACGATGCACGGCGAGTTCGTGCACCTCGACGGGGTCGAGCTCGACTACGTGTACCAAGAGCGCCGACCCAAGGACGTGCCGATCTACCTGGGCGCCACGGGCATGCAGATGATGGAGCTGGCCGGGGAGATCTGCGACGGGGTCGTGCTGAACTACCTGGTGTCGCCCGACTACAACCGGGTGGCGATGGAGCACCTGGCCGCCGGGGCCGAAAAGGCGGGGCGCCGGGTCGAGGACATCGACCGCCCGCAGCTCGTCGTGTGCTCGGTCCACGAGGATCGAGCCACCGCGCTCGACATGGCCCGCTTGATGGTCACGCAGTACCTCGGCCAGCAGCCGCACATCATGAAGGCCTCGGGCGTGCCACAGTCGTTGCTGGACAGGGTCGGCGAGGTACTCACGTGGCCGGCCACCCACGAGCAGGTCGAGGCGGCGTCCAAGCTGGTGCCCGACGAGATCGTCCAGATGCTGACCGCTTCGGGGACGCCGGCCGAGGCCCGGGCCAAGGTGGCGGACTACCTGCGCGACGGGGCGACGTGTCCGATCCTGTACCCCCTCGGGGACGTGCACGCGATGATCGACGCCTTCGCCGGCTGGGAGCCGTAGCCTCCCGCCCATGGGGCTCGTGCGCACGCTCGTCGCGTTCAACACTGCGACCGAGAGCGACAACAAGATCCACGACGACGCCGTGGCGTCCCGATTCGGGTTCACCGGTGGGCTCGTCCCCGGCGTCGACGTGCACGCATACCTGACGGCCGGACCCCTCGACCGGTGGGGCCTCGACTGGCTCGACCACGGCACGATCGCCTGCCGGTTCGGATCGCCGACCTACGACGGCGACTCGGTGGAGGTGTGGGCGTCGGACGCCGAGGACGGTTCGCTCACGCTCGAGCTGCGCCGACCGGCCGACGGCGCGACGTTGGCGACTGGCTCGGCCACCCTGCCGGACGCCGCGCCGGCCGTCGACGCGACGCGGTGGCCGGCGCCCCCGCCACCCCGACCGCGCCCGCCGGCCTCGGCGGCGGCGCTGCAGGTCGAGGCACTCGGTGCCGTCCCGTTCCCGCTCGCAGCCGAGGTCGCTCGCGAGTACCTCGCGGCCGTCCGGGAGACCGACCCGGTCTACCTCGAGCGGCAGGTGGTCCCACCCGGCTGGCTGGTGCGGGCCGCCAACGACGTCCTCGTGCGCAACGTGGTGCTCGGGCCGTGGATCCACGTCGGGTCACAGGTGCAGCACCTCGGCCTCGCCCGCCTCGACGAGGGCCTCACGGTACGGGCGCTCGTCACCGCAGTGCGCGATCACAAGGGGCACGGTTTCGTCGATCTCGACGTGCTGGTGCTCGGTGCGGCGGACCGACCCGTCGCCCGGATCGCCCACACGGCGATCTACGAACCGCGCCAGGTCCGGGAGGCGTCGAGGACCGGCGGGGCGCAGTCGTGAGCGGCGACGAGTTGCGGGCGCGCCTGGCCCGACCCGAGCCGCTGTTGTTGCCCGGCGTCTGGGACGGGTTGTCCACCCGGCTCGCCGTGCAGGCGGGGTTCGAGGCGCTGTTCGTGTCCGGCTACGCGGTGGCCGGCACGCTGCTCGGGGTGCCCGACGTGGGCCTTCTCACACAGACCGAGGTGGCCGACGCAGCCCGCCGGATCGTGGCGGTAGCGCCCGGGGTGCCGATCGTCGTCGACGCCGACACCGGGTACGGGAACCCGATCTCGGTGCGGCGCACCGTCGAGTTGTGGGAGGCGGCGGGCGCGTCCGGGATGTTCCTCGAGGACCAGGTCTGGCCGAAGCGGTGCGGGCACATGGCGGGCAAGCAGGTGGTGGAGCGGGGCGAGTGGCTCGCCAAACTGCGGGCGGCGTGCGACCGCCGCAGCCATCTGCACGTCACGGCGCGCACCGACGCCCGGGCGCCGATCGGCTTGGCCGAGGCGATCGAGCGGGCCCGCATGGCACGCGACTGTGGGGTCGACGCGCTTTTCGTCGAGGCCCCGCAGAGCCTCGACGAGCTCGACGCCATCGCCGCGGCGCTGCCCGACATCCCGTTGGTAGCCAACATGGTCGAAGCCGGACGGACCCCGCTGCTGACCCCGGCCGAGCTGGCCGTTCGGGGGTTCCGGTTCGTGATCACCCCGGTCGGCGGGCTGTTCGCCGCCACCCGGGCGCTGCGCGACGCCTACGGCGTGCTGCGCGCCGCCGAGACGCTGCGGGACCACCTCGACCATCTCGTCGCGTTCGACGAGTTCACCGGGATCGTCGGACTCCCCGCGATCAACGAGCTCGAATCCCGCTACGCGACCTGATCAGAGCCCACTACACTTTCGGCGCTGCATCCGGAGCGACCCTCCCTCGTGGAGGGTCCGGCAACCTGGGCCGGACGTCCCAAGGTGCCTTCCCGTCTCGGCGGGAGATGTGGCCGGCAACCGGTCCGCCGGTGCGCCGGCAACGAAGCGTCCGGTCCGGGTGCGTGCACGAGTCGAGTCGGGTGCGAGCGCACGAGGAGGGACGATGCAGCGACCGCCGCTGCCGGTGAGCGGAGCGTGGCGCGTCGGCGATCCTGTCGCCCAGCGGAAGTTCGTGACGATGGCGACCGATCGTCCGCTGATGCTCGAAGGCGGCGGCCGCCTGCGCGACGTGACGCTCGCGTACGAGACGTGGGGCCGCCTCGCGCCGGACGGGTCGAACGCGATCCTGCTCTGCCATGCTTGGACCGGCGATGCGCACGTCCTGGGTCCGATGGGGCCGGGGCAACCGACCGCCGGCTGGTGGGAGGGGATCGTCGGGCCCGGCGCCGCGATCGACACCGACCGGTGGTTCGTGGTGTGCGCGAATGTCCTCGGCGGCTGCCAGGGCTCGACCGGGCCGTCGTCGCTCGACCCGGCGACCGGGCGGCCGTACGGGTCGACGTTCCCGGTGGTGACGATCCGGGACATGGTCCGCACGCAGGCGGTGCTCGCCGACCGGCTCGGCGTGCGCCGGTGGGCGAGTGTGATCGGCGGCTCGATGGGCGGCATGCAGGTGCTCGAGTGGGCGGTCACGTTCCCGGACCGGGTGCGTTCGATCCTGCCGATCGCCACGTGCGCGCAGTCCACCGCCCAGCAGATCGGGTGGGGAGCGATCGGGCGCCGGGCCATCAAACTCGATCCCGGGTTCCGCGGCGGCGACTACTACGACGCCGCGCCCGGCGAGGGCCCGCACACCGGGCTGACGATCGCCCGGATGATCGCCCAGATCACGTTCCGGTCCGACGACGTGTTCACCGACCGGTTCGGCCGCCAACTCGCCGACGGCGGGTCGGTGTCGGAGCGGTTCGACCTGTGGCAGCGCTTCGAGATCGAGCGCTACCTCGACTACCACGGCGAGAAGCTCGTGCGGCGCTTCGACGCCAACAGCTATTGCGTGATCGGCAAGGCGATGGACCTGCACGACGTCGGCCGGGGCCGCGGTGGGCTCCAGGCGGCCATGGCCCGGATCCGGGTGCCGACGATGTCGCTCGGGATCCACAGCGACGTGCTCTACCCGAGCTACCAGCAACGTCAGATCGTGCAGCTCTTGCGAGACGGCGGCACCCCGGCCGAGTACGTCGAGATCGACTCCCCGCACGGTCACGACAGTTTCCTCATCGACCTCGACCAGGTCGGTGCCGCCATCACCCGCTTCCTGGAGCACCTCCCATGAGCGCAGATCCGTCGCCCGAGCCGCCCACACCGCATCCCGACACCGTCGCCATCCAGGCCGGACGATCGGCGAACGGCACCTCGATGGCCACCCCGTTGTGGGCCAGCTCGGTGTGGCGCAACCCGACGCTCGACGACGCCCGGCGGTCGTCCACCCGGTCGCGGGCGCAACAGTTCTACAGCCGGTATGCGAACCCCACCGTGACGGCATTCGAGGAGGCGGTGGCCGCGCTCGAGCGGGCGGAATCGGCGATGGCGTTCGGCTCGGGGATGGGGGCGATCGCCACCGTGGTGATGGCCCTGTGCTCGCCGGGCGACCACATCGTCGCTCAGCGGCACATCTACTCGGGCACGCAACTGTTCCTGCAGGGGGTGTGCACGCGGTTCGGGATGGAGGTCACCTTCGTCGACGGGTCGAGGCCGGGCGCGTTCGCCGAGGCGGTGCGGCCCGGGCGCACGATGCTGGTGATGGCCGAGACGCCCGCCAATCCGCAGCTGTCGCTCGTCGACCTCGACGAGTTGGGTGCGCTGCGGGGTCCGTTCACCGTCGTCGACTCCACCTTCGCCACACCGGCTGCGCAGCAGCCGCTCGTCCACGGGGTGAGCCTCGTGGTGCATTCGGCCACCAAGGGCATCAGCGGCCACAACGACGCGACGCTCGGGGTCGTGGCCGGGGAGAAGGACCTGATCGACGCCATCTGGAGCTACGGCGTGCTGCACGGCGCCACGGCGTCGCCGTTCGATGCGCTGAACGGGTTGCGCGGGATCCGCACGTTGCCGGTTCGCCTGGCACGCCAGTCCGACACCGCGTTGCGGCTCGCGGAGTTCCTCCACGGCCATCCGGCGGTGGCAGCGGTGAACTACCCGGGCCTGCCCGACCATCCCCAGCACGACCTGGCCCGCCGGCAGATGCGGCACTTCGGCGGGATGCTGTCGGTCGACCTCGCCGGCGGGCTGGCCGCCGGCCGTCGCCTGGTGGAGGGGGTGCGCCTTGCGCAGATGGCCTCCTCGCTCGGCGGGCCCGAGACGCTGGTGTCGAGCCCGGCGAACAGCACCCACGTCGGGCTGAGCCCCGAGGAGCGGGCCGCGGCGGGGATCTCCGACGGCCTGGTGCGGATCTCGGTGGGGCTGGAGCACCCCGACGATCTCGTTGCCGACCTCGCTCAGGCGTTGGGCTGACCGAGCAGGCGCCGTAGCACCGGGACGGCCGGTGAGCGGGCCGGAATCCGCACGGCGAGGTGCTCGTCGAGCAGGAACACCGCCTGGCCACGCGGTGGGGTTGCGGCCTCGGCGCGGACCTCGTAGCTGAACGGCCGCAGCGGTCCGGTTCCGCCACGGGCGCCTTTTGCCTTCTGCACGAAGCTGCGGCTCATCGTGTACCAGCGAGAGTCCGAGGCCTCGCCGATGCCAATGCGCACGACGGTTACCTTGCGACCCTCGACGACGGCTCGGGCGGGGAACCAGCGCCGGTCGCCGAGCGGGTCGGACGCAGTGGCGACCTCCTGGACCTCGCAGCTGAAGCGGTTGCCGTCGGGGGTGCAGGCGTGGTTGTCCCGTTTCAGCAGCCAGAGCAACCCGGCGACGACGGCCACCAGGACGGCCATCGTCACGAACGTCGACACGGACAGAGCCTGCCATGAGGGCCACGATGGGGGCATGCCGGAACTGCTCGAGGTGGAGCGATACCGGGAGGTGGCGGTGACCACGATCGGCCGGCGCATCACGTCCGTGCACGCGCCCGACCCCTGGTTCCTGAAAGGCGGCCTCGACGCCGACGGTCTTCGCGCGGCGGCGGTCGGTACCACGGTTGCGGCGGTCCGCCGGCACGGCAAGGTGCTGTTGGTGACCCTCGACAGCGAGGCGGTGCTCGGGCTGCGGTTCGGGATGACCGGCCGGTTGGTCGTCGACGGCCGGGCGCCGATCGAGGCGCTCGAGTACGGCCCGGCGATCGAACGGCCCGAGTGGGACCGGGTGACGCTCGAGTTCGCCGAGGGTGGACCGTTGCGCCTGAACGATCCTCGGCGCCTCGGTGGGGTCGAGCTCGATCCAGACCTGCGCCGGCTCGGGCCCGACGCCTGGGGGCTCGGGCTGAGCGCCCTGCGCCGGGCGCTGGCGGGTACCGCGTCGCCGGTGAAGGCGGTCCTGCTCGACCAATCCCGCATCGCCGGGCTCGGCAACCTGCTCACCGACGAGATCCTGTGGCGCGCCGGCCTCGATCCGGTGCGCCCGGCCGGCGGGCTCACCGAGGTCGAACTGCGGCGCCTGCAGCGTGCGATCCGAACGACGCTGCCGCAGCTCTATGCGCAGGGCGGTTCGCACACCGGTGTGCTGCAAGCGGAACGCCACGACGACGGTCGTTGCCCACGCGACGGCGCCGTGCTGGTGCGGCGCACGATCGGAGGACGCACCACGAGGTCGTGTCCCGTGCATCAGCGGTGAGGTGCGCGAGACTGCCGGACCGTGATCGGCCTGGCGCGCGAGTTCGGCCGCCAGACCTCGACCAGCGTGGCCGAGGCGGTCCGCCAGGTCGGCGACGCGGATTCCACCCGGGCGGTCAACCAGATCGTGCTCGTGCTGTTCGCGCTGTCGCTCGGGCTGATCGCCATCGGGTGGTGGTACGCCCGGGTGACCCAACCGGTCGAACGACCGCTCGAGGGGCTCTCGCTGATGAGCCGCGCCTCGTTCCGCCGGGCGTCGGCCGCTCGCCGATCGGCGCGCCTCGACCGTGTGGCGAAGCGCCGGCGGGGGATCGACGAGACCCTTGTGCCCGACGAGCGGCTCGATCGCCCGGTGCCCCCGGGTTCACCACCCGACGACACCGTCGCGCTTGGCGTACCGGCGCCGTGGGATGCACCGACGATGGTGATCGGCACCGAGGACGACGGCGAGCACCGGTTACCCTCGCCGGCATGGCCGACACCCTCGACGTCGACGCAATGCTCCAGCGTTTCCGGGACCGTGCCGCCGCCGTGAAGGCCCGCCCGTTGCCTCCGGTGGCCGGTGCCGAACGCCAGCACTTCCTCCGGCAGGCGCAGTTGGACTTCCAGGACTTCGCCATCCTCGGCGATGCGGTGGGCGCGATCGAGGACGGGGTCCTCGTGCTGCGGGTGGACCTGCGCCCACCGTCGACGAGAACGGGTGGCTGACCGGTCCCACCGGGCGCTGGCCGGAGCGTGCCTGGCCATCGTGTGTTGGGGGATCGGGCCGCTTGCGATCCACGCGATCACTGCGCCGACGGCGCTGGTCGCCTGGTGGCGGATGGCGATCGGGGCGGTGGTGCTCGTGGCCTTGGCCGGGGTGGTGCTCGAACGGCCGTCGCGATCGGTTGGGCAGACCCGGGAGAGCTTGGTAGTGTCGTGAGTCGCACGCGGACGTGGCTCAGCTGGTAGAGCATCACCTTGCCAAGGTGAGGGTCGCGGGTTCGAATCCCGTCGTCCGCTCCAAAAAAAGTCCTGGTGAGAGGCCCCTCTTAAGGGCCTCTCGTCGCGTCAGGGCTCAGTGCGCTCTACCGTTTCGCCCTACCATTTTCCGCTGCGGCGGTGTGCAGTTCCGGTTCATGCTGGACATCGTGGCTTCGGTAGGTGGGTGCCAGTTTCGGGACGCAGTTCCGGTAGCTGGGCGACAGTGACTCCGGTAGCTGCCTGACACGTGTGCTTGTTGATCGCGGTCAGTCTTCTCGGTGGCGAGCATGTCGGCTCGTCCTGGGTCGAGGGGGTCTCGCTGGTGATTGAAGCGCCCCGGGATTCGTGGAGGCTCCGTCGCTTGAGAGGATGGAGCAAGGCGCCCGGTTCTGCGTGATTGTGCAATCCGACGACCTCTTGTTGTCCACGCTCCTGGTCGCACCGACCTCTCGGTCAGCCGCGCCACGATCGTTTCGGCCAACGATCATCATCGACGGTCAACAGACTCAGGTGCTGGTCGAGCAGACCTCTGCCGTCTCACCGGAACGCCTCGGAGACTTCGTTGGACGCGTGAGCCACGACGAACTTGGGACCATCAACGACGCCCTTCGACTGGCACTCGAACTCGACTGAACTCGCGTCAGACATGTCGGCAAGCACGGCCGGTCGGTGGCCGATGTCGCGGCTGAACTCGATCGTGACTGGCAAACCGTCAACTACGCCGGGTGCAGGCCTACGGGGCTGCGTTGCTCAACAACGGCGGCCGGATCGGGCAGGTCAACGCTCTCAGGCTCGAGGAGACCCTGTCCGTTCGCCGGGGCCCCCGCAATCTCAAGGCATGGGCGGCTTCGATCGTGGACGGGCGCCGCGCTGTGCTGTTGGACACGATCGACGGCCGCAACGCCCAGCCGGAAACCGACGGTCGCGCTCGGGTTCGAGCAGTCGTATCCGACGTTCACCCGTCAGCTCCGCCTGCGTCAGCTCCGCCCGGCGTGCGAAGCGTGCGCGGCGGCGAAGGGCCGCCCGGTCGCGGTGATCGATCATCGGCCCGGCGATGAGACTCGTTGGGACTGGGTCGATCTCCCGGACCCGCCGACTGCGGATTGCGTCCAGGCTCGTGGTGTAGGAGCTCGTGTTCTTCCCGATTGCTGGTGTCAGTTCGGGGTGCTGCGGGCAACGATAGTTCGGCGGGTTCGGTGGTGAGTTAGACCGGCTGCACCACCGATGCCTCAGGGCCCGTGCGGCCCTGGATCCGCTCGAACAGGACTCGCTGCCCGGCGGCAACCGTGCTCACGCCTTGCAGCCGGGAGCGCTCGAAACGCAGGTCGGGCCCCCCGTCGTCCGCGGCGATGGCACCCACACCCTTGCCCTCGTTGAAAAACGTGACCCGTCCGCTCGCCATCTCGTGCCTCCCCGACGATCCCTGAGGGACCGGAGCCGATGCGCGAGCTTGGCAGAACCCGGGCGCTCGGCGGCGCAGCGATGGCCAGGTCTGCCTCTCGGTGTCCGGCCGAGCGGCGGTAGGGTCGAAACGCAGGAATGGAGCGGCTGTTGACAAAGAACTCGGTGTACCGGCACACGCGCACGGGCATCCTCGCTGTGCAGGCGGTGGAGGCCCCCGAGGTCGTCACCTCCAGCTGGATCGACGAGCAGCTCGAGGCCACCTACGAGCGCCTCGGCGTCCGGGGCGGGCTCCTCGCCAGCCTGGCCGGGATCATCGAACGGCGCTGGTGGCCCGAAGGCGTGACCTTCGACCAGGCCGCAGCCATGGCCGGTCGAGCTGCCATCGAGGCTTCGGGCGTCGACCCGGCCCGCATCGGGATGCTCATCTCCACCTCGGTGTGCAAGCACCATCTCGAGCCGTCGGTGGCGTGCGCGGTACACCATCACCTCGGCCTTCGCCCGTCCTGCACGAACTTCGACCTTGCCAACGCCTGCCTTGGCTTCGTGAACGCCATGCACATCGCCGCCACGGCGATCGACGCGGGTCTGATCGAGTACGCGCTCGTCGTGGACGGCGAGGGCAGCCGATACACGCAGCTCGCCACCATCGCCCGACTGCAGCGCGAGTCGGCCACCGTCATCGATCTCTTCGACGAGTTCGCCTCCCTCACCCTCGGTTCCGGCGCGGCGGCCATGGTGCTCGGCAACCTCGACCGGCATCCCGAGGCGCACCGGGTGGTGGGCGGCGTCACCCGCGCCGGCACCGAGCACCACACGCTGTGCGTCGGTGATCTCGACCGCATGACCACCGACACCAAACGGCTCCTCGAAGCCGGGCTCGACCTTGCGCAGGCCGCCTGGAACGACGCCACCGGCGACTTCGACTGGAGCGCGGGGATGGATCGCTACGTGGTGCACCAGGTCAGCTCGGTGCACACGTCGCTCATCTGCGAGCGCCTCGGCATCGATCCCGCCCGAGTGCCGCTCACCTACCCGCAGTACGGCAACGTGGGCCCGGCCGCGATCCCCATCACGCTCGCCGGGCTCGCACCGGAACTGCACCCCGGCCAGCGGATCCTGTGCATGGGCATCGGCTCGGGCCTCAACACCAGCTTCACCGAGCTCGTCTGGTGATGCGGGCCGGACCCGCTCGGCCCTCCGCAGCGCAATGGCGCTCCTGGGGTATCGACCCGGCGTGGTCCCGCACGATCACCGTCGACGGCGTCTCCTGGCACGCCCTCGACAACAGCCCGCCACAACCGGTCGGCACCGTCGTCTGCGTGCACGGCAATCCCACCTGGTCGTACCTGTGGCGCAACCTGCTCGAGCGACTCGGCCGGACCCATCGGGTCCTCGCGCTCGACCAACCCGGGATGGGCTACAGCGACCGTACGGACGCACGTCCCTACGTCCAGCGGGTCCGTGATCTCGCTGCGGCCGTGGACGCACTCCACCTCGACGAACCGTTCACCCTCGTAGGCCACGACTGGGGCGGCGCCATCGCCATGGGCTTCGCCGTCGCGCACCCCGAGCGGCTGTCGGGCCTGGTGTTGTGCAACACCGGGATCGCCGTTCCGGAGGGCCGCGCCGCCCCACGCCTGATCCGGCTGGCCGCCGCCGGCCCGCTCACCGATCTCGCATGCCGCCGCACGCCCACCTTCGTCGAGGGCACCATCGCGCTGTCCCGCCGGCGCCTGGCGCAACCGGTCCGAGACGCGCTCCGGGCGCCGTACCGCTCGACGGCCGACCGGTCGGCCATCGCCGGGTTCGTCGACGACATCCCCTTCGACCCCGGCCACCCGTCGGCGGCCGCCATCGCTGAGGTGGCCGAGGCGCTGCGCACCTTCCGGCGTCCCGCCCTCGTCGTGTGGGGCGCCGACGATCCGGTGTTCGACGACTCCTTCGCGCTCGACCTCGCGCACCGCCTACCCCACGCTCGACTCCACCGGTTCGCCGACACCGGACACCTGAGCCCCCTCGAGGCCGACGTCGCCGGGGTCGTCGACACGTGGCTGCGCACCGGGCTCCACGAGCCGACCTCGGCCGAGCCCACCGGCGACGGCTACGTACCCACCTGGGCGGCGCTCGCCGAGCGCGCCGGTACACCGGCAACGGCCGGGGACGTCGCCTTCGTCGACGGGCGAACCGGCGGGCGCACCACCTTCGCCGAGTTGCAACGACGGGTGGAGGGGATCGCACGCGGACTGGCCGAGGTGGGACTCCTCCCCGGTGATCGCGTGGCGATGCTCACCCCGCCGGGCATCGACCTGGTGGCCGCCGTGTACGGCGTATGGCGCGCCGGTGGCGTCACCGTCATCGCGGATCGCGGCCTCGGCCTTCGCGGCCTGCGGGCCGCGGTGCGCGGCGCCCGGCCGGCCTGGGTCATCGGCCCACCCGCCGCGATCGCCGCGTCGCGCCTGCTGCGCTGGACCCCGGGGGCGCGCCGCATCACGGTCGGTTCGCGACGGGCCCCAGGATCGGTGGCCCGCCTCGACGAGCTAGAGCGCAGCACCGGCGCCCTGCCACCCGAGCCCACCGGCGAGCAGCCCGCCGCGGTCCTCTACACCTCGGGTGCCACCGGACCTGCCAAAGGTGTCCGCTACCGGCACGGCCAACTCGCCGCCCAGCGCGACGCCCTCGCCGCCACGTACGGCATCACCGCCGGGGATCGCCTCGTCGCCGCCTTCGCCCCGTTCGCGCTCTACGGTCCGGCGCTCGGGATCACCTCCACCATCCCCGACGTGGACGTCACCACGCCGGGTGCGCTCACCGCGGAGGCCTTCGGTGCGGCCTGCGCATCGATCGGCGCCACGATCGCCTTCGCCTCACCTGCCGCACTGGCCAACGTGCTGCGCACCGGCGGAACCTCGCCCGACCCGCGCGCGGCCGGCCTGCGGCTCGTGCTGTCGGCCGGCGCCCCGGTGCCGGTCGCGACGCTTCGACAGGTGGCACAACGCCTTCCCGGCGCCGAGGCGCACACCCCGTACGGGATGACCGAATGCCTGCCCGTCGCCGACATCTCCCTCGACGAGATCGACCGTGCCGGGCTCGGCCGTGGGGTCTGTGTCGGGCACCCGGTGCGCGGCGCGCACGTGATGATCGCGGCGCTCGGCTTCGACGCCACCGCCACCGTCGTCGCGCTCGCGCCGGGCGCCACCGGCGAGGTGCTCGTGCGCACACCGTGGCTGTCCGACGGCTACGACCGGCGCTGGCGCACCGAGCGCGATGCGCGCCCAACGGACTCGACGGGGACGGTGTGGCACCGCACGGGCGACGTCGGCCACGTCGACGCCGAGGGCCGGCTGTGGATCGAGGGGCGCACCGTGCACGTCGTGCACACGGTGCACGGCCCGGTCACACCGGTACCGGTGGAGGTGGCCGTCGAGGCGCTTGCGGGCATCGAACGCGTTGCCGCCGTTGGCGTCGGGCCGGCCGGCTGCCAGCAGCTCGTGGTGGTGGTCGTCGCCCCGGGCGACGCAGCGCTCGCTCCCGCCGACGTCACCGCCGAGGTGCGCGCCGCCGTCGACTGGGCGCCGGTGGCCGCGGTGCTCACCGCGCCGTCATTGCCGGTGGATATCCGCCACAACACCAAGATCGACCGGGCCGAGGTGGCGGCGTGGGCCGCTGCGGTGCTGGCGGGCCGGTCGGCCAAGGTGACGTGGTGAGCCCGCGGCGGGTGCTGCTCACCGGCGGCTCGAGCCTGCTCGTGCGCAGGACCGCCGAGGAGCTCGACCGGCGAGGCGATCAGGTGGTGCTGCTGCAACGCCGCCGGGTCGATGTCGACGTGGACCAGGTGCTCGGTGACGTGCGCGACCGCGCCGTCGTCCAGCGGGCGGTCGGCGGGTGCGATGCCGTGATCCACGCCGCGGCCAAGGTCGGGGTCACCGGCCGGTGGGACGAGTACCGAAGCATCAACATCGACGGCACCTCCGTCGTGCTCGACGCCGCACGGCGCGCCGGGATCGGCAGCGTCGTTCACGTCTCCACCCCGTCGGTGGCGCACTCGGGATCGTCGGTCGTCGGCGCGATCGCCGAGCCACCGGTGACGGGGCGGCCGGTCTCGGGTCGCGTCGGGTCGTTCTACGCCGAGTCCAAGGCCCAGGCCGAGCGACTCGCCCTCGCCGAAGCGGACGACGGCCTGGCCGTGGTGGCCATCCGGCCGCACCTCGTGTGGGGCCCGGGTGACACGCAGCTGGTCGGGCGCATCGTCGAGCGCGCTCGCAGCGGGCGCCTGGCGCTCGTCGGCGGCGGCACGGCGCTCGTGGACACCACCTACGTCGACAACGCCGCGTCGGCGCTCGTCGCGGCGCTCGATGCGGCGCATCCGGGTGCGCGTTGCTCGGGCCGGGCCTACGTGATCGCCAACGGCGAGCCCCGGCCCGTGCGCGAACTGGTGGAGGCGATCCTGCGGGCCGCCGGTGTCGATGCCCGTCCCCGACGGGTACCGCTGCGGGTCGCCGCACTCGCCGGGTCGGTCACCGAACGGGTGTGGTCGTTCCGGCGCACCGACACCGAACCACCCCTCACCCGGTTCCTCGCTGAGCAACTCGGCACCGCCCACTGGTTCGATCCCCGCCCGGCCCGCGACGACCTCGGCTGGTCACCGTCGGTTTCCCTCGACGAGGGGTTCACTGCGCTCGCGCACTGGTTCGCGTCGCACCGCTGATCCGACGCTGCGCCGTGCGACGGGCCGATTCGACGGACGGCGGCGCTCGCCCCGGTTGCGCCGGCCGAATGGGGGCTCGCCGCACGGGGCGCCGCCATCGAGCCCGGAGGCCCCGCGCCGCGGTTCGCTCTGGACGCCCGCGACGAGGTGTGGACCGATCGGGCCGCGGGTCTGTACCGCCAGGCGCTCGCCGCCCAATGGGATCCGGCGGCCGCCATCGACTGGGACACGCCGTTCGTGCTGCCCGACCAGGTCGAGCGCGCCGTGATGCAGGTGATGACGTTCCTCATCGAGAACGAGGAAGCGGCCCTCGTCGTCCCGGCGCGCTTCCTCGGCCAAGTGCACCCGCACTTCCGGGAGATCCAACAGGTCCTCGCCGTCACCGTCGCCGACGAGGCCCGCCACATCGAGGTGTTCACCCGACGTGCCACCTGCCGGGGCGGTGAGCTGGCACTGTCCAGCGTCGGCGGTCGCGCATCGCTGCAGACGCTGCTCGACGAACCGGACTTCGCCGTCGCGTCGTTCCTGTTGTCGGTGATGGGGGAGGGCACCTTCGTGTCGTTGCTGTCGTTCCTCGAACGGCACGCCCCCGATCCGTTGACCCGCCGCATCGCGCAGCTCACCCGGGCCGACGAGGCCCGTCACGTGGCATTTGCGATGGCGCACCTCGAACGCCACGCCACGCTCGACCCCAGTGTGCGCGGGCGTCTGGCCCGGGCGGTGGAACGACGGCACCGGGAACTGGACACCACCGCCGGGTTGAACGAGGAGGTGTTCGACGCGCTGGTCCTCATCGCCGCCGGCGCGCCGACCCCGAGCGCGATCGCCGCCGGATGGGCCCGCGTGCAGGCACGACAAGCGGAGATGAACGACGCCCGTGAAGGCAGGCTCGCCCGGCTCGGCTTCAGCGCAGCCGAGGCCGATGCGCTCGCTGCGCTGCACTCGCGCAACTTCATGTGACGCGCAGCTTGCGGTTGGGCGCCTCGGCGCTGCGGCAGATCTGCACGTGGAGCGCCGCCGCGATCACCAGCGAGACCGCTCCCATGCCGACGAGCGTGGCGCGCAACCCGATCGCGTCGGCGACCGCGCCGAGCGGGAAGGCGAAGATCCCGAACGCCGACCATCCGAGCATGAGCAGGGACTGGACCCGGCCGTGGAATTCGTCTCTCGAGCGCATCAGCACGACCGAGTTGTTGAGCGCCTGGAACGCGGCATTCCCGGCACCGGCGACCAACACGCCGACGGTCGCGACGGCGATCGACGGGGCGAGCCCGAGAGCGACGACCGACGCAGCGAACAGCGCGGCGACCGCTGCGACCGAGCCGTCACCGAGGCGGTCGGTGCCGATCCGGGCCACGACCAGCGACACCCCCATCGCACCGACGGCGCTCACCGTGCTGAGCACACCGAGCCAACCCGGGCCCTCGGCGAACACCTCGTCGACGAGCGAAGGAAGGAACGCCACGTACGGGAACGCCGTCGCCATCATGCCGATGGCCATGAGCACCGGCCACAGCACCGGGGGCTCGCGGCGCACGTAGCGGACCCCGGCGCGCAGCTCCTCCCACGGCGACGCCGTCGGACGGTGCTCCCGCACCGCCCCCCTGGGCAGGCGAAGCGTGAATCCGAAGCTGACCGCGAACAGCGCCACGGTTGCGAGGTAGACGGCGTCCGCGCCCAGCCAGCTGATCCCGAGCACGAGACCGGCGAGCGCCGGGCCGACGACGCGGGTGCCGTTCATCGCAAGCTGGGCCAGCAAGATGGCGTTGCCGAGCCGCTCCCGACCGACGAGTTCGTACGAGAACGCGACCCGCGCCGGCGCCAGGAGGCTGTAGGCGACGCCCTGCACGACCGAGCCGGCGACGAGCATCCAGAACGCCAGCACGTCGGTCACGACCGCGATCGCCACGGCGACGCTCGACCCCAACAACAGGCCCGACGCCACGACCAGGACCGTCCGTTTCGCGAATCGGTCGGCGGCGACACCCCCGATCGGCGTGAGGAGCAGCATGGGGATGCCCATCGCGAGCAGGGTGATGCCGAGCGCGGCGTTGCGGCCCGTGAGCTCGAACGCGAGGTAGCCACGGGCGATGCTCTCCATGGCGATGGCGCTGAACTGCGCGACGCCGGCGAGCCAGAGCCGCCGGAACGATGCGACGTGGAGCGCCTCGAACGTCCGCCCGGACCGAACTCGACCGCTTCGTGCGTCCGCCTGCGTCATGCCGTCGGGCCGTCGGCCGGGCGTGGTGCCATCTCGGCCAGGAACGTGGTGATGGTCTCGGAGACGTCCCGCTCGGCATGCCGGCTCGCAGCGACGACGAGCAGCGTGCCGGCCGTCATCACCACCGCCACCAGGACCAGCAGCGACAGGCGAAGGGCTTCGGCGTCGTTCATGCCCCGCAATTGGAGCAGTTCCGAGAGGGCTCCGATGAGGACCGGCGCCGCCGCAGCGCCGCAGACCGACAGCGCGAGCCCGAAGCAGCTGAACGCTTGCGAGCGGATGCGAGGCGGGGCCGTGGCGGCAACGACGGCAACCACACCGGGCACCGCCAGCGACGACACCAACGAACTACCCGCCAGCAGACCGACGGTGATCGGGGCGAACCCGATGCCGAACGCGAGTGGCCAGCACACCGCGATCACCAACGCCGCCACGCAACCGACCCGGCACAGGTAGCCGAAGCCCTTCACGAGGTTCCGATCCGCCAGCGGTCCACCGAACCACGTGCCGACGAACGTGGCCAAGCCGAGCAGGGCCTGCACGGCCCCGGCCTGTTCGACCTCGAGCCCGAAGGACCGCTCGAAGTAGGTGGGCAGGAAGAACGCCATGCCGGACAGCGCGAACCCGAACGTGGCGTTGGCGAAGATCAAGTACCGCAGACTGCGGATGCGCCAGATCCGACCGATGCTGCGCCGCAGCGTCCATCGGTCCTCGGGCTCACGCAGGAACGCGGCGAGCACCGGGTCGGCCCCGACGGCGTCGGCGAGGTCCGCTTCGCCTCGGCGGGGTTCTCGCAGCGCGACGAGGGCGACGGCCGCGAACACCAGACCCGGAACCGCCGCCGCCAGGAACCCCCACCGCCAGCCGGCGACGGCGATGATCCCACCCCCGATGAACGCACCGAGCATCTGGCCGGCGGGGTTCGCCGCCCGGTGGTAGCCGAGCACCCGGCCTCGGACCCGGGCGGGGTAGGCGTCGGAGAGGATGCTCAGGTGCGTCGGCCCGATCGTGCCCTGGCCGAAACCGAGCAGCGCCCGGGTGGCGAAGAGCTGCCCGAAGCTCTGGGCGCCGGCCGCCAACACGCCGGCCGCCCCCCAGACGAACGCCCCGGCGGCGAGGATCGTGCGGCGTCGATACTGGTCGGCCCAGGTGCCGGCGGGAACGGCGATGAGGCCGGTGATGAAGATCACCGCGGCCGGCAACAACCCCACGGTCGTGTCGGACAGCGAGAACTCCTCCCGAATGTCGTCGAGGGCGACGGCGAGCACCGCTCGGTCGAACTCGTCGATGAGGTTGAGCAGGAACAGCACGACGAGAGTCGTCGAGCCGAAGGCGGCAACCCGAAGCTTCGGCCGGCCACGGTCGTGCCCGCTCTCTTCGACCGCTGCGGCGTGGGCCGCGGCCACCGCCAAGCTCTCACCCACGGGTTCACCCGGTCGGGCCTGCATCATCGTCCTCGCTCACCGCCACGACGTGGCCCAACACCGGTTACATCCTTCCGCGCTTCGGGGACCGGCGTGGCAGCGGAGGCACTCGCGTGCGGCCCGAGGGAGGCCCGGCGGGCCGGCTGCGCACGCGTGGTGCCGGTCACCCCCCGCCCGGTGGTGGGAACAGCGGGCCGAAGCGGGCAACCTGTAGGCGTGCATTGCGATCTCGTGGTGATCGGTGGAGGTCCGGCCGGTGCCGCTGCGGCCATCCGGGCGGCTCGCGCCGGGCTGTCGGTCGTCGTGTGCGAGAAGGGCCCGTTCGGCCGGGACAAGGTGTGCGGGGACGGCCTGACCCCCCGAGCGGTCGCTGCGCTCGACGAACTCGGCATCGACCTGTCACCGGCGCACCGCATCGACGGCCTGCGCATGATCGCCGGACGCCGTACCCGGGAGCTTCCCTGGCCCGCCCACGGCCGTTACGGCGCCCACGGCGCCGTGTGGCCCCGCCGGCGGTTCGACGCCGTCCTGATCGAGGCTGCGATGCAGGCCGGGGCCGACGTCCGGTTCTCCACCGAGGCGCTGCCGGTGCTCGACGGCGACCGGTGCATCGGGATCGACGCCGGGGGCGAGCGCATCACTGCGCCGCTCACCATCCTGGCTACCGGGGCGCCTGGCGCAGCCGCCCGGGTGCTCGGCGCCGAGAAGGTGCCCGACGAGACCTTCGGCCTCGCGATCCGCTCCTACGCCGAGACCCCCCGCCACGGCGAGCGGCTGATCGAAGCGTGCTTGGGCATGAAGGACGCCGACGGCACCCCGATCCCCGGCTACGGCTGGATGTTCCCGTGCGGGGACGGGACCGTGAACATCGGTGTCGGTGCGCTGTCGACGATGAAGGGGTTCAAGTCGATCAACCTCAACCGGCTCATGGACATCTACGCCGGCATCGTTCGACACACCTGGGACATCGGGCCGTTGCAGGTCAAACCCCGGGCATGGCGGCTGCCGATGAGCGTGCAGCGCCGTCACGGGCCGGGTTGGGTGGCCGTCGGTGACGCGGCCGGGCTCGTGAACCCGATGAACGGCGAGGGGATCGACTACGGCCTCGAGTCGGGGATGCTCGCGGCCGACCGCCTGATCGCGGATCCGGCGAGCGCGCCCGATACCTACGACCGCCTGGTGGGGGAGCGCTTCGACTCGTTCCTGCGCACGGGCCGCCGGTTCTCGTTCGTGATCGGCCACCCGTGGCTGCTCTCGGCGGGGCTGCGCGTGGCGATCGGCACCCAGACGGCCGCCAACCTCACGCTCGCCGTGATGGGCAACCTGGTCGACGCCGACACCCCGGGTGCCGCCGGGCGAGTCCTTCGGCTCGCCGATCGGACCCTCGCCGTCGCCGATCCGGTCCTGCGCCGCACCCGCGCCGCGGCGTGATCCTGGCCTGACCGCCGAGGTCACCGGCCGAGCGCCGGCCCCAGCGTTACCAGCCGGCGTCGGCGAAGGCCTGGAGCGACGCGGTCGCTGCGGCGAGCACCTCGTCGTCCGAGCGGGCGGCCCATGCCCGGGCGGTGTCGCCGCCGAGCACGGCCAGCAGCACCGGTCGACCGGTGAGCGGGAGCAGGTTGACCCACCACGTGAACGGCGTGCCGGCCTCGGCGACCCGGATCCACACGAGCGCCTTCTGCGTCCAGAACGGCTGGTCGAACCGCAGCCACACCTTGTCGAGGAGGCCCACACCCAACCGTTCGATCGCCGCCGTATGGCCGTTCGGCAGCGGTGGCTCGAACCGGATCCGCTTCTGCTGGAGCACGCCGAGCGGGACGGTCACGACAACCCGATCGGCCTCGGTGACCCGGCCGGCGGTGTCGGTGAGGACCATCCGGTCGGCTCCCCGGGCGATGCTGGCGATCGGCCGGTTCCGCTCGACCCGGACCCCGGCCCCGAGCGCGGCAGCAAGCCCGTCATAACCGCCGAGCACGAACACGTCGTCGCCCTCGGAGCCCTCCTCGAGCGCCCACCAGGCCGACAGGCGCTCGGCCGACTCGGCGTACTCGCCGGCGAGCTCGTTGGCCAGCACCGTCGCGAGGACGTCCGGATCGATGTCGGCTGCGACCCCGCTGTCGCGCAGTGCGTCGGCGATCGAACGGTCCGCGTCCCGCTTGTCGGCCCACGCCACGGCAGCCTCCACCCGCTCCATCGCCGCTTCCACCGGACCCGAGCCCGAGGGCCGGTCGCCTGCGCGCACGAGGAGGGCCGCGTCGTCGTAGTCGAACGGTGCCGTTGCGATCCCTGCGCTGCGCAGCAGTGCGGGGAGATCGCTCGCCCCGACGTCGTGAACCCAGGACGCCCCGAGGTCGAGCGGCACCTCCCACCCGGCCGGGCGCACCGTGTGGAGTCGGCCCCCGAGGCGGTCGCGAGCCTCGAGCACCGTGACGTCGAACCCCTCGTCGAGCAGCCGGCGCGCTGCGCTGAGCCCGGCGATACCGGCTCCGACCACGACGACTCGCTCGCCCGGGCGGGCCCGGTCGGCGACCTCGGCCGCAGCCCGTAGGCCCGAGGTGCGCGCCCCATGCACCGTGCCCGGATGCTCGCGGCTCGTCGCCTCACCCGCGAAGAAGAGCCGGTCGCCGACCGGTGCTGCCAGCGCCCGGCGAGTCGCGGGCTCCGCCCCGACGACCATCGCGCTGTACGAGCCCGACGCGAACGGGTCCGTCGACCACGAGGTGCGGACCATCGCCGCGGGCCGAGGCACGCTGCGCCGACGCGGCGTCGTTCGCTCGTCCTGCGACCCGGGCTCGCTGCAGCCGGAGGTGCCCAGGAGGACCGCCGCACCGCTGCCGAGCAATCCGAGTACCACTGATCGTCGCTGCACCGTCGGACGCTACCGCTCGGCGGCCGGCGGCGTCCGTAGGAGTCGCTCGCTACCATCGCCACGACACCGCAGGGATCCCGGAGAGTCGATGACCCTTCCGCCGCCACCGCCCGGTCCTTCGGCGGGGGGCGCGCTGCCGCCACCGAAGCCCCGGCCCCACCCGGCGGCGCCGTACCGGCCCCGGCGACGAGTGGGTGCCTGAAGGCGTTGCTGATCGGCCTCGCGGTGCTCGGGATGCTCGGGCTCATCGCGGTGGGGGCGCTCGTGATCGGGGCGAAGTGGCTCAGCGACAACGTCGACGAGGTGTTCGGTGGCGACTGCACCTTGGTCACCAAGGAACGGGCTTCGCAGCTGTTCGGCAAGGACGTGGAGGTCTTCGGCCTCGGAGCGGTGACCGACGCCGTCGTTGGCCTTGCGCTCGACAAGCGGGCTCTCGACGGCGAGACCTCGTGCGTCGTCAACGGGAGCAAGGACACCTTCGTCGCCCGGGTCGCTCGCTACACGGGTACGGACGCGGCCAGGAAGTTCCGTGCCGATCGCGCCCGGGCCAACCCGCAGACCGAGGATCGCGGCGGCGGGCTGTCGGTGACCCGGGAAGGGTGGTTCGGCTATGCCGTCGACGGCATCGGGGACGAGGCGTTCTGCACCACTGCGGACCTCGCCGGGGCGGTCGGGGTGCTCGCGCGCCGCGGCGACACGGTGGTGTACGTGAGCATCACCGACGTTGCCGTCGTCGCCTCGGCCGGCGGTGATCTGCAGGCGACCGCCGACGGCAAGGTCATCAGCCGGTCGTCGTGTGATCGGGCGGCGGCCGTGGCGAGGGTGCTCCTGAGTCGTTGAGCCAGAACGGAGATGCGGGCCATTCGGGCCCGCCTTGACACTGTCTAGTCCGCCCTCTACGGTGCGGGCATGTCCTTCGCCGCAACGCCCCTCGACACCATCGCCGACGCCGTGCTCACCGCCCGCAGCGCGTTCGACGCCGGCGCGACCCGATCGCGTGACCGCCGAGTGGCGCTGCTGCGCCGGCTGCGTGACCTGCTCGTGTCCCACGAGGAGCGCCTCCTCGCGGCGCTCGCCGCCGATCTCGGCAAGCCCCGCTTCGAAGCGTGGGTGACCGAGGTCGGCTTCGCAACCAGCGAGATCGACGGCACGCTCGCCAACCTCGCCAACTGGATGGCCCCGCAACGGGTGCGCACCCCGCTCGCGCTCAAGCCCGGCCGGTCACGGATCGTGTCCGAGCCGCTGGGCGTGGTCTGCATCATCGGCCCATGGAACTATCCGTTGCAGCTGCAACTGCTCGCCGCCGTCGGTGCGATCGCCGCCGGCAACGCCGTGGTGCTCAAGCCGAGTGAGCTGGCCCCGGCCTCGGCCGATGCGCTCGCCGCCGTTGTCACCGAGCTCGGGGAGCCCGCGGTGCAAATCGTGCAGGGCGGCGTCGCCGAAACGACCGAGTTGCTCCGGCACCGCTTCGACCACATCGTGTACACCGGCAACAGCCGGGTGGCCCGGATCGTCATGCGAGCAGCGGCCGAGCACCTCACCCCGGTCACGCTCGAGTTGGGCGGCAAGAGCCCGGCGATCGTGAGCCGACACGCGAACCTCGACGTGGCGGCCCGGCGCATCGCCTGGGGCAAGTTCGTCAACGCGGGCCAGACCTGTATCGCGCCCGACTACGTCCTCGTCGAGCGGCCGGTGCACGACGCGTTCGTCGCCGCCCTCGGCCGGCACATCACCGCCTTCTACGGCACCGAACCCGAGTCCAGCCCGGACTACGCCCGGATCGTCAACGACGTCCACTTCCACCGGATCGAAAAGCTGCTCCACGACGGCACCGTCGCCGTCGGCGGTGGCTCCGATCCCGACACCCGCTACATCGCCCCCACGGTGCTCACCGGGATCACCGCCGGCGACCCGGTCATGCAGGAGGAGATCTTCGGGCCGGTCCTGCCGGTCGTCGCCGTCGAATCCCTCGACGAGGCCGTCCGGCTCGTGAATGCGGGCGACAAGCCGTTGGCGCTGTACACCTTCAGCGAGCGCGCGGCGGACAACGAGCGGGTGCTCACCGGCACCTCGAGCGGGGGTGCCTGCGTGAACGCCACCCTCCTGCACGTCAGCAACCCGCACCTTCCCTTCGGCGGGGTGGGGGAGAGCGGGATGGGCGCCTACCACGGCAAGAGCGGCTTCGACCGCCTGAGCCACCAGCGGCCGGTGCTCGAACGCTCCACCCGGCTCGACCCGGCGCTCGCCTACCCCCCGTATCGCCCCCGCAAGGAGGCCCTCGTACGCCGCGGGTTCGCCATGGGCGACCCGCGCGACACCCTGGCACGCCTGCGTGGCGCGCTGCGGCGCCGCTGACCGGTGACGCTCCGGGTCAGCGGTGGTACGAGCGCTTCGCTGCCGTGAACCCGGCCGGCCGGCGCGCCGGATCCGTCGACACCTCGACGGCGAGCGTGCCGTTGTCGTTCACCTGCACGACGGCGAAACCGACCGCGAAACCTGCGCTGAGCGTGTAGCCGATCCCGTCAGGGGACATGGGCTGCGCCGGACGGGAGAACCCCGCGGGCTGCTTCACGGAGAACTCCACCAGCGGGTAGACGACGGCACCGTTCGCCGACTTGAGTTGGTCGGGCGCAGGCAGGCCACCGGATCGGTCGATCATCACCTGCTTCGGGTCTCCCTTCGGATCGCTCCACCAACCGGTCGAAAAGATCCATGCCTGCTCGTCGACGGGGTGCGGTGCAAGCGTCAGATGGCCCCAGGCGTAGGTCGACTTGCCCGGAACCGCATTTCCCGGCAACTGGCCGGTGGCGGCGCGCACCAGCTCGACGGGAATCCCGTTGTAACCGATCGTGCCGTCGATGAACCAGCTCCCAGCCGCCGTGCCCGGCACGTCACGGTCGATGACGCCCCAGCGCGGCTCGACCACGCGCTGCACGCCCGCTTTCAGCGCGTCCCCGGCGCCGTTGGTGAACAGCGGGAACGGGTCGGCGGTGTACGGCTTCCACGCCTCGCCCGCAGCGTAGGAGAACGGGTTGGCGAATCGGGGCAACCAGGTCGCGCCGTCGAAGATGTTGAAATCGAGCGGGTTGTCGGTCTGGGTGCCGATCTCGTCGCCGGCCCGCACGGCCAACGACACCGCCGCGGCACCCTTCGAGCGCACCTCGTCCACATACGGCGCCAGGACGCCGGTGAGGCGGTTGACCACCATGAACACCGAGACGATCCCGCAACCATGCACGACCGTGACACGGTTCGATGTGGGCGATCCGAGGCTGCTCACCTCGATCACCGTGCCGGCGGCGGGAACCCGGATCGTGGCGGCGTCGGCGGCCCGCTCGCTCGCCGGCCGGTCGAGCGCCGTGATGCCGATGTAGAGATGGTCGATCGGGGTCACGTGGTCGTAGATCATCATCCCGGCCGGCACCGAGCGGGTGACCTTCGCCGGTTCGATCACCGGCTGGCTGAACCGCACCGGGCCCCCGGTGCACTCGTCCACCTTGGGTCCGAAGATCTGGGCGAGCGTCGGGTACCACTCGGGTCGCTTGGCGTAACCGCCCGCCAGCGCCGGCGGCAGGTCCTCCGGCAGGGCGTAGCGGTAGCGCCCGCCCGAGCAGACCGTGATCATCCCGTCGCCGAACCCGAAGGCCCGGTCTTTCGTGCACGCGTTGCCGACGCGGGCGCTCGCCGCCGCCCCGCCCGCGTCCGACGATCCGCCGCACGCCGCGAGAAGCAAGGGGACGACGCCGAGCAGGGCATGGCGGCGCCCGATCCGGGATCCTCCGTCGCGTCGTGCGGCCCGGCGTGGGGACGGCATCGTCATACAGGCTCCATCGGTCGCGGACGGCGGCCCCACACGATACTGCGGCGATTCGTCCCCACCGGGTGATCGGGCTCGACGACGCACGCCGTTCGGCGCAACTCAGCGGGACCCGGGTGTCGCGCGCGTTCTCGGTCGGATCGCTCGTGCCCACAACCCGGCGACGTCGCGCAGCGAGCGAGGGTGGTGGATCGCAAGGTCGACCCCCGCGGGCACCGCTGCGAGCCAGCGCCGCTGTTGCGCGCGGTCCCGCAGGACGAAGTACCGGTTGACGCGATCGATCTCGCGCTGCCGGTACGCCAGGCCGTCACGGCGGGCGCGCTCGAGAATCGGGTCCGCAGCGGTCCACGTCGCCTGCTCGGCCAGGTATTGGAGCAGCAACTCCTGGTTGTCGGCGACGTTGCCGCCGCCGCCCCCACCGGGGTGCATCCGGTACTCGGCGATCACCGCCTGGTGCTCGGCGGCGTCGGTGTGCCGGGACAGGCGCAGGTAGAAGTCCAGGTCCTCCACGAAGCGCAGGCCGGGGGTGAACCCCCCGATGGCACGGAAGGCGTCGGCGCTCACCAGCACGACGGCGGGCGGCACGATCCATGATCGCCGCAGGAGCCGCTCCACGCTGGTGCGACCGGTCGGACGCTCTCGCAGGGCAGGCCGATCACGGCGCCGTCCTCGTCGATGAGCCGCGCCATCCCCGCCGACCAGGCGAGACCCGGCGCATCGACCAACGACTGCAGGCCGGCCGCGAACGCACCCGGCAGCAGCCGGTCGTCGTGGTCGAGGAAACACAGCAGGTCGACGTCACCGTCGGCGAGATCGCCAAGAGCGTGGTGATCTTCCTCGGCATCCCGCTGCTGGCCGGCTTCTGCACCCGTCTGATCGGGGTGGCGGCGAAGGGTGCCGATTGGTACGACCGGCGGTTCTGCCCGCGCATCGGGCCGATCGCCCTCTACGGCTTGCTGTTCACCATCGTGATCCTGTTCGCCCTCCAGGGCGAGACGATCACCGGCCGCCCGTTCGACGTGGCCCGCATCGCGCTGCCGTTGCTCGCCTACTTCGCCGTCATGTGGTTCGGCTCGTTCGCCGTCGGGTTCCGTCTCGGCTTGCCGTACGACCGCAACGCATCGGTCGCGTTCACGGCAGCCGGGAACAACTTCGAGCTCGCGATCGCGGTCGCCATCGGGGTGTTCGGAGTCTCCTCGGGCCAGGCGCTGGCCGGGGTGGTCGGGCCGCTGATCGAGGTGCCCGTCCTCGTCGGCCTCGTCTACGTGGCGCTCGCTGCGAAGCGCCGGTTCTACGACCGCTCGCCTCGCTCGGAGCGGCCCGGCATGCTGCCGTCGGACGGCCCTGGGTAGGGTCCCGGGTCATGACCACGTGGGCAGACGTCGTGCGCTTGGCCCAGGACGGCAATGCGATCCCGCCACGGCGGGTCGAGCGAACCGACGAAGAATGGCGGTCGCTGCTCGAGCCGCTCTCGTACCAGGTGACCCGCCACGCCGGGACGGAGCGGGCCTTCAGCAACGACATGTGCAGCCGGTTCGAGCCCGGGCAGTACACGTGCGTGTGCTGCGAGACCCTGCTGTTCGATGCCGCCGAAAAGTTCGAATCGGGCACCGGATGGCCGTCGTTCACCGCGCCCGTGGCCGATGACGTGATCGCTTACCACATCGACCGGGCGTACGGCATGGTGCGCGTCGAGACGATCTGCAGCGTGTGCGACGCCCATCTCGGCCACGTCTTCCCGGACGGCCCGCCTCCGACCGGGCTGCGCTACTGCATGAACGCAGCGGCGTTGCGCAAGGTGAGCGCCGACCACTGAGCGCCCCTCACGACGGGGAGGACCGCCCGGTGAGCACGGGCAGCAGCGCAGCGGCCACGGCTTCGGGGCGCTCCTCGTGCGGGAACAGCGCCGCCCCTGCGATCACCGCGAGGCGTGCGTCGGCGAAGGTGCCCACCATCGCTCGGGCGCGCTCGACCGGGAAGAACGCGTCGTGCTCACCCCAGACCAGTTGCACGGGTACGTCGATGCGGGCGTGCAACGCGCCGAGGGCGCGCACGAGCTCGTAGCGGAAGCTCCGCACGAGCTGCTGTGCGGCCCAGCGATGGTCGGCCGAGCGCCGCAGCGGCGCAAGGAAGAACTCGTCGAACTCGCCGTCGAGCAGGGATCGGTCACGAAACGCACCGCCGAGCAGCAATCCGTTGCGCCGCAATCGGTGCCGTCCCGCGATCCATCCGAGCGCTGCGCCGTAGCCGGGCAGGTGACGACCGGCCAGGAACGCCCGGAACCGCCACGTCGAGCCCTGGGGTTGCTCGGTGTCGATCAACGCCATCGCCGACACCCGGGGGTCGCCGGCGAGCGCATGGCGGGCGATCATGCCGCCGCTGTCGTGACCCACGACCGCGACCCGGGTGAGGCCGAGCGCCTCGAACACGCCGGCGACGGTCCGGATGTGCTCGTCGAGCGTCAGCGTCGTCGAGCGATCGAACCGGCTCGAGCCCGCGCCGGGCAGATCGATGAGATGGCAGGTGACGTGCTCGACCAGGTGGGGGAGCAGCGCGCGGAACGTCGCGCTCGACGCCGGCCAACCGTGCACGAACAACACGTCGGGCCCCTGACCCACGACCCGGTAGGCCACTTCGCCGGCTGCGGTGGCGACGAAGCGGTCGGGGGGACGGCGAAACAGCTCGGACGCTGCTGCCGCATCGAGGCTCATCGAGCCACCCCTGAAGTCGATCGGCGCACGTTGTCGGGCACGGCATCCCCCTGTGTTGTAGTGACTGCTACGTATGGTACCCGGGATGCCTCGGTAACCTCCACGGCGATGGGGCCCAAACACTCCCGCCAGGAGGTGCTCGCCGGCGCCGTCGCCGTCGCCTTCGGCGAGGGGCTGAGCGCGTTGAGCTTCGGCCGGGTCGCCGCACAGCTCGGGATCAGCGATCGGATGGTCGTCTACTACCTGCCCACCAAGCAGGACCTCGTGACCGCCGTCCTCGGCGAGGTGGGCACCCAGCTCCAGGCGGTCCTCGCCCCGGCCTTCACCGCGCCCGCAGCCGACCATCGCTCGCTCGCTCGCACCGCGTGGCGGGCGCTCGACGGCCCCGAGGCCGACGCCACCTTCGCCGTGTTCCTCGAAGCCCTCGGCCTTGCCGCGGCGCGCCGGGAGCCCTACCGCAGCGTCGTGCCCGTGCTGCTCGACGCCTGGATCGCGTGGGCGGCCACCTTGCTCACCGGGACACCGGCCCGCCGGCGGGCCGAGGCGAGCGCAGCGATCGCACTCCTCGACGGGCTGCTCGTGGTGCGCCACGTCGCCGGCCGGGACGCCGCCGACCGGGCCGCCCGACAACTCGGCCTCGCCGGGCGGTAGGCCCGGTGAAGGCACCGTGCGGACGGCTACGGTCGGCGTCCATGTCCGGCCCCGCCATCATCGCCAAGATCACCGCCGCCCCGGGTAAGCGCGCCGAGCTCATCGCTGCGCTGCAGGGTGCGCTCGCCAACGCCGAGACCGAGCCCGGCACCCTCGTCTACCTGCTGCACGAGGACACCGCCGACGAGAACGGCGTGTGGTTCTACGAGCGCTACGCCGACGACGCGTCGCTCGCTGCGCACGGCGCGAGCGAGTTCATGAAGAGCTTCGGCAAGTCGCTCGCCGGGCTCACCGAGGGCCGGCCGCAGCTCACCTTCCTGCGCACGGTCGGCGGCAAGGGCGCCTGACGCGGCAGCGGCCGGGGCCGTGTCATCGATGAACGTGGCCGCACCCGGCGTGACGACTGCACCTCCGCACGAATCGGGTTCCTAGGGGACACATTGCCGGTAGTGGGCCGTCAGCGCCTCCTCCAAGCGAGCTCGATGCTCGGCAATGGTGGCCCACAGGGGGTGGGACTCGGTTGGCGCACTGATCAGCTCGTCGAGCCGGGCAGCGATGGCGTCGACCCGGGTGGTTGCTCCGGTCGCGCTCGGCTCTGCGAGGGCCGCTCGCATCTCGCCGATGATCATTCGATCGGCGGCGGCCGACAGTGCCTGCGCAAGCTCGAACTTCGCAGTCCGAAGCTGATCGAACGTGTCGTCGTCGTGACCAGGCTGGTCCTTGGCAAGCAGGGAATGTGAGCCCGCCGCAGGAGCACCAGGCGTGGCTCCTGCGATCGTGTCGCGAGTCTCGTGCTCCATGCGTTCGGCGATCGAACGGAGCAGGGCGACCCCGTCCGCACTCAGCAGGTAATCGAGCGCCAAACCGGAGAGGGCCCCATCCCCGAAGGCGCGAGCGCCCGAGAGCGCACCGGCAACAGCCCCGGAGCCGTCATCATGTGCGGTCAACGAACCCCACGTGCCGCCCACCGCACCCGAGACCGCACCTGTCACGAGGCCGCCGACTCCGCCGGCGCCGGCCGCGAGCGCTCCGAGCCACGTGTGCTCGCCGTCGCCGTCGACTGCGTGTCCGGCTGCGGACACACCTTCGGCATAGCCGGTTCCGGCCCCGACAATCGCTCCGCCGACCAAGCCTCCGACGGCACCCAGCCCGCCGGCCACTCCGCCGCCCAAGTTCCGCAAGAGCCAGTGATTGTTCGGGTTGTCGGCACCGAGTTGCTCGCGCAGCCATCCGGTCCCTGCGCCACCAGCGATCGCGCCCGCCACTGCGGGGTCCCGAAGGCCGGCCGCTCCGAGACCACGCTGACCGGCCGCCCGAAACAGGTGCCCCAGGGTGCCGGTCTCGTCGTGTTGGGACTCGTCTGCCGGCGGCGATAGATCGCCCGCTCGTACGTCCGCAGCCGACGGGAGGTCGCCGCGGCTGCCCAGGTGGCGCAGGAGCGGCAGTTCGGCGGCGATCTCGTCAGCCAGCCCACGGACCTTGTGGGCAATCGCATGCGTCTCGTCCGTCGGACCGAACGTCGCCGTCGTGAGGCTCTCGGACTGTTCGAGTTCGGCGAGTCCGCTGTTGAAGCGGGCCTCGCCGATGGCCATCTCGATGAAGTTCGAGTGCGACCAGAAGTCCTCCAACGCATGGGATGCTCGCCCGAGTCGCTCGAAGGATGCAGCCGGTGCCCCCGTCGAGAGCGTCGATGTGTCGGGATGAGCCGTGCGCACGTGCGCAGCGGTTTCGGCGCCGACCGGCGCCGAGTCTCCCCCCGACGCACGAGAGGAGCGCTCGAGACGGTCGGCCTCGGGCCGGATGACCGCCAGCCGACTGCGTGAAGCCGCGGCCGCATCTGCAGCTGTTCCCGTGAGTGGAGTGTCCGGGAACGCAAGGGCAACCGCCTCGATGAGCATCTGCTTGATGTACTCACGGGAAATGAACAGGTGCGGATGGGTGACATCGGCCGGAATAGTGAGCTCGACCCGGCGCTGTTCGATGAACCGCACCAGCTCGTTCGTGCTGTCACCAGGGTTGTCCATGTGCTCCCAGAAGGCATACCCCCCGAACGAGCGTGTGGTCTTGAACGCGTCGACCCCCATCACCTCGACCTGGTCGAGCAGCGCGCTGCACACGCTCATGAAATCCCGCTCGGCCGTGGCCACGACGCGCTCGCGATCCGGACCGGGCGTGTCGTGATCGGCGGCGGCAAGCTTCACCCGCTTCCAGGACGAGATGACGTTGGCGAGCGCCGGATGGACCTGGGACAAATCACGCTCCCAGTTGGCCTGGTAGATCATCCCGATCTCCTCGGCGGTAAACCCTCCTCCCGAAGGCCCGGCCAAAGCGTTCACCACCGAAGCGCGGTGAAACCGAGGATCGAAGTAGTGCGTTGTCCGAAGTGCCGACGACGAAGGGCGGGCGGACCACGACCCGCGAGAGCTCGGCTGCGTGAGTGCACGGTGCGCAGCCGCATCGGCAGCCCGTTCACGTTCGGCCCGGGTCGTCGCAGCGGGCTCGCCGAGCGCAAGGTGGGCGAGTTCATGCGCCGCGACATGGCGTTCGTCTGCGGATATGACACCACCCCGCAACGCAACCTCGTCGGCGTACGCCATGCCGAGCATGGGGGACGGAACGTCCGGTGCGTGCGCTCGCACGGGTACGTCCGTCACGTCGATACCCGTCGCGTTGCTCACGCGAAAGCGAAGCTCGTTGACCGGCTGCTCAGGATCGAGGAGCCGCTGAACTGCGCGGTTGCCGGCCTGACGTTGCAGGAGCAACAAACGATCCGAGGCGGTTCCGACGCGGCCGCTAGCCCGGGGCGCGACCTCTGTTCGGGCACGCCACTCCGGTCGGCGACTCGCCTGAGAAGCGCGCGACAGCATGGCGCAAGGCTACGCGCTGCGCCCGGGCAGCACGTCCTTGTTTTGTGCGGCTACCGGTGAGCGAGCGCCGGGCCGGGGCTTAGGCGCTCGCCGGCCGCACGACCCGCTCGCCGAACTCGGCGAGCCGATCGAGCCCGCCGGGGCCGGCGAAGAAGAACGCCGGCACCATCGCCCGGCCCACGCCGAGCGCCTCGAACTGCTCGATCCCGGCGAGCGGATCGGCCATCTGCTGGCCGAACATGGCGTTGATCTCGATGCCGGCGGGATCGCGTCCGGCCCGTTCGGCCGCCGTGCGCACCTTCCCGATCAATGCCCCGAGCCGGGCGGCGTCACCCTCACCGGGGAAGAACCCGTCGGCGATGCGCACGGCGCGTGCGATCGCCGCGTCGGTGTCGCCCCCGACGAGGATCGGGATCGACGCCTGGACGGGCCTCGGGCTGCAGGTGACCGGATCGAAGTCGACGAACTCACCGTGGAACTCCGCGAGCGGCCCGGCCCACAGCGCCCGCATCGCAGCGACGTACTCGTCGTTGCGGGCGCCTCGCCGCTCCCACGGCACGCCGAGGGCGTCGAACTCCTCCTGGAGCCACCCGACCCCGAGGCCCAGCTCCACCCGACCGCCGCTGAGGCGATCGAGCGTGGCGAGCTCCTTCGCCAGCACCAACGGGTTGCGCTGGGGCACGATCAGGATGCAGGTGCCCAGACGCAGGGTCGGCGCGGCGGCCGCTGCGAACGCCAGCCAGATCAACGGGTCCGGGATCGGGGTGTCGTTCGCCGCCGGGATCTTCCCGTCGGCGGTGTACGGATACGGGGACTCGATCCGCCCGGGCAGCACCACGTGCTCGCCACCCCACAACGACTCGAACCCGGCCGCCTCCGCCGCACGGCACACGGCCATGGCCGCGTCGTGCTCGAACCCGATGCTGCTGGCGAACGCGAGACCGAACTTCACACCGGGAACCTACCCCGGGTTGCCCTAGGGTGCCGCCGCCCCCGCCGGGGGGCTCCGCAGGAGGGGTCTCGATGTCTTCGCCGCTCGATCCGGTCACGTTCCGACGGGGACCGGCGATGCCCAACCGGTTCATGCTCGCCCCGCTGACGAACGAGCAGAGCCACGCCGACGGCACCCTCTCCGACGACGAACACCACTGGCTCACGATGCGGGCCCGCGGGGGTTTCGGTCTGACCATGACCTGCGCCGCTCACGTGCAAGCGGTCGGCCAGGGATTCCCGGGACAGCTCGGGGTGTTCGGCGACGAGCACCTCGACGGCCTCACTCGGCTCGCAACCGACCTGAACGCCACCGGCACGGTCTCCTACGTGCAGCTGCACCACGCCGGAAACCGTTCACCCGCAGCACTGATCGGCTCGGCGCCGGTGTGCCCGTCGGACGATCCGGCCACCGGCGCCCGGGCGCTGACGACCGCCGAGGTCGAGCAGGTGGTCGCCGACTTCGTCGCCGCAGCGGCCAGGGCCGAGCGGGCCGGGTTCCACGGCGTGGAGCTCCACGGTGCCCACGGATACCTGATCTGCCAGTTCCTCTCCGACGAGCTCAACCGGCGCAGCGATCGCTACGGCGGGTCCTGGGAGAACCGGAGTCGGCTGCTGTTCGAGATCGTGCACGGCATCCGAGCCACCTGCGGCGACGGCCTCGCCCTTGCCGTGCGCCTGTCGCCTGAGCGGTTCGGCATGCACCTCGCCGAGATCCGGGAGCTGTACGCGGCGCTGGTCGACACCGGGTCGGTCGACCTGATCGACCTGTCGCTGTGGGACGTGAACAAGCAGCCGGTCGAGGAGGCCTTCCACGGGCGCACGCTCACCGAGTGGTTCGCCGAGCTGCCCCGGGCCGACGTTCGACTCGGCGTCGCCGGGAAGATCCACACGCCCGCCGACGTCCGCCACGTGCTGGACCTCGGGGTCGACGTCGCCGTGCTCGGCCGGGTCGGCATCCTGCACCACGACTACCCGGCGCGGTACGCAGCGGACCCCGACTTCGAGCCGCAACGGGCACCCGTGCCACGCGAGGTGCTGCTCGCAGAGGGAGTGTCGCCGAGCTTCGTCGACTACCTGGGCCGCAACTTCCGGTTCGTCAGCGACTGACCCGGCGCGCCTGCGAACCCCGCCCGCCCTCAGCGATGCCGGCGCGCCCGGATCGGGCCTCGGCTCGACGCGCCCCGGTCCGGGCCGCCCGTCTCGCGATCGTGACGAACGGTCGCCTTGCGGCCGCGGATCATCGCCCCCCGCAAAGCCCGGATCACGGCGTCGGCCTCACGGGCCGGCACCTCGACGAGCGAGAAGCGGTCCGTGACCTGGATGGCGCCGATCTGATTGCCCCGCAACCCGGATTCCCCGGCGATCGCCCCGACGAGGTCCTGCGGGCGGATGCCCGCCTCTCGGCCGAGCCCGATGAACAGCCGAGTCATGCCCTCGGCCGCCGCCCGACCCGCCGGGCGGCCCGGTCGCTCCGCCCGGCCCCCGTCGTACCCGCCCTCGCGCCCGGAAGACCCGCCGCGCTCGGACCGGTCGGCGGGGCCCGCCTCGCGGGCCTTGCGCACGAACGGCTCGGGGATCTCCTCGTCCGCCCCGGCATCGGGGCCGACGGTGGCTTCGTGCGCGATCCGCAGGGCCCCCAACGCGATCTCGACGATGTCGAACTCCTCGGCGAGCGCATCGACGATCACCTGCAGGTGGTCGAGCCCGCCGGCGAGCACCGCCTCGCGCACCGCGGCCCGGGTGAGCTCGAGCCGCCGGACCCGCAGGTCGGCGACCGTGGGCACCTTCTCCACGGCGATCGGACGGCCCGAGGCGCGCTCGAGGTTCTTGAGGAGACGGTGCTCCCGTGGATCGACCAACGTGATCGCCGTACCCTCACGCCCGGCGCGCCCGACCCGGCCGATCCGGTGCACGTAGGCCTCCGGCGCCGAGGGAACGTCGAAGTTCACCACGTGGGTGAGAACGTCCACGTCGAGCCCGCGGGCCGCCACGTCGGTCGCAATCAGCAGCTCGGCCACCCCGGAGCGCAGACGGCCCATCACGCGGTCGCGCTGGGTCTGGTCCATACCCCCGTGGAGCGCCTCGGCCCGATAGCCGCGGCCGTTGAGCGTCTCGGTCAGTTCGTCGACCTCGGTGCGCGTGCGGCAGAACACGAGCGCTGCGCCCGGTGCCTCGACGTCGAGGATCCGGCCGAGCGCGGCCGCCTTGTGGACACGACCGACGACGTAGGCGACCTGGCGGACCAGCGGCGCGCCCGCCGCCGTCGTCGAGACCTGGGCGATCTCGATCGACACCGGTTCACGCAGGTGTCGCCGGGCGATCGAGCCGAGCCGCGCCGGCAAGGTGGCCGAGAACAACACGGTCTGACGCTGCTCGGGCGCCGACGACAGCAACGCCTCGATGTCGTCGGCGAACCCCATGTCCAGCATCTCGTCGGCCTCGTCGAGCACGACCACCTCGATGGCGTCGAGCCGCAGGCTGCCCCGTTCGAGATGGTCCAGTGCCCGGCCGGGCGTGGCCACCACGACGTCGATCCCTCGGGCCAACTCCCGGAGTTGCCGACCGATCGGCTGCCCCCCGTACACCGGGAGGACCCGTGCGCCCGACCGCCGACCGTAGCGATGCATCGCTTCGGACACCTGGATCGCCAGCTCCCGGGTGGGCACGAGCACCATCGCCATCGGCTCGACGACCTCTCTGGGCGAATCGCCCAGTCGAGCCAACACCGGCAACGCGAACGCCGCCGTCTTTCCGGTCCCGGTCGCCGCCCGTCCGAGCACGTCGCGTCCGGAAGCCATCGCCGGGATCGCCGCCGCCTGGATCGGCGTGGGCTCCTCGTAGCCGAGATCGGTCACGGTGGCCACCAGCGCGGGCGGCAGCCCGAGCGCGCTGAACGTGGGGGGCGGGAGTTCGGTCATCGGGGGGCTTCCTTTCGCCTCCCACCCTCCCACGTCCTGGCCGGCGGCGCCCGTATGCCCCCCCCCGGCGCGCGGGCCGGGGCGCTGGGCCGGTGCTCGTGACGTGCGTCCGGATACCCCGCACCGTTCGAGGTGGCGCCGCACCGGCGTGCCAGCATCGGGCGTGTCTCGCTCACCGGTCCTGCGAGCCGGCATCCTGGCCGGCCTGGTGCTGATGGGGATCTTGGCTGGATGCGCTCGTGGCAACGAGGTGACCTCCACGCCGTTGCTCCCGGTGTCGGTGTCCGTCGCCGCGGCCCCGAACAGCTTGGTTTCGACCATCCCTGTTTCGAGCACTCCGGTCTCAAGCGCCCCGGCTTCGACCATGCCGGTTTCGACCACGACGCTCTCGACCGCTGCACCGACCTTGCCGTCCCTCGGGCCGACGGCCGACGACCGCCTCAGCTTCGACGACCGGGCCGCCGTGGACGGTTGGATCACCCGGGACGACCCGGTGATGGGCGGGCGCTCCCGGTCGAGCGTCCGGTGGGAGCCGGCCGGTCTCGTGTTCAGCGGGACGGTGTCGCTGGAGAACAACGGCGGCTTCGCCTCGCTCCAGGGTCCGCTGCTCGACCCGGCGCTCGTGCAGGTCTGGTCGGCGGCGCCCGGCCTGCGGTTCGACCTCGCCGGCGACGGGAAGGTCTACGTGGTGCAGGTGTTCACCGGGACCCAAGGGTGGATCCAGCGGATCACCGCACCCTCGGGCGAGGGCTCGGTCACGGCCCGCTGGGACCGTTTCGCCCCGGTGGACCGGTTCCTGAACCCACGGGCCGGCGGCGGCCGGATCGACCCCGGGGCGGTCGACCGGTTGGCGCTGTACATCCTCGACAAGCAGGTCGGGCCGTTCCGGCTGGTCCTGCGGGCCATCCAGGGCGCGGCCGGCTGAGCGATCGAACTCACCGGGCGGTGGTGAACGTCCACCACGTGCCGTTGTCAGCCATCGTGGTGCCACCGGCGGCGACGGCTCGCACCTGCCAGGCGTACGTCGTGCCGGACCGGGTGAGGAACGCCGCACGGGTGCCCGACAGCCGGTACCACTGCCCGTCGCAGCGACCGTTGTCCGACGTGTCGATACACACCTCGTAGTACGCCGCCCGGGCCGACGACGCCCACGACAGCGTCACGATGCGGGGCACGTTCGTCGCGCCCCGGGTCGGACCGATCTTGCCGAACGCGGCCGGCACGGGGCGCACCGGCACCGTCGTGGACGGCGGCCGCGTGGTCGTCGTGGTCGACGGCGGAGCCGTGGTCGTCGTCGTCGACGGCGGAGCCGTGGTCGTCGTCGACGGCGGCACGGTCGTCGACGGCGGCACGGTCGTCGACGGCGGCACGGTCGTCGAAGGCGGAGCCGTGGTGGTGGTCGTCTGCGGCGGCGAGCCGGTATCGATCCCGACGTAGAGCAGCCGGTTCGGCGACCCGGTGCCCGCTGCGGTCACCACTCCGGTCGTTGCGGCGGCAACCACACGGTCTGCGACCTGCGCCGGGGTGAGTCCGGGCGTGGCGCCCAGCACCACGGCTGCGGCGCCGGCGGCGTGGGGCGAGGCCATCGACGTGCCCGAGATCGTGGCGGTCGCAGTATCCGACGTGGACCACGCCGACGTGATCGACGTACCCGGCGCGAACAGGTCGACGCACGTACCCGTGTTGGAGTACGACGCCCGAGCGTCGCCGTTCTGGGTGGCCGCCACGGTCAGCGCGGCGGGCACCCGGGCCGGCGAGAACCCGCAGGCGTCGGCGTTCGAGTTCCCCGCTGCCACCACGACGGTGACGCCGGAGGTAAACAGGCGGCCGATCGCAGCGTCGATCGTGGCGCTGGCGCTGCCACCGAGCGACAGGTTCGCCACGGCCGGCGCCCCGTTGTTGTTGGCAGCGATCCAGTCCAGGCCGGCGACCACACCCGACCAGGTGCCTGACCCGGTGCAGTCGAGCACCCGGACCGGCACGACCGTGGCACTCTTCGCGATCCCGTACGTCGAACCCGCTGCCGTCGCTGCGACGTGGGTGCCGTGCCCGTTGCAGTCGTTCGTGCCCTGGCCGTCACTGATGAACGACATGCCGGCCGAGGTCCGACCGACGAACTCGGCATGGCTCGTGCGCACCCCGGTGTCGACGACGTAGATCCGCACGCCGGCGCCGGCGCTGTCGGGGTAGGTGAACCGACCGTCGAGGGCACCAGCGCGCTGGTCGACACGGTCGAGACCCCACGGGGCGCCGTTCTGGGTCGCGCTCAGCCGCACCGGTGCGTCCCGTTCGACCCGCACCACTCGCGGATCGCGGGCCAGCGCTGCGGCGTCGGCTTCGGTGAGTTCGACGAGCACCCCGGTCAACGCCCGGTTGAACACCCGCCCGACCGGCTTGCCCCCGCTGCGCAGCTTGGCTGCCTCGCCCAAGGCGTCGACTCCGTCGCGGTAGGTCACCAGGAACGACGCCTTTGCGCCGGGTGGGAGCGGAGCCGTCGTCGCGGGCCGTGTCGTCGTCGGCGGAGTCGTCGTCGCAGGCCGGGCCGTCGTCGGCGGAGCCGTCGGCGGCGCGGCGGGGGGAGCGGCCGACGCGACGCCCGCGCCGAGGGCGGGAACCAGGACGACGGACAGGGACCACAGCGTCAGCAGGCGGCGTCGCACATCAACGTTTCGGCGGGGTCCACCTCGGCCTGTACGGCCCGGTCGCGGACTTGCGGGGAGCCCGCCGCAACCTTGACGGCGCCCTGCCGAACCGGGAGGTCGTTCAGCCCAGCGCCGCCCGTAGGGCCGTGTGCAGCGAGGCCAACTCGTCGGCGATCGCGTCGACCGAACGGGCGCCGGCCTGGAAGATCGCCGTGGCGTTCAACGCCACCCACCCGAACCCCAGCGACGCCGCCTCCTCGGCACGGTGCACCACCCGCTCGCGCTCCCGGTAGAACGCCTTCCCGGCAGCGTCGCGTGGCGGCGGCGCGAGCATCGCCTGCAACCCGATGGCGGCCTGGTCCCGGCCGGCCGCGTCGGCATGCCGGTGGATCTCTGCGATCGCGCTGCGCATCTGTGCAGGCTCGCCGAGCATCGAGGCCATCCAGCCGTCCCCGACGGCGCCCACCCGCCGCAGCGCCGCCGGCGCGAACCCGCCGAACCACAGCGGGAGGCGGGCACGCTGCGGCGGTTTGGGCTCCATGGCGATCGCCTCGGCCCGGAACCGGGCACCGCCGGCCTCGATCCGCTCGTCCGCCCAGCACGCGCGCAGCACCCCGACGGCGTCGTCGAGCAGCCGGCCCCGCTGGTGGAAGTCTTCGCCGAGCGCCTCGTACTCGGCTTCTTGCCAGCCCACCCCGACCCCGAGGCGGAGCCGACCTCCCGACAGCGTGTCGATCGTCGACGCCTGCTTCGCCACGAGCACCGCCTGGCGTTGGGGCAGGACGAGCACCTCGGTCGACAAGGTGACCCGGGTGGTCACGGCAGCGATGAAGCCCAAGGTGACGAGCGCTTCGAGGATCGGCATCTGGGGCGGGTACATCGGTGCCCGACGGGTCGCGGTCGGGTAGCCCATCACGACGTGATCGAACACGGCGAGATCGTCGAAACCGATCGCCTCGACGGCCTGCGCGAGCGCGATCACCTTGGCCGGACCCTCCCGGTAGGACACGCTCGGGAACTCGACGGAGAGCTTCATGGCTCCATCCTGGCCCGATCGCGTCCCTACGCGAGTATGACGGTCCTCGGCCCACCCGAGGAGCAGCGACCATGCCATCCACCCGTGCGACACCGTCCATCAGCCTCGACGGCGCGTTGTCGGTCATCGAGACGGCGCTGGCCGTCGCCGCAGGCCAGCAGGTCGCCGTGTGCGTGGCCGTGTGTGATCCGGGTGGTAACCCGGTCGCTGCGGTGCGTATGGATGGGGCGCCGGTGCTGTCGATGCAACTCGCGCACGACAAGGCCTGGACGGTGACGCAGCTCAACGGCATCCCGACCGACACGGCGTGGGCGTCGGTGTCCGAGGAACCGGCCCTCGTCCAGGCGCTCGTGAGCATGCCGCGCGTGACCCTGCTCGGCGGCGGCACACCGCTCGTGGTCGACGGCGCGGTCGTCGGGGCGATCGGGGTCTCCGGTGGTTCCCCGGATCAAGACATCACGATCGCCGAGGCGGCCGCGAACGGGTTGTGAACGAGGAACGCGCCCGTCAGGTGAGCGCGAACCCGGTGTAGCCCGAAGCGGCCACCTCGTCACAGCGTTCGACGTAGGGCGGGAACCCGAGCAGCGGCATGAACACCCGCTTCTTGCCCGGGATGTTCGCTCCGAGATACCAGGAGTTGCAGGACGGGAACAGCGTCGCACCGGCCACGGCGTTGACGTGGTCCACCCACGACTCGACTGCGGCCTCGGTCGCTTCGATCTGCGTGACGCCGTGGGCGTCGAGATAGGCGAGACAATCACTGATCCAATCGACGTGCTGCTCGATCGCCATGATCATGTTCGTCAGCACCGACGGGCTCCCCGGGCCGGTCACGAAGAACAGGTTGGGGAATCCCGGCACGCCGAGGCCGAGGTAGGTGCGCGGTCCCGCCGCCCAGGCGTCGGCCAGGCGGGCCCCGGCGCGGCCGCGCAGATCGATGCGCAGCACCGTTCCCGTCATCGCGTCGAACCCCGTCGCCAGCACGAGCACGTCGAGCGGGTGCTCGACGCCACCGGCGACGACCCCGGCGGCCGTGATCGTCTCGAGCGGGTCCTCGCGCAGGTCGACCAGGGTGACGTTCGGGCGGTTGTACGCGGCGAAGTAGCCGTCGTCGATGCAGATCCGCTTGCAGCCGATCACCGTGTCGGGCAGCAGCCGTTCGGCGACCTCCGGATCGGCGACCGTCGCTCGGATCTGGTCGCGCACGAACTCGGCGGCCACCTCGTTGGCCCCTGCGTCGATCAGCAGGTTGTCGTAGGCGCTGAGGAACTGCACCCCGCCGCGCGCCCACCGGAACCGGAACTCGGCGTCCCGGGCCTCGGCCGTGTCCGCCCACAGCCCCTTGGCCGGCCGGCCGTAGCGGGCGCTGTGCGCGCCGTTCATCGCCCGGTTGCGGACCCGGAACCCGGGATAGTCGGCCTTGATCTCGGCGACCTCGGCCGGGTCGAGCGGGCGGTTCCCTGCCGGAAGCGAGTACTGGGGGGTGCGCTGGAACACGGTGAGATGCGCCGCCTGCGCAGCGATGACCGGGATGGCCTGGATCGCCGACGAGCCGGTCCCGATGATGCCGACCCGCTTACCGGCAAGGTCGACCCCGCCCGCCGGCCAGTTCCCGGTGTGCACCGTCGTGCCGGCGAACGTGGCGAGGCCCGACAGATCGGGCGTGTTCGTCGACGACAGGCAACCGGTGGCGAGCACGACGAACCGGGTCCGCACCTCGTCCCCGGCGTCGGTGCGGATCGTCCAGCGACCGTTGGCGTCGTCGAAATGGGCTGCCGTCACCCGGGTGGCGAAGCGGATGTCGCGCCGCAGGTCGAAGCGGTCCGCGACGTGCTCGGCGTAACGCAGGATCTCCGGCTGGGTGGCGTAGCGCTCGCTCCAGGACCACTCCTGCTCGAGCTCCTCGGAGAACGAGTACGAGTACTCCACACTGTCGACGTCGCAGCGCGCCCCCGGGTAGCGGTTCCAGTACCAGGTGCCGCCCACTCCGTCGCCGGCCTCGTACACGATCGTGCGCAGGCCGAGGCTGCGGGCCCGGTGCAATTGGTACATGCCGGCGAAGCCGGCGCCGACCACGACGAGGTCGACCTCGCCGGTGTCGGTGGCGCGTGCGGCGGTAGTCATGCGTGCCCTCGCTCGATCCCCTCGGTCGATCCCCTCGGTCGACGGCTCCACCCTAGGTTGCCTACGGTCCCCGAGCCGAGCACACGCCAACGGCGATACCGGCCGCCGGCAAGGGGGACACGATGGGTAACGCACGACGGATCCTGGTCACGAACGACGACGGGGTCGACCAGCCCGGCATCGCCGCGCTCGCCCGGGCGCTCGCCGACGCCGGCCATGACGTCGTGGTCGTCGCGCCGGCCGAGGAGCGCTCCGGCTCGGGTGCAGCGATCGGCCATCTCGCCCACGGTGCCCGTATCGCCGTGAACGCCCACGAGCTGCCCGGCGTGCCCGGCGTGCTCGCCTACGGCGTCGACGGGCCGCCCGCGCTGTGTACGCTGCTTGGGTTCTTCGAGGTGTTCGGCCCCCGGCCGGACCTGGTGCTGTCGGGTGTCAACCCGGGCGCGAACACCGGCCGGGGCCTGCTGCACTCGGGCACCGTCGGCGCCGTGCTCACCGGGTCCGATCTCGGCATCTCGGGGGCGGCGATCAGCCTGCACCAGGACCAGACCGAGGCCGGCCGGCGCGAGCACCTGCACTGGGAGACGGCGGCGACGGTGGCGTGCTCGGCGGTGGAGTGGCTGGTCGAGCTGCCCCGCAAGACGGCGCTCAACATCAACGTGCCCAACCTGCCGATCGCCGGCGTGCGCGGGGCACGCTGGGGTCGGATCAGCGCCTTCGGGCCGTTCAGCACCTCGATCGTCGGCACGGTTCCCGGCACGCTCGAGGTGGAGGTCACCCCCCGGGGCGTGGCGCTCAAGCCGGACACCGACACGGCGCTGGTGCACGAGGGCTTCGTGTCGGTGACGGCCGTGGTGACCCCACGGGCGACCGAACCGCTCGACGTCCACGGCGAGCTCGGCGCGCGGCTCGGCATCGGCCACTGAGCGTCCGGCGGCCGGCCGCGTTCAGTCTGCGATCCCGGCGGCGAGGAGGCCGGCGGCGGCGCCTTCCTCCACGGCGGTCTCGAAGCGTTTGGCCTCGTCGGGATCGGCGCCCATCACCCCGGCCACGTAGCGGGCGTGCACCCCGGCCACGATCGCCGCAGAGCGCCAGGCGTGGAACGCCATCCAGTACGACAGGTCGCCGAGGTCCCGCCCCGACCGCTCGACGTAGCGGTCCACGAGCGCCTCCCGGCCGGGGAAGCCGCCCGCCAAGGTCGGGGGCATGACCGACGAGCGGCGAGCCTCGCCCGGCAGCACCCAGGACCGCAGCAGGTAGGTGAGATCGGCCTGGGCAGGGCCGAGCGCACACAGCTCCCAGTCGAGCATCGCCCGCACCGTGCCGTCCGGGGCGTGGATCGCGTTGCCGAGCCGGAAGTCGCCGTGGGCGATCCCGGACGGACCTTCGTCGGGCTTGTTCGCGACGAGCCACGCTTCGAGCCGTTCCATCGCCGGAACTTCCTTCAGCTTCGAGGCCTGCCACTGCGACGCCCACCGCTTGAGCTGCCGGCCGAGGTAGTCCGTGCGCTTGGACAGATCGCCGAGGCCGACGGCGTCGGGGTCGACGGCGTGGAGGGCGACGAGCACGTCGACCAGTGAGGTCGCGGCCCGCTGGCGGGCTTCGTGCGTGAGGGTTGCGGCGGTGTCGGCGTCGTGAAGGACTGCGCCGTCGACGAAGGCCATCACGTAGAACGGCGCTTCGTTGATCGACGGGTCGGCGCAGACCCCGAGCGCCGGGGCGACCGGGACTCCGGTGTCGGCGAGCGCGGAGATGATCCGGTGCTCGCGCACCACGTCGTGTGCGGTGGCGAGCACGTGCCCGACCGGCGGGCGGCGCAGCACGAACCGCCGGCCGTCGTCGGCGTCGACGAGGTAGGTGAGGCACGAGTGCCCGCCGGCCACGAGGCGATAGGTGAGCGAGCCCGCGGTGTCGAGGTGCTCGGCGAACCAGCGGTCCAGTGCGGGCGCGTCGATGCCTCGCGGCGCCCCCTGCGTCGATGCCATCGGGCGAGTAGATCCGCCCCGGTGTCCCGGTGTCAATCGGCGCCGGTTGCCTACGCTGCGCCGATGGCCGAGTCCGCCGTGACGCTCGAACAGGCTCGTGCCGTCGTCGACGGTGAGGCGTTCTGCCGCTGGTGGGGGCTCGAGGTCGTCGCGGTCGGGCCCGGGCGCTGTGCGGTGCGGCTGCCGCTTCGGGCGGAGCTGCTCCGGCCCGGCGGGGTGTTGCACGGCTCGGGCTACGAGGCCGCCGCCGATGTGGCGGCCTGGATCGCGGTGATGACCGTCGTCGGGGTGGAGCCCATGGCGGTGACGATCGAGATGAAGACGAGCTTCCTACGGGGCGCGACCACCGAGGTCACCTCGACCGCCGAGGTGCTGCGTCTCGGGCGCCGGGTGGCGTTCCTGGACGCCCGCACCGTCGACGCCGACGGGGTGCTCTGCGCCCACTCGACGTTGTCGTACTCGCGGGCCCGGTGACGCCCCGGCGCGAAGCGGCCGCTCCTCGCCATAGCAGTTCCGCATGGGACACGGGATGGGACACGAGGCGAGCCGCTCGGTCGGGTGGCTCCGTGCGGGGATGGTCATGGCCGCCGTCGCACTCGCCGCAACGGCGTGCCAGGAACGGCCGGAGGCGTCGGCGACGCGCGAGAACGCCGGGTCCGGGCCCGCAGCATCCGGTTCGGCACCCAGGGCGACCAGCGACGCCCCGGGTGCGACCGCAGCGTCGGGCAGCCGCACTCCGCCGACGGGAATCACGCCGCCGAGCAACGTGGTGCCACCGACGGGGCGAATGCCGTCCACGTCGCTGCCCGGCAAGGTCACGACCGGCCAAGGCGGACCGGGGACGGTGACGGTTGCGCTCACGTCCCCGATCGCGCTCGCCGGCAACGTGGCCACCCCGGTCGCCTGCACGATCTCGGGCCGGCTCTACGAGGCGACCATCGCGAGCGCGACGATCGCCGGCCAGAGCCTGGGCGTCGACGTGAAGGCGAGTCCCTACAACGGTCCCGGCTCGTACCTGGCGATCACGAAGGTCACGCTCACCTTGAACGGTACGACCACGACGCTCGGGCCGCTCCCGTTGCCGACGACCATCACCGAGACCGGCGGAACGGTGACGGTCTCGGGTGCGACGAGCTCGGGAGTCACGATTGCCGGCTCCGTTGCGTGGGCGTGTTCAGCCTGACCTGAGCGTGGCCGCCGACCTCAGGGCCCATGCTCGTTCGAACACACGTTTGTATTAGGAACGTGTGTTCGCTATGCTGTCGGTATGGCTGGTGGGGTGCACGACGCGATCCAGGACGCGGTTGGGGAGTTGTTGGCGGTCGATGCCGAGGTGTTGGGTGAGGCCGAGTTGCGGGAGGCGGGTCGGTGGTTGGTGCGGGTGCGGGGTTGGTTGGAGGGTGTGGATGCGGCGTTGACTCGGCGGGCGGAGGGGTTGGCCCGGTCGGGTGGTGGGGTGGATGGTCGTTGGTTTCAGCGTGAGCACGGCGCCCGCTCGGATCGCGGGGCGCGGGCCGCGGTGGAACGGTCCGAGTTGTTGGGTGCGGTGCCCGAACTGGCGGCGGTGGTGGAGGCCGGCACCGTCGGGGTGGCGCATGTGGGTGCGGTGGCGCGGGTGGTTGCGAAGGCGCTGGAGGCGGTGCGTGAGCAGTTGTTGGGCTCTGCGTCGTGGTTGGCGGGGAAGGCGGCGTCGTC
>JBJTVH010000067.1:0-50896 GCA_046081125.1 Acidimicrobiales bacterium
CTTCGCCAACCCCTTCTCCGCCAACGTCTTCGAAATCGCCGCCGTCAACGTCGTCTTCCCATGATCGATATGCCCCATCGTCCCGATGTTCACATGGGGCTTCGTACGCTCGAACTTCGCCTTGCTCATGGCATGACCTCTTCTGGGCTGGTCGTTCCGGGGTGATCGATCCTGCGTTCGCAGGGTGCGGTTGGGCTTGGACTGCGGTTGGACTGGTAGCGGCGGTCGGATTCGAACCGACGACCACTCGATTATGAGCCGAGTGCTCTAACCATCTGAGCTACGCCGCCAGGGCGAGACCGGCCGGAACCGGCTGCTCGAGCCCTCTGTGGGAATCGAACCCACGACACAAGCCTTACCATGGCTGTGCTCTGCCGACTGAGCTAAGAGGGCGGGCGCGGGCGAGCCCGCGGACCGGGGTTCGATGCTAGCGGACCGTGGGCCCGGATTCCCAAGCAGTCGGCCGATCCGCCCGCCCTAGCCTGCGACCCGTGCCCGAACGTCCCACCCTGCCCGAGGGTCCCGGCGTGACCGTACGGCTCGCCACCACCGGCGACGCCGAGGAGATCCGTCAGATCTACAACCGTGAGGTCCAAGGATCGACCGCCACGTTCGACCTGGTACCTCGCTCGCTCGCCGAGCAGCAGGCCTGGCTGGCGGCACGAAGCGGCGCCTTCGTCGTGGTGGTCGCCGAGATGCCCGGGCCCCGAGGACCCCAGGTAGCCGGCTTCGCCTCGCTGTCGCCCTACAAGGAGCGGCCGGCCTACCGCACGACGGTGGAGGACTCGGTCTACGTGCATCACGGCCACCAAGGGTTCGGGATCGGCCGGATGCTGCTGACCGCCGTGCTCGATCGGGCCGCCGAGCAGGGCTTCCATGCGGTCATGGCCCGGATCGAGGCGAGTCGCGCAGCCTCCCGGGCACTCCACACCGCCTGCGGTTTCGAGCTCGTCGGGATCGAGCGGGAGGTCGGCCGGAAGTTCAACCGGTGGCTCGACGTCGCGCTCATGCAGTGCCTGCTGCACCGCCACGTCACGCCGTGACGTCACGGGTGGCGAAACCGGCCCAGGCAAAGCCGAGGAAGACCGTGATGTACGCGGCCTGGATGCCGAGGCCACGCAGCACGTTGCTCCAATAGGCCGGCTCGCGGAACAGGTCGACGAAGGCGAGCCAGTAGTGGGTGGGCAGGTACGGGTGCAGCCCGCCCGCGGCGTCGATCAGGTCGAGCACCTGTGAGGCGACGAAGGCGGCAAGCGTGGCGAGCGTCGCAGCGAGCGGCGCATCGGTGCTGGTCGAGGCGAACAACCCGATCGCGGCGACCCCGAACATCGACACCGCGACGTACAGCACGGTGAACCCCACCCGCAGGACCAGCTGCTCGCTCGCGACCGAAACCCCGGACACGGTGGTGAGCGGGCGCAGCCCGAACAGCAACCACCCCGTCACCAGGCCGACGAGGGCGACGGCGACCACAGCGAGCAGGACGAAGGTGAGCGTGGCGATCAGCTTCGCAATGAGCAATCGCGCCCGCGGCACGGGGCGGATGAGCAGATAGCGCAGCGTGCCGAAGGCGGCCTCCCCCGCCACGGTGTCGCCGGCGACGACCGACACCGCGATCGGGAGGAACAACGGCAGCACGATGGCGAGCGCAGCAGCGGGGAACATCGAGCCGTTGCTGAGTACCTCCGAGAGCAGCGCCGGACCCCGACCAGGTCGGGGACCGACCCCGGTCGTGCGCACGAACACCCCGACCAACGCCGGCAGGCCGGCCAGCAGCGCGATCGTGATCCAGGTACGGGGCCGGGTGAGCAGCTTGCGCAGCTCGACGCGGATCATGCCGTCTCCCCACCGGTCAGGCCCACGAAGACGTCCTCGAGCGTGCGCCGCTCGACGACGAGCTCGCGCACGGCGAGACCGTCGGCGACCAGCGCGGCGACGAGCGCCTCCGACGGGAGCTCGCCCAGGGAGATCCGGGCCCGATCGCCGCTCCGGTCGAGAAGGCGGGGTCCGCCCAGCCGTGCCAGGCACGGCGCGACGGCGTCGAGATCGGGGCTGGCGAGCACCACCACGCCGGTGGGCGCGAGCAACCGTGCGACCGAGTCCTGGGCGACGACCCGGCCGCCGACCATCACGGCGGCCCGGGTGCAAATCAGTTCGACCTCGGCGAGTTGATGGCTCGACAGCACGACGGTCGTACCCGAACGGCTGAGCTCGACGAACAGCTCGCGCAGCTCCCGGATCCCGTTCGGATCGAGACCGTTCGTCGGCCCGTCGAGCACGAGCAGCCGCGGGCGACGCAGCAGCGCCGCAGCGAGCCCGAGCCGCTGGCGCATGCCCAGCGAGTAGTGCTTCACGGGCCGGCGATCGACCTCCGCCATGCCCACCAGGGCGAGGGCACCCTCGATCCGGTCCCGACGGTCACCCGGACCCCCGCCCGGCCCAGCGGCATCGAACAGGCTGAGGTTCCGCCGGCCCGACAGGTACGGGTAGAAGCCCGGCCCCTCGACGAGTGCGCCAACTTCGGCAAGAGCGGTCGCCAACGTGGGACCCACCGGTCGGCCGAGCACTTCGGCGCGACCCGCCGAGGGCCGGACCAGACCGAGCAGCATCCGGATGGTGGTGGTCTTCCCCGCCCCGTTCGGCCCCAGGAACCCGAACAGGTCGCCCTCGGACACCTCGAGGTCGACCGCGTCGACCACGGTCGAGGACCCGTACCGCTTGGTGAGTCCCTCGGTACGCACGACGGTGCTCATGTCGCCCGGCCCGCGATCGTCCCGGCCCGCCGGTCGAGTTCCTCGACGGGTATGGCGCCGGCCAGCACGTACGTCCGCGACCCGGCGTCGACCGCCATCAGCGTCACCATCCCGAGGTCCAGGACCCGGGCGCGCCCACCCCAGGGGCGATCCGAAGCGGGAAACGCCGCGTCGAACCCGCGGGGCACGAATCGGCGGTCGAGGCCGATCACCACCACCGCGTCGAACCCGTCGCCGTACAGGCCGGCGGCACCAGCAACCGGCGCCGCCCGACCGGCTTCGTCGAGCGCCTCGGGGAGCGGCACCGGGAGCAGCAGCGCCGCGGTGATCGGATCGAACCGAGCGCCGGTCCGCACCCGGATCCCGGCCGCTGGACGCCAGGCGAGCGGCCCGGCGTCGACCCGGCCGATGACCACGTCGCGAAAGGCGCTCGACACGGTCGGGCGCGTCGCGCCGAGCGCCGTCACTTCGGCGCGCACCACCAGCCCCGTCGCCGGGTCGGCCCACAACTCGATCCGTTCGACCGTCGTGCGGGTTCCAGCTGCCGGCCGGAGCCGGATGCCGGGCACGGATCGACCAGCCACCCGGTGGGCCGGCGCCGAGGCGATGGTGTCGCCCGGCTGAGCGACTGCGGCGAGCCGACGACCGAGCTCGGGCGGGGTGAGGTCGAGCGCACGGGGAAGGCGCCAACCGGTCACGACGTCATCGGCAACGGCCTGTCGACGTTCGGAGTCCCACCGCCACTCGCCGTCGGGCGAGACGTGCGTGCCGGTCTCGCCGAACGTCGACAACAGATCGACGCGATAGCGCTCCGGGCCGCCGAACCAGACGCGCAACCGGTTCGGGTCGCCCAGCAGGGTGGCGGACTCGCCGAGTTCGCCGAGGTCAGGAAGTCGGAAGCGCCCCGCGGCATCGACCGTCCCTTGGTACGGGACGTCGCCCGAACGGCCGATACGGGCGAGCAGTTCGATCGGGTCGGGCCCGTCCGCCGATACCGGCAGTGAAGCGACGATCGCCGGGACGCAAACCAGCCCGGCGGTCGAGAGCACCACGACCGCCCATCGCCAGCGGGCCCGGAGCACCTCGACGATCCGCCCCGGCACGCGGCGCACGCTACCGACCGCACTGCGTCGATCCCGGTCGCCCGGTCGGTGTCACCCTGCGAAACGGGCCGGACACCACCAGCTGCGCGGGGATGCCACCGAGGTCGAACGCCAGAACCGGCTCGACGTGGAGCCCGAGTTGACCGGTCAGCACCCGATCCGCCACCAGGAACGCCCCCCGCCAACCGGCGAACCGGTCCTGCAGCACCGTGCCGAGCCGGGCGTAGAGATTGCGTAGGTCGCCGCCTCCCACGCGGCGGCCGAACGGCAGGTTCGACACCACCAGGCCGGCCGAGGCCGGCGCCACCAGGCTCGACACGGCAGCGTGCTCGACGACCAGGTCATCGGCGACACCGGCCCGTTCGGCATTTGCGCGGGTCGCCGCCACGGCCCCGGCGTCCCGGTCGCGCGCGACGATCGGCGGACCGGCACCCGCCGGCCGTTCGTCCGTCCGGGCCGCACCAATGACGCTGGCCCAGGTCCCCGGCTCGAACCCCGGGGCCGCCTGGAACGCGAAGGACCGAAGACGGCCGGGAGCGAGACGCCGCACCCGGCAGGCCGCCTCGATGGGGATCGTGCCCGAACCGCAGCAGGGATCGACCAGTGCGTCCCCGGCCCAGCCGGCGGCAAGCAGCAGCGCCGCCGCAGCCGTCTCGCGCAGGGGTGCCTTGGCCAGCTCGGGACGCCACCCTCGCCGGTGCAGTGGATCGCCCGAGGTGTCGAGACGGATCGACACCCGGTCGGCGTCGAGCCGCACGACCACCAACGGGCCGTCGCTCGACGGCACACGGCCGACTGCGGCGGCCACCCGCTCGGCGACGGCGCCGGTGTGGACGAGCCGGCTGCGGTGGCTGGTCACCCGGAGTCGCACCGTGCCGGATGCCGGCAACCAGTCGTCCCACGGCAGCGCCCGGCACCGGCGTTCCAGCTCCGGGAACGACGAGGCCGCGAACGACGCCGCCGTCACGAGCACCCGCGTGGCCGTGGCCAGATGGAGGTTGCAGGCGTAGAGCTGGCGCGTGGTCATCGGGCCGGCGAGCGCGCCGCGACCGGCCGGGCGCGCCCGTACGCCCAGGGCGTCGAGCTCGTCTGCGACGAGGTGCTCGAATCCGGGCACGCACACGACGACCGCAGCGTGGCGAGTCGGTGGCCGCGGCATGGCGGTCACAGTACGGTCGAGCCCGGTATCGCACCGAGGGGGACCCATGAGCGAGGACATCAAGGACGCGAACGCGCTGTTCGACCTGACCGGCAAGGTCGCCGTCATCACCGGGGGCAGTCGGGGGCTCGGCCGGCAGATGGCGTTGCACTTCGCCAAGGCCGGCGCAGACGTCGTGATCGCAAGCCGCAAACTCGACGCGTGCGAGGAGGTCGCCGGGGAGGTCCGTTCGCTCGGCCGCCGGGCGCTCGCCGTCGCCGCGCACTCGGGGAAGTGGGAGGACATGGACCGTCTCGCCGACACCGCGCGCGACGAGTTCGGTCACATCGACGTACTCGTGAACAACGCCGGGATGTCGCCGCTCTACCCGACGCTCGAGGGGATCAGCGAGGAGCTCTACGACAAGGTGCTGTCGGTGAACCTCAAGGGACCCTTCCGGCTCTCTGCGCTCGTGGGCAGCCGGATGGTCGCCGAGGGTCGTCGGGGATCGATCATCAACGTGTCGTCGACGGCCTCGCTTCGGCCCTCCCCGACCGAGCTCACATACTCGGCGGCCAAAGCCGGGGTGAACATGCTGACGATGGGCTTTGCTGCGGCGTTCGGACCGCTGGTACGGGTCAACTGCATCGTGCCGGGCCCGTTCCTCACGGACATCGCCAAGGCGTGGGACCTCGAGGCGTTCAACGCCCGCGCCCAACAGACGATCCCGCTCAAGCGCGGCGGCGAGCCGGAGGAGATCGTCGGGCTCGCGCTTTACCTCGCCAGCGACGCGTCTAGCTATACGACGGGCGCACTGTTCCGTGTCGACGGTGGGTCCTGGTAGCTGGGACCATCGCCCCTGGGTGACGGGACCCGGCTCGGGCGACGACGCCGCCGAGGGCCACCGTGGGCCCGGGCCCGACCCACCAGACCCCCGTGGAACGGTACGAAGCGGTCTGATCGACCGGAGCCCCGACGCCGTCGGTAGGGTCCGGCCATGCTGCTCGACTCGCTCGCCGTCGACGCCGAGGCGTTCGCCGCCCGCACCGGATGGGAGGCCAAGCCCGAAGGGTTGTGCCGGGGCGAGGTCTGTGTCCCTGCACCCGGCGCCGTCCGGGCCGACGGCCGTCTCGACGTGACGATCGTCGCCGAGCGACTTCGGATGCCGCTCGTTCACGACGACTCCCACGGGCTGTGGGCGCTGGGACCGTCGGCAGGCGGGCGGACGCTCGCGAGCGCGGACGCCCCGGAGCTCACCCTGCCTCTGGTGGACGGTTCGGGTTCGTGGTCGCTCTCCTCGATGCGGGGACGGCGAACGATCCTCGTCGCCTGGGCGAGTTGGTGAGGCTGCCGCCAGAGCCTGCCCGTGTGGCAGGCCCTCCACGCCGAGATCGCCCCTCGGGGCGGTGCCGTGGTCACCGTGGCCCTCGACGTCCTCGCCGACCGAGCCGCACCCTGGGTGCAGGCGGCAGCGCCGAGCCATCCGTCGGTGCTCGATGCCAGCCATGTCACCGACGAGCTCCTCGGGTTCGTCAACGTCCCGATGGCCGTGTGGGTCGACGAGCACGGACGCATCGTGCGCCCGGCCGAGCGGGCGTCGATCGATCCCCCACCGCCGGACACCCCAGTGCCCGAAGGGTTGCCCGAACGGCTCGGCCAGATGATGGTCGAGGTCCGCAAGATCCCCCGGGACGGCCCGGTCTACCGCTCGGCAATCCTCGACTGGATCGATCGGGGCCCCGACAGCCCGTACGTGCTCAGCCCCGACACCGTCGTGGCGCGCAGCGCCGAGCGGCCCGCCACCCACGCCCGGGCGGCCGCGTGCTTCGAGCTCGGTCATGCGCTGTTCCAGCGGGGCGGGACCGACGCCGCCGCGCCCTGGTGGCGCGAGGCCCATCGGTCGTACCCGGAGAACTGGACCTATAAACGTCAGGCCTGGACGCTCGTCACCACGCCCGAGGGCCAGCCGAGCGACCTGATCCAGGGCCCCAACGACGTCTACGAGGGGAACTGGCTCGACGACGTCGTGGCCGCAGGCGGCGGCGACCGGTACTACCCGGAGCGCGTCCTTTGAGCGGCCCGCACCGACGCCCACCGGTAGCGTGACGGCCATGGAGCTCCTGCGCTGGGACGCCGAACCCGAGTTGCGCACCCCTTCGCTCGTCGTTGCCTTCACGGGCTGGAACGACGCGGCGGACGCGGCCTCACACGCCGTACGTACGCTCATCGACGCCTGGGGGGCGCGCCGCATCGCCACCATCGACCCGGAGGAGTTCTTCGAGTTCCAGGCGACCCGCCCCCAGGTCCGACTCGTGGACGGCACCACCCGGGAGATCGTGTGGCCCGCGAACGAGCTTTGGGCTGCGAACGCGCCGCACGGTGACGTCCTGCTCCTGCTCGGCACCGAACCCCAACTGAAGTGGCGCACGTTCTGCGGGCTGATCACCGGCATCGCCGAGCGCTACCACAGCCCGCTCGTGCTCACCCTCGGCGCCCTCCTCGCCGACGTTCCCCACTCGCGGCCGGTGTCGATCATCGGGACGGCGTCGGACCAGACGCTCATCGATCGCTACGGCCTGCAACGGTCGCGCTACGAGGGCCCCACCGGCATCGTCGGGGTACTCCACGACGCCTGCACCCGCGCCGGGCTGGCGTCGGCGTCGCTCTGGGCCGCGACGCCCGCCTACGCGCCGGGAACAGCGTCGCCAAAGGCGGCGCTCGCCCTGATCCGGCGCAGCCTGGGCATTCTCGGGGCCACGGCGGACCTGCGCGCACTCGCGGAGTCGGCCCGCCGGTACGAAGCCGAGCTCGACGCGCACGTGGCCGACGACGACGACCTCGTCGGCTACGTGCGCCGCCTCGAGTCCGCGGCCGACACCGACACCGACACCGACGAGGGCGAGAGCGCCGCAGCCGAGCCCGTCGCCGCGGACGAACGGTCCGCCGAACAGCTCCTCGAGGAACTCGAGCGGTTCCTGCGCGACCAGGACGGCGGCCGCTGACGAGATGACCGAACGTGTCCCGGCCTGTATCTGGCCCGTCACGGCGGAGGTGATCGTCGCCCTCGACGACCATCTCGGCGATCCGGACGACGCCTACGTCAACGGCGCCCAGGTGTGGATCCGCGACAACGGACCCGGTGGGGCCCGACTGGAATGGCGTCTCCACCCGGTCCCCGGTTTCATCCGCCCGGCCGGGGTCGGCGTCCACGATCTCTGGGACGCCGTCGTGTACGCGCTCCGTGTCGATGAGGAGCCCCCGGCGGATCCGCTGTCGCTATGGGACGGGCTCGAGGCGTTCCCCGGTTTCGGCGACGAGGTCGAACCGGTTCCGCTCGCCGCGACGTGCACGGCCGTGCTCGGCGTGGCTCCCGAAGCCTTCGGCGTCGTCGATCACGACCGGATCGGTGACGAATGGGAGCGCACCGGGGGCGCCTGCTCGGTGCTCACCGCGCTGCGCGCCCAGCTCGCCGGCTGACGCCGATGTTCGCGAGGTTCAGTGCGTATGACCACGCCAGATGGGGGCGCGCACCCCGTCGAACGCGACCGGCAGTGGCTCGCCCCGGATGGCGGCAAGGGCCAGGGGGAGCCACGCGCCCGATCCGGCCAATGGGGCCGGGAGGTCGTCGGCACCGAAGAACCCGACGCCACTCGTCTCCAACGGGTGCGCCTGCAACGACCCGCCCGTCGCCCGGCACTGGAACAGCAGCAGGTACATCCCGAACCGGGTGAACCCCATCCGCAACCCGTCCATCACGGCCAGAAGGCGCACCGGCTCGCACTCGATGCCGGTCTCCTCCTCGACCTCCTTCACGGCGACCTCGGCTGCCGAGTACCCCACGTCGGCCCAACCGGTCGGGTACAGCCACACCCCGGAGTCGGCCCGGCGCACCAAGAGCAGCTCGCCGGCGTCGTTCCCGACGACCGCGCCGACGGCCACCTTGGGCGTGACGTACCCGGGCACGCCCTCGCCGACGGACTCCATCCACTCCTGGACGAAATGGTCCTGCTCCCGACGGACTTCGAGCGCATCATCGGCCGCCGCCTTGATGTCGGCGGCGATCTTGAGCACCTCCTCGTAGCGCTCCCGTTCGTAGAGCACCTGGGTGAAGCTCATGCCGGTACGCGCGATCCCGGCGAGTGCCTCGCTCCAGCGGATCAGGTCCCGGGTGAAGTCCGTCGGCTCGACGTCGGCCATGGACCGGGACGGTAGCGGGCGATCTCCGTCAGGGCAGGAGCGACAGCAGGACCACCGGCTCGGGAAACCCCTTGAGCTGCCGACGCCCGGCGGGCTCGAACCGCCGGCCGGGCACATCGGCAGCCAACTCCGGGGTGACGAGCACCTCGCCGGGCACCGCCTGGTCGGCGATCCGGCTCGCGAGGTTCACGACCGGCCCGTAGTAGTCGCCGCCGCGGGCCAGCAGGCCACCGAACGCGATCCCACCCCGCGGTACGGCACCCGAGGACGAGAACCCCTCGACGAGGGCGAGGCCGGCGGCGCACGCCGCGTCCGGGTCGACCGCGACGAACATCACCTCATCGCCGATGAGCTTGACGACCCGGGCGTGGTGATCGGCCGTGAGGTCGTAGGCCTGGCGCTCGACCTCCCGCACGAGCCGGTCGAGTTCGTCGACGGAGGCCGACGCCGACCAGGAGGTGAAGCCGACGAGGTCCACGAAGCCGACGGCGAGCTGCAGCAGCCCGTCGTCACGTTCGGCGCGTGCGGTGTAGGCCCGATCGATCGCGAGCTCCATGTGCAGGCGCAACATCCCGTCCATCGCACGGGTCACCTCGTCGATGAGGGCCACGGCTGCTTCGCTCTTGCGATTCAGTTCGTCGAGCGAACCCCCGCTCGCGAGATGCGGCGCCTCGACGTCGACGAGGAACAGCGTGTTCGCGGCGTCGGCCACTCGGGCCAGCGACGAGCCGAGCACCCGGGTGAAGTGCAGCACCTCGGCACGCGAGAACAACCCTTCGGCGCGACCGAACAGCGCGAACAGGTGCACGTCGCCCTCGCTGAACACCGGCACGTCGGATGCCACCGGTGGCAGGCCCGCCGCCCGGCGGATCTCCTCGAACAGCGTCGGGTCGAGACCGGTCCGCTGCTGCACCTCCTGGGCGCTGGCCCGAGGGCCCGGTCGGAGCAGTTGCAGGCGTTCCGGCAGCGTGTCGTCGACACCCTGCGAGGTCATCAATCGGCCCAGGTGTCGGCCCGAACGGCGTGGGCGATCAGGCGCTGCGCCGTCGATCCGACCGGATGACACGCGGCGAGGATCAGCGTCGCCGGATTGCCCGGCCGGTTGTCGATGACCGAGAAGTCATCCTCCCAGACGATCGACATCCCGTCGACGACGTACCGATAGGTGGTGTCGTCGAAGACGAGGTCGATCGTGTCGCCGACCACGAGCGCGTCGAGGTACCGGAACGGCCGGGTGTCCTCGGTCCGGTGTCCGAAGATCGCGACCTGCCCGGACTGACCGGGCTGGGCGGTTCCGGGCCAGTACCCGGGTCCGTACGACAGGGTCCACAGGTCGACGTTGCCGTAGAGCGGCACGTTGAGACCGAGCTTCGGCACGATCAGCCGGCCGGGGAACGCCGGCATCGGGGGGGCCGGGTTGAGAAACGGGACGTACTTGGGCGCCTGGGGGGTTCCCGTGAAGTACCCGGTAACGTCTGCGATCAGGTGGGCACCGTTCTGCGTGAACAGCGACACGCCCCGCGTGCTCACCGGACTGATCACGTGGTTGGGGATCGTCTGACGGGCCCGCTCGGCGTTGAGGTTGGAGGCCAAGGGCCGGTCGCCACCAGCGGCCCACGCCGTGAAGAACCCGGGGGCCTTACTGCTCACGACGGTTGCGTTCATCACCACGGCCGACATCGACGGCGGCAGCGATGCCCTGCCTGCGAGCGGCACCTCGACCGTCCAACCGCCGAAGAGCTTCACCTTGGGACCCAACGGGTTCAATGCTCCCGATTCACGCGTGTCGAGCAGACGGGTCGGCGTCACCGGGACGAACAGTCCGTTGCTCGACGCCGGCGCCGAGGGGCCGGTGAACCAACCCGCCACGTCGACCACGACGTGGCCGCCGATCTGGGCGAAGATGTCGATTCCCGACGGTGTGACCGGCACGATCACCTGGTTCGGGATGAGTTGGCCGGTCACCGTGTTCAGGTTGGAGGTGCCGGGTCGGCCCGTACCGGCCGGGTACACCGTCCAGTAGCCGGGGCCTGCGGCATCGACGACCGTCACGTTGAGCACTGCGGCCGTGGCGTCGCTCGGCACCCCCGCCGACGCCAGCGACACCCGGATCGTCTCGAACGTCGTGAGCGGGCCGCGCACCTCCCGGCTGTCGTAGACGCGCTGGGGCCCGACCGGGACGAACCGGCCCGAGGAGACGAGGCCACCCGCAGGGACGAAGTAGCCGAACACGTCGGCCAACAGGTGGACCGATCGTTGGGCGAACAGCGACACGCGGCCACCCTGTCCGATCGGCACCGTGACCAGATTCGGGATGGTCTGTCCGGCTCCGGCAAGGTTCAGGCTGGACACGAACGGGCGCTCGGGACCGGCGGGGTACACGGTGACGAATCCGGGCGCCGTCGACTCGGTGGCCGTCACGTTCAACACCACCGCCGTGGCTTCGGCCGGGACGTTGCCCCGCCCGGTGACCTGGACGGTCACGGTGCCGAGGTCGCCGGGCTTGCCGGGGGGCTCGGCACCGAGCCCGATGCGAGTGTCGAGCAGTCGTTCGGGTGCGACCGGCACGAACCGTGCCGGCGCCGCGCTGGCAGCCGCAGGCGTGGCCGTCACCGTGGTCACCGTCACCGTCGCCACCGACGAGAACGCCGCGAGGAGCGGCATCACGGCCACTGCTCGCACGGCTGGTCGAAGGCACCTCATCGCAACCGTCCCTCCGCCCTTCGTCGTCCCAGCACGGTCGAAGCCTTCCAAGCCCCCCAGATGATGCCCGCCTCGTGCACCTCCTCGCCGAGGTCGCGCCAGGTGGCCGGGGCCAGTCCGTAGACGTCGTCGGCGAACGTGCGCTCGAGGAACTCGTCGCGCACCACCGGGGGGACGCCGGCACGCTGCAGCACCTCGGTCGGGTATCGGACCGCAGTGCGGATCACCCCGAGAGGGTTCGTCCGCTGCTCGTCGACGTCGTGGGCCAGCAGCGAACGCAAGCGGGCGCCGACCTCCTCACGGGCCCGCTCACCCGCCGACCGGGCATCATCGAGCCAACCCGCCTCAACGGTTCCGGTCCAGGCCCGTGCCCTCGACTCGACCGCCCGGACCACCCAACCCGGAAGAGCGACCTCCACGGCTGCGGCGAGCATGTCGGCCGGGGTCGTCGACATGCCGTCACCCTACAGGGGCCGCTTGGATCCCGGGCGGCACACGCTCACCTGACTCAGATGGTCCGACCCGTACCCTCCCAGTAGGGGTCACGCAGCAGGCGCTTGTACAGCTTGCCCGTCGGATGGCGGGGCAGGGCTTCAACGACGTCCACGCTGCGAGGCACCTTGTAGCCGGCCAGGTGATCACGACAGTGCCGGAGCAGATCGGCGATCAGTTCGTCACCGCCCGATACGCCCTCGTGCAACTCCACGGCAGCCTTGACCTCCTCGCCGAACTCCTCGTTCGGGATGCCGAACACGGCCGCATCCCGCACTGCCGGATGCGTGGCGAGCACCCCCTCGATCTCGGCCGGGTAGATGTTCACGCCGCCGGAGATGATCATGTCGATCTTGCGATCCGACATGTAGAGATACCCGTCGTCGTCGAGGTACCCGATGTCGCCCATCGTGAACACGCCCGGCTCGAGGTGCGCTTTCGCGGTCTTCTCCGGGTCGTTGTGATATTCGAAGTCCTGGCCCATCAGGTTCTTGATCCAGATCGTGCCGCTCCGGCCGGCCGGTTGGAGTTCGCCGTCGTCATCCCGGATCGTGATCTGGACGGTGGGGAGGGGCTTGCCGACCGTGCCGGGCCGGGCGAGCCATTCCTCGCTCGAGCACAACGACACGACCCCGCCCTCGGTGGCGCCGTAGTACTCGACGATCTTCGGCCCCCACCACTCGATCATCCGACGCTTCACCTCCGGCGGACAGGGCGCCGCGCCGTGCCAGACGATCTGCAGGGAGTCGCCCCGGAAGCCGGCCTTGACCTCGTCGGGGAGCCGGAGCAACCGGACGAACTGCGTGGGCACGAGGTGGGTGTTGGTGACCCCGAACTCGTCGATGACACGGAGCGATTCGGCGGGGTCGAACTTGTGCCGCATCACGACGCTCGCCCCCGAAAGCAGCGGCAGGAAGCTGAAGGCCCACTGCGCAGAGTGATAGAGGGGCCCGTTGAGGTAGGTGCGGGCGTTCGGGGGCAATCCCATCTGCTTGAAGCCGCCGGCGATCAACTCCCACAGCGCCGGCGGGAGGTTCGAGCCGCCACCGAGCGCACCGCGGACACCCTTGGGCCGGCCCGTCGTGCCCGACGTGTAGAACATCGGGCCGCCGATCGACTGCTCACCGGGCTCGGTCGCGTCGCCGGACGCGACGAACTCGGCGTAGGGAACGAACCCCTCGATCGCCCCGCCGACCGCGACGGTGGTCGTGACCCCGGCAACCCGCGAGGCCGCGTCCGCCGCAACGTCGGCGAAGCGAGCATCGGCCACCAGCACGTTCGCGCCCGAGTCCTCGAGCACGTACGCGACCTCGTCGGCGACCCAGTGCCAGTTCACCGGGACGAGCGAGATCCCACCGTGCGACACGGCGGCGAACAGTTCGTAGTACTCACGGCAGTTCCCGGCCATCACTGCGATCGTTCGCCCGGGTGCGGCCCCGGCGGCGCGCAAGGCATGGATCAAGCGGTTGGCCCGCTCGTCGAGCTGACCCCAGGTGGTCGTTCCTCGCTCGTCGAGCAGGGCGTCGGCATCGGGGCGTTCGGCGGCGAGCTTGGCGAAGAGTTCGGCCATGCCTGCAGTCAACCAAGCTGGTGACCGAAGACACGAACCGGATCACCGGGAACCCGGTCCGGCGCATCGGCGCCGCAACCCGGAACCGACCGGGCGAGGTCGCAGCGTCGGCTAGGAACGCACCATGAGCACCGCGGACCTCCGGCTGGGCGCCCACCTCGGCCAGCAGAACATGCCGATCGCCAAACTCCGAGGCCTGTGGCGTCGCTTCGACGAGCGACTCGACTGGATCTCGAACTGGGACCACCTGTACGAAGCGCCACCGCAGGGCGGCACGCTCGACCACTTCGAGGCGCTCTCGATCCTCGGGGCGATGGCGGTCGAGACCGAGCGGGTGCGCCTCGGCTGCCTGGTGATGTACGTCGGCTACCGCACCCCCGGGGTGCTGGCGAAGGCGGCGACCACGATCGACCATCTCTCGGGTGGCCGGTTCGAACTCGGTCTGGGTTCGGGCTGGCACGAGCCGGAATGCCGGGCCTTCGGTTACCCCTTCCCCTCGATCGGGGTGCGGTCGGCGATGCTCGACGAATCCGCCACCATCATCCGGTCGCTGTTGACCCAGCCCCGCACCACGTTCCACGGTGAGCACTTCTCGGTCGAGGACGCCTCGTGCCTTCCCCTCCCGGTCCAGGACCGCCTGCCGATCTGGATCGGCGGGACCGGGCCCCGCAAGACGATCCCGCTCGTCGCCAAGCACGCCGACGGATGGAACGTGGCGTACGTGTCCTCGGCGGAGTTCGCCCGGCTCAACGGCGTCGTCGACGACGCCTGCCGGGCCACGGGCCGGGAACCCTCGAGCGTGCGGCGCGCGGTGAACCTGTCGTTCAACCTGTCGTCGACGGCCTCGGCGGCCGCCGAGGCCCGTGAGCGCCTGCAGGCCCAGTGGGGGCCGGCGTTCGGCCGCATCGCCGGGGGTTCGCTGCTCGGCACCCCCGACGATGCCGTGGCCACGATCCGCTCGTTCGTCGACGCCGGCGCCCAGGACGTGAACGTCGCGCTCCGCTGGCCGTGGGACGAGGATGCGCTGACGGCCTACCTCGACGAGGTCGTACCGGTCCTGCGCGCCGGCTGACCCCGGGCCGGCTGACCCCGGGCCGGGTTCAGTCCGGGCGATACGTGTTGTTCGACGAGTGGTCGCCGGCCAGCCATCGCTGCAGATCGGCGTCGGCGAGCTTGCGGCGCAACGCGTTGATCGAGTCGGCCTCGGGGTGGTCGAGGGTGAACTCGAGGATCAGGCCGTCGGGATCGGTGACGTAGAGCGAACGGCAGTACCCGTGTTCGAGCACGAAGTGATCGGCACCGGCCGCCACCAGCCGACCCTCGATGCCGGCCTGCGTGTCGCCGTCGACCTTCAGCGCAACGTGGATGAACGGCGACGGGCGGAACTGCGGGCCGAACTCGTCGTAGTCGCCCTGCTTCTCGAACTGGAAGAACGCCAGCGCGCTGCCGTCACCGAGCCCGTAGAAGGTGTGGCAGTAGACCCGCTCGGCGCCGAAGAGTTCATCGACCTCGCACCACGTGGCCAGCAGGGGCAGGCCGATCAGGCCCTCGTAGAACGCCCGGGTCGCGAGCTGGTCGCGCACGACGTAGGCCGTGTGATGCAGGCGGGAGGGCAGGCCGGTGGCGGCAGCAGCGGACATGCCTCCACGTTACGAGCGGTGGCGCCCGCCCCAACGACCGAGGATCACCGGGAGGTCGAGGAACGTCCGAATCCCGGCCGGCGCGGCGCAGACCGCCGGGACGGCGTTCACGGCGTGCATGGCCGTACCCAGCAGACCGTTGCCGAGCCAGCGCTCGAGCTCGAGCGTGATCGGGGGCCGACCGTCGATCCGCGTGTACCAGCCCGACCCCGCCCAATGGGCGCCGACGGTCGGGTGGGCCCGATAGATCGCCTCGAGCTCGACCACCGTGGTGTCGCCGACCATGCCCGACCACACCCATCGCTGACCGGCCACGGTGCCCTCCGGCACCGGACCTGCGGCGAGTTGCAGATCGACCTCGGCGAGCAGGACCTCTTCGTCCACGGCCACCCGATCGATGGGCATCGCCAACCCGTCGGCCACGAGGTGCACGGACTCCTCGAACAGGCCGGACAGCCAACGGCGGTACCGGCCGGTGTGCGCGTTGTACTCGGCAGGGGTCTTCCCGAATCCCATCATCCCGAGGATGATCTCGGGCGACGGGTAGCGGGAGAACTCCGAGGCCTCGCGCACGTGGACCCGGTCGACCCGCTCACACAGGCCCGAGAGCACCAGCGGCACGAGATCCGCCATGAACCCCGGGTTGACTCCGGTGCCGTGCAACGACACGCGACCGACCGTGCAGGCATCCTGCAGGCGGGCGAGCACGTCGGTGCCGTATGCCTTGGGGTACACGTAGCCGACGGTGGTGATCACGTTCTTCCCGGACGCCAGCAGCGCGCACAGGTGGGTGGTGTCGAGCTCGGGGTCGTCGGCCACCTGCTTGGACGGCAACGGCATGTGGAGCACGCAGTCGGCGTCGGCCTCGAGGACGTCGGAGATCCGGTCGGTGCAGCGGACGCCGACCGCCGGGCGGTCGAGCAACTCGCCGACGTCACGTCCGGCCTTGGCGGGGTTCGTCACGTAACAGCCGACGAGCTCGAGGTCGGTTCGGGCGAGCACCGCCCGCAGGGCATGGCGACCGACGTTGCCGGAGCCCCATTGGACGACGCGCAACGGACGTTGAGGGGTGGTCATGCGGGGGTGAACTCCACGAGCAACTCGGGGGCGGATCGGGTGGCGCCGTCGACGTGCATCACCGGCGCGAAGCCGGGTGCGAGACGAAGGTCGGGCAGGGTGTCGAGCAGCAGCTGGCTGCCGATGACCGCTTCGGCCCGGGCCATCTCGTAACCGAGGCAGAAGTGCTTGCCGAGGCCGAAGCCCAGGTGACCGAAGCGCTGGCCGTCGTCGTAGCCCTTGCGCAGCTCCTTCGCCATGCGCAGATCGGCCCGGTGGATGTCGAACCGCCGGGGATCGACGAAGACCGTCTCGTCGTTGTTCGCCGATCCGATCGACAGCTGCACCAAGGAGCCGGCCGGGATCGTCACCCCTTGCAACTCGATGTCGACGACGGCCGTGCGGACCTGAGACAGCACCGGGAACGAATGGCGCATGGTTTCGCTGAAGGCGTTGTCCCACAGGGACGGGTCACGGCGGACGTCGTCGAGCTGCTCGGGGTTCGACAGCAGGTTGCACCACATGTTGCCGATCGATTTGTCGGTGGTCTCACCCCCGGCGGTGAGCAGCAGTGAGATGAACGCCTGGACCTCGGCCATCGACATGCGATGCCCGTCGACGGAGGCGTGCACGATGCGGGAGATGAAGTCGTCGCCCGGATGGGCCATCCGCTCGGCCACGATGGGTTCGCAGTAGGCGGCCAGGGCTCGGTGCGCCGCCACGCCCGCGGCCCGCTTCTCGGGCTCGAAGTGGGTGAGGCCGGCCATCATCGTCTGGTACCACTCGTGGAACAGCGGCATGTCGGCCTTCGGCAGCCCGAGCATGTCGCAGATGACGTTGACGGGTAGCCACGTCGTGAACTCGTTGATCAGGTCGGCGTGGCCGCGATGGCGGAACTGCTCGATCATGTCGCGGGCGTTGCGTTCGATCAGGTCCCGGTAGTTGTCGAGGCGTTTGCCGACCACCTCCGGCGCGACGATCGTTCGCCGCACGACGTGATCGCGACCGTCCATCTCGAGCATCGTCGGGCCGAACACGACGCCGAGGGTCTTGGCGTAGAACACGTTCGAGAAGCGCTCGCTGTCGGCGAACAACGTCACGACGTCGTGGTAGCGGGACACGATCCAGTAGCCCGAGCGGGGATCGTGAAACACGGGATGGTCCCGCCGGAGCAACTCCCAGAACGGGAACGGGTCGGCGGCGAATTCCCGACCGGAGATCTCCTCGGGCCGGCGCGGGGCGGTGGTGCTCATGCGCCTACCGGCCGCCCGTCACCGATCGTGAACGCCCCCAACGGGTTGACGTAAGGCTTGGGGTCGCCCGGGACGTTCCAGCCCCACTGGCTCGACACCCGCCACCGGGCGATGCGCCACTCCCCGGCCGGGTCGTCGGTGACGGCGACGAGCTCGCCTTCGTACACGCCGCCTTGGATCGCGTTGGGCGCCGCCGTGAGGAAGTAGGACGTGAGCCGGGCCGAACGGGCGTCGGGCGCGACCTCGATGGAGGTGTTCGCCGAGTTGTGGCGGAACGCCCCGGCCCGCAACGGCCGGTAGATCTGCTCGATCTCGGAGCGCCCGCGAAACGCCAGCGTGCCGCCCGTTCCGGGCGGGTAGTTCATCGCCTCCATCACCGCGTCGTCCGTGAACACCTCGAGCAGCTCGTCGACGCGGCCGCCGTCGAGGAACCACAGGTAGCGGTTGAAGGCTCGGCGGACGGCCTCGGTGGCCTCCAGTCGGGCGATTCGAGCCTCGAGGTCCATGGTCAATCCCTTCCCTGCTTGCGGATACGGGGCGGTTCGGGCGGTGCGCCCACCGAACGGTGGGGCATCTCGTTGGGCCCGGCGGGCAACTCGACGTCGTAGTGGGGCCAGAACGGGATCTGCGTGCCGGTCCGACCCTCGGGCCCTTCCAGGATCAGTTCGATCATCACCCGAGCCAGGTCCTCCGGGCGCATCCAGACCGCGATCTCCTCCGGGGTGGCGCGATCCCCCATGAACTCGCGCAGCATCGGGGCGTCGGTGCGGCCCATGCACAGCTCGTTCACCCGGACCTTGTCCTTGGCGAGCGCCTTGGCCCACGCCTCGTTCAGACCCCGCATGGCCCACTTCGACGCGTCGTAGACGTCCATGCTCGGCCCGCCGCCGGTCGGCCGCCACGGCTCGGTGAAGACGTGGTCCGTCGACACGATGACGACGTTGCCGCCGCCGCGGCCGACCATGATCGGCGCCACCGCCCGGCCGAGCAGGTACGTACCCCGCAGGTTGGTGCCGATCACGTGCTCGAAGTCGTCGATCGCTTTTTCCCACGGGTCGGTGGGCAGACCGAGCCGAATGGTGCCGGCATTGGCGACGGCGATGTCGATCCCGCCGTGTGCCGCGACCACGCCGTCGACGAACCGCCGGACATCGTCGGGCCGGGACACGTCGGCGTGCACATCGGCCCCCTCTCGGATGTCGCAGGTGACGACGGTGACGCCCTCGTCCCGCAACGCCGTCGCCCATGCGGCGCCGAGGCCACGAGCCCCGCCGGTGACCACGGCGACCTGACCCGACAACCGACCGCTCATCGCGTTCCCCCCTGGGTGCTACCCCGCACCCGGCCACCGTAGCGAATCACCCGCTTCGGTCCGACCGGTCGGGTCGAGCGCCACGCCCAGGAAGTGGGCGAAACGGGCCGCCTCCGCGGCGAAGGCACGCCGGAACGCGGCGCTCGCCGGTAGTGCGCCGGTGGGACTGCCCACCTCGAGCCGCAAGCGACCGTCGGCCACGGCGGCGTTCACCCACCCGACGGCGTGGTCACGCCAGAAGACGGGCAGCGCGTAGTAGCCGAACCGCCGGCGCGCCGCCGGGGTGTACGCCTCGAAGCGGTAGTCCCACCCCCAGAGGCGTTGGAAGCGCCGGCGGTCCCACACCACGGGGTCGAACGGGGCGAGGAACCGGACCCGGGACTCGGGTGGCCCGGCGTCGGCCAGCTCCTTCGCCGGGTCGGTGTCGGGGGGCCACAGGTAGGTCTCGCCGTCGACGGCCGCACGGGGCCACGAGGCCCTGGCCTCGGCGACGGCAGCGGGCAGCGCATCGCCGAGGCGGCCCGCTGCGGAGCGCAGGAGCGTCACGCTGAGCGAGGGCAGGGGCAGGGGCGCCAGGTGCGTCACCACGAACCGGACCAGCTCCCGGGCGGCGGCTGCGGCCGGCACCGGCTCCACCGTGCGGGCCGCTTCGTAGACCTTCACCCCGTCGTCGCGACGGGCCACGCGCAGGACCCCCCGGACGTGGAGCGCCTCGAGCGCCCGGGTCGTCGCCTGGGACGACCCGCCCCAGTCGTTGACCACCCGGCCGGCGCCGAGCGCCTGCTCGACCTGGCGAGGGTGGCAGGGGCCGTTGGTGTGCACGTACGTCGCCACGGCCTCGGAAAGGCCGGGCACGAGCCGATCGATCCCGCTACGGGCGTGGCGGGGGCGGGGATGGAGCAAGCCGTGGATCCGCCGGCTGACGATGCCGTAGTTGACGACGACGTCCTCTTCGACGTCGAGCTCCGGGTACCGCCGCTCGAGGTCCCCGGCCCGGTATCCCGGCACCCGCTGCCGAAGGATGAGGTCCTGGGCCCGCGCCGGAGCTCGGATGGGATCCGCCTGCACGTACCCGAGCGCGTCCACCGCCGCTTGGATCGTCACGGCCGGCGAAAGCGAGCGGGCGAGCGCCACCCGGCGAAGGCGGCGCACCGAACGGTCCACGCCGTCGGGTCTAGCAGCCTCCGGTGTCGGCGGGCCCGAACCCGCAAGGGGGCGTCCAGGAGTCGTCCAATCCCTCAACGTGGCCTGCTGCGGCGTCGATGCTCAACGCATGACGATCGTGCCCGTCGAGCGAGGGATGCGGGCGCTGGCCCGGGACCGCAGCACCTGTTCGATCCTGATCGACCACCACCTCGGCGCGGTGTGGGTCTCCGAGGCCCTCGAGTCGCTGGTGGGGCTACCCGGCGGCCAGATCGTGGGCACCGCCGCGCTCGGCCTCGTCGAGGACGGCGACCGGGCCAAGGTGGCGGCCTGGCTGGCACGCTCGCGCGATCCGCTGTCGGTCCCGTCGGTGCTCGACGCCCACCTCACGCCCGTGATCCGTCTGCGCCGTGCCGACGGGACGGCGATCCACGTGCGGTGCCGGGTCACCAACCTGTTCGACGACCCCGAGGTCGCGGGCCTGCTGGTCCACCTCGACCCCTACGAGGTGCCCCACCACCGAGACGCCGTCATCGCCGGAATCGCCGCGGGAGCCACCGAGACCGAGCTGATCCAGTCCATCCTGCGGCTCGTGCGGGCCCAACACCCGCTTGGGGTTCCCGGTATCTGGACCCACGGTGCCCCCGGCCTGCTCGAAACCCTCCCGGGCGCGCACCTGCCGACCCCGGTGGCGAGCAACCTCGCCCGCCTCCGCCCCCTCCGGGCGACCCACCTCGTGCCCGAATCCGACCCCGACGGTCGCGGCTGGTGGGTGATCCCCGCCCGCACGAACCCGACTGCGGATCCACCGGCGACGGTGCTCGTGCGCTGTCACGCAGGAGTGCACCCGACCGTTCTGGTCGGCGACGACCTCGAACGGACCGCCACCCTGCTCGGCCTGGCGCTCGGGCGCCTGGAACAGGAGGCCCTGCTGCGCCGAGCCGCCGAATGCGATCCGCTGACCGGGCTCGCCAACCGCCGCCGCTTCGACGCCGCCGTTGCGAGCGTCGCCCACGCCGGCCAGGCCTGGGCCGTGATCTACGTCGACCTCGACCGGTTCAAACCGATCAACGACAACTTCGGGCACGCAGCCGGCGACAGCGTGCTGCAGGCCGTCGCCGGACGTCTCCGGCGCTGCGTGCGCCCCGACGATCTCGTCGCCCGGATCGGCGGCGACGAGTTCGCCGTCCTGCTTGCGACGCTCGGCGACGGCGACGTGGACACCGTGGCGGCGCGCATCAACGGTGTCGTGGAAGCGCCCGTCGCCGTCGCCGGGAGTTCGGTACCCGTGCGCTGTTCGATCGGGATCGGCGTGGGCTGCGTCGGCGACGATCCCGACGCCGTGCTCGCGCTGGCCGATCGGGACCTGTACGCCACCAAAGCCTCGAAGCGAGCCGTGTGGGGCTGACCCGGCTCAGGTGACCGCGACCGCCTCGAGCACGTCGAGCCGGGCGGCGCGGCGGGCGGGCGCCACGGCTGCCACCACCCCGCTCGCGAAGGCGAGCAGCGCCAGGCCGACGAGCCCACGCCAGGGCAGCGCGAACGAGCCGATGCCCTCGGCGCGCAGCGCACGGACCAGCGCCCACGCGGCGGCGATCCCGACGGCGGTGCCGACCGCCGTGCCGAACAGGGCGATCACCACCGCCTCCCAGCGGACCATCCGACGGGTCTGGGAACGGTCCATCCCGACGACCCGCAAGAGCCCGATCTCGCGCGTGCGCTCGTGCACGGTGAGCGACAGCGTGATGCCGATCCCGACCGTGGCGATCCCGACGGCGAGCAGCAACAAGAGCGCGACGAGCCCCAGCAACTGATCCAGGCTGCCCGCGAGCTCCGCGGTGTACGAGCGCAGGTCGTCGACGGCGGCGATCGGCACGCGGCGCACGGCTGCGGCGATCGCCGCCCGGCCCTCGTCGGCGCCGACCCCGTCGGCGAGGCCGACGTACACAAGGAAGTCGAACTGGTCGGGCACGAGGCGTTCGGCATCTCCGAGGCCGATGACGAAGTCGAACAGCAGCGGTTGGCTGAACGACGCGGCGATCCGGAACGGCTCCGGGGCGCGGCCCGGGAACGCAAGGGTGATCACGTCACCGACGTTCCACCCTCGTTCGTCGAGCTCCCGTTGCGACACGCCGACCGCACCCGGTCCCACGTCGGCGAGGCGACCCTCGACCCGACCAAGGTCGAGCAACCGGTCGGCGACGCTCGTGTCGAGGGCACCGATCGGCCGGGTCTCGTCGCGGGGGACCACGGGCGCCCGGCGGGCCGGTCGGACCGGACCGCCCACCCGGGCGAATGCGTAGCGCTGCGGGGACACGACGGCCACCTCGTCGAGCTGTGCAATGGCGCCGGCCAGGCTCGTCGGCAGGCCGCCGAAGCCGAAGCCGGCTCCCCGCACCACGAGATCCGCGCTGATGCCGGCCTGCACGGCACCGGTCAGGGAGCGCTCGAGCGACGAGACCAGCACGACGGCGAACGCCCCGACCGAGGCGCCCATCGTGAGCGCGAGCGCCGTCGTGGCCGTGCGTCGGGGGTTGCGGCCGGCGTTCTCCCGGGCCAGGCGGCCCGGGACCCCGCGCAACCGGGGCAGCGGCGCCGCCAACAGCCGGGTCGCCGGTGCCGCGAGCCCGGGCGCCGCGAGGACTGCGCCGGCGAACAGCACCACGACGCCGAGCCCTGCGAGACCGATCGCGGCGTCCTGCGCACCGCGCCACATCACCCAGGAGCCGAGCGCGGCCGCCACGACTCCGCCGACGCTGCGTGCCCTCGGTGGGCGGCGCTCCACGGTGACCGCGGCGAGCGCCGCCATCGGGGGCACCCGACCGGCGAGCACCGCCGGGACCACGGCCGATCCGACGGTCATCACCATCCCGACCGCGATCCCGATCAGGACGCTCGAGCGTTCGACCACCAGCGGCGCCGACGGGAGCGACGCTCCCAGCGCAGCGACGACGGGGCGTCCGGCGGCCGCGACGCCGACGCCCACGAGCACCCCGGCCACGGTGCCGACCAGGCCGATGAGCGCGGCCTCGACCAGCACCAGGGCCCGGACCTGCGTGCGGCCTGCGCCCAGCGCCCGCAGGAGCGCGAGCTCACCCGTTCGCTGTCCGACCGTGATGGCGAAGGTGTTGGCGATCAAGAACGCGCCGACGACCACGGCGAGCACGGCGAAGATCGCGAGGAACGCGTCGAAGAACCGCAGCCGCTCTCTCGTGGATCCTTCGGCCTCGGCGATCACCCGGGTGCCGTCGACGGCTTCGACGCCGGGCGGCAACATCCGGGCGATCGCATCGCGCACCGCCGTGCGCCCGGCGCCGCCGGCAACGGCGACGTCGACGGCGTCGACCCGACCCGGTTCGGCGAGCAATCGCATCGCCTCGGCCGGGGCGAAGAACAGCGACGTGGTCCCGGCGACGGAATCGGCCGACCCGAACCGCGCGAGGCCGACCACCGTGAACGACGCCGGTTCGCCCTTGGTGAGCACGTCCGTGCGCCCGCCCACGACCAGCCCGCCCCGGCGGGCCGCGCGCACGTCGACGACCACCTCGCCCGGCCCCTGCGGTGGGCGGCCCTCGGCGATGCGGAACGGGTTGAGTCCCTGGTCGTCCACCCACGCCCGACCGAGCGGCTCCGGGCCGACCGGGGAATCGGCATCGGTGACCGCCTTGCCATCCGCGCCGACCAGGTAGGCCGGGCCTTCGATCCGGCCCACGGCCGCCCGGACCCCGGGGACGGCGGCGACCACCGGCACCAGCGACGCGTCGATCCGGCCGCGGAACACCCGGCCCTGACGGATCAGGTCCGAGCGCTGGCGCACCTGGACGTCGACCCCTCGTTCGATCGTGCCGAACAGGTCCCCGAACGACGCGCCGATCGTCGCCGTGAGCACCAGCGTGCCCGTCGTGAACGCGACGCCGGCCACCACCGCGAGGGCGACGAGCGCCATCCTCGTGCGCCGGGCGATGACCCCGGCCCAGGCCAGCCGCAGCACGCCGTCGTGCTAGCGCACGGCCCGCAGCGGGGTGACGTCGGGCGCCGGACCGTGGTGGTCGTCGAGGCCGGCGGCACGCCGCAGCCCCCGGCGCCCGGTGATGGCGAACACCACGGCGAACACGACGAAACCGGTGAGCACGATCGTCGCGCCCGACGCCACGTCGAGGTGGTAGCTGAGGAACATGCCGGTGAACCCGGTCGTTGCACCGATGGCGCTCGACAGCCAGAGCATCCGGGTGAACGAGTCGGTCAGCATCCGGGCCACGACCGCCGGGAGCACCAGCGCGGCGGCGATGAGGGTGACCCCGAGGACCTTCATGCTCGACAGGATCGCGACCGAGAGCAGCAGCATCAGCAACGCGTCGATGCGCGCCACCTTCACCCCGGTCACCTCCGCCACCTCGGGATCGAAGGTGGTGAACAGCAGCGAGCGGTAGTTGGCCACGATCACGGCGACGCTGCCCACCGTCACGCCGAGGATCAGCAGGACGTCGCCGCTCGACACCCCGAGCACGGAGCCGAACACGGTCGCTTCGATCGACTGCTTGACTCGGGTGTAGAAGCCGAGCAGCACGATGCCGAAGGCGAAGCTCGCAGTCGTGATCACCCCGATCGCGGCGTCGGCGCCGATGATGCGGCGGCGGGTGACCCGCCCGACTGCGAGGCCCGAGGCCAGGCCCCAGATGCCGGCGCCGACGAAGAAGTTCACGCCGATCGCCGCACACAGAGCGGCGCCGCCGAAGATCGCGTGGCTCAGTCCGTGGCCGATGTAGCTCATGCCCCGCAACGTGACGAACACGCCGAGCAGGCCGCACAGCGCCCCCGCGACGGTGCACACGACGAGCGCATTGCGGACGAACTCGAACCCCAGCGGTTCGGTGAGCCAGTTCATGACACCCGCACCCCGGGCCGGTCCACGACGAAGGGCAGGCCGGCGTGCTCGAGCACGTCCATCGGGGCGCCATAGGTGCGTTCGAGGACGTCGGGCCGCAGCACGGCGAGGGGCGGGCCGGCGGCCTGCACGCTGACGTTCAGGCACAACAGCTCGGGAAGGTGGGCGGCCATCCCGTTGAGGTCGTGCGTGGTCAGCACGACGGCGAGGCCGTCGCGGTGGAGTTCCTCGAGCAGGTGCAGCACCTCGTGCCGGGTGCGCACATCGACGCCCGACGTGGGCTCGTCGAGCAGGAGCAGCTCCGGCTGCCCCAGCAGGGCGCGGGCGATGAACACCCGCTGTTGCTGGCCTCCGGACAGTTCCCGGATGTGGCGGCGACCGAGGCCGGCGATGCCGAGCCGCTCGAGCACCGCTTCGGCCTCCGCCTTTTCGACCGTGGTCGCCCACGGCCGAAGCCGGCGTGCCGGCCGGGCCATCAGCACCGTTTCGAGCACGGTCACCGGGAAGTTCCAGTCGACCACTTCGACCTGGGGCACGTATCCGAGCCGCAACCCCTCCCGGCGCTCGACGTGGCCGTGCCCGGGCCGGACCATGCCCAGCAGCACCCGCAGCAGGGTGGTCTTGCCGGATCCGGACGGCCCGACGATGCCGAGCATGCTCTCGCCGCCGATACGGAGATCCACGTCGCGCAGCACCGGAGCGCCGTTGCCGTAGCGATGGCCCACGTGGCGGAGTTCGACCAGCGGCTCGCTCACTGCGGGTAGTCGGCCGTGTCCGGCACCACATCGGTGGCGTCGTACGCCTTAAGGTCCGCGGCGTTGCCGCCCATGGCCTCGACGATCGTCACGAAGTCGAACTTGAGCAGGCCGAGCAGCGAGTGGTCCGCCGCGCCCGGGTCGCCGGGCAGGTCGTCGTCTCGGAGCACGTCGACGTAGCGAGCGCCGGACTCCTTGGCGATCTGCGCGAGGACCGGGGACGGGAACACCTCCGAGCCGAAGATGGCCGGAAGCTTCTCGGCCTTCACCTGCTTGATCAACGAGGCCACCTCCTTGGGGGTCGGGTCCTCGAAGTTCGACACCTGAATGGCGCCCAGGATCGTCCAGCCGTAGCGCACGCCGAAGTAGGCGTACGCGTCGTGGTACGTGAGGAGCTTGCGGTTCTGCGCGGGGACGGTGGCCGTCGCCTTCACGAACAGGGCGTCGAGTTGGTCGACCTTTGCGACGTACTTGTCGGCGTTGGCCTTGTAGGCCGCGGCGTTGCGGGGATCGGCCTTGCCCATCACCGATGCGGCGATCCGGGCGTAACAGGCCACCATCGGCGGGTTGGTCCACAGGTGCGGGTTCGGCTTGCCGCCGTCTTTGGGGAACGAGAAGTCGAACAGGTACTGCTCGGGCGTGACCGTCAGCGTGCCGAGTTCGATCACCTGACCGGCCTTGGGCACGTTGGCGCTGGCGAGAGCGAGCGTCGGGTCTTCCAGCTTGAGCCCGTTCACGAACACGACGTCGGCCTTGGCCAGCAGCGCCGCCACGGAAGGCTTGGGCTCGTAGGTGTGGGAGTCCTCGCCTTCGGGGATCACCCCGCGCACGTCGGCCAGGCCGCCCGACACGTTGGCGACGATCGACGTGAGCGGCGCCACCGTGGCGACGACCTGCAACTTGCCCCCGGCGGACGGCCCCGGACGGTCCGCCCCGGCCCCGGTCGCCTGCGCCGGGCAGGTGAAGCCCTCGAGCGCCTTGCGGGCGGCGGCCGACTCCCCGGAAGCGGCACTGGCGCCGCCGGTGCTGTCGTCCCCGCACGCGGCGAGCCCGGCGACCAGCCCGAGCGCGGCAGCGAGGCCCACCAGCTTCTTGAAGACCGGAATACGCATTCGCTCGCCCCGATTCCTGCAGCCTTTTGCTGCGGGTATTTCGCAACAAGCACCGTACCTGGTCCGTGGGCTCCCCGGTGGCGGGCGGCCGACGGCCACCCCCGGCCGGTACGGTGCGCCCGCCCACAACCCGACGACGCCGAGGAGCGGTGCGATGCTCGAACAGACCGCGGCACAGCTCCGAGCGGAGGGACGGCGCGTCGGCGCGGCTCGGCGACAGGTGATCGAGGCGCTCGCCGATCGGGCGTGCGCGGTCACGGCCGGGGACCTCGCCGCCGGGCTGCCCGGCGTGCACGTGTCGTCGGTGTACCGCACCCTGGCGGTGCTCGAGGACCTCGGTGCCGTACGCCACGTCCACCTCGGCCACGGCCCGGCGCTGTGGGAGCTGACCCATGCCGGCGACGGGCGCCACCTGGTCTGCGAGCGCTGCGGCCGGCATCTCGTGGTGCCCGCCGAGCTCTTCGCCGACCTCGAGCGCCGCTTGGCCGACGAGCACGGGTTCGTCGTCGACCGCGGCCATTTCGCCCTCACCGGGCGCTGTACCGCCTGCCACGACGAGCCCTGACCTCGGCGCGTCGGGAGCGATCGGCGCCCGCTACGGTCCGGGCCCGGTGGAGACGGGGCTCCGATACTTCTTGCTCGGCACGGGCGGCGGCGGCCTGCTCGCCTGCCTCGCAATGGCCTGCGTGCTCGTGCACCGGGCTTCGGGCGTGCTCAACCTCGCCGTCGGTTCGATGGCGATGGTCCCGGCCCTGACGTACGCGAACCTGCGGACCAAGGGGGTCCTGCTCCTGCCGTGGTGGGGGCCGTGGTCCCGTTTCGAGGTCGGCAAGCTCGCCGGGCCGGTCGCGCTCGGCCTCGCGGTCGGGATCGGTGCCCTGCTGTGGATCGTCATCTACCTCGTGGTGTTCCACCCGTTGCGCGAAGCGACCGCCGTCACGAAGGCGGTGGCGAGCGTGGGCGTGGCGCTGATGCTCGCCGCCGTCGCCCGGGAGCAGTACGTCGGCCGACCGATCCTCGCCCCCGGCCTCATCCCGTACCACCTCGTGTCGGTGCTCGGCGGTGTGATCCCGTCCGACCGGTTGGTGTTCGCCGGCGCCTGCCTCGTCCTCGCCGGCGTGGTCGCGACGTGGCTGCGCCGGACCCGTAGCGGCCTGGTGCTGCGCGCCGCGTCGAGCAACGAGCGCGGGGTGCTGCTCCTCGGACACTCGCCGCTGCGTTCGGCGCTGATCGCCTGGGGCCTCGCAGGGGCGATCGCCTCGCTGGGCGCCGCCTTCGTGGCGTCGTTCTCGAGCGTGGGCGCCGGGCAGTACAGCTTCTACGCCGCGCCGGCACTCGGGGCGGCGCTCGCCGGTCGGTTCCGGTCGGTGGTCGCCGCCGCCCTCGCCGGACTCGGCATCGGCGGCATGCAGGCGCTCGCCGTGTTCCTGGGCGCTCGCGAGGCCCTCCCCCGGGTGGTGCAGAGCGGATTCGACGACGTCCTGCCGTTCCTCGTGATCATCGTCGTGCTCGTCGTCGCCGGCCGCACCCTGCCGAACCGGGCCACGCTGCTCGAGCGTCGCCTGCCCCGGGCGGCCCCGGCCCCGCCGCCGTGGACGTGGGCGCTGCTGGCGGTCGCCGGGCTGGCCGCCGTCGCCTGGGGTGCCCCCACGCTGCGGCTCGCGATCGCACAGACGGCGATCGCGGCGTGCCTGGCGCTGTCGATCGTGATCTCGGCCGGGTTCGTGGGCCAGGTGACCGTCGCGCAGTTGAGCATCGCCGGCCTCGCCGCGTACCTGCTCGCCGGCTTGACGACGACCCTCGGCGTGCCGTTCCCGATCGCACCGATCCTCGCCATCGGGATCGCGGCCGCCCTGGGCGCCCTGGCGGCGATCCCGGCTCTGCGCATCCGGGGCGCGCTCCTGCTCGTGGTGTCCCTGGCGTTCGCGCTCGCCGTCAACCGCCTCGTGCTGGAGAACCCCGGCATCACCGGGGCGGACCTGGGCGTCGACGTCGCGCCGGCGAGCCTCGGGCCGTTCGGGCTCGGGATCTTCGACGGCGCGCACCCCGGCGCCGGTGCCGTCGCCGTGTTCGTGCTCGCCGCCGCCGGGGCCTTCGCGCTGGTGGGCAACCTGCGGCGCTCCTCGGTCGGGCGCCGATGGCTGGCCGTGCGAGGCAACGAGCGGGCGGCCGCGGCCTCGGGGATCGACGTGGTGCGCACCAAGCTGTTGGCCTCGGCCGTCTCGCTCGCCGCCGCCGGGGTCGGCGGGGTGATGATGGGGATGCTCAACGAGTCGGTGTCGTACCGGCTGTTCGAATCGGACGCGGCGCTCGACCTGCTCGCGCTCACGTTCCTCTGCGGGGTGGCCTCGCTCGGCGGCGCAGTCCTGGCCGGACTGCTCGCCGCCGGGGGGATCGCCGAGTACACGCTGGGCATCGGCGCCGGAGCGCAGGGCCGTTCGCTGCTGTTCGGCGCCGGCCTGGTCGTGGTGTGCCAACGGGGCGGCGCCGGGATCACCGGCGGGTTCGCCGCCGTCCGGGCTCGGGTCAGCGCGGCGATCGACACCCGGCGGGCGGGGCCGGCCGGGACGGCGCCGGCAGCCGACTGACCACGCCCACCACCCGGTCGACCGAACGGGACGTGACGCCGAAGTCGCGGCTGGCGCCGGTGGGCCCGTGATGGCGGCGGTGCGCAGCGCGGATCTTGCGGAACCAGCGCGACCGGGGCCGGTACCCCGAATGGATCAGCAGGTGGCACCACTCGTACACCACGAGCGACGCCTCGGCCACCGCGACCGCCGTCCACGCCGGGCCGGAGCCGGCTCCGGCGGCGCGCGCGGCGCCTCGGGTCAGCGCCCCCACGCCGAACGCGTCGAGCGCCGCGGCGCCGGGCCGCAACACGATGCGGTCGAGCCGTGTCGGGTCGTCGTGATGGGCCGGGTGGGCCCCCGCGAGCCAGGGGGTCCGGGCGTGCAGGACGACCCGGTGCAGCGCCCACTCGGCGAGCGGGCGCGCGGCGAGGACGGCCGCTGCGGCCACCAGATCGCCCGACCGGCCCCGACCCGACCGTGCGCGCGCGGCCAGTGCGACCACCGTCGCTGCGCCCACGATGCGGACCGAGGGCTGGCGCATCGCCACCGAGGCGACGTCGCGCCGGCGGCGCACCTCGCTCAGCGGTCGGCGGGTTGCGGGCATGGCGCCAGCCTTGCCCACCGCCGACCCGAACGCGCGCCCGGGTCGTGCGGCCCTTGCCCCCCGCCGCACGGTCGCGTTCGCTAGGGGCGATGGCTACCCCGTTGCGGCTCAACCTCGGCTGCGCCACCCAGGTCGTCGACGGGTGGGTGAACGTCGATTACGCGCCCGGCGCCCGGCTCGCCAAGCTGCCGGGTTTCACCCCTCTCAACCGGCGGCTCCGACTCCTGCACACCGACTGGGACCCGCGCATCGTCCTGCAGGACCTTCGCAAACCGCTCGCCTGGCCCGACCGTTCGGTGGACGCGATCTACTCCTCCCACACCCTCGAGCACCTCTCGCGCGAGGCCGGCCGGCGGCTCCTCGCCGAGTGCCATCGGGTGCTGCGGCCCGCGGGCATCCTGCGGGTGGTGGTCCCGTCGTTCGCCTCGGTCGTCGAGCAGTACGCCACGGGGCGCCTCCCCGCCGACGAGGTGCTCGCCGGGGTCAACGCCGTCCACGCGGCGCCGAGCCTGCGCGAGATGGTCGGCCTGCGCAACGGCGTGCCGCACCTGTGCCTGTACGACGACCCGAGCCTCATCCGCGCCTTCACCGAGGCCGGCTTCGAGGCCCGCGCCCGCGCCGCGTTCGATTCCGACCTCGACGACATCACCACCATCGAACTGGCCGAGCGCACGGTCGGGGCGGCCATCGTCGAGGGCCGGCGGGAGGCGGGCGGCACGGCACACTGAGGCCGTGGAGATCGTCCCGCTCGCCCGACGGCCCGAGGCCGCACCGACGTTGGCCGCCTGGCACGTGGCCGAGTGGGGGCACCTCTACCCCGGCTGGACGGTGGCGACCGCCACGGCCGAGTTCGCCGCCATGCGCGACACCGTGCCCGTGACGTGGATCGCCCTGCGGGAGGGCCGGCTGGTCGGTTCGGTCAGCGTGATCCCCGACGACGAACTCCCCGGCTTCGACCACCTCGGACCCTGGCTCGCCAGCCTCTACGTGGTGCCCGACGAGCGTGGCCACGGGCTCGGCCGGCGGCTGGTCGACACCGCCGTGGCCGGCGCCCGGGCGCTCGGGATCGGCCGGCTCTACCTGTTCACCGACACCGCGGCCGATTGGTACCGCTCGCTCGGCTGGACCCCCGTGGCGACGACCGTGGCGCACGGCCACACGGCCACCGTGTTCACCCGCTCGACCCACGACGACCCGGCGCTGGCCACGGTGGCCAGCGGGTGGCTGACCGATCCGGACGTCGCCGGCGCCTACTCCTCGCTGCGCCCCGGCGGCACGCCCGCCGACCGGGTCCGCCTCGCCGCCCCGATCGCGCTGGGGCTGCACCTCGCCGGCGAGCACACCTCGGTCGAGTTCCCCGGCACCATGCACGGCGCGTGGTTCAGCGGCGAGCGGGCAGCGGACGCGGTGCTCGCCGAGGGTCGCGCCGCCGAACCGGCCGACGGTGCACCGACGGGCCGGGACCCCGCCGGGCCGGCCGGCGTCCCGGTGGTGGTCGTCGGCGCCGGGCTAGCCGGGATCGCTGCCGCTCGCCGCCTGAGCGCCGCCGGGCGGCCGGTGGTCGTGCTCGAGGCGGCGGCCGTCCCGGGCGGACGCACCCGGACCGATCGCCACTTGGGCGGCCCGGTGCACCTCGGCGCAGCCTGGGTGCACGGCGAGGTCGGGAACCCGATCGCCGAGTGGGCCGAGCAGCTCGGGCACGGCTACGGCACCCGCACCTGGGAGCAGGTCGCGACGATCCTCGACGGCCGTGAGCTCGACGCGGCCACCGTGGCCGCGTGCCGGGAGGCGACCGCCACCGTCGACCGGGCGCTCGAGGAAGCGGCCGAGCAGGCCGCGCAGGCCGACCGGGCCGCCGAGGGGGTCGGCGGCGGCGCCGACCGGGCCGCCGACGCTGCGCTCGGTCCGGTCCTGCGCCCGCTGCTCGAGGGTCTCGACGCGGCGCTGCGGCCGGCGGTGGAGGCCTGGATCCTCGGGGAGTACGAGAACCTGTATGCGGCGGCGATCGACCACCTCTCGTTGCGGTACCGGGCCGAGCCGTTCCGCCTGCCCGGCGAGGACCGGATGCTGCACGGCGGACTCGACGAGATCGTCGGGGCCGCCGCCGACGGGCTCGACGTTCGTTGCGGGGTCCGGGTGCGTGCGGTCCGAGCGGCACCCGGCGGATGGTCGCTCGACACGACCTCGGGCCCCCTGGCGGCCTCGGCGGTGATCGTGACCGCGCCCGTCGGGGCGCTGCAGGCGGGCCGGATCGTGTTCGACCCGCCGCTGCCCGAACCGGTCGCAGCGGCGCTCGGGCGCCTCAACCCCGGTTCGGTCGCCAAGGTCTTCGCCGCGTTCGACCGGGCCTGGTGGGCGCCGCGCCGGGCGCTGTGGGTCGCCGGGGCCGAGCCGGCGGCCATCGCGCTGTGGGTCGACGTGTCGGCGCTGGCCGGGCGGCCGGTCCTGTGCGGGTTCGCCACCGGCAACCGGGCGGTCGCCCTCGAGGGACTCGACGACGACGCCCGCCGGCACCTCGTCGACTCCGTGCTCGGCCCGGTGGTGACGGCGCTCGTCGCGCGCGTAGCGTTCGACCATGGCGACCCAGCACGTCCGGACGTTCTGCCGCATCTGTGAACCGTCCTGCGGCCTGATCGCCGAGGTGACCGACGGTCGTCTGGCCGCGCTCCGGCCCGACCGGGAGCATCCGGTCACGAAGGGCTTCTCCTGCCACAAGGGGATCGCCGCGGTCGACCTGCACCACGACCCCGACCGGCTCGTGCGGCCCCTTCGGCGCAGCGGCGACGGCGCGCTCGCCGAGACCGGGTGGGACGATGCCGTCGCCGGGGTCGCCGCCGCGCTGCGCGGCGTGGTCGACCGCCACGGCCCCGAGGCGTTGGCGATGTACTCGGGGAACCCGTTGGCGTTCAACGCGCTCGGCACGCTCGCCACCGGGGCGCTGGCCACCGGTCTGGGGATCCGTCGCCTGTTCTCCTCGGGCACGCAGGACTGCGCCAACAAGTTCGTGGCCTCCGAGGCGGTGTTCGGCAGCCGCAACGTGCATCCGATCCCCGATCTCGAACAGACCGACCTGTGCCTGATCATCGGTGAGAACCCTCGGGCATCGCAGGCCAGCTTCTGGTCGATGGCCAACGTGGTGGGCGAGCTGCGCGCCGCCCGGGCCCGAGGCGCCCGGCTGGTGTTCGTCAACCCGCGCCGGATCGAGTCGCCAGATCAGGGGCTGGGCGACACGGTGCTCATCCGACCCGACACCGACGTGTGGTTCCTCGCATCGCTGTTGCACGAACTCGACCGGCTCGGTGCGTGGGACGAGGGCGTGCTGCGCCGTCACGGCCGCAACGTCGCCGAGTTGCGGGCCTTCGTCGCCCGGTACCCGGCGGCGCAGACCGCGGCGGTCACCGGCATCCCGGCCCAGGTCGTCACCGAGCTGGCCGAGGCGTGGCGCAACACCCCACGGGCGTCGGTCCATGCGTCCACCGGGATCAACATGGGCCGCCAGGGCACGCTGGCCTACTGGCTCGTGCACATGCTGTCGTTCGTGACCGGTCGCCTCGACGCCGAGGGCGGCAACCTGAAGTCCGACGGCTTCTACCCGAACGCTCGCAGCGGCACCGGGGTGCCCGAGCAGTCCTACGTCGACAGCGAGTTCGGCCGCCTGCGGCGTGGATCGCTGCCCGGCACGCTGCTCAGCCAGTACATCCTCGACGCGGACCGGCCCGTGCGAGGCCTCGTGGTGATGTCGGGCAACCCGCTGCTGTCGATCGCCGGGGAGGACCGGCTGCGCAAGGCCTTCGAGCAACTCGAGGTGCTCGTCGTGGTGGACCTCTACCGCAACGCCACCGCCGAGTACGCCCACTGGGTGCTGCCCGCCACCGACATGTACGAGCGCGACGACATCAACATCGTCAACATCGGCACCTCGCACCAGCCGTTCGTGCAGTACACGCCGGCGGTCGTCGAACCCGCCGGTGAACGCCGGCCCGAGTGGTGGATCGTCGGCCGGCTGCTGCAGGCGATGGGCAAGCCGTCGGTGTTCGACAACGACCCGGTCGACCCGTGGGCGAAGTGGCGCCACATGCTGGCCAAGGGCTGCGGGGTCGACCTCGCCGAACTGCAGACCAGCGATCCGGTGCGCGTGCTCCCCGCCCCCACCCCCGGCCGCTTCTACGACGAGCAGGTGTACACCCCCGACGGGCGGATCGACTGCTGCCCGCCGGTGTTCGCCGAGGCCCTCACCCGCTGCGACGCGCTCTTCGCCGACGCCGCGGCCGCCGATGCCACCGCCGCCGGGACACCGGCCGCCGAACGGCCGCTCACCTTGATCCACAAGCGTGATGCCTGGATGCACAACTCCTGGATGGGCAACCTCGAGCGAATGAAGCGAGCCGGGCGCGACACCAACCCGTTGTTCCTGCACCCCGACGACGCGGCGGCGCGCGGGCTCGCTGCGGGCGACCCGGTGCGGGTGTGGAACGAGTTCGGCGAGGTGGTCGCCCCGGTGTCGCTCGACGCCGAGTTGCTGCCGGGCGTGGTGGCGATGGTCCACGGCTGGGGCCAGGCGGCGAGCCCCGGTCTGCGGGTCGCCCAACGCACGCCGGGCGTCAACGTCAACGCGCTGCTCCCCATCGGCGACGGGAGCTTCGAACCGCTGTCCAGCCAAGCCCACATGACCGGCATCCCCGTCCACGTCGCTGCGGCGACCGCCCCTGGAGGAACCCGATGAACAACCCCATCGCCACCGGCGGCCCGGCCGACGGCTCGGCGCGGTCCGAAGGACCGAGCATGCAGGCCCTGCTCGCCGTCGACTCCCGCCCGGTTCCCAAGCCGTTGCTGGACAACGATCACGTACACCACGGCTCGGCCGACGTCCCCAAGTCCCGGTACACCTCGGCGGCGTTCGCCGAGTTGGAGAAGGAGTTCGTGTGGCGCAAGACGTGGCAGATGGCGTGCCACGTCGACGAGTTGCCCAAGTCCGGCAGCCACGTCGTCTACGACGTCGCCGACGAGTCGATCCTCGTGGTGCGCAACGGCGAGGGCACGATCAAGGCGTTCCACAACGCCTGTCTCCACCGCGGCACCAAGCTGCGCACCGACGACGGTCGCGCCGCGAGCTTCCGGTGCCCGTTCCACGGTTGGACCTGGGACCTCGACGGCCAGCTCGTGGCGATGCCCGGCTCGTGGGACTTCAGCCACCTCACCGCCGACCCGACGTGCACCGGGTTGCCCGAGGTGCAGGTGGCCCTGTGGCACAACTGGGTGTTCGTGAACATGGATCCGCAGGCCGAGCCGTTCGAGACGTACGCCGCCAAGCTGATCGAGCACTTCGCCGACGGGTTCGACTACTCGGACCGGTACATCGCGTTCCATGCCGTCAAGGAGGTGGGCGCCAACTGGAAGGTGTTGATGGAGGCCTTCAGCGAGGGCTACCACGTCATCGCCACCCACCCGCAGATCGTCGAGTTCACCGGCGACGACAACAGCGAGTACGCCACGTGGCCGGGTGACAAGCACGTCAGCCGGTTCCTCAACGGCTTCGGGGTGCAGAGCCCGCACCTCGGCCCCATCCCCGAGCAGCAGGTGGCCGACGCCTACCTCGCGTTCTCGCAGCGGGCCCGCGGCGTGTCGCAGGTGGAGGTGCCCGAGGGCGGTACCGCCCGTCCGGTGGTGGCCGAGATCTTCCGCCAGCGCATGGGCACCCACTGGGGCAAGGACCTCACCGGTGTGTCCGACAGCGAGGTGCTCGACGCGATCCTCTACCACCTGTTCCCGGCCTTCGCCCCGTGGGCGGGGATCGGCCAGCCGCTCGTGTACCGCTGGCGCCCGGGCGCCACGCCCGACACGTCGTTCATGGACGTGTACCGCCTGGCCCCGGTGCCCGACGGCGCCACCGAACGGCCGGCACCGGCGGAGTGCACGCGGCTCACGCTGGAGCAGTCCTGGAAGGAGGCACCGACCATGGCCGGCCTCGCCGACGTGTTCCAGCAGGACATGGACAACCTGCCCAGGGTGCAGGCGGGCCTGAAGTCCAGCGGAAAGAGGACGGTCACCTTCGGGAACTACCAGGAGAACCGCCTCCGGATGATCCACCGCACCATCGACGACTACATCACCCGAGGCCTCGCCGCCGAGGGCCGGGCCGCCGACGAACTCGCCCCCTTCGCGGTGCCGCCGGGCTGAGCGGCCCTCAGCTGTCGAAACCGAGCCCGGTGCGGTCGAGGGCCTTGAGCCAGAGATTGCGCTTGCCGGTGCGATCCTCGCGGTCGAGCGACCAGCGGGTCGCCTGGATCCCCGCCCACCGGAACGGCTCGGGTGGCCATGGCATCGGCTTGTGCTTCACGAAGTCCAGGTCGGTGCGTTCGGTGCGGCGGCCCTCGAGCAGGTCGAGCATCACCTCGGCCCCGAACCGCGTCGAGCCGACGCCCAGACCGGTGTACCCCGCCGCATAGGCCACCCGCCCTCGCATCGCCGTGCCCCAGAACACGCAGAACCGGGTGCAGGTGTCGATCGCTCCGCCCCAGATGTGGCTGAACTGCACCCCTTCGAGCTGGGGGAACGTCGAGAAGAAGTGCTCCGAGAGCTTGGCGAAGGTCTCGAAGCGCATCTCGAGCGCCGGGTCGATCTTCGAGCGGAAGTAGTAGATCGCGTCGTAGCCGCCCCAGATGATCCGGTTGTCCGCCGTGAGCCGGTAGTAGTGGAACTGGTTGTTGTAGTCCGAGAGGCCCTGGCGGTTAAGCCATCCGATGGCCTCGAGCTGCGCCGGGCTCAGCGGTTCGGTGCACAGCACGTAGTCGTAGACCGGCACGATGTAGTGCTTCATCGCTCGCAGCAGCGGGGGGAACGCGTTGGTGCCGAGGGCGACCCGGCCGGCCCGCACCCTCCCGAGCGGGGTGGTGACGAGGACGCCGACGCCGTCGCGGGCGAGGTCGGTGGCCTTGGTGTGCTCGTAGATGCGCACCCCGAGCCGCTCGCACGCCGCCTTGAGCCCCCAGGCCAAGCGGGCGGGGTCGACCATCGCCGCCCGACCCTTGCGCCACAGGCCCCCCACGTAGAGCGGCGAGTGCACCTCGGCCTGCATGGCGTCCTTGTTGAGCAGCTCCACGTCCTGGCCGAGCGCGGCGAGCTGGCGGTAGTCCTCGCGCAGCTCGCCGAGGTAGTGGTCGCCGAGGGCGACGTCGATCACGCCGGTGCGCTCGAAGTCGCAGTCGATGCCGTACCGGCGGATGGTCTCCTCGATGGCGTCGAGGTTCGCGAGGCCGAGGCGCTCGAGGGTGCCGAGCTCGCCGGGGAACCGTTCCTGACCGTTCGCGATGCCGTGGGTGAGGCTCGCCTCCATGAAGCCGCCGTTGCGGCCGGAGGCACCCCAACCGACGGTGTCGCCCTCGAGCAGCACCACGTCTCGGGACGGGTCGCGCTCTTTCGCGATGAGGGCGGTCCACAGGCCGGTGTAGCCGCCGCCGACCACGCACAGGTCGCAGCTCTCGGTCCGCACGAGGGTCTTGTTGGATTCGGGTTCGTCGACGTCGTCGAACCAGTACGGGTACGGCTCGGCATCGGCGATGGCTTCGAGATGTCTCGGGTCGATGGTCGCGTCGTCCATTGGGGTCCCACCCCGTCTCTGTTCCGTGCCGCCCGGGCCGACGCGTGGCCCGGCTGCGACTGATTCGTCAGTCAATATAGGCCGGGTTCGCGCGTTTCGGTCATCGGGCCGGTGCGGCAGTCGCCCAGAAGTCGCCAGAAACCGCCGGGGAATCGTTGCGGTGAGGTCCGCGGTGAGGTGCGCGGTGAGCCGGCCGGTGAGGCTCGACGCGGACGGTGCGGCCATGCGCTCCCTCACCGATGCCATCAACGCCGACTTCGAGCACTTCTGCCGCCGGCACCGCCAGCGCCGACCCGAGCGGATCCTGGCCGAGATCAGCGACCGTCACCCCGACGACGCCCGGCTCGCCCACCTGGTCCTCGAGGCCCGGCACGACGACGTCGCCGCCCGGGTCCTGGTGCAGCGGCTCGTGCCGGCGCTCGTGGTCATCGCCGCCCGCCGGGCCCGGCGAGGTCTGGCCGAGCCCCGCAGCGCCTTCGACGAGCTGATCGCCACGTCCTGGGTGCTCGTGCGCACCTACCCGCTGGAGCGCCGACCGGTGCGCATCCTGGCGAACCTGGTCTGCGACGCCGAGTACGAGACCTGGACCCGGGAGGCTCGCCGGGTGCGCAACCACCGCGAGGTGGCCGGCGCGCTCGAGGACCGCCCGGCGGTGGCGGCACCGCATCCGGGTGAGCAGCTCCTCGATGTCCTGGCCCGGGCGCGCCGGGCCGGGGTGCCGGTCGAGACGATCAACCTGCTGGGCCGGCTGCACCTCGGCGCCGGCGGCCCGGAACAGGTGGCGGCCGAGGACGGCTGCACGTCGCGGACCATCCGCACGCGACGCCGGGCGGCCGAGCGCCGCCTGGCCGAGCTCGCCGCCGCCGGCGCCCTCGACGAGTGACCGGTGCGTGCGCCATGAGGGCCGCTCCGAGCATCCCGACCGCGTGCCGGTGCCGTAGAACGGTCCGATGCGTTCGACCCCCGCCCGGCGTTCCGGGCACCCCGGGCGCCCGGGGCTCACTGGGCTCGCCGGGCTGGTGAGCGCCGGCCTCGCGCTGGCGGTCACCGAGATCGTCGCCGCCTTCGGCGGTGCGGGCGCACCCTCGGTGGTGTCGGCGGTCGGCAACCGCATGGTCGATGCCCTCGCCGCCTCGCTCAAGGACCTTGCGGTCGCCCTGTTCGGCACCGGCGACAAGGTCGCGCTGCTCGTCGGCATCGTGGTCGTGGCGCTCGGGTTCGGGGCGCTCGCCGGCTGGGTCGAGCACCGGCGCCGGTGGACGGGTGCGGCGGTAATCGCCGCCTTCGCCGTGGTCGGCCTCTGGGCCGTGTCCACCGACGCGCAGGCGGCGGCGCTCCCGGTGGCGGCCTGCCTGATCGGCGCGGCGGCGGGCATCGCCACGTTGCGCATGCTGGTGGGCGGATTCCTGGCGCCGGGGGCCGCCGAGCGCCGGCCGGGCGCTGGAGCCGACGCCGCAGCACCCGCCGCCGATCCCCGGGTGCGCACCCCGAGCCGCCGGGCGTTCCTCACCGCCGCCGGGTCGGTCGGCGCGGGAGCCGCCGTGCTCGCCGTCGGGTCACGGCGCCTGCGTGCGCTCGGCTCCGCCGGAGGGACCGAATCGGCGACCCAGGCCCTGCCGGCGCCTGCGCGCACCGTGCCGGTCCCCCCGGCCGAACCGACCCCGGCCGGGCTGTCGCCCTACCTCACCCCGACGGCGGACTTCTACCGGATCGACACGGCGCTCCTCGTGCCCCGGGTCGACGCCCGGACCTGGTCGCTGTCGATCACCGGGCTCGTCGATCGACCGCTGCGGCTGACCTACGACGACCTCCTCGCCGCCGAGCTCGTCGAGGTGCCGGTCACCATCTCGTGCGTGTCCAACGAGATCGGCGGCGACCTCGTCGGCACGGCGCAGTGGCGCGGGATCCCGCTCGGTTCGCTGCTCGAACGGGCGGGGGTCCGACCGGAGGCCGAGCAGGTCTTCGCCCGCTCGGTCGACGGGTTCACCGCAGGGTTCCCGGTCGGGGCCGTGCGCGACGGGCGCACGGCGCTGCTCGCGGTGGGGATGAACGGCGAGCCGCTGCCCACCCGGCACGGGTTCCCGGCTCGGCTCGTGGTCGCCGGCCTGTACGGATACGTCTCGGCGGTGAAGTGGCTCGCCGAGATCCGCCTCACCCCGTGGGACGGCGTCGACGGCTACTGGATGCCGCGGGGCTGGTCCAAGGAGGGTCCGGTCAAGACCCAGTCCCGGATCGACGTGCCCCGCGCCGGCAGCGTGGTGGCGCCCGGCCCGGCGGCGATCGCCGGCGTCGCCTGGGCCCCGACGCGGGGGATCCGCGCGGTCGAGGTGTCGATCGACGGTGGGGCGTGGCAGGCGGCCCGGGTGCTGCCCGTCGCCTCCGACGAGACTTGGGCCCAGTGGGTGTTCGACGGCTGGACCGCCGATCCGGGCCGGCACCGGATCACGGTCCGTGCCACCGACGGCACCGGGATCGTCCAGGACGCGACGATCCGCCGGCCCGACCCGGACGGCGCGACGGGCCACCACACCGTTTCGGTCACCGTGCGCTGAACGGACATCGACGCACGGTGACCCCTACTCGGCGATTCGTTGACGAATCGCCGAGATACGGCCCGGCGGAGGGGGTGGGACGGCGTCGGGGTGGAAGGCGGCGGCGAGCGCCTCGACCCCGTCGACGAGCCGGGGCCCCGGCCGCACCGTGAACGCGTTCGCGTCGATCGCCCACACCGGCACACCGGCCGGCAGCCGGTCGAGCGCACCCTCGGCCTGCGCGACGGCATCGGCGAGTCCGAACCCGCACGGTGCCACGACGACGACGTCGGCCCCGGCCGCCGCGATCGCATCCCACGTCCCGGGCACCGACCGCGCACCGGCCCGGGCCAGCACCGGCTCCCCACCGGCGGCGACGACGAGGTCCGGCACCCAGTGACCGGCGAGGAACGGCGGATCGGTCCACTCGAGCACGAACACCCGGGGCCGCGGCCGACCCGCGGTCGCCGCCGCCACCGCGTCGAGCCGGGCCCGCAGCGCGGCCACCTCACGCGCCGCGGCCTGCGGTGCACCGCAGCGCGCCCCGATCTCGGTGATCGTGGCCAGCACCCCGTCGAGCGTGTGGGGGTCGAGGGTCACGACGTCGGCCCGGCAACCGAGGCGCCCGAGCGCCTCGTCGACGTCACCCGCCGGGAGGGCGCACACCCGGCACAGGTCCTGGGTGAGGATCACGTCGGGCTGCAACCTCCCGATCGCCGCCTCGTCGAGGACGTACAGCGGCTCCCCGGCGGCGACCTTGGCTCGCACCAGGGCGTCGATCTCGCCGGCGCTCAGGCCGTGGGTGGGCAACCCGCCGACGACGATCTCGTGCCGGGCACGGGCCTCGAGCGGTTCGTCGCATTCGAAGGTGACCCCGACGAGCGACTCGCCGAGGCCCAGCCGGTAGACGATCTCGGTCGCGGACGGCAGCAGCGAGACGATCCGCACGCCGGCATCGTGTCAGCGGCGACGCCGCGGCGCCCGACCGGACCGCCGCCCGGCCGGCCTCGCCGGTAGCTCCGGCAGCTCGGGCACCCGCGCCCGCGGGCCGCCCTCGACCGGGATGGTGATGCCGTCGCCGTGCAGGTCCTCGGGCTCACCGGCGAGTTGCTGCACGACCGGCGGCTGCTCGCGCGGCCGTTGCAGGACGTCGCGCAGGCCGGTGAGCGCCGCGGCGAGAATGGCCGCCGACGCGCCGTGACGCTGCTTCACCACCCGGAGGTCCGGCCGATCGCCCGGCAGGAGCGGGACCACGTCGGCCGGCGGCTCCTGGGCGTCCACGCCCGCCAACGCTATCGGCGCTCAGGTCCGCACGTACCGGAGGCCGCCGAACCGGCGCCGCAGGGCGACGGTGTCGGGGCGCACCCGGTCGGGCGCCTCGCCGTCGACGAGCACCCGGGCCACGAGTTCGGCCACGGCGGGCATGTCCGCCGGCCCCATCCCCCGCCGGGCCAACTCCTGCGTGCCGAGCCGCAGCGCGTTGGCCTCCCCGGCGAACGGGGCCGGCACGCCCGGGATCCCGATCGACGACGTGAGCACGTTGGCCGGTTCGAGCCGGCGGGCGGCCGAATCGCCGCCACCCCACCGTTGCGCCGGAACGGCCACGTGCTGGCTCGCGGTCGGCCCCTTGCCGGCGACGTCGAGCACGGGCACCCCCCGGGCGGTCAACGCAGCGGCGAGGGCCCGGGCATCGGCGATGCAGGCGTCGGCGTACTCGGCGCCGAACTCGATCAGATCGGTGACCGCCAGGCCGAGGGCGGCCGTGCGGGCGAGGTCGAAGTTGGCGGTGAGCCCCGGGTAGGCGATGCGGTCGAGCCGCTCGGCCAACGCCGGGTCGTCGGTGGCGACGAACCCGGCGGGCGGGCCACCGAAGCTCTTGTAGGTGGACCCGGTCATCAGGTGCGCGCCCTCGGCCAAGGGCTGCTGGAACCGCCCGCCCGCGATCAGGCCGCCCATGTGGGCGGCGTCGTACAGGACGTGCGCGCCCACCTCGTCGGCCACCGCGCGGACCCCGGCGACGTCGTAAGGGTGCAGGCACATCGAGCCGGCGACGACGAGCAGCCGCGGGCGCAGCTCGTGGGCCCTGCGCCGCAACGCCGGGACGTCGACGTCCATCGTTGCGGGGTCGCAGGGCAGGTCGTGCACCTCGAGCCCGGCGAGGCCGGCCGCCCCGACCGCATGGTGCGTCGGGTGGCCGGCGAACGCGTCGGAGAACGCGAGGATGCGGTCGCCGGGCCGGCACGTGGCGTAGAACGCGTAGAGGTTCGCGAGCGAGCCCGACCCGACCCGGGTCTCGACGTACCGGCAACGCAGCAGCCGGGCCAGCAGCGTCGACACGAGCACCGACAGCTCCGCCGCGTCGTCCATCCCCCGGTTGTACGTGTCGCCCGGCGGGCCGAGGTTGGGGCGGCTCCCGATCGGGGAGCCGAGCAGGCGGGCAAGGCCCGGGCTCGGCTCGTTCGTGCCGGCGTAGAGCACGAGGCAGTCCTCGAGGTGTCGTTCCTGACGCTCGACGAGACGGTGGATCGCCTCCCGGGCCGCCACCGGCGCGAGCCGGGCAGCGGCGGCCTCGTGGCGGTCCTGGAACGAGCGGGCGGCGGCAGACAGCCACGGTCGGTCGGTCATCGGCGCCGAGCCTGCCACGGCACCGCCCCCGTCTGGCATCCGGTCGTTGCGCCGCAGCACGATGGCGCCATGCGCGCCGCCGAACAGTGGGCCGAGGCGCTCGCCGCCTGGGCCATACCCGACGAGATCCTCGCTCAAGCCCCCGTGCCACCCTGGGTGCACCCACCTGAGCTGTTCCGCCTCGACGATGCCGGCACCATGCCGGCCACCCCGTCGTTCCGACTCGCCGCGCAGGTGTTGCGGGCAGGCGGGACCGTGCTCGACGTCGGCTGCGGCGGTGGCCGGTCCTCGATCCCGTTGGGGGCGAGCCGGGTCACCCACCTGACGGGGGTGGACGAGCAGGCCGCGATGCTCGAGCAGTTCCGCACCGCCGCGCAGGCTGCCGGCATCCCGGCCGACACCGTGCAGGGGCGCTGGCCCGACGTCGCCGGCGAGGCGCCGGTCGCCGACGTCGTGGTCTGCCACCACGTCGCCTACAACGTCGCCGCCATCGAGCCGTTCGTGCGGGCCCTCACCGAGCACGCCCACCGGCGGGTGGTGGTCGAACTGCCCGAACGGCACCCGACGTCGCCGTTCAACCCGCTGTGGCAACGGCTCTGGGGGTTGGAGCGCCCGACGGAGCCCACCGCGGCGCTGTTCGTCGCCGTCGTGCGCGAGACCGGGGTCGTGCCGGTCGTCGAACGGTGGCAGCGCCCGCCGCGGCGCGAGACCGGGGATCGGGACGCGTACGTCGCGTTCGCCCGCACCCGGCTGTGCCTCACCCCCGACCGGGACGCAGAGGTGGCCGCCGCGCTCGACGACGTCGGGCCGCTCGAGTCGTTGTCGATGGTGACCGTGGCCTGGAGCCCGCAGTAGCGAGCGCGGTTCAGGCCGGCGGGCCACCCGGCGCCGGCCGGTGGAGCACCGCCCGTTCCACCGACACCCGCACGGTCGTTGCGTCCGCATCGATCGTGGCGGTGCCGTCGGCCAGCAGGGTGTAGCCGCCGGGCTCGAACGGTGGCCACAGCACCGTCACCGCCGGTCGAGCCGCCACGTTGGCCGCGGTGCGCCCCCCGACCGGCGTGACCGCCAGCTCGGGGCCGTCGCCCTCGATGCGCACGGCGACGGCGTGCGCCCGCTCGTCGCCGACGGTGAGCAGGTAGCCGGCGCGTCCGAACCGGCCGAGCTCGGCGCCGAGCGCCCGGGGGTCGACCGGGATGCTCACCCGGCCGCGCCCGAGCCGGCCGCGCCCACCCCGGCGGCGCCCACCCCGGCGAACGCTGCGGCGAACGGCGCGTAGCCGGGCGCAACCAGGGGCCAGGGCCGCGCCCGCTCCAGTACGGCAGCGAGCCCGAGCGCGAGACCATCGGCGAACCGGGGGGCGACCACCTGGAGGCCGAACGGCACGCCCACCTCGTCGAGGCCGAGCGGCACGCTCACGCACGGATGGCCGGTGTAGTTGAGCTCCGGGGTGTTGAGGCCGATCGCGGGATCGCCGCTGACCGATCCGGCGCGGTCCCACACGGGCCCTTCGGCCATCCAGGACTGCACGTTGGCCGTGGGGACGACCAGGACGGTGCCGGGATCGAGCAGGTCGTCGAACCGGGCCGACGCGTCGTGGCGGCGGCGGGTGGCGGCGAGGTACTGCGAGATGGTCACCGAGGCGCCGTACTCGAGCTGGAACCGCAGCGACGGCTCGAAGCTCGCCCACTGGTCGCGCACGTCCTCGAGGCTCTGGGCCAGTTCGGCCGCCGACATCGTGAACCAGTCGCGGCCCACGGACGCATCCGACGGGGCGGCCACCCGCTCCACGACGAGGCCCTCGGCGGCGAGGGTGGCGAGGGCCTCGTCGAACGCAGCCTCGATCACCGGATCGATGTCGGCGCGGAACGTGCGGCACGCCACCACCCGCGTGGGTCGGGTGGGTGCGAGCGTCATCGGGGGCAGCGACAGCCAGTCACCTCGGGCGGGGCCGAGCGTCACCGAGGCTTCGGCGATCACGTCGGCGACCGTCGCCCCGGTGGCGCCCTGGGTGGAGAACCCGATCCAGCGCGGGAGGATGTTGCGGCCGATGGCGCCCATCGAGGGCTTGTAGCCGACCAGACCGCAGCAGCTCGCCGGGATGCGCACGCTGCCCCCGCCGTCGGAGGTCGTCGCGAGCGGGGCCAGGCCGGCCGCGAGCGCAGCGGCCGACCCGCCCGAGGACCCGCCCGGGGAACGCTCGGTGTTCCACGGATTGCGGGTGGGGCCGTAGAGCGTGTTGGTGGTGACCGCCTGGTGGCCGAAGGCTGGGGAGTTGGTGCGCCCCACCACGATCGCCCCGGCCGCGCGCAGGCGGGCCACGACCGTGTCGTCGACGGTGTCGGGCGCCGCGTCGGCGAACATCGGGTGGCCCATGGTCGTGCGCATCCCGGCGCAGCGGGCCATGTCCTTCACGAGCAGCGGCAGGCCGGCGAGCGCGCCGGTGCGGGGGTGCGCCTGCGCCTCGGCGAGCGCCTCGTCGGCCCGCAGTGCCACCACCGCGTTCAGCGGGGCGGCGGCCTCGATGCGGCGCAGGCTCTCGGCGACCAGATCGACGGGCTCGACGGCACCCGCACGGACGGCGGCGGCAAGTTCGCTCAGCATCGGCGCATCGTAGGGAACGGGCGGTCGGCGCTCGACCGCTGTGCTACGCAGACGGTCGGGTCGCATCGGTGCCGCCCTCGGCCGCACGGGCGGCGGCACAGGGAGGAACGAGATGACGGACGGACGTTTGACGGGCAAGGTCGCAGTGATCACCGGCGGCGCCTCGGGGATCGGGGCGGCGACCGCCCAGCGCTTCGTCGCCGAGGGGGCCCGGGTGGTGATCGGCGACCTGCAGGACGCACCCGGCGCCGATCTCGCCGCCGCTCTGGGCGACGCCGCGTGCTACCGGCACGCGAACGTGGCCCGCGAGGACGACGTCGCCGGGCTCGTCGCCGAGGCCGTCGATCGGTGGGGCCGGCTCGACGTGCTGTTCAACAACGCCGGGTTTGTCGGGGCCACCGGGTCGTTCGACGACACCAGCGAGGCCGAGTACGACCTGACGATGAACGTGTTGCTCAAGAGCGTGTTCTTCGGGATCAAGCACGCCGCGCCGGTCATGCGGGCGCAGCGCAGCGGTTCGATCGTCTCGACCGCGTCGGTGTGCGGGCTCACCCCGTCGATCGGCACGCACCTCTACAACGTGGCCAAGGCCGGGGTCGTGATGATGACCAAGTCGCTTGCGCTCGAGCTCGCCGAGTTCGGCATCCGGGTGAACTGCGTGTGCCCCGGGTACGTCGCCACCGGGCTCGCCGCGGGCGGGTCGCTCACCGACCTCGGACCCGAGAAGACCGCCGAGCGGCTGGCGACCACCCGGGCCCGCATGGCGAGCTCGCAACCGATCCAACGCATGGGGGAGCCCGACGACGTCGCGGCGCTCGTGACGTGGCTGGCGTCGGACGAGTCGTCGTGGATCACGGGGACGGCCCAGGTGATCGACGGTGGGCTCACGCTCGGCAAGCCCTGGCGCAAGCAGCCCTCGACGGTCACCGTGCACCGGCCGCTCGCCGGCGCCTGAGCGGGATCGGTTCTGGCCGGCCGGCTCAGCGTGTGGCGCGGGTCAGGTCCTGCGAGGTCCAGAACCCCGGTTGTGGCGCAACGGTGGAGCCGCCGGCTGCGTAACGCCCGAGCCGGGCGACCGCCTCGGGGGCGCACAGGTCGACCACGTCGAACAGCGTGCCGGGACCGGCGGCCCGCAGCGCAGTGTCACCTTCACCCCCTCGTCGGGGCAGCTGGGTGGTGAGCGCCACGAGCGGTACCGCAGCCCGGGTCGTGCGCAGCGCAGCGGCGCGTCCGAGCAGGCGCCACACGGCATCCGTGCGTTGCAGGCCGCCGCGGTGGGTCGTGTGCCCGCCGGCCACGTCGAACCACCACGGCGCGCCCGCCGCGTCGAGGGCGACGAGATCGACACTGGTCCCGGTGCCTCGGACACGTCGGGAGCGGTCGGTGATGGTGAACCCCACAGCGGTCACCACCTGCTCGGCCGCCACCGCGGCGGCCTTGCCGTCGCGCAGCGCCGGCACCGTCGCACTCGGCTCGGCCGATGCGCCCGCGGCGAGCGCTTCGTCGACCCGGCGTCGCGCGATCGCCACGTAGTCGGCGTCGAGGTCGTAGCCGACGTACCGCCGCCCCAGGCGGGCAGCGGCCACGAGGGCCGACCCGCTGCCCATGAACGGGTCGAGCACCAGATCCCCGGCGTAGGTGTAGAGCCGGATGAGTTGCTCGGGCAGTTCCACCGGGAACGGAGCCGGGTGGCCGACGCGGCGGGCACTCTCGGCCGGGATCTGCCACACGTCGAGCGTGAGGGCGAGGAAGTCCTCCGTGAGGACCGTGCTCTCGTGCGGGAGGCCCTCGGCGGCGCGCCGCTTGGCGGTGCGGGCCCGGTCGAACCGGCCCTTGCTCGCGACGACGACCCGCTCGGTGATGTCGCGCAGCACCGGGTTGGCGGCGCTGCGGAACGAACCCCAGGCGCACGAACCGCTCGCGCCCTCACCCTTCTGCCAGATGAGCTCGCCGCGCAGCAGCAGGCCGAGGTCGTGTTCGAGGATGCGGATCACGTCGGCCGACAGGCTCCGGTACGGCTTGCGGCCGAGGTTGGCCACGTTCACGGCGATCCGCCCGCCGGGTTCGAGCGTGCGGACGCACTCGGCGAACACCTCGGTGAGCATTTGCAGGTACTCGAGGTAGGACGACGGGACGCCCTCTCGTTCGAGTTCCTCCTCGTACTGCTTGCCGGCGAAGTACGGCGGCGAGGTGACGACCAGGGCCACGGACCCGTCGGCGACGGCGGCCATCGAGCGGGCATCGCCGTGCACGAACGGATCGGCCACCGGCACCGGCGCCAGGACGGTGTCGTCCTGCGACAACTCGGGCGCCCGGAACCGCTCGTAGAACCCGGATGCGTCGTGGCTCTCGCGGGCCCCGACCCCGAAGTTCGACGTGCTCGTGCGCCGGCGTTCCCGCATCGACCCTCCTGGCCGGCGGCATCGTACCCGGCGCATCCGCCCCACGGGCGAACACACGCGCGAGGCTGCGCCCGGGCCCGGCGCGACCGGCCATGCTGCACTCATGGCCCTTTCCCGTGACCTCGCCCTCACCGACGCCGAACGCGACGAGATCCTCGCCTCGGAGTGGAACATGCGCATCGCGACCGTGTCGCCGTCTGGCCGGATCAATGCCACGCCGCTGTGGTTCGCCTGGCACGACGGCACGATCTGGGCCTACTGCCGGGGCCGCAAGGTGGAGAACCTGCGCCGCAGCCCGCAGTGCACCGTGCTCGTCGACCGGGCCGTCCGGTTCTTCGAGCTGCAGGGCATCATGATCCAGGGCACGGCCAGGATCCTCGAGGATGCAGCCGCCGAGGCGGCCGACCCGGACCTCGCCGCCGTGCGAGAGCTGATGGGCCGCAAGTACCACGGCGGCCACGGGGAGGACCCGGGCGCCGCACCGGCACCGATGGCGGCCTCGGCTCGGGGCCGGAGCTGGCGCTGGGTGGCGATCACCCCGAGCCACATCGTCACCTGGGACAACACCAAGCTGCCGCGGTAGCGGCGCCCGGCAAACTGCCGAGCGAGCACCCGCTGAACCGGCCTGCGTGTGCTCGCTCGGTTATCGCTCTGCCGTCACCGAGACCGGAACGGGTCGACCAGGACGTTGTCCACCAACCACTCGCCCGGTGTCGGCACCGCCGGATCCGTCGACCGAACCTGGAACGACACGAACAGGTCCGTGTCGGTGGTGCGTAGATCCGCCCCGGTCCACACCACCGGCGACAGCCGCCACGACGAATCACCCGCCACTGCAGGAATGTCCACGAACCTCCCCCGGATCGCATCCGAAGTGATGTTGCCGAATCGGTCCCGGACCGCCAGGTAGACGGTGACGCGAAGCGTCGTTCCCACGGTCCCCGGACCCCGGTAGAAGAACCGCACCGAGGGCTCGTTGGGCCGCAGGCACACCGTCGGCGAGGTCACCAGATCCCCGCGACCGAGCCGCAACGCCCGGCCCGCCACCCGGACGGGCCCCTGCGGCCACGACAACGTCGGTGACCCCGACGGAACGAACGAACCCGCAGCCAACGGAACCGCGGTCGCCACCTCGGCGATCGTCGCGACCGGCCGAGTCGCCGTGACCAGCGGAGTAATCATGAGAAGCGGCGGCTGCGTCGTCGCCGGCTGCGTCGTCGCCGGCTGCGTCGTCGCCGGCTTCGTCGTCGCCGGCTGGATCGTCGCCGGCTGTGTCGTCGCCGACGCATCAGTCGGCCGGACGACCAGCGCCCCCGCCGGCGGAGGCGGAGGTGGCGGCATTCCATTGGGTTTCGGATCGATCTTCGACAAGAACCAGTTGTCCCCTCCGTCGAAGCTCCCGCCGGGCATCTCGAAGTAGTTCTCTCGGTCCCCCCACGCCGTCAGCACCGGCGACACCACCCGCGACGAGCACGGCACCGCCTTCGCCGTCCACGCATGCGCCACCCCGACCCCGGCGCTCAACAGCGTCGCCATCGCGGTCCCCATCCCGACCCGACGCCGCCACCGACCGGACGAAGCTGACTCAGTTTCAGATTTCATGCCCCACCACTCGCCACCCGAACCCGGGAGATGAACCCGCACCGGCACTCCTGTCCCGATCCCGAACCCGGCTTGCCGACTCATTGACAGCGCCGCACCGCTCGAGCCCGCGACGCCCGGCGACGAGACACCCGCCCACCCGAACCGCTCGCCCACCCGAACCGCTCGCGCCGGGACGCGGCGATCCGAGCCCATCACCCGGCTCCCCGAGTTCCGGCGCGACGCCGACACCGGGGTGTTCGACCGCGTGGTCGAGCACCTCGTCGAGCACGGCTACCTCCACGACGAGCACGGGATCCTGTCGATCGGCGTCGAGGCCGAATCGAGCTTCGGCTACCGGCACTTCGTCGAGCTGACGTCGAGCTTCGCGAGCAGCCCGCTGCTCACCGCCCGTTGGGGCACAAGGGAAATCGGCCTCGTCGACCCGCTCAGCCTGCAGGCGAGACCGGGCGGCGACGCCCCGGCGCTGCTGCTCGGCGGGCGGAGCTGGACCGTCGTCGGGCTCGACTGGCGGCAGCGCAGCGTCACCGTCACCCCGGCCGACGCGCCCGGTCGGTCACGGTGGCAGGGCTCGCCCCGGCCGCTGTCGGCCGAGCTCAGCGACGGGATGCGTCGGGTGCTCGCTGGGGAGGACGTCGCAGGGATCACGATGTCGGCGCGGGCCACGACCGTGCTCGCCGAGCTCCGGGCCGAGCACCCCTGGGCCCGCCCGGCCACGACGACGCTGGTGCGCGACCGTGACGGCGGGCAGCGCTGGTGGACCTTCGCCGGCCTGCGGGCCAACGCCGCGCTCGCCGCCCGGCTCGACGCCACGGCGGGGCCGGGACGGGTCGACGACGTCTCGATCCCCATCCGCACCGACGTCACCGCCGACGAGTTGCGCCGGGCGTTGGGGGCGCTGCCCGACGGTGGCCACCCCCACGCCCGCCGCTACGCCGAGGACCTGAAGTTCGCCGAGTGCCTCCCCGACGATCTCGCCCTCGCCACCGCCGAGGCCCGGCTCGTCGATCCCCCGGCGATGCAGCGGTGCCGCGAGGAGGACCTCACGAGCGTCGTCGAGTCGTGAGCGACGCTGCGCGAACTCCGCGCCGCAGCAGCCGCTCGACGCAAGGCCGACGCACGCATCGAGGCCGCCGCACTGGCTGCGCATCGCGCAGGCCTGTCATGGGGCGCGATCGGCGCGCAGTTCGGCATGACGAGGAGTTGCGCCGCAGACTACGACAACTCCGGCGGAATCGACGGCGACGAC
>JBJTVH010000068.1:0-100284 GCA_046081125.1 Acidimicrobiales bacterium
CGACGTAGCCCCCGCGCTTGGCCAGATCGCCGAGGCCGACCGCGTCGATGTCGACGGCGTGCAGTTCGGCGAGGACGTCGACGAGGTCGAATCCGAGGCTGCGGCGCACGTCCGGGCTGAGCGACTGCGCCTTGAGCTGCGAGTCGAGCACGACACCGTCCACGAAATCCATGACGTAGAAGGGCGCGCCGTTCACCTCGACATCGGTGCACAGGCCCAGCGTTCGAGGCACCGGCACCCCGGTGCGCCCCACGGCCGAGATGATCTTGTGCTCGCGCGCCATGTCGTGGGCGCTCTCGAGCACGTGTCCGAGTGGGGGGCGACGCAACACGACGCGCCGACCATCAGCGGCGGTCACCCGGTAGGTCAGGTTGGAATGCCCACCGGCGATCAGCTCGTAGGCGAACGGTCCGCGCAACCCGTCGATGTTGTCGCGCAACCAGGCGTCGACCTTGTCGACCTCGATGCCCCTCATGGGCCGGACGCTACGGGCCGGTCAGCCCGGTCGGCCAGCGGCGAACAGGCCACGGCCGAAGATGGGAGCGATGCGCACCGAATACCCGGGACCCTGTGCGTCGACCATCTGCCCACCGCCGATGTAGATCCCGACGTGGGACACGGCCGGGAAGTAGTAGAAGACCAGGTCGCCGGGTTGCAGTGCGTCGATCGGCACCTTCGGCAGGCGTTCCCACTGGGCCTTCGAGTAGTGCGGGAGCGACACGCCCGACTGCGCCCAGGCAAAGCTGGTCAGGCCCGAACAATCGAACCCCACGGCGGGGTCGGCCGAGGCGTACTTGTACGGCTTACCGACCTGGGCAAGCGCCGCCTGCACCGCCCGCGCGGCCCCTGGATTCGGAGCCGGGTAGTCCACGATCGGTGGCCGCGTCGTCGGCGGGGTCGTCGGCCGAGTCGTCGAAGGCGTGGTCGAAGGCGTGGTCGAAGGCGTGGTCGACGGCGCGGAGCCGCCTGGGCGCGTCGTCGACGGTGTGGACGGTGCGCCCAGCGAGGTCCGGGGTGTGGTCGGACGAGGCAGCACCAGATTGTTGGGATTGGTCGTCGTGGTCGAGCGCCGCAGCTGCTCCTGCCTCTGACGCTCGAACTCGGCCGCCTGGCGCGCCGCGGCCTCTCGGGCCTTTCGTTCCTCCTCCGCGAGCCGGGCCGCTTCGGCCTCGGCGACCGCCGTCGCCAGGTCTCCCTGCACCTGGGACAGGAGCGACACGAGCTTCTGCTGGTTGTCCTCCACCTGCGTGCGATACCGCTCGATGGTGGTGAGCAGGTTCTGCTGGCGGGCGAGCGCCGTGTCGAGCACTGCCCGCTCCTTGGCCGTCTCGATCCGCTTGGCCTTCACCTCGTCGACGATGTCCCGGTTCTCGCCGAAGAAGACGTCGGTGTACCCCTGGCGAGCCGCAACGTCCTTGCCGGGCACCTCACCCGCGAACAGCGTGCCGAGCCCGGCCTGGCTGTCGCCGTAGACGTAGCTCTTCACCGCGAACTGGGTGAGCTGGGCGTTGAGCCCCACCAGCGAGCTGCGCTGGTCGTCGAGCCGCGCCTGGACGACCCCCACCTGGTTCCGGGTCTGCTCGAGCTCGAGCCGGGCACCGTTCAGTTGGTCCGTGAGCAGGCTCGCCTGTTCCTGGAGCGCAGCCTGCTGCTGCACGATCTGGCTTGCCCGCTGCCGGAGGTTCGCCACCTCGTCGGCCGACGCCGGACGTGCTGCGACGACCAGGACTGCCGTGGCGACGACGAACGCTGTCAGCCGACCTCCGCGGGGCATGGGTGTGGACCGTAGCAGTTGCATGACGATGGTTACGAAGTTATGACGAACCGGGCACGTTCGGGCGTCAGCCCGCCGAATTGGTCCCGCCGGTCACTCCCACTCGATCGTCCCCGGAGGCTTCGACGTGAGGTCGTAGACGACCCGATTCACTCCGGCGACCTCGTTCACGATCCGTGACGAGATCCGATCGAGCACGTCGTAGGGCAGCCGGGCCCAGTCCGCCGTCATCGCATCCTCGGAGGTGACGGCCCGCACGATGATCGGGTGGGCGTAGGTCCGTTCGTCGCCCATGACCCCGACTGAACGGATGTCGGCCAGGACTGCGAAGGCCTGCCAGATCTCCCGATCGAGCCCGGCGGCATGCAGTTCGGCCCGCACGATCGCGTCTGCCGCGCGCACGGTCGCCGCACGTTCGGGCGTGACCTCCCCGATGATCCGCACCGCCAACCCCGGACCGGGGAAGGGCTGGCGCCAGACGATCTCGTCGGGCAGGCCGAGTTCGGTCCCGACGCGGCGAACCTCGTCCTTGAAGAGGTTGCGCAGCGGTTCGACGAGCTCGAGGGTCATGTCGGCGGGGAGCCCCCCCACGTTGTGGTGACTCTTGATCGTGGCAGCGTGGCCACCCCCGGACTCGATCACATCGGGGTACAGGGTGCCCTGCACGAGATACCGGGCGTCGGAGAGCCCGCCGGTGTGCTCTTCGAAGATCCGCACGAACAGCTCCCCGATGGCCTTGCGCTTGGCCTCGGGGTCGACGACACCGGCGAGTCGACCGAAGAACCGCTCGGCGGCGTCGACATGGATGAGCTCGATGCGCTGGTGGCGTCGGAACGTGTCCAGCACCTGCTCCGTCTCACCCGCCCGCATCAGCCCGGTGTCGACGTAGATGCAGGTCAGCTGACCTCCGACGGCACGATGCACCAGGGCGGCCGCCACGGCCGAATCGACCCCGCCCGACAGACCGCAGATCACCCGGCCGCCGCCGACCTTGGCCCGGACCTCGGCGACCGCCCGGTCGATGATCGATGCATCGGTCCAGTCCGGCGCAAGGCCGGCCAACTCGTGGAGGAACCGGGCGAGCACGTCGTTACCGAACGGGGTGTGGGACACCTCAGGGTGGTACTGCACCCCCCAGATCCGCCGAGCCGGATCCTCGATGACGGCGAGCGGCGCATCGTCGGTGCCGGCGGTCGCAACGAACCCCGCCGGCAACCGCGAGACCGCGTCGAAGTGGCTCATCCAGACGGTCTGCGTCTCGGGGATCGACTCGGCCAGCAGCGTCGAGACCGTGCCGGGGAGTCGCCGCAGCTCGGTGCGGCCGTACTCGCCCTTCGCACCGCGGGCGACCTCGCCGCCGAGCTGGTGCGCGATCAGCTGGCAGCCGTAGCAGATGCCCAGGATCGGGATCCCGAGTTCGTAGACCGCCGGGTCGAGCCGGGGCGCTCCCTCGACGTGGACGCTCGCCGGGCCCCCGGACAGGATCAGCGCGCTCGGCTGGCGGGCGGCCAGCTCGGTCGCCGAGATCGAAGCGGGGACGATCTCGGAATACACGCGCTGCTCGCGCACCCGGCGGGCGATGAGCTGCGCGTACTGGGCGCCGAAGTCGACGACGAGGACGGTCACCCCGACACGTTGTCATGCCGCACGACGGCGGGCGAGGAACCGCCGCAGGCGCCAAGGGCCCGCGCCGTGGTTCAGCGCCGTGGTTCAGCGCGGGCGGAGGTCGACACCGAACGCGTCGAGGAACGCTCCGTAATACGCGCCGTCGTCGGCGAGGCGACCCATGGCCACCCACTCGTCGTCGCCGAGCGCGGCCCGACCGGCGACGATCTCGGGGCCACCCCAGGCGACGGTGAGCCGCAGCGGGGTCGACGGGTCGGCCACGGCGGCCGCGATCGCTGCGCCCACCTCCTCGGCCGGGGTCGCCTGGGGGATGCCCACCGCGTAGAACTGGAACATCCGACGGTTGTGCGCCTCGTAGGCCCCCGACGCGTTCGGTGCGTCGGTGTTCTTGGCGAAGATCGCCGAGCGGGTCACCCCGGGCTCGACGATCACCACCCGGATACCGAACGGCGCGACCTCCTGCGCGAGCCCTTCGGACACGCCCTCGAGCGCCCACTTCGACGCGACGTACGGCGACTGGGCGAGCGAGGCGAACCGGCCCACCACCGAGCTCACGTTGACGATCACCCCGGCCCCGGCCGCTCGCATGCCGGGCAGGACCGCCTGCGTGCAGCGGATCGCACCGTAGAGGTTCACCTCCATCGCCTCGGCGTACACGGCGATCGAGGTCTCTTCGAGCACCCCGATCGGGGCGATCCCGGCGTTGTTGACCAGGACCGACACCGGCCCGTGGGCGTCAGCGATCGCCGCGATCCCGGTACGGACGGCCTCGTCGTCACCGACGTCGAGCGCCACGACGTGGACCCGGTCGCGCACACCGGCCACCTCTGCCGCCGCAAGGAGCTTCGCCGCCTTGTCGGGGTTGCGCATGGTGGCGGCGACGGTGTGCCCGTCGACGGCGAGCGCAACGGCGGCCGCCCTCCCGATGCCCGAGTTGGATCCGGTGACCACGGCGACGCCCACGCCCCGAGCGTAGGCCCCACGGAAGGTCACCCCCGGCCGAGCAGCCGGCGGGCGTAGGCCAACGCGGCGTCGAGCGATCGGGGCGAGGCCCGCCCCGTCCAGGCGATGTCGAACGCCGTGCCGTGATCGACCGAGGTGCGCACGACGGGCAGCCCCAGCGTCACGTTGACCCCCTCTTCGAAGGCGAGCAGCTTCATTGGGCCGTGCCCCTGGTCGTGGTACATGCACACGATCCCGTCGAAGCGCCCCCGGTGGACGGCGGCGTGGAACACCGTGTCGGCCGGGTGCGGTCCGCTCGCGTCGATCCCGCCGACCCGGGCCCGCTCGATCGCCGGGGCGATGTGCGCAGCATCCTCGTCGCCGAACAGGCCGTGCTCGCCCGCGTGCGGATTGAGCCCGCAGACGGCGATGCGTGGGGCAGGCAGGAAGCGGCGCAAGGCCTCGGCGGTGAGCTCGATGACGTCGAGCACCCGCTCGGGCCGCACCCGATCGATGGCGTCGCGCAGCGAGACGTGAGTCGACACGTGGGTCACGGCGAGCGAGCCGTGCGGGGTCGGGGCCGTCAGCATCATCGTCACCTTCGCCACCCCGCACAGCGCAGCGATGAACTCGGTGTGGCCCACGAACCGAGGGTCCGTGCGCTGCGTCGCTTCCTTGTTCATCGGCATCGTCACCACTGCGTCGACGACACCGGCGAGGGCATCGCGCGTGGCCGCCTCGACGTAGGCCCGCGCAGCCGCCCCCGACGCCGCATCGAGCTGACCGGGACGATGATCGGCGCTCGACAGCAGCGCGAGGTCACGCACCCGCAGCGTGTCGGGCCACGCGATCCCCAACACGGTGGCGCCGTGGCGCAGGATCGCCTCGTCGCCGTAGACGATCACATCGGCCCCGAGACCGCCGTGCGCCGCACGGTGCAGCACCAACTCCGGCCCCACCCCGGAGGCGTCGCCCATCGTCAGCGCGATCGTCACGAGCTGCAGTGTGCTTCGAGCAGCGGGGCGAGCGCAGCCGGACCATGGAACCCGCCCGAGCGCGTGACGATCAACGGCCCGGCACCGTCGGGCCGTCGGGCCCAGGGCACCCCGGGGGCGAGCAGGCCGCCGACGAGGACCGGACCGTCGCCCAGGACCGCTGCCGCCGTGGCACCGCCAACGATGACGAGCGTGCCGATCGGTCCGATCCGGTGCAGCTGTTCCGCCAGGGCCTGCGCAGCCCGCTCCGGCTCGACGACCCGCTCGGGATCGGTGGCGACCACCACGACCCCGGGCGGCAGCGAGCCGAGCTCGGCGCGGGCCGCCGGGTGCAGGCTCCCGCAGGCAACCACGATCGGGGCCGGTAGCCGGCTGGGCTGTGGGGCGACATCGGGGGCGACGGCGGCGGCCACTGCGGCCGACGTGCCGGCCAGGACCGGCCGCTCCCGCTCCGGCAGCGCCCGCCACCGGGCACCCACGTCGGCCAGGTCGGCAGCGGTCACTGCGTCCCAGACGATGGCGGCATCGCCGAGCGCCTTGCCCGGGCGTCCGAACACCTCGGTGCTCGACCGCACCACGCCGTCCACGCAGATCCGGCCCATCGAGGGCAACGCGGCGACGACCCATACGGCGCGCTCCGTCGTCGTGGCGAGCGCACGCAGTTCCGCCGGCCAGTTGCCCCGAAGCCGCGAGTCGAGCTTCCAGGCCGCCGGGGCGAACGCGGCGGCCCGTTGCGCAGCGCTCGCCGGATCGAGCTCGCGGGTACCGAGATCGACCACGCCGTCGGCGACCGGGCGCGCCGGCCACACCGTCACCTCGACGGCGCCGCCGGCGGCTGCGCACGAGCCGGCAACCTCCAGCGCGCCGGTTCGATCGTCGGCCCCGACGATCACCGCCTGGCCACGCCACTCATGACGGACGGCCACGGCCGCTGGCTCACGACCTTCGGTTCACGGCCGCCGGTTCACTTGGGCCGCAACGTCTTCAGGAGCTGCTTCGCGATTGCGGTGTTCATCTGGAACAGCGCGCTCTGCCCGCCTCGTTGCACGCGCTCGACCAGCGATCCGCCGGTCACCTTCGACATCGCGTCGAGCGCGTCGACCATGGCGTCTTTGGCGGCGTCGGTCACCTGGTAGCCCATCGCCGTCAGTCCCTTGACCACGTCGCTGTCGGCCACGGGCCCGGGGGCCGCCGAGGCGATCACCCGCAACGCGTCCTTCGCCAGTTCCGCCCCCCGCTCGATCACCTCCACCGGATCGGCCGCCACGTCCTCACCGTCGACCGAGGCGAGCCACCGGCGCACCTTGGCCACGATCTCGGCGTGGGTCTCCCCCTCGAACTGCAGCGTCGCCATGCCGGACCACGCTACGCCGACGGGCGACGGGCGACGACGGCGACCGACAACCCGAACGGCAGCGACACCCGCCGCAGCAGCCGGCGCTCGAGACCGGCGAGCGCCGGGAGGACGCCGCGCAGGCCGTCGTCGGCCCGGTCGAGATCGCTGCTGGTGCGGCCTCGCTCGAGCACCGCTTTCGCCGCCGCAGCCGGCACCAGATAGCTATGGGTCCCCGTCGCCCGGATCACCTCGAGACCCGCGCCGTGGGCGAGCGTCCGCAGGTCGGCGCGCGAGAACCGCCGGGCCGTGTGGGTGACCCGGTCATGGGCGCGCCGCAACCGGCGAACGCCCGGCTCCCACAAGCACACCAGGCCGCCGGGCCGCACGACTCGGGCGAGTTCGTCGACCGCTCGCTGGGGGTCGGGGATCGCCGTGTGGCACAGCACGGTCACGCACAACGCGAGATCGACACAGGCGTCGGCGAGCGGCAGCCGGTTGAGGTCGCCCACGACGCCGAGCGTTCCGGGATACGCCGCCGCGTAGTGGGCAACGGCACCGAGGACGGGATCGAGCGCGACCAACGAGCCGTACCGGGTGAGCCAGGCGCCGGTCGCCCCGGTACCCCCGCCGGCGTCGAGGAAACGTCCACCTTGGGCCAGGTGAGGCACGATCAGGTCCGCCAACTCAGCGCGGGTCGCGGCATACCACCAGTGCCGCTCGCCCATCGCCGCCATGCGGTCGTACTCAGCGGTCTCCACGGCCCGCCGGTCTACCGCACCACGATCTAGCGTGCGGCGCCGTGCGCGCCGCGTTCCCCGGCCGGGCGGTGATGCTGCCATGGCTCGTCGCCCGGGTGATCGACGTCGTGGCCCTCACGATGCTGGGGCCCGACACCTGGGCGTCGCCCAGCTGGCGGCAGCTGGTGAACTTCGACGGCGGCTGGTTTCGGGCGATCGCCGTCGATGGCTACGGGCCCTGGCCCGAACCGTGGCCTCCCAGCGAGGGGCAGTGGACCCCGTTCCCCTTCTTTCCGTTGTTCCCGATGCTGGCCAAAGCGCTGCACACGATCGGCGTGCCGATCGAAGCGGCGCTCGTCGGGGTCGCCTGGGCTGCGGCGCTGCTGGCGGCGGCAGGGATCTACCGGCTCGCCACCCGGCACGTTCCCGAGCCGACGGCCCGGCTCGCCGTCTGGGTATCCGGGCTGCTCCCCGGCGCCGTCACCTTGGGCATGGGTTACAGCGACGGCGTGTTCCTGGCCGGCTGCGTGTGGGCGGTCGTCTGGGCCGAGGATCGGCGTTGGGGTTGGGCGGCGTTCGCGGCGCTCGCCGCCACCGCGGCCCGGCCGAACGGTGGGCTGATCCTCGTCACCGTGGCCCTCGTCGCCTGGAGTGCCGGCGGCCGGCTGCGGGCGATCGCCACGCTGTGGGCTCCCTCGGCGGTGTTCGCCGCGTGCTGGGTGGTCTGCATGGTCCGCTGGACCGGCGATCCGCTCGCGTTCCTCACCGCCAAGGCCGGCTGGTTCGAGGTCAATGCGATCGACCTCGTGCAGCAGTTCGAGCGCAATGCGTTCGTCCACCTCCTGCTCGGCCTGATCGGCTTGGGTGCCGTGCTGGCGGTGGCCCGACGCGTTCCGGTGTCGTGGACGGTGCACACCGCGGCGTCGATCGCTCCGCCGATGGTGCTCGGGCTCACCGGGCTGGCCCGCTACGCCGCGGTTGCGTTCCCGGTACCGATCGCCTTCGCCATGCTGGCCCACCGATTCCCGGAACGCCTCCGCCGACCGGCCGCTGCGGCGCTGCTCGTGTCGTCGACGTTCGGGCTCGCCGTGTTCGCCGTGCTGGTCACCCGCGCCAACTACGTCCCGTAGCAGCCGTCGGACCCGCCGGGCGGCTCGAGCGCCAGCGTGGCCGCAGCCAGGACTTCGGCATCGGCGGGAGGGCTGATGCTGCGAAGGTCGTAGAAGGCATACCGGCCGTCGGCGCTCTGCGTCGACGGTTCGCCGAGCACGGAGCGCCACGGCGCCTCGACCTCCCCCGGCACACGGTCCCCCCGGCGATCGACGACGACCCCGGCGATGCCGACGGCCCGGACCCGCGCGGCCTGCTCCGCCGCCGGCATCGACGCCAGTGCGCACGGCCAGTCCGGGTGACGGCCACGCATGAACCCCCAGGTCCACCGCAGGGTCGGCGCGTGGACGTACCCCAAGGCCCCGTCGTAGGGCCCGATGTCCAACCGGTTGGGCATCTCGGGGAACGGGAGGTGGGGGGCGACGAGCACCCCTGCGCCGTCGCCGATCCGGGCCCGCACGTCGGCGAAGAACGACGCATCGTTCGACCACCTCGCCGCTGCGGCCGCGTACGGCGGGACGTCGGCGGGTGCGGTCTGGTCGAGCCAGCCGACCGACCCGACCGCAAGCGCCGCGACCGCGGTCACGGTGCCGACCGGCCAGCCCCGACGGGCGGCGAGCCGACCGGCGAGCCGTTCGACGACGACCAGGACCGCCGCCAGTGCAACGAAGGCGACGAGGACCGAGATCCGGTTCCAGGACCGGATCCCGGTAAGGCCAGCGGCCGAGAGCAGGTAGGAGAAACCGCTGACGGTTGCCACCAGGATCGACACGACGGCCAGCAGGGCCAGCCGACGCAGCCGTGCCTCGACACCGCGGCCGGCGATCGCGACGACGAACACGACGAACAGCATGCTGAGCCCGGCGGCGCCGACCAGTCCGAGCGCCTGCCCCTCCTCGGACGGCACCACCGTGCCGCGGGCTTCGGCAGCAAGCGTGGCCAGCGCATCGACCCGGTGGCCGAGCCGCGGTGCGTACAGCTGGCTCACCCGGAGCCCGTAGAGCTCGGTCTCGCCCGGCGTCCGCCCGGCGACGCCCGGGTTGGCCCCGCTCCCGGTGAGTTCGACGAGCGACGGTGACACGTTCAGCGCGAACGCCACCCCCGCGACCGCGATCATCGCCCCGGCGGCGAGGACCGGCTGCCACTGTCGCCGTTCGAGGGCGGCGACCACCCCGGCGACGGCCACGAGCAACAGGGTGAACGCGAGGTAGTACGCCCCGGTCGAGGCCAGCCCGACCAGACCGGCGACGACCCACCACCACCGGCGGTCCCGCCACGGCGGCAGATCGTCGAACAGCGCCAGGGCGAGCAGTACCGACACGGGCACCAGCGCGTACGACGACAGGAGCAGGTGCACCTCGTTGCGGGCGAAGTGGTAGGGCGCCACGGCGTAGAGCACCGCACCCACCATCGCGGTCGCTCGCCCGAGACCGAGGCGCCGCAGGGCCACGCACGCCACTGCGGCCACCATCGGAAAGGTGACCAGGTAGAACGCATTGACCGCCGCCCCCGGCGAGCCGGTCACGGCAGCGAGGATCCGCAGGAGCAACCAGTTCGCGTTGTCGAACCCTTGGGGGAGGTCGTGCAGCCGCTGGCCGAACGGGAAACCCAGGTGGTCGTTGGTGAGGTAGCCGTCGCCCTGCCCGAGCGCTCGCGCCACCATCAGGTAGAAGCTGGCGTCGCCCTCGGCGACCCACGGGACCGACCAGCGGGCGCGCCACACCTGCAGATGGGCACCGACGGCGACGGTGGTGGCCAACGCCACGGCGGCCGCTTCGGCGAGCAGGATCCGAACCCGTAAGGATCCTGCCGGCGACGCCACGGCCCGGCACGGTAGTTGCGGCTAGCGTCCTCACGGGTTTCTCCCAGGTTCCGCATGCGCCCCGCCGACCCCGCACTCGCCCCCTTCGCAGGCCGGACCTGCCTGGTCACGGGTGGCCTCGGCTTCATCGGGTCCAATGTCGTCCATGCCCTCGTCGCCGCCGGCGCCCACGTCCGGGTCGTCGACGCACTCGTCCCGGAGCACGGCGGCGATCGCCGGAACCTCGACGGGATCGCCGACCAGGTCGGGATCACCGTGGCCTCGATCGGTGACGCTGCGGCGGTTCGCCCCGTGCTCGACGGCGTCGAGTTCGTGTTCAACGTCGCCGGGCAGGTGTCGCACCTCGAGTCCATGAGCGATCCGCTGCGTGATCTCGAACTGAACGCCCGCAGCCATCTCGCGTTCCTCGAGCAACTCCGTCACGAGCGGCCCGAGGCCACCGTGGTCCATACGTCCACCCGGCAGGTCTACGGCCGTCCCCGCTACCTGCCCGTCGACGAAGACCACCCGACGGCACCCGTCGATGTCAACGGGGTCGACAAGCTCGCCGGCGAGCAGTTCCACCTGCTCTACCACGCAGTACACGAGCTGCGGATCTCAGCGCTGCGCCTCACCAACGTCTACGGCCCGCGCCAGAACCTGGCCAAGGACGGCCTCGGGTTCCTCCCGGTGTTCGTGCGACGGGCGTTGGCCGGCGAGACGATCTCGCTCTACGGCGACGGGTCGCAGTTGCGTGACTGCCTCCACGTCGACGACGTCGTGCGCGGTCTGGCCCTGGCCGCGCTGTCGCCCGATGCTCCCGGCGAGGTGTTCAACCTCGGCCATCCCGAGCCGCTGACGCTCGCCGACATCGCCAGGCTCACCATCGCGGCCGCAGGAACGGCGAGCGGGGTTGTCAACGTGCCGTGGCCCGTCGACCACGCGCGCATCGACATCGGCAGCTTCCACGGCGATTTCTCGAAGGCCAAGCGCATCCTCGGGTGGGAACCGCACGTCGGCTTCGTGGCCGGAGTCGACGATGCCGTTCGCTACTACCGGGCGCACGCCTGGGCGGTGCCGCCACGGCCGGAGCCCACCGCGTGATCCCGGTCGTCGATCTCGCCCGGCGCGGGCTGCACCAGCGAGAGGCATTCCTCGTCGCCGTCGAGCGGGTGCTCGCCGGCGGTCAGGTCCTGCTCGGGCCCGAACTGCGTGGGTTCGAGGAGGAGTTCGCCGCCTGGACCGGCCACGCCCACTGCGTCGCCGTGGCCTCCGGCGCAACGGCGATCCAACTCGCGCTGCACGCCGTCGGCGTCGGTCCTGGCGACGAGGTGATCGTCCCGGCGCACACCGCCGTGCCGACCGCCTCGGCGGTGTGCGCCCTCGGCGCCGTCCCGGTGCCGGCCGACGTGGACCCCGACACGGCGACACTCGATCCGGTCTCGGCCTGCGCCGCGCGCAGCGAACGCACCCGGGCCGTGGTGCCGGTCCACCTCTACGGTCATCCGAGCCAGCTTCCGGACCTCGGGGTGCCGATCGTCGAGGACGCCGCCCAGGCCCACGGGGCGCTCACGCCCGGTTCCGGTTCTGCGGCGGTCGCCTACAGCTTCTACCCGACCAAGAACCTCGGCGGGATCGGCGACGGCGGTGCAGTCGTCACCGAGGACGCAACGATGGCCGAGCGCCTTCGCCGCCTGCGGGTCCACGGGATGGCCGAGCAGTACGTGCACACCGAGATCAGCCAGAACTTCCGGATGAGCGAGATCGAGGCCGCCTGGCTCCGGCTGAGCCTCGGTGAGCTCGAAGCCGGCAACGCCCGCCGCCGCACGGTCGCCGAGCGCTACCAGGCCGCGGCACCCGGGCTGCGCTGGCATCCCGATCACCCCCGCCACGTGCGGCATCTGTGCGTGGTGCGGGTCGCCGACCGGGAGCGGTTCCGGGCCGAGCTCGGCCGGGCCGGCATCGGCACCGGTGTCCACTATCCGCTGGCGATCACCCAGCAGCCCGCCTACCGGCACTTCGCTCGGGTGCCGTGCCCACAGGCCGAGGCCTGGGCCGCCGAGTGCGTCTCGCTGCCGTGCTTCCCCGAACTGACCGACGACGAGGTGGACGCCGTGAGCACCGTACTGGCCGAGGTTGCCGACCACGCGTGGGCTCGATGAGCGCACCCCGGAACCCGCTCGTGACGAGCGTGTCAGCGTTCTTTCCCTGTTACAACGACGAGCTGTCGATCCCGAAGATGGTCCGCGACGTGCACGCTGCGCTCGAGGCCTCCGTCCCCGACTTCGAGGTCATCGTCGTCAACGACGGCTCGAAGGACGGCTCGCTCGCCGTGCTCCACGACCTGCAGCGTGAATTGCCCCGGCTCGTCGTGGTCGACCACGAGGTCAACCGGGGCTACGGCGGCGCGTTGATCTCCGGCTTCGGCGCCGCATCAAGGGAGTGGGTCTTCTACACCGACGGCGACGCGCAGTACGACGCCTCGGAGGTCGTTCGGTGCATCGATGCCGTCACGCCGACCACCGACGTCGTCCAGGGGTTCAAGCTGGGCCGAGGCGATCCTTGGTACCGCAAGGTGATCGGCCGGGTATACCACCACGTGGTCAAGGTCTTGTTCCGCCTCCACGTCCGGGACACCGACTGCGATTTCCGGTTGATCCACCGTCGGGTGCTCGACCGGGTCACGCTCCGGTCCACCAGCGGCGTGATCTGCGTCGAGATGATGCGCTCCTTCGAAGCGGCCGGCGCGCGGTTCGTCGAGGTCGGCGTCAGTCACTTCCACCGGCCGCACGGCCGCAGCCAGTTCTTCCGTCTTCCGGCGATCGCCCGCTCGGCGCGCCAGTTGCTGCAACTCTGGTGGCGCATGATGGTCCGTCACCGGCCCGCCTGAGCGAGGATCGCCGCATGCGCACCCTGCCCCGCCCCGGCGCCCTGCTCGTTGCGATCGTCCTCGGGCTGCTCGCCGCCGTGAGCACCGCTGCGGGCCCCGCGGCCGCCCAGACCGCCAGCACGGCCCCGCTCCCGACCGCACCTGCCTCGCCGGCCTCGACAGCCCCTCTGCCGACCGCACCTCGACCCACCGCAGCTGGCGCCGAGGGCAACAGCCTCCCGCGGCCCAACTCCGGCGCCGAGCCGCAAGCCTCGGGCGACCGAGGCGGGTGGGCACAGCTCGTGCTGATGGTGCTGGTGTTCGCCGCCGTTGCCGCCGTCATCGGGCGGATCGCCTGGGCCACGAGCAAGCGCACCCGGGCTAAGGCCAGCGGGGTCTAGCCGGCGCGTCGAGCGGCGAGCAGGTCCGAGCAGAACGCCGCCGTCCCCGACACGAGCGCGTGCGGCGCCTCCCACGGGACGAAATGACCGCAGTCCCGCAACAGGAACGGGCCCACGTGCTTGTCGAACACGACGGCCGCCATCCGGTCGAACGCCGGGTAGAGCACGTGGTCGGAGGTGCCGAACAGCACGAGCGTCGGGGTCCGGCCGTTGCGGCCGGTGCGCCCTGGTTCGCTGCGGGCCGACGGATGGAACGCGGACTCGTATCCACCGAACGAGGCGCGAAGCTTTGCGCCGTCACCGAACGGCTCGGCGTGGAACGCCGCAGCGTCGGCCGTGAACGACCCGGGATGGGCCCAGAAACGGCTGGCGTAGAACGTCGTGATGTAGCGCTGCCGCTGCGCCGGCGTGGCCAACTCGGCCGCCAACTCGTCGGGCTCGTTGCCCTGACGCCAGAAGTAGTCGGCCGCCTCCCGGGGTGCCCGCGTGCCGACGATCGACGCCATGCGTACCTTGTCGTACGGCAGCGGCGAGTTGAACAGGACCATGCGGTCGACCCATTCGGGGTGGCGGAGCGCGAGGTCCTGGATGACCGGTCCGCCGAGGTCGCCGCCGAGCAGCACGGCCTTGTCGTGGCCGAGGACGTCGTGGACGAGGGCGTACAGGTCACGGGCGTGCGCCGGCACGTCGTGGAACCCGTCGGGGCCGACCTGGGAGTCGCCGAATCCCCGCAGGTCGGGCACGATCACCTCGAACCCGTTGCGGGCCAACGGTTCGATGACCCGCCAGAACACCCGCTTGGTCTCCGGCCACCCGTGTACGCACACGAGTGGCACCCCACCCGGGTTCTCCCGGACGTAGGCCTGGGCGAAGCCCCTCGGGGCGGCGGTGTGCACGGTGAACCGGGCGGGATCGAGATCGGGGTCACGGACGGGATCGGTCACCTCCCTACGCTGCCCGCCATGACCGACCCGTTGCACACCTGGAGCGTCGGACTGCTCTCGGCCTGGGACGCCCCCGATCACGAGCAGGACCGTGCAAGGCGGTCGATGCTCGAACACCTCGACGCCCACCCCGACGGCGTGCGCCGCGCCTGCAACGCCGGCCACCTGACCGGTTCGGCACTGATCGTCGACGCCACCTGGACCACTGCGCTGCTGCACCTCCACAAACGCCTGGCCCGGTGGCTGCAGATGGGCGGCCACACCGACGCCGCCGACGACACCCTGGCCGACACGGCCCTGCGGGAGGCCGCCGAGGAGTCCGGCATCGGGGGCCTGGAGCTGGCCTCGGCCCGTCCTGTCGACCTGGACATCCACCCGCTCCACTGCCCTGCCGGGCATCCGAACCGGCACCTCGACGTGCGCTGGCTGGTCGTGGCGCCACCCGACGCCCGGCCCGTGGTGAGCAGCGAGTCGCTGGCACTGCGCTGGTTCCCGCTCGAGGCGCTGGCCGGTGGCGACGTCGACGCCGGTGAGAGCGTCCAGCGATTGGCCCGGCTCGCGCTCGCGCAGCGCCCGTAGTCTCCGGCGGTGACCCCCGAGGAGTTCCGCACCGCCGGCCACCAGCTCGTCGATTGGATCGCCGGCTACGTCACGGGCCTCGCCGACGAGCCGCACCGGTTCCCGGTACGCAGCCCGCTCGCGCCGGGTTCGGTACGGGCACTGGTGCCCGAGCACCCGCCGACCGATCCCGAGCCGTGGCCCACGGTGCTCGCCGACCTGAACCGAGTCGTGGTCCCCGGGCTCACCCATTGGCAGCACCCGGCCTTCTTCGCCTACTTCCCGTCGAACTCCTCGTTCCCGTCGATCCTCGGCGAGCTGGCCGCGGCCGGGCTCGGCGTGAACGGCATGCTCTGGGCCACCTCCCCCGCCGCCACCGAGATCGAGACCGCGATGCTCGACTGGATGCGCGAGCTGCTCGACCTGCCCGAGCGGTTCGCGTCGAGCGGCCCCGGCGGCGGCGTCATCCAGGGCACCGCGTCGGAGGCCACCCTGTGCGCCGTACTGGCCGCTCGCCATCGGGCCATGGCCGCGGGCGCGTCGCTCGACCAGCTCGTTGCGTACGCCACGTCGCAGAGCCACTCTTCGATCGAGAAGGGGTTGCGGATCGCCGGGATCCCGGCCGAACGCCTGCGCCTCGTGGAGGTCGACGCCGACTTCGCGATGCGGCCCGACGCGCTGGCCGCCGCCGTTGCGAGCGACCGGGCCGCCGGATTCATGCCGTTCGTCGTGATCGCCAGCCGGGGCACGACCTCGTCGATGGCGTTCGACCCGACGCCCGCCATCGCTGCGGTATGCCAGGCCGAGGGCCTCTGGCTCCACGTCGACGCCGCAATGGCGGGCATCGCCGCGCTCTGCCCGGAGCTGCGGTGGGTGAACGACGGCCTCGAGCTCGCCGACTCGTACTGCACCAACCCGCACAAGTGGATGGGGGTGAACTTCGACTGCGACCTGTTCTGGGTGGCCGACCGGGCCTCACTTCTGGCCGCGCTGTCGATCCTGCCCGAGTACCTGCGCACTGCGGCTGCAGAGGCCGGCCAGGTGATCGACTACCGCGACTGGCAGATCCCGCTCGGGCGCCGGTTCCGGGCGCTCAAGCTGTGGTGGGCGATCCGGTTGGAGGGGCTGGCGTCGTTCCAGGCGATGATTCGCCGGCACCTCGCCATCACGGACGAACTCGTGTCGTGGGTCGAGGGCGACGCCCGCTTCGAGCTGGCCGCGCCTGCGTCGCTCAACCTTGTGTGTGTGCGCCTGCGCGCCGGGGACGCCGCCACCGACGCCTTGATCGAAACCGCCAATGCCACCGGCGAAGCGCTGTTCACCCGGACCGTGCTGCACGGCCGCAGCGTGCTGCGGTTTTGCATCGGTGGCCGCGTCACCGAACGGGCCCACGTCGAAGCGGCGTGGGCCCTGTTGCAGCGCTGCGTCGAGCCCTGATCCGCCGGTGCCTCAGGCCGGGCCGCCGTAGGCAAACAGCGGGGCCCGGCGCATCGCGTCGGCGCCGGCCTTGCAGTCCTCCGAGCTGCGGTGGCGCAGTCCACCGGGATCGATCTCGCGCCATCGCACCGCCGGCCCGTCGAGGACGATCTCGCTGACCCCGCACCGGCTCGGACCGAACTCCGCCGAGGGACTCGAGACGAATCCGGTCGACGGCGCCCACAGCGACATGAGCCCATCGTCGAGACGGAACACCGCCCCCCGGTGGAGATGTCCCGAGGCGACGAAGCGGACCGGACCGGCGGCGAGCACGGCCAGCAGCGCCTCCCGGGACGAGAGCGGCACGGACCATCCGGGACGGTCCTCCCGCTCCGGCCGGCTCACGCACAGCGGCTTGTGCATGAACAGCCCGACGTGCTCGGGCCCCCGCAGTTCCTCCCGGAGCCACTCGTACTGCTCGGCTTCGTGGGTAGGAAGCTCACCGAGCAGCAGGTTGTCGATCCCGATGAGGCGCCAGTCGGCGACGTCGACGCTGAACCGGTCGGCTCCCCAGGTGGCCACGAACGCGTCGACCCGGTCGGGATCGACGCGTTGCCCCTGCCACGGGCTCGGGCCGCTGTCGCCCACGTCGTGGTTGCCCGGGATCGCGACGACGCGCGCTGTGATGCGCTCGTGCAGCCGCCGGGCGAAGATCCGGTCGTCGGCGTCGTCGGGATCGTCGAGGGCGATGTCGCCGGTGTTGACCACGACGGCGGGCGGATCGTCGTTCAACCAGTCGACGACGCGATCGAAGTTCGCTGCGGCATAGGCCCGCGCCCCGGACAGGTGGGTGTCGGACAGCTGCACGATCCGCACGGCCATGGCTCGAACGGTAGGACGCCGGACCCTTCGTCCCGATGGCCTCCCGATGAACCCGGTCGGTACGTGTGATGAACCTCGGCAGCGACGTGCGGGGCCGTCAGCGGCCGATCCCCGTGGCGATCGACAGCAACTGGTGCAGCATCCGGGCCGTTGCGCCCCATACCGTCTCGTCGTCGAGGTGAAAAAAGTAGAGCGTATGGGGCAAGGAGGGGTTGCTTCGCGCCCAGCGCTCCTCGACGTAGGTGCCCGGGGAGAGGAAGTCGGCGAGCGGCACGGTGAGGATCCGGTCGACTTCCTCCGTTCCGGGCCGCAGCACGGGTCGCTCGGCCAGCCGGGCCACCACCGGCACGATCATCGTGGCCGACACGTACGTCGAGAGGTGGTCGAGTTCGCCGATCACCTCGACCTGCGCCGGATCCAGGCACACCTCCTCCCATGCCTCGCGCAGCGCGGCATCGACCGGCGTCTCGTCCGCGTCGAGCTTGCCGCCCGGGAAGCTGACCTCGCCCTTGTGGGAGCGCAGGTGCCAAGCCCGCCGGGTGAGCACGACCTCGGCCCCGCGCGGCCCGTCGAAGAGTGCGATCAAGACGGCGGACCAGCGGAACTCGACCGTGTACGGGTCGGCGCCGCGACCCGGTCCGCGCGCCGAGATCGTCGACAGCAGCGGGTCGAGGTCGATCCGATCGAGCCCCTGAGGCCAGGGAGGTGGCCCCCCGAGCTCCCAATCCTGCGGCCGCGGGATGATCTGATCGCCACCGCGACGCCGCACCGTCAGGCGCCCGCCTCGGCCACCAGACCGGCCAGCAGCTCGGGGAGGCCGTGCGTCTTCAGGTTCGCCAACGTCCGCCCCGGGGGCGTCTCACCGCGTTCCCACTCGTTCCAGAACGCGAGCAACTTCGACGCATCGGGGGGCGGCTTGTCCATGGGTCGAGCCTACGAGCCCTTGCGCTTTCGGTACGCCTTGAGTCCCGAACCAGCTACCCGCCCGAGCCCTCTGCTCGCTGCGAGGGCGCTCTTGCCTGCGACGTCACCGGCCTTGGCCGCCGCCTCCCGACCCCCGACGACCTTCTGGCCGACGGCGGCGCCGGCGCGACGGCCGGCCGCTTCGCTACGGGCGGACCCCTGCAGGTCCCCGGGATCCGGACGGAGCCGGCGCAGCCGCTGCGCCGGGCGGTAGTCGACCTTCACCACGAAGAAGGCGAACACCACGGCGGTGGCGACCAGCGTCGCCCGCGCCGTTCCCCCGAGGCTCGATCCGACGAGTGCGAGTACGACGAGCCCAAGTGCGGCCGCCGCGTCGAACCACCGATGCGCCGGACGCCCGACGAGCCGCAGTGCGGTGAGCGGCCCGTCGGCGAGCGCCGGGACGGCCAGCACGACGAGTCCGGCGACGACGAGCACCAGCGGCTCCCCCGACCTCACGCCGGCACCCAGCACGGCGAAACCCAGGAGATACTCGACGGCTTGGTGGAGGCCGAACGGCAGGCGCACCCGGTCATGATGCCAGTACCGACCCCCGACGCGCCGGTGCCCCGGCACGAAGCCGGGGCACCGAACCACACCTCACCGCAGCAGCGGTGCGCTCACATCATGCCGGGCATGCCACCCATGCCGCCGCCGGGGGGCATGCCGGGGGCCTTCTTCTCCGGCTTGTCCGCCACGAGGCACTCGGTCGTGAGGACCAGCGCAGCGATGGACGCTGCATTCTGCAGCGCCGCCCGGGTGACCTTGGCCGGGTCGATGACACCGGCCTTGACCAGGTCCTCGAGCTGACCGGTCGCGGCGTTGAGCCCGATCGTGCCCGACTCGGACTCGATGTGCTCGACCATCACCGAACCCTCGAGCCCGGCATTCTCGGCGATCAGGCGGGCCGGCGCCTCGAGTGCCGTGAAGACCGACTTTGCGCCGGTCGCCTGGTCGCCCGACAGGGTGCCGATCAGCTCGGAGACCGCCTTGCGTGAACGCAGCAGGGCCGTGCCGCCACCGGCGACCACACCCTCCTCGATGGCGGCCCGAGTGGCCGACAGGGCGTCCTCGATGCGGTGCTTCTTCTCCTTGAGTTCCACCTCGGTGGCTGCGCCGACCTTCACGACGGCCACGCCGCCCGACAGCTTGGCGAGGCGCTCCTGGAGCTTCTCGCGGTCCCAGTCGGAGTCGGTGTTCTCGATCTCGGCCTTGATCTGGTTGATCCGGCCGGCGATGTCGTCGGCCGAGCCGGCGCCCTCGACGATCGTCGTCTCGTCCTTGGTGATGACGACCTTCTTGGCCCGACCTAGCAGGTCGAGGGTGACACCCTCGAGCTTGAGGCCGACCTCTTCGGCGACGACCTGGCCACCGGTGAGGATCGCCATGTCCTGGAGCATCGCCTTGCGGCGATCCCCGAATCCGGGAGCCTTGACCGAGGCGGAGTTGAACGTGCCGCGGATCTTGTTCACCACGAGGGTGGCCAGGGCTTCGCCCTCGACGTCCTCGGCGATGATCACCAGCGGTCGTCCGGTCTGCATGACCTTCTCGAGCACCGGGAGCAGGCTCTGCACCGAGGAGATCTTGCCCTGGTTGAGCAGGATCAACGGATCGGTGAGCACCGCTTCCTGACGGTCGGCGTCAGTGACGAAGTAGGGCGAGATGTAGCCCTTGTCGAACTGCATGCCCTCGGTGAAGTCGAGCTCGATCCCGAAGGTGTTCGACTCCTCGACGGTGACCACGCCGTCCTTGCCGACCTTGTCGATCGCCTCGGCGATCACGTCGCCGACGGCCGGGTCGGCCGCCGAGATCGTGGCGACCTGGGCGATCTCGGACTTGTCGGAGATCTCCTTCGACTGGTCCTTGATCGACTGCACCGCAGCGGCGACGGCAGCCTCGATGCCCTTCTTCAGCAGCATCGGCGAGGCACCGGCGGCGACGTTGCGAAGGCCCTCGCGCACGAGTGCCTGGGCCAGCACCGTGGCCGTGGTGGTGCCGTCACCAGCGACGTCGTTGGTCTTGGTGGCGACTTCCTTGACGAGCTGAGCACCCATGTTCTCGAACGGGTCCTCCAGCTCCACTTCCTTGGCGATCGACACACCGTCGTTGGTGATCGTCGGGGCGCCGAACTTCTTGTCGAGCACGACGTTGCGGCCCTTGGGCCCGAGCGTCACGCGGACGGAGTTGGCGAGCTTGTTGACGCCCGCCTCGAGCGCCCGGCGAGCGTCGTCGCCGAACTTGAGTTGCTTGGCCATGTGGTTCAGGGCCTCACTTGTCGATCTTCGCGAGCACGTCGCGGCTGGTGAGGATCAGCAGGTCCTGCCCCTCCACGGTGATCTCGGTGCCGCCGTACTTCGAGTAGACGACGGTGTCGCCGACCGCGATGTCGAGGGCGAAGTGCTGGCCCTCGCTATCGGACCAACGGCCGGGGCCGACGGCAAGGACGGTGCCCTGCTGCGGCTTCTCTTTGGCCGTGTCGGGGATCACGAGACCCGACGCGGTGCGCTCCTCGGCCTCGTTGGCCTTCACGACGATCCGGTCATCGAGCGGCTTGAGCTTCATGATGGACAGCCTCCGTTGGCTCAGTTCTTGTCCGTGCGGCGCTGCCGGGGTCGTCCCTAGCAGTCGCCAAAGGCGAGTGCTAACGATACGCGGGTGACCGGGCCGTTAGCAACCTCGGAGCGCGAGTGCTAACGGCTCGGTGACGCCGGCGTCAGCCCACCTTGACCACCTGGATGTCGAGCTCGAGCTTCACCTTGTCGCTGATCACGACGCCGCCGGTCTCGAGCACGGCGTTGTACTCCAGGCCCCACTCCTTGCGGCTGATCTCGGTCTCGGCGCTGAACCCGGCGCGGGTGCCGCCCCACGGGTCGGGCGAGACGCCCTCGAACTCCAGCTCGAAGGTGACCGGCTTGGTGATGCCCTTGATCGTCAGCTCGCCGGCCAGGACGTAGTCGCCACCGTCGGCGGTGATCCCGGTGGAGCGGAACGTCATCGTCGGGTGGGCGGCGACATCGAAGAAGTCGCCGGTACGCAGGTGGTTGTCCCGGTTGTCGTCACCCGTGGCGATCGAGGCCATCTGCACCTCTGCCACGACCGAGGACGCCAGCTTGTCCTCACCTACGGTGACCGCGCCGGAGAAGGTGGTGAAGCTGCCTCGCACCTTGGACACCATCAGGTGCCGCACCGTGAAGCCGACGCGCGAGTGGGCGGCGTCGACGTTCCAGGTGCCGGGGGTGAGGGCGGACAGGTCGGCCATGGGGGTGCTCCTTGTTTCTGGGGGATCGAATCCTTGCGGCCGCAAGGATATCGAGGAATATTGCGTATGCAAATTTTGCAGAGCGAATCTCCCTCGCTAGCCTGCCGCTGGTGACCCGCTGGCTCGACGACGACGAGATGCGGGCGTGGCGCGGACTGGTCGAGGTCATGACCGGCGTCGAGGCCGACCTCGAAGCCGAACTGGTCGAGCGCCACGGGTTGGCGGTCGGCGAGTACGGGGCCCTCGTCCACCTGTCCGAGGCCGAGGGGGAGGCGATGCGCATGTGCGACCTCGCCGCCCGCCTCCACCTGTCGCCCTCCGGGCTCACGCGCCGCATCGACGGTCTGGTCCGCACCGGACTCGTGCGCCGCGAACCCTCGAAGGAGGACCGCCGGGTGATGCGCGCCGTGCTCACCCCGGCCGGGCGGTCCGCCATCGGCGCCGCAGCACCCACCCACGTCGACGGCGTGCGGCGCCACCTGCTCGACCATCTCGATCGCGACCAGATCCGTGTGCTCGGCGAGGCCTGGGCCGCGGTGCAAGCGGGGCGGGCGAGCCGGGTCGGCGCACCCGAGCGCACCGGTTGAGCCGGTTCAGCCCACGGTGATCCCGGCCTGGGCGAGCAGGCCGAGCGTTTCGACCAGCGGCAGGCCGATCACGTTGGTGACGCTGCCGTGCACGGCGACGACGAACGCTCCGCCGATGCCCTGCAGCGCATAGGCCCCCGCTTTGTCCATCGGCTCCCCGGTGGCGACGTACCAGCCGATCTCCGCAGGGCCGAGTGGGGCGAATGACACCGTGGTGGTGACCGTCACGACATGAACGTGCCCGCCATGAGCCAGCGCAACGCCCGAGTGCACCTCGTGGTCGCGCCCTGCGAGCGCATGGAGCATCCGCGCGGCATCCGCGGCGTCGACCGGCTTACCCAGGATCGTGCCGTCGAGTTCGACGGTGGTGTCGGCGGCGAGCACCACCGCACCGGCGGCCGCGGTACGCCGGGCCACGGCTCCGGCCTTGGCCGCAGCCAGGCGGGCCACATACCGGCGCGGATCCTCGTGGCCGAGCGGGGTCTCGTCCACGTCGGGCGACATCACGACGAACGACAACCCCAACTGCCCCAACAGTTCCCGACGGCGAGGCGAACCCGACGCGAGCACCAGCGGCGGCATGGCGCTCACCCGCCCGAGGCGGCCGCGACGTCGGCGTCGTCGGGCGGGGTGAGATCGTCGAGGTCGTCGAGGTAACCCTCGGGCAACCGGACGTGGATCGGCCCGTTGGTGTGCCCCCGGGCCAGGCGCTGCGCCCCGGCCGGCAGCACGAGCGTCGGGTCGAGCCCCGCCAGCAGGTCGTCGAGCTCGCCGAGGCTCGCCACGAGCCCGAGCCGGCGGCGCACCTCACCCCCGACCGGGTAGCCGGTGAGGTACCAGCCCGCGTGCTTGCGGAACTCGACGATCCCGCGCCCCGGCGGGAGATGGTCGGCGAGTAGCCGGGCGTGCTCGGCCATGACCCCAGCCACCTCACCCAGCGCTGGCGGCGGCGGGGGTTCCTTGCCGGCAAACACCGCTGCGAGGTCGCCGAACAGCCACGGCTTGCCCAGGCATCCCCGCCCGATCACCACGCCGTCGCATCCCGTCGCCGCCATCATCCGCACGGCGTCGGCCGCTTCCCAGATGTCGCCGTTGCCGAGCACCGGGATCGACAGCGCCGCCTTCAGCTCGCCGATGGCCTCCCAGTCGGCGGCGCCGGCGTAGTGCTGCTCGGCGGTGCGGGCATGGAGCGCGATCCATGCGGCACCCTCGGCCTCGGCCACCCGGCCAGCGCCGAGCGCGGTCGGCAGGTCGTCACGCAATCCCTTGCGGCACTTGATCGTCACCGGCACGCCCTCGGGCGCCGCGGCCTCGACCGCGGCGCGCACGATTGCGGCGAGCAGCTTCGGCTTCACGGGCACCGCTGCGCCCCCGCCGCGACGAGTCACCTTGGCTGCGGGGCACCCGAAGTTCATGTCGACGTGGTCGACCCAGCCCTCGCCCACCACCCGTCGCACCGCCTGGCCGACGACCACGGGATCGCTGCCGTAGATCTGCAGCGACCGGGGGGACTCGTCGGGCGCGAAGCGGATCATCGCCTCGGTCTTCGCGTTGCGGTGCACGAGGGCGGCGGCCATGACCATCTCGTTCACGAAGATCCCGGGCCCGTGCCGGCGGCACAGCGCCCGGAACGGCTCGTTCGTCACCCCGGCCATCGGGGCGAGCACGACGGGCGGGTCGAGGACGTGAGGGCCGAGGGCGAGCGCAGCCATGGGGTCAGTCTGGCGGCCTAGGGCCGCGACCGGAACTCGAGGCCCTCGAAGCGGCCCGACGTGCGCCACCGCTCGATGTAGTCGAAGTAGGCGACCGGGCCGTACGGGTAGCCGCTGCCGTTGAGGCGCTCACGGCGGCTGAACGCCGTGCCCTCGTTGTTGTAGTAGCCGGGCGTGCATTCGGGATCGCCCATGTAACCGCGCACGACGCTTTCGAGCAGTGCCACCCAGTCGCGCTCGGCCTCGGCGGTCGGCTCCACTTCGTCGGCACCGACGGCCTGCGCGTGGGACACGACCGAAGCGATCGTGGAACCCGATTCGACGAGGTTGTAGGTGACGTTCGAGATCAGGTTCGCACCTTGCGCCGGTCCGATGACGAACAGGTTCGGGAAGCCGTGGACGTGGATGCCGTGGAGGCTGTGCATCCCCTGGGCCCAATGCTGCGACAGGGTCTCGCCGTCGCGTCCCACCGCCTGGAACCCCGATCGGCGCGCCGTGTCCGTGCCGACCTCGAAGCCCGAGGCGATCACGATGCAGTCGAGTTCGTAGTGGGTGTCGCCGACCCACACCCCGGTCGCGTCGATGTGGCGGACCCCTTTGCCGTCGGTGTCGACGAGACCGACATTGGGGCGGTTGAAGGTCTGCAGGTACTCGTCGTGGAAACACGGGCGCTTGCACAGCTGCCGATACCACGGCTTGAGCGCCTCGGCCGTCGCCGGGTCGGCGACCAGCGCGTCGACGCGGGCCCGGATGTCGGTCATCTTCTCGTCGTCGGAATCCTCGTACGCCTTGCGCATCCCCTCCGGGGTCAGGTCGGCACCGTTGGCCAGCACCCGATCGCGAATGCGTTGCGAGATGTCCGTCCAGCCGTCCTTGACCAGGTCCTCGTCGGCGAAGCCGCCGGTCTGCAAGATGGTGAAGTTCTGCAGCCAGCGCCGCTGCCAGCCCGGTTCGAGGGCGGCGAACCACTCGGGGTCGATCGGGTGGTTGTCGCGGGCGTCGATCGAAGACGGGGTCCGCTGGAACACGTACAGCTCGCCGGCGTCGCGCCCGAGGTGCGGGATGCACTGCACGGCGGTGGCCCCGGTGCCGATGATGCCGACCCGCTTCCCGGCGAGACCGACCATCGGCGCGCCGGCCGGATCGCCGCCGGTGTAGGCGTAATCCCACCGGCTGGTGTGGAACATGTGCCCGGCGAAGTCCTCGATGCCGGTGATCCCGGGCAGTTTCGGGCGGTGCAGCGGCCCCGTGCCGAGCGCCACGAACCGGGCCCGGAACGCGTCACCCCGGTCGGTGTGCACCACCCAGTGCGCGGTTGCAGCCTCCCAGACGAGTCCGGTCACCTGGGTGGAGAACAGTGCGTCCTCGTACAGCCCGAAGGTGGTGGCGATCCGTCGGGCATGGGCCTGGATTTCCGGCGCCGGCACGTACTTGGCGCTGGGCACCGTGCCGGTCTCCTCGAGCAACGGCAGGTAGATCATCGCTGCGGTGTCGCACATCGCCCCCGGGTACCGGTTCCAGTACCAGGCGCCACCGACGTCGCCGCCGCCGTCGACCAGACGCACCCGGGCCACCCCCGCCTCGCGCAACCGGGCGCCGGTGACCAGCCCGGCGAATCCGGCACCGATGCATGCGACGTCCACGGTGTCGGTGACCGGCACACGGTCGACCCGAGGGGTGTACGGGTCCTCCAGCAGGTGGGCGAACCGACCGGTGGGCTGGAGGTACTGATCGTTGCCGTCGGAACGCAGGCGCTTGTCCCGCTCGGCGCGGTAGCGGGCCCGCAGGGCGTCACGATCGAGCGTCGTCATGGTCGCAGTCTGGTGCCCGCCGAGACCGCCGGGCGCCACGACGGCCCGTTGTACCTACGGGTACCGCCGGCGAGTCCTCAGCGGCGCTGGTACGTCTCGTTCCGGGCGCGGCCCGCTGCGTCGGTAAAGGTGAAGCGCACCTCGGCGCCGGCCACGGTTCGCCGGTTCGGTGCTCCCGTAGATCGCGAACCCGTCGAGCGCGTACGCGGTGGGCCGGCCGGGCCCGACGGCGGCCTGCAGGTGCAGCGGGGCGAGGTGGTAGCGGTAGTCGTCGTGGGGAGCGCGACCCGACCCGCCGTAGCATCGCAACCATGGTTGCGACGCTGGTCCCGCCGCCCGACGCGCTCCCCGACGTGCTGCCCACCGCACGGCTGGGCGCGCGAGGCATGCCGGTGCGCGAACTGCGCGACGAGCTGCGCCGGATCCCCACCGCCCGCAACGTGATCGTCGTCGTATCGGCCGTCGCCCAGACCGTCGGGGTCGTCATCGCCGCCGCGTGGATCGACACCTGGTGGGCCTACCTGCTCGCCTTCGCCCAGATGGGCCGGGGGCACTGCCAGCTCAACATCCTCGGCCACGAGGCGGCACACCGCTTGCTGTTTCCGAACCAACGCGCCAACGACGTCGTCGGCCGCTTCGTGCTCGCCTACCCGACCTTCCAGGCCTTCAGCGCCTACCGCCGGGCCCATTTCGCCCATCACCGAGACGAACTCGGCCCCGACGAGCCCGACCTCGCCCTCTACCGCGGGTATCCGGTCACCCGAGCATCGTTGCGCCGCAAGCTGACCCGGGACCTGCTGTTCGTCTCGGCGTGGAAGAACTGGCGCGGGTTGCTCGGCGCGGCACGACGCCGCTCGCGCGAGGCCTGGCAGATCCTCGCCGTGCAGGCGGTCCTCGCGGGCGCCGCAGTGATCACGCTGCGGCCGTTGGCCTACGTCGTGTGGATCGCGGCGTGGGGATCGCTGTGGAAGGTTTCGAACCGGTTGCGCTCGTTGGCCGAGCACGCCGGGATGGAGCGCTCGGCCGACCGGCGCCGGACCACCCACGTGGTGCACCAGTCGTGGCCGGCGCGGTTCGCCTTCGTGCCGTACCACACCGGTTGGCACCTGGCCCACCACGCCGACATGGGGGTCCCGTGGTGCAACCTGCCCCGGCTCCACGACGAACTCGTCGCCTCGGGATGGGTCACCGAGGCGATCACCTGGCCCAACTACCGGACGTTCTGGCGGGCCGCTGCGTCCCGCACGGCCGCGCCGGTGAAGTGACACGCGACGGCGCAAGTGCCGAGCGGCACATCGGTACGCTCGGGGGCCATGGGTGTTGACTTCCGACCGCCGATCGACGACATCGCCTTTGTGCTCGAGCACGTCGCCGGGCTTGCGGACATCGCCTCGTTCCCGGGGCTCGAGCAGGCCGATCTCGCCACGACCGTCGGGTTGCTCAGCGAGGCCGGGCGGTTCGTGGCCGAGGTCATCGCCCCGCTGAACGTCATCGGCGACATCGTCGGCAGCCGGCGCAATGCCGACGGCACCGTCACGACGCCGCCCGGGTTCGCCGCCGCCTACCGGCAGTACATCGAGGGCGGCTGGGGTGGGATCAGCTTCCCGACCTCCATCGGCGGTGGGGGCTTCCCCTGGGTCGTCACGATCGCCGTCCAGGAGCTGATCTCGGCCGCAAACATGGGGTTCTCGCTGTGCCCGCTGCTCACCCAGGGCGCGATCGACCTGTTGCTGCACCACGCCGACGAGGTCCAGCGCGAGACGTACCTGCCGAAGCTGGTGACCGGCGAGTGGTCCGGAACGATGAACCTCACCGAACCCGATGCCGGCAGCGACGTCGGCGCCCTGCGCACCAAAGCGGTGCCGGCCGACGACGGCACGTACCGGATCTCGGGCACGAAGATCTACATCACCTACGGCGAGCAGGACCTCAGCGAGAACATCGTGCACCTCGTGCTCGCGCGCACGCCCGGGGCACCGGCCGGCACCAAGGGCATCTCGGTGTTCATCGTGCCCAAATTCCTGGTCCGGGCCGATGGCACGCTCGGTGAGCGGAATCGGCTGCAGTGCTTGAAGGTCGAGCGCAAGCTCGGGATCCACGCCTCGCCGACCTGCGTGATGGAGTTCGACGACGCCGTCGGGTATCTCATCGGCGACGAGGGCACCGGGATGCGCTCGATGTTCACGATGATGAACAACGCCCGGCTGTCCGTCGGCCTCGAAGGTCTCGCCATCACCGAACGCGCCTACCAGCAGGCCCTCGCCTACGCCCACGACCGGCGGCAGGGCAAGGCGCCCGGAGCGACCGGGCAGGACTCGTCACCGATCGTTGATCACCCCGACGTGCAGTTGCTGTTGGCCCGGATGCGTGCCGGCACCGAAGGGCTGCGGGCGCTGCTCTACCTCGACGCGTCCTGCGTCGACCGAGCCTCACACCATCCGGATCCGGCTGAGCGAGCCAAGGCGGCCGACCTGGTCGCCCTGCTCACCCCCACCGCCAAGGGATTCTCCACGGACCTCGGCGTCGAGCTCACCTCGCTCGGCATCCAGGTGCACGGCGGGATGGGCTACGTCGAGGAGACCGGCGCCGCCCAGCACTGGCGCGACAGCCGGATCGCCCCCATCTACGAGGGCACCAACGGCATCCAGGCCATCGATCTCGTCACCCGCAAGCTCGGCCTCGGGGGCGGGGCCGTCGTGGCCGAGTTGCTCGCCCGAGTGGAGGCCGATGCCGGCGCCACCCCGGCCCTCGCCGCCCTTCGTCGTTCGGCCACCTGGCTCGGCGAGGCGCTGGCGGCCGGGAGGCTGGCCGACACCCTCGCCGGGGCCACGCCGTTCCTGCGCCAGTTCGGCCTCGTGCTGTGCGACTGGTTGCTGCAGCGCATGGCCACCGTGCCGGGCGCGCCGGCATCCAAGGCCCTGGTGGCCGAGGTGTGGCGGACCCGGTTCCTGCCCGAGGCCATTGGGCTCGAGGTCGCCGTCACCGCCGGCGCCGCGGCACCGGCCGCGCTGTCCGCGCGCTGACCGGCGTCAGCGGGCGAGCCAGCGGCGGGCACCCTCGACCGCGACGGCGATCGCAGCCTGGACCGCCGCCTCGGCCTCGTCAGCGCCCACGATCCGTTCGCTCTCGGTGCGCTGGGCGATGACGGCGAGCACGGCACCGGCGGCGAGGCCGTAGATCAGCGACTGGGTGAACAGCAGCCCGGCCTCCATCTCGAAGTTCACGATGCGCAACGCTCGGTACTCCTCGGTCATGCCGACATTGCGCCGCAACAGCATCGGGTTGAACGAGGTGGCGGTGCGCTCCTGCCCCTCGAAGAACGTGTCGACCGACGCCGTCACCCCGACGACGTGCGGGACACCGATCGTGGCGGCGGCCTCGGCCAGGGTGACGGTGAGGAACGGGTCGGCCGCGGCGGGGAACTCGGCCGGCGCCAGGTCGCGCGCCGCACCCTGGCGGCACAGGGCCGCCTGGCTGACGACGACGGTGCCGGGCGCGACGTGGGGCTGGATCGATCCGGTGGTGCCGACCCGCACGATCGTGCGGATCCCCAACTGCGCCAACTCGTTCACCACGATCGAGGTCGAGGGCCCGCCCATGCCGGACGTGCACGACAGCACCGGGGTGCCCTCGAGCGAACCGAGGTAGCTCACCAGGCCGCGGTTGCGCGAGAGCGGCCACGGCTCGTGGAGGTGGGCGAGCGCGATGGCCTCGGCCCGGTCGGGGTCACCGGACAGGAACGCAAACGTCGGGCCCGGGCTCGGGAGGTCGTCGGTCCCGAAGCCGAGGTGATGGGCGTGGACTGCGGCCATGGGCCGACGCTACCGGCGCGTCACCGCCACGACGCCCGCCTCGGTGACCAGGTGGGTCATCGCCACGTCGTGGGCGTCGCGCGGCAACTCGTCGACGACCAGCGCGGCGGTGACGACCCCGATCCGCCAGGCCGCCGGGGCGAGCCCGGCCAGGAACCGGTCGTAGTAGCCGGCGCCGTGGCCGAGGCGGGTCCCGCAGCAGTCGAAGGCCAGCCCCGGCACCAGCACGACGCCGATCTCGGCGAGCGGGATCGCCTCGGCGTCGGCCACCGGTTGGCGGAAGCCCCAACGGTGGTCCTCGAGCTCGGCGTCGGCCCGATGCACGGTGAGCTCGTGCCCGGCCGGCGGCGTGCGGGTCAGCGCCAGCGGCCCGACCGCGAGCCGGCGCAGGTCGATCTCGTGGGCGAGCGGCCAGTAGGTGACGATCCATCCCGGCGGTCGGGGCCCGTCGAGGAACGTCTCGAGGTGGGCCACGACGGCGCCGTCGTCGGCGACGAGACCGGCCCGTCGGGTCCGGGCCCAGCGTCGCCATGCCGCTTTGTCGTCGGGCACCGCCGAGGGGTCCACGGCGTCACGCTACGGTCGACGGCGTCGCTCGACGAAGGAGGAACGACGTGAAGGTGTGGGTCGATCCCGACAAGTGCCAGGGCCACAACCGCTGCTACGCGTTGGCGCCGGAGCTGTTCGACGTCGACGACTACGGCAACGCATCGGGCAAGCGCGACGGCGTCGTGCCGGCCGGGCTCGAGGACAAGGCCCGGTTGGCCGCAGCCAACTGCCCCGAGTTCGCCGTCGTCATCGAGGAGTGAGCACCGTGCCGCACGAGGTACGCGCCGTCGTGGCGCTCGGCGAGAAGCAGCCGGTGTCGGTGACCATGATCCGGGTGCCCGACCCCGGGCCCGGTGAGGCACTCTTGCGGGTGCAGGCCTGCGGGGTGTGCCACACCGACCTGCACTATCGCGAGGGCGGGATCTCGCAGGACTTCCCGTTCCTGCTCGGCCACGAGGCCGCCGGCATCGTCGAAGCGGTGGGCCCCGACGTGCGCAACGTCGCCCCCGGCGATTTCGTCGTCCTCAACTGGCGGGCCGTGTGCGGCACCTGCCGGTCCTGCCGCAAGGGCAGGCCCCAGTACTGCTTCGCGACGTTCAACGCGACGCAGAAGATGACCCTCCTCGACGGCACGCCGCTGTCGCCTGCGCTGGGCATCGGCGCGTTCGCCGACAAGACCCTCGTGGCCGCCGGGCAGTGCACCCCGGTGAACCCGGCGGCGCCACCGGCCACCGCCGGCCTGCTCGGCTGCGGAGTGATGGCCGGTCTCGGCGCCGCGATGCTCACCGGCAACGTCCAGCGGGGCGACACGGTCGCGGTGTTCGGTTGCGGCGGGGTCGGCGACGCCGCGGTGATGGGCGCCCGGCTCGCCGGCGCCACCACCATCGTCGCCGTCGACCTCGACGACCGGAAGCTGCAGTGGGCCCGCGCCGCCGGTGCCACCCACCTCGTCAACGCCGCCCGCTCCGACGCCGTCGAGGCGGTCAAGGCGGCGACCGGCGGGTTCGGCGCCGACGTGTGCATCGAGGCCGTCGGGAACCCGAAGGTGCTCGAGCAGTGCTTCTTCGCCCGCGACCTCGCCGGCACCGTCGTGCAGGTCGGCGTCCCCACGCCCGACATGCGGTTCCCCGATCTGCCGATGATCGAGTTCTTCGGCCGGGGCGGAGCGTTGAAGCCGTCGTGGTACGGGGACTGCCTGCCGAGCCGGGACTTCCCGCTGCTGGTCGATCTGTACCTGCAGGGTCGGCTCGACCTCGACGCGTTCGTGTCCGAGACGATCCCGCTCGACGGCGTCGAGGACGCGTTCCACAAGATGGAGCGCGGTGAGGTGCTCCGCTCCGTCGTGGTGCTGTAGCGCTCCCCCGGGAGAAGCACCGGGTCGGTGCGATCCTTTCGATACGTTGTTGCGGAACATCGTTTCGGAACATCGTTTCGATAGTGTGGCGTCGTGCCCCGGCCGAAGGAGCGAACCGCCGAGCTGCGTGACGAGGTGCTCGCCGCCGCGATCGGCCTGCTCGGTCACGACCGGACGGCGATCACGGCGCGTGCGGTCGCCGCCACCGCCGGCACCTCGACCGCCGCGGTCTACGAACTGTTCGGCGACAAGGGCGGCCTGCTCCGGGCCGTCTTCCACGACGGTTTCCGACGTCTCCACGACACCCTGGCCGCCGTGCCCACCGGCGCCGACCCGCGGGCTGACCTCGTCGCCCTTCTGGCCGCCTCCCGGCGCTTCGCGCTCGACCACCCGACGCTGTTCGAGGTGATGTTCGCCCGCCCCTTCGCCGAGTTCGAGCCCGGCCCCGACGATGCCGAGGCCGCCGCCGGCATCGTCCGGCTCGTGCTGCGCACCGTCGACCGGGCCCGAGCCGCCGGCGTGCTCGCCGGTGAGCGCCGCGATCTCGCCCACGTCCTCGTCGCCGTCAACCGGGGCCTCGTCGCCGCCGAACTCGCCGGCATCGCCGGCAGCTCACGCGCCGGCGTGGAGCGGCGGTGGCGGCTCGGGATCGACGCCGTCCTCGACGGCTTGGCCGCCAAGGAGCCCTGATGCGCCAACTCACCTACCGGTCCGCAGGCGTCGTCGCCTGGGAGGAGGTGCCCGAACCGGACGGTCCCGGGCCCACCGGTGCGCTCGTGCGGCCCCTCGCCGTCGCCCGGTGCGACCTCGATCTGCCGATGGCCGCGTTCGGCCTGTTCCCCGGCCCGTTCCCCGTCGGTCACGAGATCGCCGCCGAGGTGATCGCCGTCGGCACCGAGGTGCAGACCCACCGTCGCGGTGATCGTGTGGTGGTGCCGTTCCAGGTGTCCTGCGGCGCCTGCCGCCCCTGCGCCCGGCGCACCTTCGCCGCGTGCGGCGCCCATCGGGCCCCGCTCGGTGCGTCGTTCGGCTTCGGGCCGTCGGGCGGCGGCTTCGGCGGCGGGGTCACCGACGTGCTGGCCGTCCCGCATGCCGACCACCTGCTGGTCGCCGCACCGGCCGGCACGTCCCCGGTGGTGCTCGCGAACCTGTCCGACAACGTCGCCGACGCCTACCGCGCCGTCGCCCCGATGCTGCGCGAGGAGCCCGATCGCGACGTGCTGATCCTGTCGGCCGGGATCGGGGCCATCCCCCTGTACGCCGCCGGTGTCGCCGTCGCGCTCGGCGCCCCGTCGGTCCGCTACGTCGATTGCGATCCCGAACGGGTGGCGATCGCCGCCCGCCTCGGCGCGACGGCGAGCCTCCACGAGGGGCAGTGGCCGAAGCGGTTCGACCCGGCTGCGATCGTCGTCGAGTCCGTGGGCGAGCCGGCGGGGCTGCAGTGCGCGCTGCGGTCCACCGAGCCGTACGGCACCTGCACGACCGTGTCGGTGTCGTTCGAACCGGTCACGCTGCCGGTGGTCGAGCTGTACACGCGAGGCGTCACCTTCCACGCGTCGCGCGCCGACGGCCGCCGCCTCCTGCCCGAGGTTCTCGATCTCGTGGCCTCCGGCCGGTTCGACCCGCTGTCGATCCCCACCACCGTCGTGGACTGGGGCGACGCCGCCGAGGCCTGGCTGGCCCCGGCCACGAAGCTCGTCGTCGCCCGCTGAGCCCTACTGCTGGGCCAGCGCCGCGCGCGCTTCGGCCTCGGGGTTGCGGTAGGGCTCGCCCACGGCCTCGATCACGACCCGCTCGCACACCCCGGGCGTGAGCTCGGCGGCACCGTGCAGGTCGTGGCTGATCGGGGTCATCCGTTGGTACCCGACGGCGAAGGGCTCCGAGCCGTAGGTGAGCGGCGTGGTGAACGGCAGATGGCCGCGCCCCACCGGTACGTCGCCGAACCAGAGCTCGACATCGCCCCGGAACCGTCCGGTCGGGGTGAACGTCGCCCGCACGAGCACCTCACCGGGCGGCAGCGTGACCTCGGCCGACACCGTGGTCACCGCAGCACCGAGCACGTTGTTCACGTAGTGGAGACGGCGGCCGGCCAGGTACAGCGCGTAGCCGCCGGAATGGCCGCCGTGGGCCACGAGGATCCCCTCGCACGGCCCGTCGGCCGGCACCGTGAGCGCGGCCATGATCTGCCAGGCCCGGTTGCGGAGGTTGGGCGCCAACGATTCCGGGATCGACGAGATCCCCGGCCGGTACACGTAGCGGTCCTGCACGAAGCGGCGGTCGCCGTAGCGCCCGGGCTGGTTGTTGAGCGGCAGCACCTGGTTGCGCTCGGCCTCGGACCACCACAGCGCCTGCAGCTCGGCCAGCTTGTCGGGCCGCTCGGCCGCGAGGTCGTGGCACTCCGAGAAGTCCTCGGCCACGTGGTACAGCTCCCACACGTCGTCGTCGAAGCTGCGCCGACCGGCGTCGGAGCCGTCGTAGACCACGGCCGCCGGCGGGTGGAACGTCACCGCCTTCCACCCGTCGTGGTACAGCGCCCGTGAACCGATCATCTCGTAGTACTGCGTCGTGTGGTGCCACGGCGCATCGCCGTCGGTGAGGGCGTCGGCGAACGACACCCCGTCGTACGGCGCCTGCGGCACACCGTTGATCTCGGCCGGCGGCGCGATGCCGAGCAGGTCGAGGATGGTCGGGGTGAGATCGACGGCGTGCACGTACTGCCGGCGCGTCGCCCCCGGCCGGCCGAGGCGGGCCGGCCAGTGCACGACCATCGGGTCGGCCACCCCGCCTTCGTGCACGTCCCGCTTGAACCGCTTGAGCGGCGTGTTGCCCGCCCACGCCCACCCCCACGGGTAGTGGTTGTTGGCCCGCGGGGTGCCCAGGTCGTCGATGCGGCGCAGGTTCTCCTCGAGCCGCTCGGGCACGAAGTTGAAGAAGTACTGCTCGTTGTACGACCCCCGGGGGCCGCCCTCGGCCGAGGCCCCGTTGTCGCTCATCACGATCACCATCGTGTCGTCGGCCTCGCCGAGCGCGTCGATCGCCGCGAGCAGCCGGCCGACCTGGGCGTCGGTGTGGGTGAGGAACCCGGCGAACACCTCCATCATCCGGGCGTAGAGCCGCCGCTCGTCGTCGCCGAGGGTGTCCCAGGCGGGCACCCACGACGGACGATCCGACAGTGTCGTGCCCGCCGGCAGCAGGCCGGACGCGACCTGGCGGGCGTAGACCTGCTCGCGCCAGGCGTCCCAGCCGAGGTCGAACCGGCCGCGGTAGGCGTCGATCCACTGCGGGGGCGCCTGGTGCGGGGCGTGACAGGCACCGGGCGCGAGGTAGAGGAAGAACGGCTTGTCCGGCGAGTAGGCCCGCAGGTCGTGGAGGTACCGGATCCCCTCGTCGACGAGGTCCTCGGTGAGGTGGTACCCCTCCTCGGGGGTGCGGGGCGGGAATACCTGCGACGAGTCGCGCACCAGGTCCGGGTGGTACTGGTCGGTCTCGCCGGGCAGGAACCCGTAGAACCGCTCGAACCCCTTCGACAACGGCCACCGGGTGCGGGGCCCACCGGCGGCGAGCTCGGTGGCCGGCGCAAGGTGCCACTTGCCCAACGCGAACGTGGCGTAGCCGTTGCGGACCAGGATCTCGGGCAGGAACCCGTTCTCCGGAGGGATCGTGGCGTCGTAGCCGGGGAACCCCGAGGACAGCTCGACCACCCGGGCCATGCCGCTCGCGTGGTGGTTGCGGCCCGTCATCAGACAGGCCCGCGTCGGCGAGCACAGCGCGGTGGTGTGGTAGTTGCTGAACCGCAGACCCTCGGCGGCGAGACGGTCGAACGTCGGGGTGTCGATGTCGGAGCCGTAGCAGCCGAACTGGGCGTAGCCGACGTCGTCGAGCAGCACCAGCACGATGTTCGGCGCCCCGTCGGGTGCACGGTCCAGCGGCGGCCACCACGCCTTGGACTCGGCGAACGTCCGCCCGATCGTGCCCTCGAACCGCTTGGCCATGGTCGCTCCCTCCGGCGAGTGCGCGGAGCGTAGCCAGGGCCCGAACCCTCACCCGCCCTTAACCAGGACCACGCTGCACGCTTACCGGCACCGGCCACGATGATCGGAACGGAACGCCCGTGCCGGTCCCCGAGGACGTCCGGCCCACCCGAAAGGCCACTCGATGGACCACGCAACCGATCACGCATCGCACCGCAGCACGAACGACTTCGCGGACCACGAGCACCTGTTCCTCCCGGTCATCGAACTCCGCCCGCTCACCCGCCGCCGGGCGCTCGGCCTGATCGGTGGCGGCCTGGGGGCGGCACTGCTCGCTGCGTGCGGCAACGACTCAGCCGCCGGATCGCCGACGACCACCGGCCAGCCCGTCACCACTGCGGCGGGTGCAACGTCCGCTGCGGCCGCGACGACGACCGCGACGACGGCCCCACCGTCGACGAGCGCTACCGCCGGGACGACGGCCGCGCCCTCGACGGCTGCGCCTTCCACGGCTGCGCCCTCGACGGCCAAGCCGGCGACGGCGATCAACTGGCTCACGCCGCCCACCGAGACCGGCGGCCCGTTCCCGGCCGACGGCTCCAACGGCAACGGGGCCGGCGGGTCGGCCAACGTGCTGAACAAGCCGGCGGTGTTCCGCACCGACATGACCACCGACCTCGACGGCACGAACAAGCAGCCCGGCCTGCCCCTCGCGCTCAAGGTGAAGGTCGGTAAGGAGGCCGACCGTTCGGCCTTCGCCGGCGCGGCCGTGTACGTCTGGCACTGCAGCCTGAACGGCAACTACTCGGCGTACAGCGGCGGCATGAACGGCGGGAACTTCGCCGATCGCTCCTTCTTCCGCGCCGTCGGCGTCGCCGACGCGAACGGCGACGTCACGTTCACGACCGTCCTGCCCGGCCGATACCAGGGCCGCGCCACGCACATCCACTTCGCCGTGTTCACGGACGAGTCTCTGGCGACCCGGGTGCTCACGAGCCAGTTCGCCTTCGACGACGCCACGGTCGACGCGCTGTACAAGGCCGACGGCGCCTACTCGGGGAGCTTGAGCAACCCGACGTACAACGCCCGGGACAACGTGTTCCGCGACGGCACGTCCAACCAGCTCTTGGCCCTGACCCAGGCCAGTGCGGTCGAGGCGTCGATCGCCGTGCTCGTCTGAGGCCCTTGTTCTGGCCCCCGTGCCGTGTGACCATCCTGGCCGGGGAACCGAACTCGGCCGAGCGGCGAAGGAGACCGACGTGACCTACGGGGCCGACCGCGTGGAACTGCCGCCGGTCACGGACTGGGTGAACGACTGGGACTGGCTCGACGACCAGTGGGGCGAGAACGCCATCGCCATCTGGAACTCGGTACGCGAGCACTGCCCGGTGGCCACCACCGAGCGCTACGGCCGAGCGTTCATGCCCGTCACGATGGACGCGGTGTCGGCCGTCTCGCACGACACCGAACGGTTCTCCTCGATCTGGGTGAACGTCGCCCGGCCGGACGCGCCGCGAAGCCCGGCCCCGCCGATCACCTCCGACCCGCCCGAGCACCACGGCCATCGCCGTCTGCTCCTGCCCTCGTTCAACCCCAAGAAGGTCGCGCAGATGGAGCAGCAGCTGCGCGACTACTGCCGCCGCCTCATCGGCGAGCTGGACGGCACCGGCGCCGCGGACGCCGCCGAGCAGTACTCCCAGCACATCCCGGTTCACGGGATCTGCCATCTGACCGGGCTCCCCGAGGCCGATGCCGATCTGTTCCGCGACTGGATCTACCGCAACTTCCAGCTGGCGCCACGGGACAACGCGATCCGACTCCAGGTGATCCGGGAGATGAGCGCGTACGTCGACGTCATCCTCAGGGAGCGGATCGAGCATCCCGCCGACGACATGCTGACGTTGGTCGCGAACGCCGAGATCGACGGCGAACCGGTGCCGTGGGATCTCAAACTCGGGTACATCCGGCTGTTGATCGTCGCCGGCATCGACACCACGTGGAGCGCGATCGGCTCGGGGCTGTGGCACTTCGCCCAGCATCCCGACCAGGTGGCGCGCCTCGTCGCTGCGCAAGACGACGACCTGATGTGGCAGACCGCGATCGAAGAGGTCTTGCGCTTCTACGCCCCGGTCACGATGGCCCGCAAGGTGCTCGCCGACACCGAGGTCGCCGGTTGTCCGGTCCACGCCGGCGACCAGATGCTGCTCACGTTCCCCGCCGCCAACCACGATCCTGCGGCCTTCGAGGCCCCCGAGGAGTTCCGGATCGACCGCGCGCACAACCGCCACGTGGCCTTCGGCCTCGGCATCCACCGCTGCATCGGCTCCAACCTGGCCCGGCTCGAACTCACCGTCGCGCTGCAGGAATGGCTGCGGGCGTTCCCCCGCTACACGCTCGACACCACCCGGCGCACCACCTGGGCCAACGGCCAGGTGCGCGGCCCGCGCACCATCCCGGTGCTGCTCAACCCCTGAGCGCGGACGGACCCGAACCCCGAAACCACCGTCCCGACGGCCGGGCGCTCCGGTACCGTCGCCGGCCATGGCCTCCCGCACCGTGCTCGGCACCTGCCACCACGACTGCCCCGACTCGTGCGGCTGGGAGGTCACCGTCGACGACGGGGTCGCCGTCCGCCTGCGCGGCAACGCCGACCACCCGTACTCCCAGGGCGAGCTGTGCCCGAAGGTGAACCGGTTCCTGTCCCGGGTCTACGCCCCCGACCGGGTCCTGCGACCGTTGCTGCGCAACGGTCCCAAGGGGTCGGGGCAGTTCCGGGAGGCGACTTGGGACGAGGCGCTGGCCGTCGCCGCCGACGGCCTGCGCCGGGTCCAGGCCGTCCACGGCGGTGAGGCGATCCTGCCGTGGTCGTCGGCCGGCACCCAGGGCCTGATCCAGGCGTCCTCGATCGACCGGCGCCTGTTCGCCGCGCTCGGCGCCTCGCGCACCACCGGTTCGCTCTGCGGCGCGACGGCGGCCACCGGCACAGCCCTCACCTACGGCTCGGGCCACGGTGCCGACCCGCTCGAGGTCGCCCACGCCGAGGTCGTGCTGCTGTGGGGCACCAACACCCGCCTCACCAACCGCCACCTGTGGCCGTACGTCGAGCAGGCCCGGGCCAACGGGGCGACCGTGATCGTCGTCGATCCCCTGCGCACGATCACCGCCGAGTCCGCCGACTGGTTCGTCCAACCGTTCCCCGGCACCGACGTCGCGCTGATCCTCGGGATGCTCCACGTCCTCGTGCGCGACGACCTCGTCGACCACGACTACGTCCGCGATCACGCGACCGGCTTCGCCGATCTCGCCGCCCACGCCGCCGAGTGGACCCCTGCCCGGGCCGCCGCCGAATGCGGTGTCGACGCCGACGAGATCGAGCGGCTGGCCCGGCGGTACGGCAGCACCCGCCGGGCGTTCATCCGCACGCTCATCGGCGCCGAGCACCACCACCACGGCGCGATGACGTTCCGGGCGTTGGCCTGCCTGCCCGTCGTCACCGGCGCGTGGCGCGTCCGCGGCGGGGGCCTGGCCCGCTCCACCGGGGTGTGGTCCGGCACGCACGTCGACGAGGACGTCTTCGACGCACCGGACCGGCCCCACACCCGCGGGGTCAACGCCAACCAGCTCGGCCGGACCCTCGAGGATCCCGCCGCCGGCATCCACGCGCTCGTCGTGTGGGGCGGCAACCCGGCGACCTCGGCCCCCAACGCCGGCGCCGTGCGCCGCGGTCTGGCCCGTGACGACCTGTTCACGATCGTGAGCGAGCAGTTCCTCACCGACACCGCCCGCTACGCCGACGTGGTCTTCCCGGCCACCACCCAGATCGAGCACCTCGACGTGGTGCCGTCGTGGGGCAGCCTGCACCTCGGCTGGAACGAGCCGGCCATCGCACCGGTGGGCGAGGCGGTCCCCAACACCGAGCTGTGGCGACGCCTGGCCCGGGCGCTCGGGATCGAGGATCCGATGTTCGACCTCGACGATGAGGCCCTGGTGCGCCTCGCGCTGCACGACCTCGACGTCGACGCCCTGCGGGCCCGTGGCTGGGCCCGGCACGATCTCCCGGAACCGTTGCTGCCGTACGAGCACGGCGGGTTCGCCACCGCCGACGGGCGGGCCGCGCTGCGCAACGACGCCCTCAGCTCGCTGGGGCTCCCGGCGCTGCCCACCCACACCCCCGTGCCGGTCGCAGCCGGCGAGCTCCGGCTGCTCACCCCCAAGACCCACCCCCGGTTCCTCAACACCAGCTACTCGCACCACCACGGCCCGCTCGAACCGGCGCCGTGCCTCGAGCTGTCGGCCGAGGACGCCGACGCCCTCGGCCTGCCCGACGGCGCGCCGGCCACCGTCACCAACGACCGGGGCACGTTGACCCTGCCGGTGCGACGCTCGGCCCGGGTGCGTCCCGGGCTGTGCGCCATCCCGTGGGGCTGGTGGGGCCAGGATCGAGCGGTGAACGTGCTGACCGACGACACCGTCGCCGACGCCGGTGGCGGCGGCGCCTACTACGGCACCCGGGTGCGGGTCACCCCCGCCGGAACGCCGGCATGAGCACCTCCGCACGGGGGTTCGCGTCCGACAACGAAGCCGGCGTCCATCCCGCCGTGCTCGACGCCGTCGCCGCCGCCAACCACGGCCATGCCCACTCCTACGGCGCCGACGAGCACACCGCCCGGCTCGGCGAGCTCGTCCACGACCACTTCGGCCCCGAGGCCACCGCGTTCCCGGTGCTCATCGGCACCGGTGCCAACGTCGTCGCGCTCCAGGCGCTGTGCCAGCGGTGGGAGGCGGTCATCTGCACCGACCACGCGCACGTCCACGTCGACGAAGGCGGCGCACCGGAGCACATCGGCGGGCTCAAGCTGTGGACCGTCCCAACCACCGACGGCAAGCTCACCCCGGCGCTGCTCGACACCGAGGCCTGGGGCTTCGGCACCGTCCACCGGGCGCAGCCGGGCGCGGTGTCGGTGACGCAGTCCACCGAGCTCGGCACCGTCTACACCGCCGACGAGCTCGGCACGCTGTGCGACCACGCGCACGGCCTCGGGCTGCGGGTGCACCTCGACGGTGCCCGCCTGGCCAACGCCGCTGCGCACCTCGACGTCCCGCTCCGGGCGCTCACCACCGACGTCGGGGTCGACGTCGTGTCGTTCGGCGGCACCAAGAACGGGGCGCTGCTGGCCGAGGCCGTCGTCGTGCTCGACCCGGGTCTGGTCGACGCCGTCGCCTACCTGCGCAAGACCTCGATGCAGCTCGCCAGCAAACAGCGGTTCCTCAGCGCGCAGCTCGTGGCCCTGCTCGACGACGAACTCTGGCGGGTGAACGCATCCCATGCCAACGCCATGGCGGCGCGCCTCGCGGCCGGAGCCGCGGCGGTGCCGGTCGTACGGCTGACCCAGCCGACCCAGGCCAACGCCGTGTTCGCCGTGCTCCCCGCCGGCGCCGCCGACCGGCTGCGCCGCCGGCACCACTTCTACGACTGGGACCGCGACGCCGGCGAGGTCCGCTGGATGTGCGCCTGGGACACCACCGCCGCCGACGTCGACACCTTCGTCGCCGACCTCGCCGCCGCCGTCACCGGTGGGGCCGTCACCGGTGGGGCCGGCGGCGCGTGACCGAACCGACCGAGGCCCGGGTCGACGCCTGGCTGTGGTCGATCCGCCTGGCATCGACCCGGACCGAAGCGGGCGAGGTGTGCAAGGGCGGCCACGTCACGGTGAACGGCCGACCGGCCAAGCCGTCGACCCCCGTGCGGCCCGGTGATCGCGTCGAGGTCCGCATCCACGAACGCGACCGAGTCGTCGAGGTCGTCCGCACGATCACCAAGCGGGTCGGGGCCCCGGTCGCGGTCACCTGCTACGTCGACCACAGCCCGCCGTCGGCCGACGAGCGTCCGCTCACCCCGCTGTTCCGTCCACGCGGCGCCGGTCGGCCCACCAAACGGGAGCGGCGCCAACTCGACGCGTGGGCTGACGCCTGGCGCGTGGCCGACGGCGAACCCCCGCCCTGACCAGACGCCCTCGTCAGTCGGGCCAGTCGAGCGCGCCGAGGGCGTGCAGGCGGTCCAACTCGGCGTCGTCGAGCCCCAACCGGGCCGCGAGCACCGCCCGGGTGTCCTGGCCGAGCAGCGCGATGCGGTCGGTCGGTTCCGCCGGCGTCGCCGCGAACCGCCACGGTGGCACCGGCTGGCGGGCCGGGCCGACCGGCGCGACGTGGTCGCGCTCGATCACCGCCCCCATGTGCAGGATCTGGGGATCGCGCAGCATCTGGTCGCGGGTGTTCACCCGCCCGAGCGGCACGTCGTGCTCGGCGAAGCGGGCCATCACCTCGTCGGTGGTGAACGCGGCGAACGCCGTGGCGTACATCGCCAGCGCCTCGGGCATGTTGACGAGGAACCGCTCCGGATCGTTGAACCGCTCGTCGATCAGCCATTCCGGGCGGTCGAGGGCCAGCGCCACCCGCTCGAACGGGGTCACCGTCGGCATCGTCACCACGTGGCCGTCGGCGGTTGCGTACACCCGGTAGGCATCCTTCACGTCGAACGGCAGCGTCCGCTCCGGCAGCGCATGCTTGGCCGACAGGGCGTCGCACCAGAAGAACGCGAGACCGGCCTCGGCCATCGTCACCTGCACGAGTTGGCCCTCGCCGGTGCGCTCCCGGGCGAAGAGCGCGCCGAGCACCGCCTGGCACGCCGTGTACGCCGTCGACTTGTCGACGATCACCTGGCGGTTCACGTCCATCGCCCCCGACACCGGGTCGGTCTGGTAGTCGACCATGCCGAGCACGCCCTGGATCACGAAGTCCCACGTGGGTAGCTGCGCGTACGGCCCGTCGTCGCCGAAGCCGGTGATGTGGGTGTAGACGAGGCGCGGGTTGCGGGCCCGGACCGCCTCGTACGACAGCCCGATCGCATCCGGCTTGCCCGGGCGCAGGTTGGTGAGCAGCACGTCGGCCCCGGCGACGAGATCGCCGAGCACGGCGCGCCCCTCCGGGGTCTTCGCGTCGATGCACACCGACTGCTTGCCCCGATTCGTGTTGTAGAACAACGGCGGGATGCCGTCGCGGTACACGACGTGGCGCCGGTACATCGACGAACCGTAGGTCTCCACCTTGATGACCTCGGCCCCCATCTCGGCCAGCAGCACCCCGCACAACGGCCCGGTGATGATGTCGGCCACCTCCACCACCACGATGCCGGCCAGCGGCCCCGTCCCCGGGCGACCCGCGCTCACAGCCGACCGGCCCAGATGGCGCGACGTCGCGACGACGGGTCGTTGGTGATCCGGCACTCGAGGTCGAGATGGAGCGTCGTACGGTCAATCTCGTCGTAGGGCGCCCAGGCCGGGATCCGGTCGTGCTGCGGGTTCCCGCTGCGGGCGAACGCGATCCATGCCTGGTGCATTGCGTCGGCGAGGGCGGCGGGTGGTCCGTCACCGGTGAACAGCGCAACGCCCTTGCGGTCGAGGGTGTGGAACACGAACGGGATCTCCAGCGCGTGGCACGACCCGAGCCGACCACCGAAGGCGCTCGACGCCCAGTCGAACTGGTAGAGCCAGGTCGCGTCGGGACGTTGACGGGCGTGGGCCTCGACCAGCCGCACGGCTGGGATGCGGAACGCCCGGTCGGTCATCACCGCCGACCAGATGGCGTCGTGGTCCGCGGTGTCGGCCGACTCGCGGTAGATCGCCATCAGTTCGTGCGGATCCTCGACCAGACGACCGAGCCGGCGCAGCAACGCCGCCTCGTCGGCCGGGCTGCGCCCCATGAGCGCGAACAGGTTCCACTCGTCCCGGTTGGTGCCGGTCAGCAACGGCACCGGCGCCGACCGGCCCGCCCGGATCGCGTCGAGCGGCGCCTCCGGCAGGAACGCACCGTCGACCACCGGACAGAACGGCAGCGCCAGGCCGGTGTCGTCGTTGGATGCGGCCCGGGCTTGGGCCACCTCGACCGCCGCCGCCAACTGCGCCTCGAGGAGCGCCTCTGCCGGCACCGACCGCAGGCCGGCCACCCCGCGCACGCCGAGCCGGGACTCGATCCGCTCGGTGACCTCGGCCGCCCGGTCCGGGTCCTGTGTGTGGTGCGCCGCCCCCGACTGCGGGACCGCCTTGTGGAACAGGCCTCGGGCCGACGGCACGGCAAGCAGCGTCGCCACCGACATCCCGCCGGCCGACTCCCCGAACACGGTCACGTTGCCGGGGTCGCCACCGAAGGCGGCGATGTTGTCCCGCACCCAGGCCAGCGCCGCGACCTGGTCGGCCAACCCCGGATTCGCGTCGGCGCCGGCGAGGTGCAGGAACCCGAAGGCACCGAGCCGGTAGTTGATCGTCACGACGACGACGTCACCGTTGCGGCAGAACGCCGATCCGTCGTACCAGGGGATCGAGCCGGCCCCCGAGGTGAACCCGCCGCCGTGGATCCACACCAGCACCGGGCGTCGCCCGGCGTCGCACGCCGGGGTCTGGACGTTGAGGAACAGGCAGTCCTCCGACCAGTCCGGCGGGCCACCCCCGGCCATCGCCTCGGTTGCACCGACCCCTTGCGGGGCAACCTTCCCGAACGAGGTGGCCTCGCGCACCCCGGTCCAGCCCGGATGCGGGTGAGGGGCGCCGAAGCGCCGGTCGCCGACCGGCGCTTCGGCGTACGGGATGCCGGCGAACAAGGTGACACCGTCGCGGGCCCGGCCCGACAACCGGCCCGAGACGATCTCCACGATCGGGGCGCTCATGATCCGATCCTTCCAGGACTCAGCCCGTCAGCCGAACGCCCCGGCAATCGCGCAGGGCGAACGGACTTGCGGCCGGGCCGCCGGGGAACGACGTCTGCCCCGGAGTGCCCGCCGTACCCGAGGCCCCGGCGGTCGCCTGCCACGTGGCCGGCGGCACGACCGGGCACGAGCGCGCCACCACGGTCGACATGCGCCCGGTAGCGCCGGGCCCGCCCCCCGGACCGCCGCCCGGACCACCGCCCGGACCGCCGCCCGGACGGCCGCCCGGACCACCGCCCGGACCGCCGGCCGGACCACCCCCACCACCGGGACCGCCCCGTCCGCCCGCCCCCCCGGACGCGAGCCAGAAGAACCGCACCCGGCCGCCATCGATCAACTGCTGCAACGACTCGACGGTGAGGATCGGATCGCTCCCGGAGAATCCGCCCATGGCCATGACCGGCTCGCCGAACCCGATGATGATCGGCTGGGCCGGCGCAGCGCTCTCCACGGCGACCAACCATCGAGCCTCGCCCCGGTTGGCCCGCAGATACGCCACGAGCGCGCCCGTGTCGCCCGACGCGAACGGGAACCCTCCGTTCGGTACGACCCCGCCGGCAGGAGCCGCACCGGCCGGCGCCCCCGACCGCACCGGCGTGGGGTAGGCGAACGGCATCGGGCCGTTGACCCCCGCCGCGAGCGCCGCCCGGGTCCACAACACCGGCGCCACGAGCAGCACCGCTGCGACCACCACCACTGCGGTGAGCACCCCACGAGAACCTACGCGGCGTGCCCACACCGCTGTCGCCCCGAGCGCCACCGCCACCGCTGCGCCAGCCACCACAGGACGCAGCCACGGCGACCACTCGACCGGATCGAGGATCACCCATTGCCCCCACCCCGTGGCGAGGACCGCAACCGGCAACAGCACCGCTCGGCGACGCCGCGCCGCAAGGTCCTCCCGCCATGACCCGACCGCCATGCCGACCAGAGCAGCCAGCGGCGGCCCGATGCCGGCGAGGTAGTACGGGTGCACGATCCCCTTCGTCACCGAAAACGCCCCGGCCGCGACGGCGAACCAGCCGCCGAACACCACCAGCGCGCCGAGCCGTGCCGACGGGCGCAGGCCGAGCGACCACAGCAGGCCCACCGCCCCGATCAGGCCGAAGGGCACCAGCCAGCCGGCCTGCCCGCCGAGTTCGGCGTTGAACAGCCGCAGCGCGCCCGGATCGCCGCCGCCGAAACCGAGACCGCCGGGTCCGCCGGCGCCTCCCGGCCGCGCCGCCCCGCCCGGCACCTGCCCGCCCGGCGGGCCACCTGGCACCCGCCCACCGGGCGCCTGCCCGGCCGGGCCGGGGCCCATGGTGCCCTCGACCTGGTTGACCCCGTTGCGCTCGAACGCCAACTGGAACGCCGAGTTCGTCGGGCTCGATCCCACGTACGGGCGCGCGTCGGCCGGCGTCAGATCGACCAGCGCGAACCACCACAGCGCGGCCGCCGCCATCACGGCGGCTCCGACCGCGGCGTGCCCGAGCCGCACCCGCCACGACCGCGGCGCGCACCACACGTAGGCGATCAGGATCCCCGGCAGCACCGGCACCCCGGCGAGCATCTTGGCCGTGACGGCCGACCCGCCGATCGCTGCTGCGGCCACCAGCCACCGCAGACGGCCCGTGTACACGGCCTGGACGGCAGCCACCGCCGCCGCCGTCATCACCAGAACCAGCACCGCATCGGTGTTGTTCGAGTGGGCGACCATCACGCTGATCGGGGTGACGGCCAACGCTGCGGCCGCAACCACGGCGGCAGTGCGACCCCACACCCGGGCCACTCCGACGTACACCAGCCCCACCGCCGCCGTGCTGGCCAGCATCCCCGGAAGCAGCACGGCCAAGGGCCGGTACCCGAGCACGGTGGTGAACACCACCTGGACCCAGAGCGACAGCGGCGGCTTGTCGACCGAGACGAACCCGCCCGGGTCGAAGCTGGCGTACAGGAAGTCGTGCCAACTCGACCCCATCGATCGCACCGCTGCCGCGTAGTACGCGTTGCCCCACCCGGCGCGCGTCAACGCCCATCCGTTGGCCAGGGCCGCCACCGCCACCACCGGCATCGCCACGAGGTGCTGAGTTCCGTGCACCCGGATCCGACTAGCCACGGTCGCTCAGAGCGCGATCGGCAGTGACAGGTTCGGATCGGCACCCGTGTCGAGCCGGTGCGGGCCATCGAGGCGCAACCGGTGCCATCCGGCCGCGGCGATCATCGCTGCGTTGTCCGTGCACATCGCCCGGCTCGGCAGGAAGCCGTGGATACCGTCGGCCGCGCAGGCGCCGAGGAACGACTCCCGCAACAGCGAGTTCGCCGCCACCCCGCCACCGAGCGCCATCGCCCGTGCCCCGACGGACCGGGCCGCTCGACGCGCCTTTGCGACCAGGACGTCGACGACCGCAGCCTGGAACGACGCCGCAATGTCGGCGGCCGCTGCGTCGGGGTGCTTGCGCACGTAGTTGATGACCGCGGTCTTCAGGCCCGAGAACGAGACGTCGAGCCCCTCGTCGAGCATCGCCCGCGGGAAGGCGATCGCCGTCGGGTCACCGTCCATCGCGAGGCGATCGATGGCCGGACCACCCGGATACCCGAGCCCGAGGAACCGTGCGACCTTGTCGAAGGCCTCGCCGGCCGCGTCGTCGATGGTCTGTCCGAGCACCCGGTACCGGCCGTGGCCTTCCATGGCCACGAACATCGTGTGCCCGCCGGAGACGAGGAGCACCACGAGCGGGAACGACAGGCGGCGCTCCTCGAGGAAGCTCGCATAGAGATGGGCCTCGAGGTGGTTCACCCCCACGAAGGGCACGTCCCACACGAGCGAGTACGCCTTGGCGGCCGAAACCCCTACGAGCAGGGCACCGATCAAGCCGGGCCCGATGGTCGCTGCGACTGCGTCGATACGGTGCTCGGCGATCCCGGCTTCGACGATGGCCTGGGCCACGACGGGTGTCAGCAACTCGAGGTGCGCCCGGCTCGCGATCTCGGGCACGACCCCGCCGTAGCGGGCATGGAGGTCGACCTGCGACGACACGACCATCGACAGCACGTCACCCCCGCCGAGCACCACGGCCGCCGAGGTCTCGTCGCAGCTCGTCTCGATGCCCAATACGACGGTCGAGGCATCGGGTACGACCGTGCGCATCAGCGGTCTCCCCGCGCGCTGTCGACCCATTGCGTCATGCCCGGGACGCCGGCCAGCAGCGCGTCGAGCCGTTCGCCGTACTCCGGCCCGTCGACGTCGTGCGCCCACATGACGATCGCGTCCTCCGTGTTTTCGTAGTAGCGCTGCCGAATCCCGGCCGGAGCGAATTTGAAGCGCCGATACATCGCCTGCGCCGCCACATTCGACACCCGCACCTCGAGGGTGAGCGCCGTGCAGCCGTTGGCGCGCGCCCACCACGCCAGGGTGCACAGCAGGCGGGTGCCGACATGGTGACGGTGCCATTCGGGGTCGACGGCGATGTTCGTGACATGGCCCTCGTCGAGGGTCCGCATCAATCCCGCGTACCCGACGAGCGTGCGTCCGACCCAGGCCCCGATGTAGTGACGCGTACCGTCCACGATCCCGAGTTCACCCTGGAAGACCCCAGGGGTCCACGGCTTGGGGTACACCTGCCGTTCGATGCGCATCACGCGGCGCAGGTGGCGCCGGCGCAGCGGCGCGATGCGCACGGTCGAGGCTTCGGCGGGAGCGCCGAGCACCTTCATCGCCGTCCCCTCATCCCCGGTGGCGCCCGTCTCGGGTGACCCAGTTGATCTCGGCGTCGGGCTTGCGGAGGTAGAGCGGCTCGAGCCGTTCGGGGCTGGTCCAGTCCTCCCGCAGCGCCCGGGCGTGTGCGAGCTGCACGAGCGGGGCCGCCGACGGGTGGGCGAGGAACTGCTCGGCGAACTCGATCCGTGGGCCGTCCTCGAGCTCGCGCCGGTAGCGCAGTGCGCCGTCGCCGACCGCAAGGGTGTCCTCGTTGGTCACGAGAAGGTCGGCCACCAGGTCGGCCGGGGTACCGACCGTGTACGGGCTAACCCGCTGCACGCCTCCCGGCACGGTGCGGTAGAGCGCCCAGAACACCTCGCCGCGGCGGGCATCGATCACCGCGGCGATCAATTTCGGCGAGCGCCGGACGGGGAACGCAAGCAGGTCGAGGCTGGGGATCCCGATGATCGGGACCCGCAGCGCATGGGCCAGCGCCTTTGCCGTCGCCATTCCCACCCGCAACCCGGTGAACAAGCCCGGCCCAATGTCGACGGCGATGCAGCCGATCTCGTCGAGTTGGACGTCGGCCTGCCGACACAGCACGTCGATCTCGGGGGCGAGCAGTTCCGCGTGGCGACGGCCACGGGTGGTCTCGTTGAGCCCGAGCACGCCCTCGTGGCCGCCGATCGCACACCCCACTCGGGCCGTTGCGGTTTCGATGCCGAGGATCAGCATTCGCCGCCGTCCTCGGCCCATTGCAGGCCCCACAGGGTGACGGCCTCGGCGAGCGCCGATTCGCGAGCCGCCCAGCGCCGACCCGACGGGGCCAACTGGATCAGACGGACCGCATCGTCATCCTCGGGGGCGGCGTACGAGAGCCGCACCTCGAGCCGGTCGGTCGGGAGGCGGGAGGCGACGGCGTCGCCCCACTCGATGACCGTGACGGCATCGTCGTCGAGCAACTCGCCGACGGCGAGATCGTCGAACTCGCCGAGATGGTCGAGGCGGTAGACGTCGAGATGGTGCAGCAACAACGCGCCGGCCTCGTACGTGCGCACCAGCGTGAAGGTGGGACTGGTGACCGGCTCGATCACACCGAGTGCGGCAGCGAGCCCCTGCACGAACGCCGTCTTTCCCGCACCGAGGTCGCCCACGAGAAGCACGAGATCGCCGCCGCGGACCACCCGGGCGACCGCTGCGGCCAAGGCTCGGGTGGCGTCCACCGACGGGGAGCGCACGACCGGGACGGACACGGGGAACGATCGTACCGGCGCCGTACCGTCACTCCCGGTACCGCCGGGGCACACGCGCCGACATCCCGCACACGATCTCGTACCCGATGGTGCCCAGGCGCTCGGCCCACTCGGCGGCACGGATCTCTTCGTCGCCCTGCCGGCCGATCAGGACCGCTTCGTCGCCGATCGCCACCTCGTCGTCGCCGAGGTCGACCATCAGCTGGTCCATCGTGACGACACCGACGATCGGGCGACGCCGACCGCCGATGAGCACGACACCTCCGGTGGAGGAGAGCCGCCGGGGAACGCCATCGGCGTACCCGATCGGCAGGGTGGCCACCGTCGTGTCACGGCCAAAGGTGTGGCGCAGCCCGTAGGAGATCCGGTCGCCGGCCGCCCGCCGCTGCCGGTGGGACACCTTGGCCCGCAACGACAGCACCGGCTCGAGATCGGACACCCAGGGACCCACGCCGGGTCCGGGGCTGATGCCGTAGAGCGCGATCCCCACCCGCACGACGTCGTGTCGGGCGGCCGGGTGGGCGAGCGCGCCCGCCGAGTTCGCCGCATGGACGAGCACACCGGCCGGTACCGACCGCCGCACCGTGGCGAACGTCGCCAATTGCTGCCCGGTGTAGGGGTCGTCGGGTTCGTCGGCCACCGCGAGGTGGGTCGCCACACCGGCGAGCGCCAACCCGGGGCTGGCCTCGATCCGCTCGATCAAGCCGGCGGCGTCGGCCGGGTGGCACCCCACCCGGTGCATGCCGGTGTCCACCTTCAGGTGCACCGGGTATCCGACCTTCGTCCGGCGTTGCGCCGCCTGGTTGGCCGCCTCGACGGCCGTCGCGGAGTACACGGTGAGCGCGAGGTCGTGCTCGACCGCTTCGTCGAGTTGCTCGGGTGGTTGCTCCGACAGCACGAGGATCGGCCCGCCCACCCCGGCCCGCCGCAGCGCCACTCCCTCCTGGACCAGCGCAACGCACAGCCCGGTCGCCCCGGCAGCCTGCGCCGCTCGGGCCACGCGCAGCGCCCCATGGCCGTAACCGTCCGCCTTGACGACGGCCCACACCCCGGCCGGCTGCGCGGCGGCGCGCATCCGGACCACGTTGCGGGCGACGGCACCGAGGTCGATCTCGGCCCAGGCCCACCGCTCGGTCACGGCTCGGCCCAGACCTCGGGGATCAGGTCCGGGAGGTCGCCGGCGACGAACCCCCGCGCCGGGCCGAGTCGGGCAGCCGACCCGTGGACCCAGGCACCGGCCGCCGCCGCCGGGGTCGCCGCGACCCGCTGTGCCAGAAAGGCGCCGATGATGCCGGCGAGCACGTCGCCGGTCCCGGCGGTCGCCAGGCGCTGGTCACCTGCGGTCACCACGGCGACGTGGCCGCCCGGGTCGGCGACAAGCGTCGACGGGCCTTTCAGCAACACGACGCAACCGGAGGCGACGGCGAAGTCGCGGACGGCCTCGACACGGTCCGTGCCGACCCGGCCCCCCCGCAGCAGCGCGAACTCGCCGTCGTGCGGGGTCAGCACCGTCGGCGCCGGTCGCTGCCGCAGGATCGACAGCGCGCCGTCGGTTCCCCAGGCGAGCGCGAACAACGCATCGGCGTCGACCACGAGCGGCACGGGGGCCTTGGCGACGAACTCCCGGATGCTCGACACGGTCCCGTCGGCCCGACCGAGCCCAGGACCGACGACGACGGCATGGAACCGCTCCACCTGACCGAGCGCCTCCGCCGCCCAGAACGGCACCCCGAGCGGATGGCGGACGGCCTCCTCCGGCGCCGTCGGATCGGCCGCAACCCCGGGTGAGGACAGCCGGACCATCCCCGCACCCGCCCGCTGCGCCGCACGCCCCGTCAGATGCGCGGCCCCGATCATCCCGCCGCTCCCGGCGATCACCCAGACCGCCGAGCGCCACTTGTTGTGGTCGATGCTGCGATCCGGCGCCCACGCCACGACGTCCGAGCGCTGGACGAGATGCATCCGCGCTCCCGTGGCGGGCAGGCCGATGTCGACGACCTCGACCGGTCCGGCCAACGATGACCCGGGCGGGAGGACCAGCCCCGGCTTCAAGGCCACGAAGCACACGGTTCGTTCGGCCGCCAGGACCCGGCCGCGCACCTCGCCCGTGAGCCCGTCGACCCCCGACGGGATGTCGACGGCGAGGATCCGGGTTCCTGGTGTGACGGCCGGCGCATCCCAGGTCCCCCGGAAGCCGGTTCCGTAGGCGGCATCAATGACCAGGTCACACGACGGCAGGGTGGGTGGGGCTACCCCCGCCTCCACCACCTGCACCCGCACGCCCCGGCGGCTCAACCACGTTCCGGCGACCCGGCCGTCGGCACCGTTGTTCCCGGTGCCAGCCAGCACGACCACCCGCCGGCCGTAGCCGCCACCGAGCATCCGCAGAGCGGTCCGGCCGGCCGCCGCACCGGCTCGGGCGATCAGCACGTCGGCGGCGACGGGAGCGGCGGCGTCGATCGCCCGCATCTGGTCGGGAGTCACGATCGGCAACACAACGAGCACGCTAGGCGGTGGCCGCCTGCGGTCGGACACCACGGGCGCCCTTCAGTTCGCTGCAGGGAACCGGCAAGGTCCGTCGAGGGTCCAGCCGTTGGCCCGACCACTCTTAGTAGTCTCCGCCCGTGCGGTGGCCCGCCTCGTCCCGACCCGGGTCACCGGCGACGCCGTCGTCGTACGTGCGCACCGGCGAGTCCGGTTGGTGGCGCCAGCGCGAGAACCGGGTCCTCGCCGTTTGCGGCGACAACCTCGTCCGATCTCCGCTCGCCGCCGCCTTGATCGCCGACGCCCTCGAACTCCAGCGGGTCGAGGCGGAAGTCCGTGCGTGCGGAATCGACGTCACCGAGCCGGCTGCGCCACCGCCAGCGGTGCTCGCTGCGCTGCGTCGGCGGGGCATGGAACTCGACCACGTCGCCCAGCCGCTCGAGGCCCGCCTCCTCGTCGGCGCCGATCTCGTCCTCACGATGACCACGGCCCAGCGCGACACCGTCGAGTCGCTCGAGCCGGACGCAGGCGTGCGTACGTTCACTGTTCGCGACGCCGTCCGCCGGGCCCGAATCGGCGGACCGCGCCGACCTGCCGAGCCGTTGCGCACCTGGCTCGAGCGTCTTGGCGGGGTCGACGACCCCGGGTCCCCCGAGATCGTCGACCTGCCTGAACCCGCAGGTGCGGACGAGATCGAGCGATGCGCCGCCGAACTCGAAGCACTCGTCCGCGTGCTGGTGCCGCTCGCCTGGCCGCTGGCCAGCATGGCCCACGATGCCGGTGGCCGTCGGCCGGATCGACCCGAGAGCCCCTTGTTGCCGCCACTTCGGGCGGTGGCGCCACCCGAAGGATCAGTGCCACCGCCGACCCCCGGCACGGACGTCGACCCGCGCCCGGGCGCCGGTTTCGTGCTCGACGACGCCATCCTCACCCGAATCGTGCGGGAACTCCTCGTAACGGGCGAGCTTCTCCGTGACGAACCGGACGGCCCGATGGCCGCCGGGATTCCCCGTGACGGTTCGGACTGGCCCGCGCCGCGAACCCTCCGCTGGTCGGCCACCACGCTCGGTGGCGCAACCGTATGGCTTCACGGGCGCAGTCCGACCGACGTCGCCCGTTGGGCTCATGCGATCACGAACCGCCTCCTCGTGAGCGGCCGCGCCGCCCAAGCCGTAACCGGCGGGTCGTTGCCCGACGGCCTCAACGCCCCACTCGCTGCCCTCACGCTTGCGGACGCAGGCCTCGTCGCTGTGGTCGCCGGCGCCCGGGAGGACGCCTCGTGGGCACGAGCGGCGCACGCTTGGTCGGATCTGACGTTCGTCGAAGTCCGGCTAGATGACGAGTCAGACCCCCGTCGGGCCGTCCTCGACGCCCTCGGACTGTGGGGCTGAACCTCAGTCTGCGCTGAAGCGCTCGTTCGGCTTCACGTCGAGCGACGCGAGCGCCGTCGTGAGGTCGGCCACCGTCCAGCGGTCGTTCTGTTCGACGGCCTCGGCGAACGTCCAGGACTGCACGCGCTGCACCTTGCCGCCTTGCACGAAGAACGTCTCCCCCGAGAACTTGCAGTCGGCAGAGGCCAGGTACGCGACCAGCGGCGAGATGTTCGCCGGGTCCCACATGTCGAACGTGCCTTCCTTCGCCGCCAGGATCTCACCGAGGCCCGGGGTGGCCAGCGTGAGCCGGGTGCGAGCGGCCGGCGCGATCGTGTTGCTCTTCACGTTGTACCGCACGAGTTCCTTCGCGCAGATCTGGCTGAACGTGGCGATGCCCGACTTCGCCGCTCCGTAGTTCGCCTGGCCCGGATTGGAGAACAGGCCCGACGTCGACGACGTGTGCACGAGGTTGCGCGGCTTGGTGATCCCGGCCTTGTGCTGCTCGCGCCAGTAGGCGGCCGCCCACCGCGTGGGGGCGAAGTGGCCCTTCATGTGGACGGCGACCACGGCGTCCCACTCGGCCTCGGTCATGTTGACGAGCACCCGGTCGCGCAGAATGCCGGCGTTGTTGACCAGGATGTCGAGATCCCCGAAGGTCTCGACGGCCTGGTTGATCATCCGCTGGGAGCCCTCCCAGTCGGCGACGTTGTCGTAGTTGGCCGCGGCCTCGCCGCCCATCGCCTTGATCTCGTCGACGACCTGCTGGGCCGGCGTGAGGTCGTTGCCCGTGCCGTCGTTCGCGCCGCCGAGGTCATTGACGAGCACCTTCGCGCCCTCCGCGGCGAAGAACAGGGCATGTTCCCGGCCGATTCCCCGACCGGCTCCGGTGATGATCGCAACCCGTCCGTCCAACGCGCCCATCGGCGTGCTCCTCCCCAAGTGGCAGCCGCCGCACGCTACCGCTCTCGTCGGGCGGGGCTCGAAACGCAGCCGGCCGTCTGGCGCACCGGGCTACGACGCTCGACTAGAACCAGCCTTCGCCGGCGCCGATGTACCGCAGGCCGGGGACAAGCAGGAGCACCGACCCGGCGAGCATCGCGATCTGGGCGCCGCGGACCCGGAACAGCGCAGCGATACCGGCGAAGAACAGTGCGACGGCGAAATACACCGTCGCCAGGTCGTAGTTGTCGCCGATGTTGTCCGCCTTTTGGGCGTCTTCGAACTTCTGGTCGGCGGTCTTGGTCAGCTCCTCACCCTTTTCGGAGGCCTCGATCACGTAGTCGTCGGTCTCGAGCGGGGTGCGCGGGCCGTCGTCGCTGTCCGGCAGCGCCTCCCAGGCCACGGTGGCCTTCTCCAGCTCGTCGCTGAAGAGGTTGTCGCGCACGACGGCCGCCAGGTCCCCCTTTTTTTCCTCCACGAGCAGCTGGTACGCGAGGAACACCGCCTGGTCGCCGTTGAAGGTCTGGGAGGCCTCGTTGTAGAAGCCTTCCGCCTGCGACGTGATCCGTGCGGACTCGGTGAAGGCCTCGAGCGCCTTGTCCCCCGCCTGCGAGCCCTGGAAGGCGGCATAGGCGGTGAGGATGCCCGCAAGGCCGAGCAGGGCGGCCGCAACGATTTCGACCCAGTTCGACCCGTCGCGCTCTGCCTTCTCCGGATTCCCGGCGGGCGGGATGGCCATCGATTGCTCGTCAACCGACACGTGTGCTCCTCGTGATGTGCGCTCGAATTCGGCCTACGGGATGGTACTCACGGGTCGGCTCCCACCCGGCGCTCCGAAAGACGCCACGTCGAGGTCGGCGGCCCGCAGCGACGCGTACCGGGGCTTGATCTGCCCGTTGATGATCCGGAGACGCTCGTCGAAGGGGGCAAACGCGCTCTTCATCGCATTGATCGTCAACCACTCGAAGTCGTCCCAGCCCCAACCGAACGCATCGCGGACCTGGAGGAACTCCCGGGTCATCGTCGTGTCGCTCATCAGCCGGTTGTCCGTGTTGATCGTGACCCGGAACCGCAGCCGGCGCAGCACCCCGATCGGATGGTCGGCGATCGAGGCGCACACGCCGGTATTGACGTTCGACGTCGGGCAGCACTCCAGCGGGATGCGCCGATCGCGCACGTAAGCCGCCAACCGCCCCAGTCGGTAGACACCGTCGTCGGCGACGGCGATGTCGTCGACGATGCGTACGCCGTGGCCGAGCCGCTCGGCACCGCACCACTGCAACGCCTCCCAGATCGAGGGCAGACCGAAGGCTTCGCCGGCGTGGATCGTGGCGTGGAAGTTCTGCTGCTTCACGTACTGGAACGCGTCGAGATGTCGGGTTGGCGGGTGGCCGGCTTCGGCCCCGGCGATGTCGAAGCCGACGACACCGGCGTCACGGAACCGGACAGCCAGCTCCGCGATCTCCTGGCTGCGCGCTGCGGTACGCATGGCACACAGCAACGCGTAGATGCGCAGTTCCGTGCCCGTCGCGCCCCGCCGGAATCCGGACAACACCGCCTCGACGACCTCGTCCAGCGTCAACCCGGCCTCGAGATGGAGCTCGGGAGCAAAACGCACCTCGGCGTAGACGACACCGTCGGCGGCGAGGTCCTGGGCGCACTCGTACGCCACCCGCTCGAGCGCCTCGCGGTGCTGCATCACCCCGACCGTGTGGGCGAAGGTCTCGAGGTAGAGCACGAGGTCGTTGCGCTTGGCCCCGCGATGGAACCATCGCTTCAGTTCGCCCACGTCCTCGGTCGGAAGCTGCCGGTAGCCGAACTCACGGGCGAGTTCCACGACGGTGGAGGGCCGCAGGCCGCCGTCGAGATGGTCGTGGAGCAGCACCTTCGGCGCTGTTCCGACGGCGTCGTCTGCGGGGCGCTCCGCCATGCGACGGAGGCTAGTGAGCCACGGCCACCGCGAGGCCGAGCCGCAGTTGGCACGCCGGGCACCAGTAGGTTACGCGGGCCTGCTCGCCATGTCGCGCCACCGCGATCGACGTGGCGCACCGCGGGCACGGCTTGCCGTTTCGGCCGTAGACCGCAAGCCCGCCCGGCACGGTGATCCGGTCGACGCGCTCGAGGTTCGAAGACAGCAGCGAGGCTGCGACCTCGACGAGTCGGCGCCGTTGCGCAACGTCGAGCGCACCGACCGGCGTATCAGGGTGGAGTTCGCAGGCCCACAGGACCTCGGACTTGTAGACGTTGCCGACACCGCAGGCGATCCGCTGGTCGAGCAGCGCGGTGGCCACCGTGGTCGTCGCGTCGCAGAACCGGGCCATGCGAGCGACGGCAGCGTCGAGGTCGGGATTGCGCGTGCACAGATCCGGGCCGAGCGAACCGCGCAGGGGATGACGGCTCATCTCCCGCGAGCGGTAGACCTCGACGACCGGCGCGTTGAAGCACACCGCCTGCCACCCCGGCACCTCGAGGACACAGCGCATCTGCCGGAGGGGGCGGTGCCAGCCTTCGCCCTCGCGGTACAGGTGCCACGAACCCGTCATCCGCATGTGGGTGTGCAGGACGATGCCGTCGTCGAACCCGATCTCGAGGTGCTTCCCAATCGCTTCGACCCGCTCGATCACCGACCCGACCGTGGGCTCGGGACCGTCGAGACGCGGCGCATCGAACCCGGACACGGGACGACCCGTCAGCGCCATCCGCAGCGCTGTCGCCGAACGGTGGATGGTGTCACCCTCGGGCACGGCTCAAGGCTAGGCCAATCGCCTCATCGGCGGGTGGACAGTCGGTCGCTTCGCAGGACGAGACCCTTGTAGCCGTGCACGAAACCGGACGCTTCGAGGGCACCCGACCACACGGAGTCGCCGATGGACCCTCCGTCGATCCGGCGGATCTCGAGCGAGCGGTCTCGACCGGTCCGGACTCGCTCGGCCAGAGCGTCGATCCAGACATCGTCGGTGACCGCGGCGAACGTCACGAGTTGGTGTGACCGCCGATCCAACCACGCCTGGGGACGACCGCCGGAGAGCACCACGATCGAGCCGGTGACACGGCTGGGCCGGGCCGGACCGGCGGGGTCGGGCCACTCGAGGGCGGCACCGTAGGGCTGAGCCGGATCGCTCGATGCGAGCACGACCGTCGACGCCTCGTCGTCGCGCCGCTCGCGCAGACGGTCGGCCGCACCCGGCAGTGCGAACTGGGCGGCGCCGAGGCCATCGACGAGATAGCCGCGCCGCACCCGACCGCGTTCCTCCAGGACCTTGAGCACTGCGTAGACCGCGCTGAACCCGCCCGGAACCTCCTCGGCGGTGACCGCCTCGCGAGTGAGCACCCCGTGGCGCTCGAGCAGCTGCAACGCCCGGCGGGGAGCGCGCTCGGTCGGGTTCGGCGCGCCCTCGAGGAGCGGCGCCACCAGCGACCAACGGCCCGCACCCGCCGGCGGGCCGGCGGCCCGGAGCCGTCCGGGACGCGCCCGGGCGCGTGCGGCCGCCGTTCCACGGCCCGAGACGTAGGCACGCAGCGGCGCCAGGGCGTCGTTGGTGACCTCCCCGGCCCACACCAGATCCCACAGCGCGGCCAACAACTCGGTGTCGGTCGCGGACGGGTCGGCGGCGCGCAGGTCCGGCCAGAAGCAGGCGCCGCGCGCGCCGAGCCGCTCGCGCAGCGCCTCGTGACGGGCATCGCCGGGGCGGCGAGCGGGGTCGGGCCCGTCGAGCAATGCCGCCGCCTGCTCGCGGAACACGAGCCGCACCCGCCCGTCGGAACTGCCGAGCGCGCCGGCACCCACCCACACCACCTCGCCGGCTGCGCAGAGCGCGTCCAGATCGGACGGGCGGTAGCGCTCCAGCCGGGCCGGCAGCAGTTCGGTGTCGAGCAGCGACGCGACGACCGTCGCCCCCTGGAGCTGGCCGATCGCCTCGACGAGCACGTCCGGCCCGCGACGGCCCTCGCCGATGCCGTGCCATCGCGTGAGGAACCGTGCCAGCGCGGCCTGCTCGACGGGCTCCACCTCGCGGCGCAACGCCGCCAGAGAGCGCCGGCGCAACAGCCGGAGCACCTCGACGTCGCACCATTCCCGCTCGAGGCCATCGGGTCGGAACTCACCGCGCACCACCCGACCCGCGCCCTCGAGTGCACGCAGCGCTCCGGCCACCCGTTCGACCGGGATGCCGAACCGTCGGGCCACCTCGTCGGGCAGGAACGGGCCGTGCGTGCGGGCGTACCGACCGACCAGCGACTCCAGCGGGTGTTCGACCGGCTCGGTGAACGCCGCGGGAAGCCCTAGGGGCAGCGCGCAGCCGAGCGCATCGCGGTAGCGGGACGCGTCCTCACCGGCGATCCAGCGCACCTCGCCCGCGACCCGGACCGGGAGCGCCCGGCGTGACCGTTCGAGCTCGGCGACCCACGACGCGACGGACCCGTCCCCCGGCTCGGCGCGCACGTCGAGCTCATCGACGGTCAGATCGCCGAGCCGGCGCAACAGGTCGTGCAGCTCGTCGGCCGATCGGGCCCGCCGGTGCTCGGTGAGATCGGCCAGCTCGAGCTCGACGTCGGCGAGCGCACCGGGGTCGATCAGCTCGCGGAGCTCCTCGGCCCCGAGCAGCTCCCGCAGGAGATCCCGGTCGAGCGAGAGCGCCGCTGCGCGCCGCTCGGCCAATGGCGCATCGCCGTCGTAGAGGTAGTTCGCGACCCAGTTGAACAGCAGCCCCTGCGCGAACGGCGAGGCCCGATCCGTCTCCACCGACACCAGACGGATCCGGCGCGCCTGCAGATCGCGCAACACCTCCCGCAGGGCCGGCAGGTCGAACACGTCCTGCAGGCATTCCCGTGAGGTCTCGAGCAAGATCGGGAACGTGGGATGCCGGGCGGCGACGGCGAGCAGATCCGCCGCCCGCTGACGCTGTTGCCACAACGGCGTTCGCCGATCGGGTCGACGGCGGGGTAGCAGCAGCGCCCGCGCCGCGCATTCCCGGAACCGCGCGGCGAACAGCGAGGTCGACGGCAGCGCCTCCACCAGCGCCCGTTCGATCTCGTCCGGGGCCAGGGCCACGTCGTCGGGGTCGAGTTCGGTGATCGCCTCCGGCAGCCGCACGGCGATGCCGTCGTCGGACCACATGACCTCGACGGGCATCCCGTGGCGGTCCGCCAGGCGGCGCTCGATCGCCATCGCCCACGGGGCGTGCACGGGCGAGCCGAACGGGCTGAGGATGCAGACTCGCCAGTCGCCGATCTCGTCACGAAACCGTTCCACCACGACGGTCCGATCGTCAGGAACGGCCCCGGTCGCGTTCGCCTGGTCGGCGAGGTACTGCACCAGGTTCTGCGCCGCCCAGGCATCGAGCCCGTCCTCGACCCGCAGACGCTCGACGGCGGCCTCGGCCGGCTGCCCACGGAGCTGTCGTACGAACGCGCCCAACGCCCGGCCGAGCTCGAGGGGTCGCCCGGGCCGATCGCCGTGCCAGAACGGCATCTTCCCCGGCTCCCCGGGGGCGGGCACCACGGTGACGCGTTCGAAGGTGATGTCCTGGATCCGCCAGGCCGAGGCGCCGAGCACGAACACCTCGCCGGGACGGCTCTCGTAGACCATCTCCTCGTCGAGTTCGCCCACCCGGGTCCCGTCGGGCAGGAACACGCCGAACAGGCCCCGGTCCGGGATCGTGCCCCCCGAGGTGACGGCCAGCCGTCGGCTCCCGTCGCGGGCCCGCAGCGTGCCGGCCGTCCGGTCCCAGACCAGGCGGGGCCGCAGTTCGGCGAACTCCTCGGACGGGTACCGCCCGGCAAGGAGATCGACGGTCGCGTGCCACACGTCGTCGGTCAGCTCGGCGAACCCCGCCGCGCGTCGCACGAGGGCGGCCAGGCGGTCGATCGGCCAGTCCTCCATGGCCACTGCGGCGACCACCTGCTGCGCAAGGACGTCGAGCGGGTTGCGCAGGTAACGGGTCTCCTCGACCAGCCCCGCTCGCATCCGCCCGGCGACGACCGCCGCTTCCAGGAGATCGGAGCGGTGCTTCGGGAAGATCGTGCCCGATGACGGCTCGCCGACCGAATGCCCGGCACGCCCGACCCGTTGGAGGCCGCGTGACACCGATCCCGGGGATTCCACCTGCACGACGTGGTCCACGGCCCCCATGTCGATCCCGAGCTCGAGTGAGCTGGTGGCGACGATGGCCCGCAGGACCCCGCGCTTGAGCTGGTCCTCGATGACGACGCGCTGCTCTCGCGCCAGGGAGCCGTGGTGGGCCTTGACCAGTTCGGTCCCGTCCGGCCCGCCGAGACCCTCGAGCTCGGCGAGTTCGTTCAGCTTGGCGGCCAGCCGTTCGGCCGCCCGGCGGGCGTTGCAGAACACGATCGTGGAGCGGTGGGCGAGGATGCGGCGAAGGACCTCGGGATACACCGACGGCCAGATGCTCTTGCGCACCGGGCCGGCCAACGCCGCTGTCGCCGGACCGGAGCGCAACTCGGCGGGGCCGAGATCGGTGACCGGCCGGCCGAGGTCGGCCATGTCCTCGACCGGCACCACGACCTCGAGGGCAAGCTCCTTGCGGATCCCGGCGTCGACGATCGTCACCGGGCGCAGGCGGTCGGGGGCGTCGTATCCCCCGAGGAACCGGGCGATCTCCGACAGCGGCCGCTGGGTGGCCGACAGCCCGATACGTTGCGGCGGTCGCTCGCAGCGAGCCTCGAGCCGCTCCAGGCTGAGCGCGAGGTGCGCACCCCGCTTGGTCGGCGCCAGCGCATGGATCTCGTCGACGATCACCGCCTCGACCCCGGCGAGGGTCTCGCGCGCCGACGAGGTGAGCATGAGATAGAGCGACTCGGGCGTCGTGATCAACAGGTCTGGCGGCCGCCGCACGAGCCCGGCGCGTTCGCGCGCCGTCGTGTCGCCCGTGCGCATCCCGACCACTACGTCCGCGACCGGAACACCGATCCGCTCGGCAGCTAGCCGGATGCCGGCGAGGGGGGCCCGGAGATTCTTGTCGACGTCGAACGCCAGCGCTCGCAGGGGGCTCACGTACACCACCCGGGTCCGGCGTTCCCGCTCGGGAACTGCCGTGGTCAGGAGACGGTCGAGACCCCAGAGGAACGCCGTGAGGGTCTTGCCGGTGCCGGTCGGGGCACACACCAGGGTGTGGGCACCGGTCGCGATCGCCGGCCAGCCGAGCACCTGCGGTGCGGTGGGCTGGGGGAACGCCGTCGCGAACCAGGACCGGACCGCCGGGGAGAACAGGGCGAGCGGGTCCGCAGGCGGCATGGTCGGCCCCAAACGTACAAGCGCGAGCCTCATTTCGTCACCAAATCGTCAAGAACGTTGCGCGCCGGACCGGATCTCACGAGGAGTAGTTTCACGAACGCCGCGCGGAGCAGGAAGGCGGGGGCGTCGTGATCGAGGAGCGACCGGGCTTGGCTGAGGCGAGCCTTCGGGCCGCGGCGCGCCACGACCTCGTGCTCCTTCTGCGCACCGGATCGGTGGCCTGGATGTCCGATGAGGCGCGCGCCGAGCTCGGCGACGTTACGAGCCTCGAAGAGCTCTACCTGCGCGTCCACCCCGATCATCGAAGCGTCATCGCCGCCGCCCGGCGCCGTATCCAGGACGGGCTGCCTGCGGGCCCCTACCTGGTCCGATTCCGCAGCGAGTCACGCGGCTGGCGGGAGTTCGACGTCGAGTTGATCGACGACCGGGCCGGACCGACGGGCGGGATCGTGGTACGCGTCCGGCCCCGGGTCGAAGCCCTGCTCGCCGCCCCAGCGGGGGCCGACGCGCTGGGGAACACCCCGATCCGAGCCGACGGCCTCCACGTCGTGATCGGCCAGGACGACGTGGTCCGGTGGGAGACCCCGGCCGTGACCCGGTTGCTCGGTCGGAGCGCCATGGGTCAGCGCGTCGATGCGTTCCTGGCACCCGACGAGCAGGCCCGCCGGCGGGCCGGAAACGTGTCCAACAGCCCGGTCTGGCGCATCCAGACGCTTGCGGGGGTTCGCTGGGTCGAGATCGAGTTCGTCGACGCACGCGACCGACCGGGGATCGAGGGCTGGCTGCTGTCGGGGTGGGACGTCACCCACCACGTCGAGGCGGAGCGCCGGCTGCTGCAGCTCACGCAGCGCGACCCGCTCACCGGCCTGCCCAACCGCCTCGCCCTGCACGACGGCGACGCCAGCGGAACCGGGGCGCTGCTGTGCAACCTCGACCGTTTCGGCGAGGTGAACGACCTGTTCGGGCGCGCGAGCGGCGACCGCATCCTCGTCGAGGTCGCCCGACGGATCCTGGCCGTCGCCGGCCGGGAGGGCACGGTCGTGCGGCCCGGCAGCGACGAGTTCGTCGTGCTCGCCGCCGGTGAGGTGCCCGAGCTGACAGCCTTGGCCGAACGCGTGCGGGATGCGGTCACCCAGCCGATCCGGCTCGACGAACACCGGTCGGTCCATCTCGACGTCACGGTCGGGATCGCGTCCACCCGGACCGACGAGTCCCTGGAACAGATCGTGCTGCGCGCCTCGCACGCGCTCCTCGACGCCAAACAGCGACGGCGGCCGGTCAGCGCCTGGGACCGGACCATGGACGAGGCCCGCACCCAGCGACGGCGGCTGGTGCACGAACTCGAAGACGCACTGCGCAATGGCGAGCTCGACGTGCATTTCCAGCCGGTGGTCGACACCGAGACCCGCCGGATCATCGGCGCCGAGGCGCTGCTGCGGTGGAACCACCCCACGCTCGGATTGCGCGAGGCCTGGGAGTTCGTCGACACCGCCGAATCGAGCGGGCTCATGCCCGAACTGGGTCGCCGCATCCTCGAGCGCAGCCTTCGCCAGGCGGCCCGCTGGCCGCTGCCCGCAGCGTTCCGCCTGCGCGTGAACGCGTCGGCGACCCAGCTCACCGACCATGCCTTCGCCGACGACGTGCGCGCTGCGCTCCTCGTCTGTGGGCTCCCCCCGAACCGGCTCGGGCTCGAGATCACCGAGTCGACGTTGCTCCACGCCGAGGAGGCCGTCAGCAGCAACCTCGAGGCGCTGCGCGACCTCGGCGTCCGGATCGATGTCGACGACTTCGGGACGGGGTACTCGTCGCTGCTCTACCTCAAGCACCTCCCGGTCGACGGGATCAAAGTCGACCGGTCCTTCGTGGCCGGTCTCGGTTCGGACGTCAAGGACGAAGCGATCGTCGACTCGATCGCGCTGCTCGCCGAGGGGCTCGGCCTCGACGTCTGCGGCGAGGGCGTCGAGCAGCCCGGCCAGCTCGAAGGCCTCCGCCGGCGCGGCATCCGGGCGGCCCAGGGTTGGCTGTTTTCTCGAGCGGTCGACGGCGACTCCTTCGCCGCCCTCCTCACCACCGGCACCGCCTGAACGCACCGCACGTGAGCGGTCCGGCACACCGGGCGCCTCGGCCGTGGCACCCGGGGGACGAATTGTTACTATCGACGTAGTGCAAATCCCTCGCACGGCCCCCGTTCCCAGGAGGACCGCTCCGTGAGCATCGCCGACCTCGACCTGTCCCGCTACAAGCTCGGATGGTCCGACGAGGAGGATTACGTCTTCAAGCCCGCCAAGGGCTTGGACGAAGGCGTCGTCGACCAGATGTCCTGGTGGAAGGGTGAGCCGAACTGGATGAAGCAGTTCCGGCTGCGCTCGCTGCGGACCTTCGAGCGCAAGCCGATGGCGCCGTGGTTCGCCGTGAACATGCCCGACATCGACTTCCAGGACATCTACTACTACATCAAGCCGACCGCCGAGCAGGTCGACGAGTGGGACGACCTGCCCGAGCAGATGAAGGCGACCTACGAGAAGCTCGGCATCCCGGAGGCGGAGCGCAAGTACCTCGCCGGGGTCACGGCCCAATACGAGTCCGAGGTCGTCTACCACAAGAACCGGGAAGACCTGGAGGCCCAGGGAATCCTGTTCTGCGACATGGACACTGCGGTGCGCGAATACCCCGAGCTGGTGAGGCAGTACTTCGGCACGGTGATTCCGCCCGGCGACAACAAGTTCTCGGCGCTCAACTCGGCGGTGTGGTCGGGCGGGTCGTTCATCTACGTGCCGCCGGGTGTCGAGTGCGAGATGCCGCTGCAGGCCTACTTCCGGATCAACTCCGAGAACGCCGGCCAGTTCGAGCGGACGCTGATCATCGCCGACGAAGGTTCGAAGGTGCACTACATCGAGGGCTGCTCGGCGCCGGTGTACACGTCGGACTCGCTGCACTCGGCCGTCGTCGAGATCGTGGTGAAGCCGTCGGCCCGGGTGACGTACACGACCATCCAGAACTGGTCACCGAACGTGTACAACCTGGTCACCAAGCGAGCCCGGGTCGAGGCCGAAGGCCACATGGAGTGGATCGACGGCAACATCGGCTCGAAGCTCACGATGAAGTACCCCGCCGTGTACCTCGTCGGCCCGAAGGCCACGGGCGAAGTGCTGTCGGTCGCCTACGCAGGCCCCGGCCAGCACCAAGACGCCGGAGCCAAGATGGTCCACGCAGCGCCGGAGACCTCGTCGAAGATCGTGTCGAAGTCGATCTCCAAGGACGGCGGCATAACCACCTACCGCGGGCTGGTCCGGGTGGAAGACGGCGCGCACGGCTGCAAGAGCCACGTCCAGTGCGACGCGCTGATCCTCGACGAGGAGTCCGTGAGCCGGACCTTCCCCTACATGGAGGTCGGCGAGCGAGACGCTGAGATCGGGCACGAAGCCACCGTGTCGAAAGTCGCGGACGAGCAGCTCTTCTACCTCATGAGCCGAGGGTTGTCCTCGGAGCAGGCGATGGGTCTGATCGTGAACGGCTTCATCGAGCCGATCACCCGCACCCTGCCCATGGAGTACGCGGTCGAGTGGAGCCGTCTGATCGAGCTGCAGATGGAGGGCTCGGTCGGCTGACCGACCGACGGCGAGCGAACGCTGGCAGACTGATCACGCCATGGGCATGCGAGAGGACTGCACCCACTTCGAGAGCCGGACCCTCGCCAACGGCGACTCGCTGCGGCGCTGCAATCTCGGCCGGGCGCCGGAAGCACCCTTCCGTTGCCCGGCCGACTGCGATCGGTACGAGGGCAGGCGTATCGACCTGTCCTGGAGCAACGCCCGATTCGGCGCAGAGGCGACCGACGCCAACCTGCCGAGTCTGGACGATGGCTCCGCTGCGGCGCTCCTCGCCGATGTCGAAGCGCTGTTCGCCGAGGTCGCTCCGGCCGCCCTCGCCGATCAGGCCGCAGCCGACGCAAAGAAGCGCAAACCGAACCCGAACAAGCGCAAGAAGTACCGCAAGAAGTAGCCCTCCCGCCCTTCGCCGACTCGCGACGCGGCGGCAGAATGGCGGTCGTGCCGATGCGGGAGGAGTGCAAGCAGTTCGAGAGCAGGACGTACGCCAATGGCGAGACCGTCCGGAAGTGCAACCTCGATCTCGCCCCCGAAGCCCCCTGGCGATGCCCGGCCCAGTGCGACCGCTTCGAGCCCCGTCTCGCCGACGTGTCCTGGGAGTACGGGACCCTCGTGACCCCGCGAACCCCCCAGGAGCCGCCCGGCCTCGACGACGGGACGGCCGCTGCCGTCCTCGACGCCGCAGAGGACATCGTGAACGCGGCGGGACCGGGCATCCTGGCCGAGGTACAGGCCGAGCGAGCCGCAGCGGTACCGCGACGTGCCAACCGCTCGTGGAGCCTCGGGAGGCTGTTCCGACGCCGGTCCCCACGTCGGGATTTCCCCTAGCTGGATAGGAGAAATCGCCGCTCGGGCGCTAGCGTTCGAGCCATGTCCGAACGGCCTGCACGTGAGGTGTTCCAGGCGAAGTCGCCCGGATGCATCGCTACGGAGGGCCGGGGCCGCTGCGTCGAGCCCGCTTGATCGAGGAGCGATCCGTGACCCGTGCATTCTCGCTCGATGCCATCGACCGGTCATCCGGTCCACCCGAACTCCGCCACCGACGTAGCGAAGCCGCTGAGCGAGCGGCGGCGACGCCGATGCCCTCTCCCGCCGAGGAGGTTTGGCGCTACACCACGATCGACGAGCTCGATCTTTCCGCATGGAAGCTCGACCGGGCGGCCACATCCGTTGCCGGACCCCTCGCCTCCAGCCCCCCGACGGCGGACGACCTCGGATGCGTGCTCCACGAGCCGACCGACGTATTCGCCGACTGGAACGCCGCCCTGAGCGAACCGACCGTGCTGCGCATAGGGCGAAACGAACGGGTCGAGAATGCCGTGCACGTCCGGCGCCACGTCGGTGGCGACGGCACCGCCGTGTTCCCTCGGCTGATCGTGCGCGCCGGAGCCGGCAGCGAGGTCACCATCGTCGAGCACCTCACCTCCGACGACGTCGAGGCGCTGGTGTGCCCGGTAGTCGAAGTGGAGGCCGGCAGCGGCGCAGTCGTCCGGTACGTCCTGGTGAACGAGCTCGGTCCCCGGATCCAGCAGATCGCCACGCACGCCGCCTCCGGCGACCGTGACTCCTCGACGTTGCTCGGCAACGTCTCCCTGGGTGGTCGGTACGCCCGGGTGCGCACCGACCAGCGCCTCGTCGGTGTCGGTGCCGAAGGCCGCCAGGTCGCCGTGTATTTCTCGAACGGCCGCCAACTCCACGACGTCCGCACCCTCGCCGACCACGTCGCGCCGCGCACCTCGAGCGACCTGCTGTTCAAGGGCGCCGTGGGGGACCACGGCCGCAGCGTGTACACGGGCCTCATCCGCATCGGGAAAGACGCTCGGGGTGCCGTCGCCCACCAGACGAACCGCAATCTGAAGCTGTCCGAGCACGCCTGGGCCGAGTCCGTGCCCAACCTCGACATCCAGAACAACGACGTCCGCTGCAGCCACGCCTCGGCCGTGGGCCCGATCGACGCCGAGCAGCGGTTCTACCTCCGTAGCCGTGGCGTTCCTGGCACGGTGGCGGATCGTCTGATCGTCGCCGGCTTCTTCTCCGAAGCGCTCGATGCCCTCCCGTCGGCGGTGCGCGGCCTCGGCATCGAGCAGCGACTGGCCGGACTCATCGAAACGGTCACCGATGCCTGAACAGCCCGCATTCGACGCCGGACCCCTCCACGCCCTCCCCGACGGTCAGGCTCGGCGAATCGTGACCGGCCCGCACCGGATCTGCCTCGTGCGCATCGGCGGCGAGGTCTACGCGATCGGGGACACGTGCAGTCACGCCGACGTGTCGCTCAGCGAGGGGGAGATCTGGGCCGACGCCTGCGAGATCGAGTGCCCGAAGCACGGCAGTTCCTTCTCGTTGCGCACGGGCGAGCCCCAATCGCTTCCGGCCACCCGATCCGTTCCCGTGTTCCCGACAACGGTGGTCGACGGGCGCATCCGCATCACCGTTCCCACGGCTGAGGAGCTCCGATGACCGAGCTACGCATCGAAGGCCTGAAGGCTGCGATCAACGGCAAGGAGATCCTGTCCGGGGTCGATCTGGTCGTTCGTTCCGGCGAGATCCACGCGCTGATGGGCCCGAACGGAGCCGGGAAGTCGACCTTGTCGGGCGTCGTGATGGGGCGGCCCGGCGTCGACGTGACCGGAGGCTCCATCACGCTCGACGGGGTCGAGTTGCTCGGGCTCGACCCCGAGCAACGGGCGACCGCTGGGCTCCACCTCGTGTCCCAGTACCCCACCGAGGTTCCGGGTGTCCGCCTCGAGGACATGCTGCGCGAGGCGCTCGTCGCACGAGGGCGCCCGGCAGCCGGGCTGCGATCGCTGATGACGGCCGAGGCCGAGCGGATCGGCTTCGATCTCGCGCTGCTGGACCGACCGCTCAACGTCGACCTCTCGGGCGGCGAGAAGAAGCGCAACGAAACCTTGCAGCTCGCCGTGTTGCGTCCCGCGATCGCCATCCTCGACGAGCTGGATTCGGGTCTCGACGTCGATGCGTTGCGGGCCTGCGCCCGGCGTGTGTTCGCAGCGGCCCGCGAGGAGTCGCTCGGCGTGCTGGCGATCACGCACTACAGCAAGTTGCTCCACGAGCTCCCGCCCGACCAGGTGCACGTGTTTGCCCAGGGACGGATCGTTGCAACGGGCGGACCCGAGCTCGTCGATCGACTCGAGACCGACGGCTACCGAGCCTTCCTTCCCACCGAACCCCGCAAGGCACCGTCGGCCAATCGGTTCGCCGACCCCTTCGCCTGACCGCTGCAGCCGTCGGCTGACGATCGGTCAGCTGTGCGACGGGTTGCCGTTGCCGTTGCCCGCCGGGTTCCGCCCGCTGTGTCCGTTGCCGTTCCCGGTCGAGTACGCGTACTGGCGTGTCGCTGCGCCCCGGAGGAACTCCACGAGCCCGCCGACCGACTGCTTTGCCTCGATCGCGTGGCGCAGCGGGCGATCTCCGTGGATCTCGTAGCGGTTGCGGCGTCCGACCCGAAAGCGGGACAAGAAGCCGGCCTTGACGAGATCGGCGACGATGCTCTGCGCAGCGCGCTCGGTGATCCCCACCCGAACGGCGACGTCCCGCAAGCGGATGTGCGGGTCGTCGGCGATACAGACCAACACGTGCGCGTGATTAGTCATGAAGGTCCAGACGTCACGGTCGCGGGGTATACCCGGTTCCGAACCGCCAGACGTGAATCCGTTGTTTCCCAACACCGTCGGTCACCCTAGCACCGCAAAGCAGGGTCTTCGTTAAAGAAGTGACTGTGCCGCAACGATCTTCGTGCATCATTTCCTGCTCAATGTAGGGCGCGAAGACGTCGGATCCGTTCTTCCGTGGCCGGATGCGTCGAGAACAGCCGCGCCATCCGAAGGCCGTTGCTTCCGCGCGCCTCGGCCAGCGGGTTGTGGATGTACTTGTACGCCTGTGTCGGAGACACCTGCAGCGGAATGCCTTTCGCGTACTTCTCGATCCGCTCGAGTGCTCTCGCCAGCGGCTCCCCCGTCCCCAGCAGCGCTGCGGCGCCGCGGTCGGCCTCGAACTCCCGCGACCGTGACACCGCCATCTGGAGCAGCCCGGCGGCGATCGGGGCGAGCAGGCTCACGAGCAGGATCGCCAACGGGTTCGGTCGATCCTCGTCGTCACGTCCGCCTGCGAACATCGAGGCGAACATCGCCATCTGGGCGAGCGAAGAAATGACCGTAGCAATGGCCGCCGCGACCGAACCGATGAGGATGTCCCGGTGCTTGACGTGCATGAGTTCGTGGGCCATCACGCCCTCGACTTCCTCCCGGGGTAGCGCTCGCAACAGGCCGTCGGTCGCGCAGACGACCGCGCGGGACGGGCTCCGACCGGTGGCGAACGCATTCGGTTGAGCATCGGGGCTGACGGCGACGGTCGGCATGGGCATACCAGCCCGGTCGGCCAGGCGGGCCACCATCCGGTACAACTCGGGCGCTTCGGCCTCGGTCACGATCCGGGCCCCGGCCGAGCGGAGCGCAAGCTTGTCGCTCCACCAGTAGGACCCGAAGATCATCGCCAGACCGACCACTGCACCCAGGAGGAAGAACGTCGGCTGACCACCACCGATGAGCCCGAAGATGGCGACGCAAGGCCGCCGAGGCCACCGAGCAGGACGGCGGTCTTCATGGTGTTCTTGAACATGACCGCCGCCCTCAGTCGAAGATCTCGGACAACCAGGACGACTTCTTGCGCTTGTGGCCGTAGCGCTTGTAGTCGTCGTCGTCATCGTCGTACCGGCGCGGCGCCGGATAGCCCAAGCCCGGTGAGGGGTAGGTAGCCGCCGATGCCGCAGGCACGGCAGCGGCGCGTTCGAGGATCTTGTCGAGCTCGCCGCGATCCAGCCACACCCCCCGGCAGGAGGGGCAGTAGTCGATCTCGACGCCGACGCGCTCGCTCATGACGAGCGCCGTGGTCTTGCAGACCGGACAGTTCACGGGGCCTCCTTCAGGAGTCGCCCGGGCGACGGGTTGGCCGCGGGCGGGAACGGACGGGAATCGGAATCGGTTTGGGCTGCGGCCGGGGGCTCAACAGCCCCACCAACCACTCCACGAACTCCTTCACGATCCTCACCTCCCGGCAGGCTCGGCGACCCGGTCCACATCGAGTGTACGGGGCGTCGACCCAGGCCGGATGGCACGGACAAGGAGCTTGCGGAGCTCCTCGACCCAGAGGATCGAGGAGGAGACCGACAGACAGACCAGCCACTCGGCGGCGCTGAGCGAACTGGTCTCGAACAGAGACTGCAGAGGACCGAGATGCACGGCAGCGACCTGCAACAGCGCAACGACCAGCAGCGACAGCCACAACGTCCGGTTGCTCAGGGTGCTGCGCCGGAAGACGGACCGGCGGTCGTCTCGGGCGTTGAGGATGTTGAAGAACTGGAACGCGACGAACGTCGTGAATCCCATCGTTCCGGCGACTTCGCTCGGCGCCAGTTGGAGCACCGCTAGGGTGCCGACGCCCATCACAGCAGCCACCAGCAGCAGCTTGGCCAGCCGGGACCGCGTGAGGATCTGCTCGCCCCGGGGCCGGGGGGACTTGTCCATCGCGTCCTCACGCGTCGGATCGACGCCGAGGGCCATCGCCGGCGGGCCGTCCATGATCAGGTTCACCCAGAGGATCTGCAGCGCCGTGAACGGTTTGGCCCCCGCGATGTTGAACGAGCTCGCCCCGAGGAACGCGACCGAGAATCCCAACGTCGTACCGAGCTGGAAGCGGATGAACGACACGATGTTGTCGTAGATGGTGCGACCCTGGCGGACCGCCCGGACGATGGTCGCGAAGTTGTCGTCGGCGAGCACCATGGTCGCCGCTTCCTTCGTGACCTCCGTGCCAGTGATGCCCATCGCAACACCCATGTCGGCAGCCTTCAGCGCCGGCGCATCGTTCACGCCGTCCCCGGTCATGGCAACGACGTTGCCTTTCGCCTGCAACGCCTGGACCAGACGCATCTTGTGTTCGGGTGCGACCCGGGCGAACACGGCGATGTCGTCGATGCGCGCCCGTAGGTCGTCGTCGGTCATCGCGTCGAGATCCGCCCCCGACACCGCCGCTCCGTCGAGGCCGAGTTCGGAACCGATGGCGGCTGCCGTGGCGGCATGGTCGCCCGTGATCATCTTCACCCGGATACCGGCGCTGCGGCACTCCGCGATCGCCAGCTTCGCCTCGGGCCGGGCGGGATCGACGATGCCGGCAAGCGCGACCACCTGGAGTTGGTCGACCAGGTCCACCACGTCGCCGCCGTCATCGACGAACTCCGTGAACACCGACTCCGGGAGGTCTCGCTGGGCGACGGCGAGCACCCGAAGGCCCTGGGAACCCAGCCGACGGTTCTCGGCATGCGCGGCGGCGTCGTCGCTGCCGAGCACCGAAGCCGCCCGGGCGAGCAGGATGTCGGGCGCCCCCTTCGCGAACATCCGCACGACCGGACCCGACGGGGTCTCCATGCGGTGGAACGTGGCCATGAACTTGTTGGTCGAGTCGAAGGGGACCTCGGCAAGGCGCGGGTGCTCGGCCCGCACGCTGGGGGCGTCCAAGCCGCCCTTGGCGGCGAGCACGACCAGGGCGGCCTCGGTCGGGTCGCCGACGATGCCGCCGTCGCGCACCTCGGCATCGGCGCACAACGCCATGGGCACGAGTGCCTCGTCGAGCGCGAGCGGGTCGTCACCGGGCTTACGACCGATCGCGCCCTGGGTCGAGTAGCCGGACCCGGATACCTCATGGACCCGGCCCTGGAACCACAACGACACCGCCGTCATCTGGTTGAGCGTGAGGGTGCCGGTCTTGTCGGAACAGATGACGCTCGTACAGCCGAGCGTCTCGACGCTCGCCAGCTTCTTCACGATCGCGTGCTGCTTGGCCATCGCCACCGTTCCCAGCGCGAGGGTGACGGCGACCACGGCCGGGAGGCCTTCGGGAATGGCAGCAACCGCCAAGGCGACCGCGCGAAGGAACAGGTCGGCGAACGACTCGCCCCGGATCAGTCCGATAGCGAACACGAGCACGACGACGAACCCGGCCAGCATCGCCAGCTTGTGGCCGAGCGCGTCAAGCTGCTGCTGGAGCGGCGTCCGCTCCGATTCCGTCGATCGCAGTAGACCGGCGATCCTCCCGAGTTCGGTGTCCATCCCCGTGGCGGTGACGACCAACTCGGCCCGACCCCGGGTCACGGTGGTGTTCATGAACGCCAAGTTCTTGCGATCCCCGAGCGGCACCTCGCCGCGGTCGATCACCGCCACACCCTTGACCGACGGAACGCTCTCGCCGGTGAGTGCCGCCTCCTCGATCTCGAGGTTCGTCGCGACGAGCAGCCGGCCGTCGGCCGGGATCCGGTCCCCGGCCTCGACGAGGACGATGTCACCCGGCACCACGTCAGCGGTGTCGATTTCCTCCATCCGCCCGTTCCGGCGCACCTTGGCCCGGGCGACGAGCATCTTCTTCAACGCCTCGAGCGACTTCTCGGCTCGCTGCTCCTGGACGTACCCGAGCACTGCGTTCAGCAGGACGACCACGGCGATCACGATCGGGGTCTTCGCCTCCTGCGACACGACCGCACTCACGACTGCCGCTCCGAGAAGGATGAGGATCAGCGCGTCGCGGAACTGGTCGAGCAACGCTCGCCACTTCGGCCGCTTCGGCGGATCCGCCAGGCGGTTCGGACCGCTCGCAGCCAAGCGGGACCGGACCTCGTCGTCGGCGAGGCCTGTCGAGGCGTCGACCGACAGACGATCGAGAACGGTCGAACCCTCCAGAGAGTACCAGGAGGTCGTTCGGCTGGGGGAGATGTCCACGGACGTCACGGTAGAGGCCCTTTCGGCGGAACCAAGGTTCGGCCGAAGGTCTCTCCCGCCCCGACGGATCAGGACCGGCGCCACCGGGCCCGAAGACCGTGATGACGATGACGCCGCTGAGGGATACTCCCCTTCGCTTCCGCCGAGTGTATCGACCGGTCGCGCCGTTGCGTGAGGTCGAAGGCAGGATTCCTGTCGACTCAGTCCAACCCGGCGAGCGTGCGCAGGGACACCAGCGGCCGTGCCCCGACGTGCGAGATCACCTCGGCCGCAGCGACCGCACCGAGCCGAGCACATTCGCCCAACGGTGCCGAGGCCGACAGACCGAACAGGAAGCCTGCGGCGTACAGATCCCCCGCGCCGGTCGTATCGACGACACGGTGTACCGGCTCGGCGGGCGAGTGCAGCACGTCCCGGTCCGTGACCACGAGCGAACCCTCGGCCCCGAGCGTGATCGCAGCGATCTCGCAGTGGCCACGGACCGATGCGATCGCTTCGTCCAGCGAGGCGGTCTCGTAGAGCGACAGCAGTTCGTCGCGGTTGCCGAACAGCACGTCGACCTCGCCTTCGATGAGACGCAGGAAGTCGGCCCGGTGCCGGTCGACGCAGAACGAGTCGCTCAGCGAGAGGGAAACCTTCCGGCCGTGTTGGTGCGCCGTCCGCGCCGCCAGGAAGTACGCCTCTTTCGCAGCGTCGCGGTCGAAGAGATAGCCCTCGAAGTAGACGACGCGACCGTTCGCGACGACCTCGAGGTCGACGTCGTCGGGCCCGAGCAACGACGACACCCCGAGAAAGGTGTTCATGGTGCGCTCGGCATCGGGGGTGACGACGATCAGGCACCGACCGGTCGGGGTCGTCGTGCCGCCGGGACGGTGGGCGAAGGTCACGCCGACCGCCCGAAGGTCGTGGCCGTACATCTGGCCGAGGTCGTCGACGGCCACCTTGCCCACGTAGGCCGCTCTCCCGCCGAAACTGGCGACGCCGGTGATGGTGTTGGCCGCCGACCCACCGGACAATTCCACGCCCGATCCCATCGACAGGTGCAGACCGATCGCCCGCTCCGTATCGATGAGCGTCATCGAGCCCTTCACCAGCCCCTCGGCTCGGAGGAACTCTTCGCCGTGATGGGAGATCACGTCGACGAGTGCGTTCCCGATACCCACCACGTCGAAGCCAGCGTCCACGGGGGAGGGACCGTACCGCTGCGCAGCGCACAGCCACGAGCAGGGCGGATCGGAGACCGCCCCTTACCCGCACCACCGTCGTCCCGTACGCTCGTGCGGTGGCTGACGACCCGTACCGGCTTCCCCGGACCGTGATCCCGACCCGGTACGACCTCGTGCTCGAACCGACGCTTGCCGAGGCGACCTTCTCGGGGTCGGTCACGGTGTCGGTCGAAGTGCGCGAACCCACGGCCGTGATCGTTCTGAACGCCGCCGAACTCGAAATCGACGAGGCGTCCGTCGACGGGCTCGGTCCGGTGACCGTCGAGCTCGACGGGGAGACCGAACGGTGCCGTCTCCGTCTCGACGCGCCGATCGCGGTCGGTGCGGCGACGGTCCGCCTGGCCTTCCGGGGCACACTCAACGACAAGCTCCGCGGCTTCTACCGATCGACGTATCAGGATGCCGCTGGCCGAAGCCGTACGGTGGCCACCACGCAGATGCAGCCGACCGATTGCCGGCGGGCGTTTCCTTGCTGGGACGAGCCTGATTTCAAGGCGGTCTTCGCAACGACCCTCATCGTCGAGGAGGGCAACCTCGCCATCTCGAACACCCGGGAGGTCGGCCGGGAGCCACTGGCCGATCGTCCGGGAACGGTGGCCGTGCGATTCGCCGACACCATGCCCATGTCGACCTACCTCGTGGCGTTCGTCGTCGGACCGCTCGAGGCCACACCGTGGGTCGACGCCGGCGGCGTGCCAATGCGGATCGTCCACGTGCCGGGCAAGGGCCACCTCACCGGGTTCGGCCTCGAGATCGGAGCCGCCGCGCTCGCCTGGTTCCAGGACTACTACGGGATCCCGTATCCGTCCGACAAGGTCGACATGGTGGCGCTTCCCGACTTCGCGGCGGGCGCGATGGAGAACCTCGGTTGCGTGACATACCGGGAGAACCTCCTCCTGGTCGATCCAGCGACAGGCACCACGTCCGAGCGACAGGTGCTCGCTGACGTCGTCGCCCACGAACTCGCGCACATGTGGTTCGGCGACCTCGTCACGATGCGCTGGTGGAACGGCATCTGGCTGAACGAGGCGTTCGCCACCTTCATGGAGGTTGCAGCGATCGACGTGCTTCGACCCGACTGGGAGCGTTGGGTGTCGTTCAACCTCAGCCGCACGACGGCGTTCGATATCGACTCGCTGAGCTCCACCCGGGCGATCGAGTTCGAGGTCGTCTCCCCGAGCGACGCCGAGGGCATGTTCGACGTGCTCACCTACGAAAAGGGCGCTGCGCTGCTCCGCATGCTCCAGCAGTACCTCGGCGAGGACGGGTTCCGGAACGGCGTTCGTCGCTATCTCACACGGCACTCGTACGGCTGCACGGAGACCTCCGACCTCTGGGACGACCTCGAAGCTGCGACCGGCGAGCCGGTCCGACGGATCATGGACTCGTGGATCTGGCAGCAGGGCCATCCCTTGGTGACGGCCCACCTCTCGGGCGACGAGGTCGTGATCGGCCAGAGCCGGTTCCTGTTCTCCGGCGAGGATTCGACCAGTTACGTCGTCCCGCTGCTCGTGCGCCAGCAACACGGGGAGGACGTCCGGCTCGAGCGCGTCCTGCTCGAGGACCGGCCCGTCCGGCTCCCATTGCTCCACCAGGACGCCGTGGTCGTGGTGAACGCAGGCGCCCACGGCTTCCTGCGCGTCGCCTACGACCGTGCACTGGGCGACCGGTTGCGCGGTGCCGACTTCGCCGGGCTGTCGACACCCGAGCGGTATGCCGTCGTCGATGACCTGTGGGCGGCGACCGTGGCCGGACATCGCCGCGCTGCGGACTTCCTCCGTTTGGCCGAGGGTTGCGGCAGCGAAACGGAGCTCCCCGTATGGACCCTGCTGCTCAACGGGCTACGGGCGATCGGCCGCGTCCTCGAGGGCGCAGCGCTCGAGGCATTCCGAGGCCGGGTTCGACACCTGGTCGAGCCGGCGCTCGGTCGTCTCGGCTGGGAACCTCGGGACGGCGAGCGAGACCTCGATGCCCAGTTGCGGGCGGCACTCGTGTCGGCTCTGGCCGTCCTAGGCCAGGATCCTGCGGCCCAGGCGACCGCTCGCGCCCTGCACGAGCGGATCCTCCAGGATCCGACGGCCGTCGAGCCGAACCTGGCCGCCGCCTGCACCGCCGTGGTCGCTGCGTGCGGGACGGCCGCCGACTTCGCCGTGTTCGTCGAGCGATTCCGGTCTGCCGGCACACCGCAGGAGCAGCTGCGTTACCTCTACGCGCTGGCCGAGTTCCCCGGGGTTGCGGAGTTCGATGCAACGCTCGCGCTGGCTCGCTCCGGAGAGGTGCGCACGCAGAACGCGCCCTACCTGCTCGCCCGAGCCATCGCCCATCGCGACCACGGCGCACGGGCCTTCCGGTTCGTGCGCGAGCACTGGAGCGAACTGCTCAGCGCCTTTCCGTCGAACACCCACGTCCGGATGGTCGATCCGGTGAAGCTCCTGTCCCGACCGCACGAGGTGGCCGAGGCACGCGCGTTCTTCAGCGAGCACCCGATCCCCCAGGGCGCAAAGACCTTGGAGCAGATCCTCGAGCGCCAATCGGTGAATGCTGCGCTGCGCGCTCGCGAGGCCGACGATCTTGCGCAGGCGCTCACGTCGTGAACCGGCGGCACGCCGCAGTCGCCGTCGGGGTAGCGCTGCTGACGGTCGGCGCGGTCGGCGTTGCGCTGCCGCTGGCCCCGCACTCCGAACGCAAACGACCTCCGGAGGTACTGCCGGTTCCGGCGCCGAGCGAGCTGCTGGTCGTGCTCGAACCTCCGCCCGACGGCGCGCAACTCGTCCGGGTGGAGCGAGCCGAGCCCGGCGCAACGCTCGACGGCGGCGACGGCCGACGGCGCATTCGATTCGTCCGGCTCGAGTCGCCGGAGGTGCGAGAGGTTGCCTGGGAGCCGCTGGAGTCGACCCGGCCGACGACGCCGGCCGGGTTCGTCGCCGTCCCCGGCCTCGATCCGGGTGCACGCTCGCTGGCGCTCGAGTTCGACAACGGCGCCAGCGTGTCCGTCTGGCCGGAGCCACTCGACCGCGACCAACTCGTTGCGATGGTCCGTGTCGAGGGTCGCGCAGCCACCGAGGCGATCCCGCTCGGTATTGCGGCGTCCGCCCGAACCATTCGAGCCCGATCCGGATGGCTCCTCGAGGGCCGGCTCGTCGTGCCCTTCGAGGAGGGGGTGGTCGCCATACGCTGGGAGGGCGCCACGGTCGACGGGCTCGTCGACATCGCCCAGCGCCTCCAGGTGACCGACGACGAAGGGTTCCGGCGCTGGGCCGGAGCCTTCTCGCGCTCGGGCTCCCCGACCAGCGTGCGGGTCGCGGCGTCAGGCACGACGCCGAGCGGCGCCAACTGGCGCGTTCGCACAGAGATCCGGGATGGCCTCGGCACGGCGGTCGTGCGCCTCGACGGCCAGGAACAACGCCTCGTCGCCCCCGGGGACGTCGCACGCTGGCCCGGCGCCTTCATCGCCCTTGTCTCGACTGCGGGCACCGTGCGCACCACCGTCGACGACCGGCCGGTACCGGTGCGGGTCGTCCCCGTCGCCGGACGGGCGGTGCTCGTGATCGACGACCTACCTCGAACAGGTCGCCTCGAGATCGTCACGCCACTCCAGCGATGGTCCACCCCGCTCTAGGGCCGACCGTCGACGTCGCAACGTCCGAACAGACCGACCGCCGAACAGACCGTTCGATGAACAGACCGGAAATCGGAATGACAAGAAGGCCGACCCCTCAGGGCCGGCCTACTGGTCACGGTCGGTGGAGGTGAGGGGAATCGAACCCCTGGCCTCAACAGTGCGATTGTTGCGCTCTACCAACTGAGCTACACCCCCGACGGAGCGAGCGGATTCTAGCGCCCTCGAGCAGGACCGCGCCCGCCCGGTGCGCGCTCGATCACGCTGCCCGGGACCACGACCGCTCGGGCAAACGCCGCGAGCGAGCCTGCTCGTCCTTCCGAATCCGAACGAGGAGGTAGACGTACCCGGCGAGCACTGCGTCCAACAGGAAGTTCAGGTACCACCACGTCGGCGAGTAGAGGGAGCCGGCGATAACGGCGGTTGCCAAACACGACCCAGCGAGGAGCAGGAGCACGGATTGGCGCCGGCGGCGTGCGGCGTACCGGGCGAGCGTCGCCCTCGGATCACCGACGGGTTGGGCCATCGCCCGTGCCGACGGCGCGGCGCTGAGCGGACGGGCGGATCCCTGGCCCACGGTGACGTGCCCCCCGGAGGGGCGACCCGCAAAGGGGGCCGAGCGCTGCAACGTCGTCAACTGCCGCCGGAACGACACGATCGAATCACCCGGGCGAGCGTCGGAGCGCGAACGGAGCAGCGGTGGCACCAGCACCACGATCCACATCACCGCGATCACGACCAACAGCAACTTCGTCACGCTCCGTGCCTGCCTTGCTTCAGAGTGAGTCTAGGACGCCATCCAACGACACCCGTGGAACCTGCGCCCAGGTCACACTCACCGATCCGGAACAACATCATTACGATTCTACGACGGAACGCGACACAACGGCAATGAGAACGGCGAATTCTTCCCGCGGCTCAGTCTGCGATGCGCCGATAGGTCCCCGACCGTCCACCGGTCTTTTCCCACAGGGTGAGTTCGCCGATGACCATGCCTCGGTCCGCCGACTTGCACATGTCGTAGATCGTCAAGGCTGCGATGGAGCATGCGTGCATCGCCTCCATCTCGACCCCCGTGCGATCGATCGTGTCGACCGTGGCCTCGACCAGGACGAACTCGTCGTCGAGTTCGAAGTTCACCGACACGGATCCGACCAGCACCGGGTGGCACAGCGGGATCTGGTCCGACGTGCGCTTGGCGGCCTGGATACCGGCGACACGGGCCACGGAGAGGACGTCGCCCTTCTTCACCTCGCGGTTGGCGATCGCCGTGGTGGTCTCGGGCTTCATGAACACCTTGCAGCGAGCGATCGCCCGCCGGTAGGTGGGTTCCTTCGGCGTGACGTCCACCATTCGTGCCCGGCCGAGCGGGTCCAGGTGGGTGAAGCTCAGTTCGGACACGCTGCGGAGTCTAGGACTCGGGGTGCACCGGGACCGGGCGCCGGCGCACTCCCTCAGCCGCCGATCTGGCTCATCGACTTCGACGGCCGGATGAAATGCACCTGTCCGATCGCATGGCCCGCCCATTTCGTACCGACTGCCCGAGCGATCTCGGCCACCAGGGCGTCGTCGTCGGCACCGCCCCGCAGCAACGCCCGCAGATCGAACTCGCGGGTGGCGAACAGGCAGGTGCGGAATCCGCCCTCGGCGGTCAGGCGCACCCGGTCGCAATCGCCACAGAACGGCTTGGTCACGGTGGGGATCACCCCGACCGTGCCGCCACCGTCCGTGTAGCGCCAGGTGTCCGCCGGCGCCGCGCCCCGATTCGGCACCGGTTCGAGTGGGAACGCCGCCACCAACGCCGCCACGATCTCGTCCTGGCTGACGACCTTCGACCGACCCCAGGCCCCGTCGGCGTCGAGCGGCATCCATTCGATGAACCGCAGCTCGACCCCCGTTTCCCGAGCCCAACGGGCGAGCGGCACGATCTCGTCGTCGTTCACCCCTCGCTCGATGACTGCGTTCACCTTGACCGGCGAGAACCCGGCCTCCTTGGCGGCCTCTATCCCGTCGAGCACCCGGTGCAGTTCGTCGCGCCGGGTCATGCGGGCGAACTTGTCCCGATCGAGCGAGTCGAGGCTCACGTTGACCCGGTCGAGTCCTGCGTCGCGCAACTCGTGGGCCAGCAGGCGGAAGGTCGCTCCGTTGGTGGTGATCGACAGGTCGGGCTTGCGACCGGCGTACGGCGAGGGCACGGACTCCGGCACCCGCAGCCGGGCAAGCTTGGTGACGAGCACCGGCAGGTGTGCCCGGACCGTCGGCTCGCCGCCGGTCAGACGGAGGCCGTCGACCCCGAAACGCTCCACCATGATCCGGGCCAGACGCTCGATCTCCTCGAACGTCAGCACCTGATCGCGTGGCAGCCACTGCATCCCCTCCTCGGGCATGCAGTACGTGCAACGGAAGTTGCACCGGTCGGTGACCGAGATCCGCAGGTCGCGCACGGTCCGGCCGAACGGGTCGACGAGGTCTTGATGCGCCACGGCGGCCGAGTCTACGTAGGACGCCGGAGGTCCCGCTCAGGTCAGCAAGAGCACCTCGACGTCGGCACCGGCTGTGATCCCGTCGCCGTCGGGCACCAGCGCGAGGCTGTTGGCCGCTGCGGTCGCGGCGAGCTGGTGACTCCCCTGCTCGCCGCTCGAGCGGACGTGCCAGCGTCCGTCGGAGCCGAACGAGCCGTGGACACGGGCCAGGTGGAGCTTTCCGTCCTGCCGGCGGCGCAGCGGTTCATCGGCGACGGCGAGCACGCGGGGCCGATCGAGACGATGATCCGGGTGGCCCGCCATGCGCCGCAGTGCAGGGCGGGCGAGGACTTCGAAGCTGACCAGCGACGACACCGGGTTGCCGGGGAGACCGAACACCGGGACCCGCCGGCCGGTGCCGCCGTCGAGCAGGCCGAACGCGAACGGTTTCGCCGGCTTGATCGCGAGCTGCATCCAACGCATGTCGGCGATCCGGGACAGGACGGCCTTCACGACGTCGAAGTCGCCCATCGAGACGCCACCGGAGGTGACGACGGCATCGCAGGAGCGGGCGGCCTCGCGCAGGACCGCCTCCAGGACCGCCTCGTCGTCGCGCACGACGCCGAGGTCGACCGCAACGGCGTCGAGCCGGGCGACGCAGGCCAGCAGCATGGTCTTGTTCGACTCCCGGATCTGCCCCGGCCCGAGCGGCGCATCGCCCTCGACGAGTTCGTCGCCCGTGGAGAGCACGGCGACCCGCACCCGAGGATGCGCCACGATCCGCCGGCGACCGATCGAGGCAAGCACCCCGAGGTCGGCCGGTCGCAGCTCGGTGCCGGCGCGCAGGACAACGTCACCGGCGCGAACGTCGCTGCCGGCTGCTCGAACGGCGTCACCCGAACGCGCCGAACGCCCGATGCGCACGACGTCCGTCCCGCCGGCACCCACCCGCTCGGTGTCCTCGACCATCACCACGGCATCTGCGCCTGGCGGCATCGGCGCGCCGGTCATGATCCGGATCGCCTGACCGCGTCCGAGCGGCTCGCTGCGATGGCCGCCGGCGGCGACGGTCGCGACGACGGGCAACTCCACCGGCACCCCGGCGGTGTCGGCGGCGACGACGGCGTACCCGTCGACCGCGGTGTTGGCGAACGGCGGCACGTCCTCGGCGGCGGTCACATCCGTTGCGATCACCAGCCCGAGCGCCTCGGCGAGATCGAGTTCGCGGGCGGCGAGCGGGTGGCAGGCCTCGAGCACGTAGCGGCGGGCGTCGTCGAGCGGGATCACGTCCTCGACGCTAGCGATCGGACCCCCGATGCCAGGATGACGCCGTGTCCGAGTGGCCGACTCCCGAACGTCACGCCCAATGGGCGAGCTGGGACGACCGGACGACGGAGACCGTGTTCGAGCGGTACGAAAACGGCGGGTGGGTGGTGGAGGGCACCGTGTCGGGCCTGGACGTGCAGTACGTGGTGCGACTGGGCGACGACTGGCGACCCCGTCAACTGCTGCTGTTCCGCGATCAGGTCGAGCCGGACCTCTGGCTCGCCAACGACGGATCGGGCACCTGGGGCGAGGTGAACGGGTCCGTGCGCGACGAACTCACCGGCTGCACCGACCTCCACGTCGCCGGAACGATCCACCCGACGGTCCTTCCGATTCGCCGGCTCGTCGCCGCCGGGATCGTGCCGGGGATGAGCCTCGACGTGCGCACGGTCGTCGTCGACTCCGAGAGCCTGTCGATCCGGCCCGCCGTGCACCGCTACGAGTGCCTCGACGCCGGGCACTGGCGGGTCGGACACGGTGTGGAGCTCTCGGTGGACGCCCTCGGGTTCGCCCTCGACCTCGATGGCGTTTGGCGGCGTCTGGCCTGAGAGCCGTCGCCGGTGCTGCCGTCACCGACGGCCGAGGCCCTCCCGGCGGGCGATGTCGTCGAGCACCGAACGAAACCCCGGGCCGAGCTCGGAGTGGCGGAGCGCGAGTTCCACCGTCGCCCGCAGCCAGTCGAGCTTGTTGCCGGTGTCGAACCGGCCGTCGTCGAACACGAGCCCGTGGAACGGCTCCCGGCGACACAAGGTCCGCATCGCGTCGATGAGTTGCAGTTCCCCGCCAGCGCCGGGGACCAGCGCGTCGATGTGGTCGAACACGGCCGGCGTCAGCAGGTAGCGCCCCATGATCGCAAGGTTCGACGGGGCGTCCGCGGCCGCAGGCTTCTCGACCATGTCCACGACCGAGACGAGGCCAGCGGCATCGGCCGGACCCGACGGGGTGACCACTCCGTACGCCGAGATCTCCGCCGGACCGAACCGCTTCAGCGCGAGCACCGACCCGCCGGTGCGCTCGTGTACCTCGACCATGGCGCGCGACAGACCCGATCCCGGCGCCATCAGGTCGTCGGGCAGTAGGACGACGAACGGCTCGTCGCCTACGTGGTGCCGGGCGAGGCCGATTGCGGGCCCGAGTCCGAGCGGGGCGTGCTGGCGCCCCACGTGCACGTCCGCCAGTGCTGCGATCGCGCGGATGGACGCCGCCTGTTCGTGCTTGCCGGACCGCTCGAGGGCTGCTTCGAGTTCGGAAGCCTGGTCGAAGTGGTCCTCGACGGCTCGCTAGGTGCGTCCGCTCACCAGCAACACGTCGGTGATCCCCGCGTCGACCGCTTCCTCGATGACGTACTGGATGCCCGGCTTGTCGACCGCCGGCAGCATCTCCTTGGGCACCGCCTTGGTCGCCGGGAGGAACCGCGTGCCCCAACCGGCCGCCGGGATGACCGCTTTGCGCACCCGCATGGGGCGACCCTCGGGGTGCGGTTCCCGCCCGTGGCGTCGCGGCGTCGCCGCGCTAGCCTTAGCACTCGACCCCTGCGAGTGCTAGCGGTTTCGAGGACGCCATGCCCACCTACGTCTACCGATGCCAGTCCTGCGACGACGTGTTCGAGGTGCAGCAGAGCTTCAGTGACCCCACCTTGACCATTCACGACGCCTGCGGCGGCCCCGTGAAAAAGGTGTTCCAACCGGTCGGCATCACCTTCAAGGGCAGCGGGTTCTACAAGAACGACAACCGTGGCTCGTCGAGCACGTCGACGTCGTCGTCCGATCGTTCTTCCGATGCATCGACGGCGACGGCGACGTCCTCGGCCTCGTCGTCCGCGTCGGCCCCGTCGTCCGACTCCGGTTCGACCACCGGCAACTCGGCGCCGACGACCGCGCCTGCCCCTGCAGCGCCGGCGGCCTCGTCCGGGGCCTGAACGCCGCTAGGCTGCCAGCGGCGTCCCCCGGCACGTTCCGAGGAGGGCGCCATGTTCTTTCGACCGACCATGACCCGGTCGTTCCCGCTGCTCGAGATGCGGCGAGCGTGGGGTCGCCGCCGTCTCCTGCGACTCGCTGCCGTGACCGTCACGGGCGGCATGGTCGCCGGGTGCTCCTGGTGGCTCACGGCACAGGCCGCCGCCGCCCGGGATGCCTGGGGCGAGGCGCGAACCGTGCTGGTAACGACGCGAGCCGTCGAGGCGGGTGCAGCACTCGATGGACTGGTGGAGGCCCGCGCGATCCCGGTCGCTGCGCTGCCCGACGGCGCGTTGGAGTCGCTTCCCCGAACCGCCAGGGCCCGCCACCCGCTCTCAGCGGGAGCCGTCGTCACCGGCGTGGCCGTCGCCGGCACCGCACCCTCGCCCACCGCCGCCGCCATCCCACCCGGCTGGCGCGGCCTGGCGGTCGCCCGAAGCGAGGTCGGTCTGCCCGTCCGGGTAGGCGATGCCGTCGAGGTGATGGCGATCGGCGAACTCGACGGCGACGTCGGCAGGCCGGTGTCCGGAATCGTGGCCGGCGTCGACGACCGGGCGGTGACCGTGGCCGTTCCGGCCGACGCCGTCGTCCTGGTCGCAACCGCAATTCACGACCGACGGGTGGTGCTCACCCTTCGCACGTCCTGATCGAGCCGGTTCGTCACCGGATCCGGCGGGTCACCGGAAGGTGTAGAGCACGAGACAGCCGACACCGAGCACGGTGCGGTACGCCACGAACGGGCCGAAGCTGCGGGTGCGCACGAGCCGGATCGTGCCCCAGACCGCCACCCAGCCCGACACCGCCGCGGCGGCGATACCCGCCAGCATCGGTGCGACGAGCCCATCGGGAATGCCGTCGGCGACGAGCTTGCCGACCTTGAACACGACCGCTCCGGACGTGACGGGGAGGCTCATCAGGAACGACAGTCGTGCTGCGGCGTCCCGGTCGAACCCGCTCAGCCGGGCAGCGGTGATCGTGATGCCCGAGCGCGAAGTGCCCGGGTTCAGGGCCAGGATCTGCGCGCCGCCGAGCTGCAGGGCGTCCCGAAGGCCGAACTGCTCGACCCGCCGCGTCCCGCGGCGGCGATCCGCCCACCAAAGGAGCAGCCCGAACCCGACCAACGACACCGAGATGAGCGGAATCGTCCCGAGGTCCTCCTCGATGGCCTTCTCGAACAGCGCGCCCGCCACCGCCGCCGGGACGGCCGACACCACGAGCAACCACGGCAACCGACCCTCGGGCGCACGTCGGGCGACGGGGTCGACCAGCCCCCTGAGCCCGTTGCACACGTACGACCACAGGTCGACGCGAAAGTACGCGACGACGGCGACCAGGGTGCCGATATGGAGCGCCACGTCGAAGGCCTTGGACACGCTCGGGTCCTGGAGGTCGTTCCAGCCGAACAGCCAGGGCACCAGGATCAGGTGACCGCTCGACGAGATCGGCAGGAACTCCGAAAGACCCTGTACGAGGCCGAGCACGAGGGCGTGGACGATGGGCACCAGGGCTCCCGGACGTAGGCCCGGCGGGGTCAGCCGCCGGTCGAGGGCACGATCCTCGGCCGCCAGCGGCGCGCAGGATCGCTGTGATGGCCCACCACCCTGCCACGACGGAGCGAGTCCAGGAACTGCGCCGGGGAATCGAAATCGGGCATCTCGACGTAGGCCGCGCCGATCGCCTCGGGAACGTGCGCATCCGAACCGGCACCGGCCGCGAGCTCGTGACGCTCCGCGTACTCGGCCGCCTGGCGGTTCAGGTGCTGCAGCGACGTCTTCGCGTTGAACGCCTCGATCGCATCCACGAGCCCGGCGGACACGAGTTCGTCGAGCGCCGGCTGCACGAGGTTGCGGCGGATCGGGTCGAACGGATGGGGGACGTAGACGAGGCCGCCCTGCGCGCGGATCCGCTCGGCCGCTTCCACCGGAGGGATACCCATCGGGACCCGCTCGGTGAGGAACAGCCCGATGACCTCACCGTGGTGCGTCCGCAGTTCCTCACCCACGACCACCCGGCATGGCAGGCGGCCGACGAGCTCCTGACCGCCCCGGACCGCATTGTGATCGGTGATGCACAACACGTCGACGCCCGAGGCGAGGACCGCCTCCTCGATCTCGTCGTAGGTCGTGGTCGAGTCGCCCGAGTGCATCGTGTGCGAGTGGAGATCGACACGGATCCACCCCGTCGGCAGCGGCTCGGCGAGATGGGGATGGCGGTCGATCCCGGCGGCGGTCGGTCGGCCCGGCACGGCGTCGCACGCTACCGGGTGCGCCGGGCCGACCACCCGTTTTCGCTCAGCCCGCCGTCGGCGAGCACTTCTGGGTGTACTTCTCCTGCAACGTTGCGATGCGCGTCGTGAGCGCCGACCGCTTCTGCGCCACCTCCCCACGCTTGGCCGTCAGCTTGTCGACGGCCTTGGTCCGACCCGCTGCGGTGGCGGCGGCGATCCGCTCGTCGAGCTTGGCGAGCGCCTGGTCGATCTTGGCGGTGGCCTGCGGGGCCCGGTCGAGCGCCGCTTTCACCTTCTCGCAGCGGGCGGCGACGGTTGCGGGGTCGGCGGCCTTTCCCCCCGGGCCGGACTCGGCGGCGAAGGCCGGCGCCGCCGCGCCGACGGTGAGCAGGCCCGCAAGGGTGGCGACGACGATCTTGGTGCGCATGGTGATGTCTCCGTTCGTGGTGCACGGTGCTTCCGTCCTGAGCACCAGCATCACGCCCACTTGTGAGCAGCGTGTGAGCCCTTCGTGCGGATGCCGTCGAGATCGCGGGTCGATCAGCGGCGGTTGGTGAGCGCCACCCCGACCGCCGAGACGGCGAGGCCGGGCAGGGCGATCCAGCCGAGCCGTTCGCCGTAGAGCACCGCCCCTGCGGCCGCCGACAGCGCCGGGGTGAGGAAGAACAACGTCGACACCCGTGCCGCGGCTCGCCGGGCCAGCAACAGGTTCATCAGCAGCACGGCGCCGCACGACAGCACCACGACCGACCAGATCTCGGCGAACACGAACGACGGCGTCACCGTCACGTCCCAACCCTCGACGGTGACGGCGAGCACGGCGAGCACGGCGGCCGAGCCGAGGTACTGGACGGCGGTGCCGGTCAGCAGCGGCTGGGCCGAGTTGCGGGCCCGCTGCCACAACGTCCCGGCCGACATGCCGACCACCGAGAGGCCCATGGCGACGACCGCCGGCCACGAGGCCTCGGCGCCGCCGGCGCTGAGTTTGTCGCCGACCACGACCGCCACCCCGGTGAAGCCCAGGCCGACGCCGGCCCACTGGCGGGCGGTCAGCCGTTCCCCCAGCGCGACACGCGCCGCGACCGACGTCACCACCGGGTGCAGCCCGGCGATCAACGACGACAGCCCGGCCGGCAACCCGTTGCCGATCGACCAGAACACCCCGCTCAGGTAGACGGCGTGCACGCCGAGGCCGGCCAGGCCGAGATCGGCCCAGGCCCGACGGCCCACCGGCCAGGCCTCACCCCGGGCCCGGGCGACGGCGGCCAGGATCGCCGCGGCGGCCACCAGGCGGACGGCGAGGAAGCTGAACGGCCCGGCGTCGCCGGCGTAGTGGGCACCGACGAACCCGGTGGACCACAGGGCGACGAACACCCACGGCGCGACCGTGTCGAGGGTCGGTCGGGTCCCGGGCACGGGCGACAACCCTGGCACACCTACCCTCGTGGTCGCCGTGGCCCCAACCCCTACACCCGCCGTGCCGTCGCTCGACCTACGCACGCTCGCCGTCGCCGACCCGTACCCGGCGCTCGCCGCCGCCCGGGACACGGCGCCGCTGGTCGCGGACACGACCCGCGGCGGCTGGTTGCTGTGCCGGCACGCCGAGGTCGCAGCCGCGTTGCGGGACCGCCGCCTCGGACGCGTCGATCCGGCCACCGGCGCGCCGGCACGTTCCGGCTGCCCGGCCTTCTCGGCCCTGGAACGCTGGTCGCTGCTCGATCTGGAGGGCCCGGACCACGAACGGCTGCGGGCCCGGGTCGCCCGGCTGTTCACCCCGTCGGCGGTGGCGGCACGGCGTCCGGCCATCGAGACCCTCGCGGCCGAACTGCTCGATCCCGTGCTCGCCCGGCTGCGCGACGGCGATGCGGTCGATCTCCTCGCCGACTACGCCGGGCCGTTCGCGGTGTCGGTGATCTGCGACCTGCTCGGCGTGCCCCGTGCCGACGGACCCCGGCTGCTGGCCTGGTCCCATGCCATGGTCCGGCTCTACGAGGTGGCGCCGCCACCCAAGCAGCGGGCGGCGGCCGAGCTGGCGGCGGTCGAGTTCGCCGCCTACGTCGACGGGCTGCCCGACGTGCTCGGCCCGCTCGGGCTGTCACCGGCCGAGCGCCGCTCCACGGTGGTGCTGCTGCTCAACGCCGGACACGAGGCGACGGTGAACGCGCTCGGCAACGGCCTGCGGGCCCTGTTGTCGCATCCCGACCAGTGGCGGCGGCTCGCCGACGGCGCCGTCGACGCCGGGAGCGTGCTCGAGGAGTGCCTCCGCTTCGACGGGCCGCTGATGCTGTTCGACCGGATCGTGATCGACCCCGCCGGGATCGAGCTCGCCGGGCACCGCTTGGGCCCCGGCGAACGGGTCGGCCTGCTGTTCGGCGCAGCCAACCGCGATCCTCGCCGCTTCGCCGACCCTGACCGCTTCGATGCCGGTCGGGGCGATGCCGGTCATGTCGGCTTCGGCGGCGGCGCCCACTTCTGCCTCGGCGCCCCGCTGGCCCGGGCGGAGCTTGCGGTGTCGCTCGCCGCGCTGGCCGCCCGGGCGCCGGGCCTCACCCTGGCCGCCGAGCCCGAGTTCCACCCGACATTCGTGATCCGGGGGCTGCGCGCCCTGCCGGTCGCTACGACCCGCTGAGGCTGATCCCCTCGATCACCAGACTCATCCCGACCGCCGACATCGGCAGCCAGTCGAGATCACCGCCGACTTCGCGGATGTCGAGGAGCATGCGCTGCAACGTCGACGCGATCGTGAACTCCCGGATCGGGGCACCGAGCTCGCCGCCGGTAATGCGCAGGCCGGCTGCGCCCGAGGAAAAGTCGCCCGACACCGGGTTCACCCCGGAGTGCAGCCCCAAGACCTGTTGCACCAGCACGCCGTCGCCGACGTCGCGGACCAGGTCGGCCTGGCTGCGGGTTCCCGGTGCGAGCTGGATCGCCCGGCACCCGACACCGGGCGTGGACTTGAACCCGCCGCGCACCGCCGAGCCGGTGGAGTGCACCCCGGCCCGCCGGGCGCTGTAGGCGTTGTGCACGAACTGGCGCAGCACCCCGCCGTCGATGAGCAGGTTGCGCCGGGAGGCGAGGCCCTCCCCGTCGACTTCGGACGCGGTGTACGCCAACGGGTTCGTCGGGTCGTCGACGAGGGTGACGAACGAGGGGGCGACCTGCTCGCCGAGCCGGTTCGCGAACAGCGACCGGCCCTTGAGCACGCTCTCGCCGTTGAGGGTCGACGCGATGATCGACAGGAACTGTGCGGTGACGTACGGGTCGAGCACGACGGTGACGCGGCCGCTCGCCGGTTTGGTCGAGCCGATCAGCCGGGTGGCCCGCTCGGCACCTTCCCGGGCCGCTTTGTCCGGGTCGAGGTCGGCCGGCGAGCGTCCGACCGAGAACCCGAACCCGGTGTGGGTCTCGTCGCCGTCGTCGGCGAGGGTCGACACCACCACGTAGCAGCCCGACTCCCGCCCGTGGACCGCGATCCCGGTGGAGGCGGCGACCGCAGCCTCGGCCAGCACGTCGGAGTAGGACGCCTCCTCGACGCGGATCCGCCGGTCGAGCCCGAGGGTGCGACGCTCGAGGTCGAGCGCGAGGCGCACCTTGTCGTCGGCTGCGAACGCGGCCAGGTCGTCGGACCACAGCTCGAGCGCCGGGACGGCCACGCCGTCGGGCTCGGCCAGGCCGGCCCACGGGTCCGACGAGCCGAACCCGGCATTGTCCCGGGCCTCGGCCAGCACCTCGGCCACGACGGCGTCGTCGAGCACCCCGGCGTAGGCGAACCCGATGCGGCCGTCACGGATCACCCGCACGCCGATCCCTTCGGACTGGGCCGAGGTGAGCTGCTCGATCTCGCCCTCGTACACCCGCACGCTGGTGTCCCGGTCCCGGGACACGAACGCTTCGACCTGCTCGCCGGGCCGGGCCTGCTCGGCGACCCGCCGGGCGAGCGCCAGCAGCTCCTCGGACCCGCTCACGCCGCCGTCCCCCCGATGGTGAGGGCCTTGACCCGCAACGTCGGCTGGCCGTCACCGACCGGGACACCCTGGCCGTCCTTGCCGCACGTGCCCGGGTTGCCCATGGCGAAGTCGTTGGCCAACCGGTCGATGTCTTTGAGGACCTGCGGGCCGTTTCCGATCAGGTTGCCCTCACGCAGCGGCTCGGTGATCTCGCCGTTCTCGATCAGGTAGGCCTCGGTCATCCCGAACACGAAATCGCCGGTGGCGGTGTTGACGCTGCCGCCCCCGAGCTGCGCGACGTACACCCCGTTGGGGGTGTCGCGGATCAGCTCGGACGGGTCCTCGGTGCCGTTGGTGACGAACGTGTTCGTCATCCGCACCATCGGCAGGTGCTGGTAGCTCTGACGGCGGCCGTTGCCGGACTGGGGCCGGCCGTCCTTGCGGGCCCGCAGGAAGTCCCACATGTAGTCGGTGAGCACGCCGTCGCGGATGAGCACGTTGCGCTGCGCCGGGTGGCCTTCGTCGTCGATCGTGATGGCGCCCCACTCGCTCGACATCGTGCCGTCGTCGATCAGGGTGACGAGCGGGCTGGCGACCTGCTCGCCGACCCGGCCCTTGTAGACGCTCGCGCCCTTGCCGACGAGGTCGGCCTCGAGTCCGTGGCCGCACGCCTCGTGGAACAGCACGCCGCCCGAGCCGGCCCGGATCACCACCGGCAGGCTGCCCGACGGGGCGGGACGGGCCTTGAGCTTGGTGAGAGCCCGGGTGGCCGCGGCGCGGGCCACCTCCTCGACGTCGTAGCGGGAGAACAGCTCGAACCCGATCGTGTGCCCGATCGACTCGTACCCGGTCTGCATACCGGTGTCCCCGCTGGCCACCGCGGTGACCCGGAACATCGTGCGGACCTGGTCGTCGGTGGCGAACAGCCCGTCGGAGTTGGCGACCAGGATCCGCTTGCGGCTGTCGCCGTAGCCGGCCGACACCTGGGCGATGGCCGTGCCGGCGGCCCGGGCCGCGGCGTCGGCCCGTTGCAGCAGTGCGACCTTGGTCGCCTTGGTGATCGTGTCGGGGTACGTCTCGATCACGTTGACCGGGGTGACCCGGCGCTCGGTGAGTGCGACGACCTTGGCCCCGCCGCCCCCGCCGCGCGCCGCAGCGGACGCGGCCTCGGCCGCGGCCCGCAGCCCGGCGAGGCTGAGGTCGGCCGTGTGGGCGAAGCCGGTGGTGTCGCCGATCACGACGCGGATGCCCGCGCCCCGGTCCCGACCGGAGGTGACCTGCTCGACCCGACCGTCGTCGAGGTGGGCCGACGAGGACGTCTTGTCCTCGACGTACACCTCGGCGAACTCTCCACCGTGGCGCAACGCCCCGCCGAGGACCTCCGTGAGCAGATCGCGATCGAGCATCCGGGAAGGCTATCGGTCAGCCCCGAACGCGGGTGGAGCGCGCCCGGTGGCCGGAGGCCGGACCGCCGTCGTAGCGTGACGGCCGATGACCCTGGAACCGGGCCTGTCGGCCACCGTAACGCTCGTGGTGACCGACGCCGACACGGCCGTCGCCCTCGGCTCGGGCTCGGTCCCCGTGCTCGGCACCCCCCGGGTGGTCGCCCTCGTCGAGGAGGCGACGTGCCGTGCCCTCGACGGCCATCTCGAGCCGGGCACCACCTCGGTCGGGATCCGGGTGCAGCTCGATCACCTGCAGCCGAACCTGGTCGGCACGAGCGTGGTCGCCGAGGCCCACCTCGACAAGGTCGAGGGGCGGCGGCTGTCGTTCTCCTGCACGGTGAACGATGCCCGCGGCATCGTTGCGGCCGGCAAGGTGTCTCGCGTCGTGGTCGACACGGATCGGTTCTTGGACAAGGCGGCGGGCTGAGCACCGTCGGGGTGCTCGTCAACCCGGCGGCCGGGGGCGCGAGTCCTCGCACCCTCGACGCGGTCCGGGCTCGGCTGACGGACCTCGCCGGCGGTGAACTCGTCGAACTCGATGCCGCCGGCCCGGCCGAGGTGGCCGCCGCTGCCCGCCGGGGCCTGTCGGCCGGCCTAGACCGGCTCGTGGTGGTCGGCGGCGACGGGCTGGTCCACCGTGCCCTGCCGGCCGTCGCCGGTCGAGCAGAGATCACGCTCGGCATCGTGGCCCTCGGGACCGGCAACGACATCGCCCGTGCACTCGGGCTACCCGTCGACGATCCGCTCGCCGCCGCCGAGCTTGCGGTGAACGGCGAACCGACGGCGATCGACGCGATGCGCAGCGATGCCGGCTGGGCCCTGAGCGTGGCGACGGCCGGGTTCTCCGTGCGGGTCAACGAGCGAGCGAACCGGCTCCGGTGGCCCCGTGGCGCCGCCCGCTACCAGGTGGCCACGCTGCTCGGCCTGCCGGGCCTGCGGCCCGACCGCCTGGTGCTGACCGTCGACGGCGTCGAGCACCGGACGGACGCAACCTTGATCGCCGTCGGCAACACCCGGTTCTTCGGCGGCGCCATGGCGATCTGTCCCGATGCCGACCCGTGCGACGGCCTCCTCGACGTGACCATCGTCGGAGCGGTCGGGCGGCTCCGGCTCCTGCGCTTCTTCCCGACCGTCTACTCGGGCGCACACCGCACGAATCCGGCCGTGACGTTCCTTCGCGCTCGCACGGTGGCACTGGCCGGAGGTGCCGACGTGTGGGCCGACGGCGAGCGACTCGGGCCGATGCCGCTCTCGTTGGAGGCCGTCGCCGGGGCGGTTCGGGTGGCCGGGGCGAGGATCGGTGCCACCGACCGGGCAGACTGACCCCATGCTCGAGGTGCTCCCCGACATCGAACGATGGCGATCGGCCGGCAAGCGCGTGGCCGTCGCGCGCGTCGTGGCGATCGAGGGTTCGGGGCCGCGCGACCCCGGGGCCACGATGGCGGTCTCCGAGGACGGCGAGGTATCGGGCTCGGTGTCCGGGGGCTGCGTCGAAGGCGCGGTCGTCGGTGAGGCCCTCGCCATCCTGCGCGGCGAGGCGTCCCGCCGCGTGGTGAGCTTCGGCTACTCCGACGACGAGGCGTTCGCCGTCGGGCTCACCTGCGGCGGCACGATCCGGCTCTACATCGAACCGCTCGACTGGTGACGCGACCGTGAGCACGCTCTACGAGATCCTGCGCGACTGTCTTCGCAGCGGCGAACCCGTCGGTCTCGCCACCGTCGTCGACGGGCCCGGCACCGGCGCCAAGCTGCTCATACGACCCGGGCACGAACCGCTCGGATCGCTCGGCGACCCGCAGCTCGACGTGCTCGCCGCCCGCGATGCCCGAGCCGAGCTCGAAGCGGGACGCACCGGGATCCGCCACTACGGAGCCCAGGGCCAGACCCTCGACGAGGAACCCGGCGTCGAGCGGGTGAGCGTGTTCGTCGAGAGCTTCGCCCCACCCCCCACGATGGTGATCTTCGGTGCCGTCGACTTCACGGCGGCGCTGGCCAAGGTGGCCAAGGTCCTCGGCTATCACGTGGTGGTCTGCGACGCCCGCGAGGTGTTCGCCACCAAACGCCGGTTCCCGATGGCCGACGAGGTCGTCGTCGACTGGCCCGATCGGATCCTCGAACGGATCGGCCCGACGCTCGGCTCGCGCGACGCAGTGTGCGTCCTCACGCACGACCCGAAGTTCGACGTGCCAGCGATCCAGGGTGCCCTGCGCTCCCGGGTCGGGTACCTCGGCGTGATGGGCTCGCGAAAGACCCACGCCCGCCGAATGGAGCGCCTCGCCGAGGTCGGTGTCACCGAGCGCGCCGACCTCGACCGGATCCTTGCCCCGATCGGCCTCGACCTCGGGGCTCGAACGCCCGAGGAGACCGCCATCTCGATCTGCGCCGAGATCATCGGGCGCCGGCGCGGCCGGGTCGTGGCCAGCCTGCGCGACGGCGACGGGCCCATCCACGCCTGATCCCGCCGGGATCACGCAGTGGGCGATGCCTCGTCGGCGGTCACCGGCGACACGTAGCGCACCCAGCGGGCCGTCGATCGGTTGAACTCGACCGTCCGGCCGGTGTACGGAGCGTGCAACGCGGCCCCGACCACCCCGAGGTAAAGCGACACGTGGCCGGGATAGTGGACGATGTCGCCGGCGAGGGCGTCGTCCCGTCGAACCGCCCGCCCGGCCGCCGCCTGACGTTCCGAGGACCGCGGCAGTTCGACACCGGCACCTGCGGCCCACGCGAACTTGGTGAGCCCGGAGCAGTCGAAGCCCACGCCGGGCTCGCTGGTGTTGCGCCGGTAGGGCGTGCCGAGCTGGGTGAGCGCGGTCAGGATCACGGAGGTCCGCAACTCACCGGCCCGCTCCCAGGCACCGGTCAGCTCCGCGACCGCCGTCTCGGTCGCCGACGCGACCGCCCGAGCGACTTCGGCACGAGCGAGGAGGAATCCGAGCCGGTCGCCACGCTCGAGCGCAGCCAACGCCTCTGCAGCCACCACCACGACAGGGAGATCGAGTCTTGCGACCGGCGCGGCCACGGCCGCCGGGGCGCCGAGGACCGCGACCACCGGAACTGCGACCGCGCCGAGGGCGACGGCCACGATGCCGATCCGCAGGGATCGCAACAATCGGGTCGAGCGGGGCACCAGGACCTCCCAGGATCAGGCCCGGAGCGAGGCGCGACCAGGCCCGAAGGCCCGGTCGACCCCACCAGCCCCAACCGCTGCGTGTCGAACGCATGACAGCATGCTTCATCGATCCGTCATATTGCAACGCGACCGTCACATTTTCGCTTACCCTGCGGTCGTGACGATCGCCGGGGTGCTCCTGGCCGCCGGGAGTGGCAGCCGCTTCCAGGGGCCGACCCACAAGCTGCTCGCCCCGCTCGGCGAACGCACCGTGGTCGACCATGCCCTGGCCGCAGTACTCGAGGCCGGGCTCGACGAGGTCGTGGTGGTCACGGGCGCGACCCCGGTGCCTACGCCGCCCGGGGTCACCGTGCTCCACAACCCCGACTGGAACGACGGTCAGGCCACCTCGCTGCAGATGGCGATCCGATATGCCAGCAAACGGGGACACGAGGCCGTCGTCGTCGGCCTCGGGGATCAGCCCGGGATCCCAGCGGAGGCGTGGCGCCGAGTGGCCGCCGCCGACGCTCGGATCGCCGTGGCCACCTACGACGGCCGGCGGCGGAACCCGGTTCGGCTCGCGTCCGACGTGTGGCCGGCGTTACCGGTCACCGGGGACGCAGGCGCCCGGGTGCTCATGCGGTCGCATCCCGAGCTGATCCGGGAGGTAGCGTGCCCGGGCCACCCGGCAGACATCGACACCGTGGAGGACCTGCACCGATGGAGCTCGTGAACGACTTCACCGTCAACACCTCGATCGACGAGGCCTGGGCCACGCTCACCAACGTCGAGCTGATCGCGCCCTGCCTGCCGGGCGCACAGTTGCAGGAGGTCGACGGCGACACCTACCGGGGTGTGGTGAAGGTGAAGGTCGGCCCGATCCTGGCCCAGTTCAAGGGCGAGGCCACCTGGGTCGAGCGCGACGACGTCAACCACCGCGCCGTGTTGAAAGGCAAGGGCCGTGACACCGGGGGCAAGGGCAACGCGGAAGCGTTGATCACCGCCCAGGCCGAGGCGGCCGGACCCAACTCGACGAAGGTCACCGTGACGACCGATCTCACGATCACCGGCAAGGTTGCGCAGTTCGGCCGGGGCGCGCTCGCCGATGTCTCCACCAAGCTGCTCGGCCAGTTCGTCGACAACCTCGAGAGCCAGGTGCTCGCCCCGCAGGCCGCCGCCCGGGCGGCAGCACCCGTCGTCGAGGAGCAGGCCTCTATGGCTCCCGCCGAGACGGCGGCCACCGAAGCCTCGACCGCGCCATCGGGTGACGGCGGCGCAGCCGCTCCGAAGGCGGCGAGCACCGGACCGCGCAAGATCGATGCACCCGAGGCCCAACCGATCGATCTGCTCGAGACCGCCGGCGCGTCGATGCTCAAGCGCCTGGCGCCGATCGGCCTCATCGTCGTCGTGCTGCTGCTCCTGCTTCGCCGCCGCCGCAAGGGCTGAGCCGGCCCGGGGGCCCGGAGCGCCCTCGAAGTTCCGACTCGTCGTTAGCTACGCTCAACTCCGCGTCTGCCGGGCCGAAAAGACGGGTGCCCTCGAGCACTGGAGAACCATGAACGCTCCCTCCCTGTCGGCGCTGCGGCAGCTCCGCATGCTGCCCCGCCTCATGATGGCCTTCGGCGCCCTTGCGCTCCTCGCTCTCGTCGTGGGCGTCGTGGGCCTGCGCGCCGTGTCGTCGCTCTCCGACGACGGCGGCAGCCTGAAAGTGGACGGGATCGACGCCACGGCCGACCTGCACGCCGCCGAGACGCACGTGACGGCCTCGTGGGCGAGCGCCCTGCGCATCGCTGCCGAGGGTGACAGCGCCGTTGGACTCGCAAAGATGACCGAGCAGGACGCGACCGCAGACGCCCAACTGGACCGATTCCTGTCGGGGTATGCGCTGCCGGCGAACGTGCTGGCCGACGCCCGCACGGCGAAGGCGGCGACGGCGACGTTCCGCACCGAACGAGCCAAGGTGCTCGACGCCGTGAAGGCGAAGGACCGAGCCGCGATCACCGCATCGCTGAGCGCAGCACAGAGCGCGTTCGAATCGGCGGACGCCGCCTTCGCAAAGGCGGTCACGTCGAACGCTGCCGAAAACACCCGCCTCGCCGCAGCCATCGACGACACCGCCGGCGCCGGACGGCGCAACATGGTCGTCATCATGGTGCTCGCCATCGGTCTTGCTATCGGCATGGGCCTGCTCATCGCCCGGTCCGTCAAGGACCCGGTGAACGATCTCAAGGATCTCCTCGGCAAGGTCGCCGACGGCGACCTCACGGTCAAGGCGACCGAAGGAGCTTCCGACGAACTCGGCGAATTGTCCAGGCGCCTCAACACCACCGTCGACTCGACCCGCGCCGCCATTGCGCACATCGCAGGAGCGGTCACGGTGCTCCAGTCCACGGCAGCCCACCTGGCGTCCAACGCGACGCAGGTCACGGCCTCGATCGAGACGGTCGCGTCGGGCACCGAGGAGATGACGGCGAGCGTCCGGGAGATCTCCACCTCGGCCTCCCAGGCATCCTCGATCGCGACGTCGGCCGTGAGCCTGTCGGACAACGCCGTGGAGCTCATCGCCAAGCTCGACGAGTCGTCCCGCCAGATCTCCTCCGTGGTCGACATGATCTCGGCCATCGCCGAGCAGACCAACCTGCTCGCGCTGAATGCGACGATCGAAGCAGCTCGTGCCGGCGAGGCCGGCCGGGGGTTCGCCATCGTGGCCAACAGCGTGAAGGAGCTAGCCCAGGAGACCACCAAGGCGACGGAAGCCATCCGGGCGACGGTCGGCAACATCCAGAACGACTCGCAGTCGGCCCGGGGCGCGATGGCCCGCATCAGCGAGGTCATCGGCACGATCCACGACAGCCAGTCGACGATCGCCTCGGCCGTCGAGGAGCAGACGATCACGGCGAGCGAGATCTCCCGCCAGCTCGTCGACGCCACGAGCGGCACCAGTTCCATCAGCTACGGCCGCGAAGGTTCCGCCGAGGAACTCAGCCGCCTCGCCCGCGAGCTGAGCACGATCGTAGGCGCCTTCAAGATCTGACCGTTCCCGGTCAGCCACCGGGCGCCCGGCGCCCCCGCACCCCCACCTCGCCCCGGCCCCAGGCCGGGGCGAGGGCGCGTCGGCGTCGGTAACGTGTGCGGGCCATGGCCGACGACGACCTCGCCCGGGTGATCGCCCTGCTCGGCCGGCGCCCGGCGGGACGGTTCGAGGTCGTCGTGCGGGATCGGTCGGGCGGGCCGGTCGTGCTGCGCAACGCCCCCTTGCTCGACGACGGAACGCCGATGCCCACCCGGTACTGGTTGGTCGGCGCCGAGGAGGCCCGCGCCGTCGCCCGGCTGGAGGCGGTCGGCGGCGTGCGCGACGCCGAACGCTTCGTCGACGCCCGAGCGATCGCCGACGCCCACGAGCGCTACGCCGTCGAGCGCGACGCCGACCTGCCCGCGGACTGGACCGGCCCGCGACCCTCGGGCGGGGTCGCAGGCACCCGCACCGGCGTGAAGTGCCTCCACGCCCACTACGCCTGGTTCCTCGCCGGAGGCGACGACCCCGTCGGGGCCTGGGTAGCCGAGCGGCTGCGCACGTGACCGCCACGACCGCTCCCGACGGTCCGGTCGCCGCGATCGACCTGGGCACCAACTCGGTGCGCCTGCTCGTCGTCGGCCCCGACGGCGGCGTGCTGACCCGCCGTTCGGCGATCACGCGTTTGGGGGCGGGCACCGCGCGGACCGGGCTCCTGTCACCCGAGGGAACGGCTCGAACCCTGGCTTGCCTGGCCGACTACCGCCGCGAACTCGACGGATTCGGCGTCGGGAGCCTGCGGGTGGTCGGCACCCAGGCGATGCGCCGGGCCACCGACGCCCCTGCGCTGATCGATGCGGCAACCGCGCTGCTCGGGGTGCGCCCCGAGGTCCTCGACGGCGCCGAGGAAGCCCGCCTGTCGTTCCTCGGCGCGACCGACGGCCTGCACGAGCCCGCACCCCACCTCGTGGTCGACATCGGAGGCGGATCGACCGAGCTGGCGATCCGGACCGAGGACGGCGTGGTGCACGCGCGCTCGCTCCCGGTCGGCTGCGTGAGCCTCACCGAAGCGGAACTCGCCGGGGACCCGCCCCGCCCGGAGGAGCTGACGAACGCCATCGCCCATGCCACCGACCTGCTCGACGACGCGCTGCGCGAGCAACCGGTGTTCGGCACCGCCGCCACCCTCGTCGGCGTCGCCGGCACCATCACGACCGTCGCCGCGGTCGAGATCGGGCTGGTCACCTACGACCGGAGCGCCGTCGACGGCTTCCGCCTCGGGCGGGCCGCCGCCGAGGACGTGTTCCGGACGCTGGCCACCGAGCGGCTCGCCGACCGGATCCATAACCCCGGGCTCCAGCCGGCGCGGGCCGACGTGATCGTGGGCGGCTGCTGCGTGCTCGTTGCGCTCCTGCGACGGTTGCGCGCCGACGAACTCGTGGTGCGCGACGCCGACCTGCTCGACGCTCTGGTCGCCGAGCTCCGCGGCGCGCCGCGAGCGGGCTGACTACGGTCCGGGCTCGTGGTGCGCCTGTACGGCCGACGGGTACTGCTCCGACCGCTGACCGTTCAGGACTTCGCGTCCTACAGCGAGGTGCGGCGGCGCAACGCGGCCTGGTTGACGCGATGGGAGCCGCGCCGGCCTCCCGGCGCCGCCGACCCGGCTGTCGACCGCGAGAGCTACCTACTGCGCTGCTCGGCGCGCGACCGGGAGCGCCAGCTCGGCAACGGGTACTCGTTCGGAATCTTCGTGGACGGAGCGTTCGGCGGCGAGATCAACCTGAACGCGATCCAACGGGGGCCGATGCAGTCGGCCTACGTCGGGTACTGGATCGACGAGCAACGCGCCGGGCGCAGCTACATGCCCGAAGCGGTGGCCGTCGTCTGCCGGTTCGCGTTCGAGGAGCTCCGCCTGCACCGGCTGCAGATCAACATCATCCCCCGCAACGCCAACAGCCGCCGGGTGATGGAGAAGCTGCGGTTCCGGGAAGAGGGCGTCGCCGTGCGGTACCTCGAGATCGACGGGGTCTGGGAGGACCACGTGCGCTACGCGATCACCGCCGAGGAGTGGCTCGCACGTCGCGACGACCTCGTCGCGGCGTGGATCAGCCCGGCTTCGAGCTGATCCGGCGCTGCAGCGCAGCGATCTTCTCGGCGAACCACGGCTGCCGGGTGGACCAGACCTGCGGGACGATCTCCCGCTCGACGGCGTCGGGATGCTCGGCGATCCCGGCCATCTCCTTGATCGTCTTCTTCGTCTCGACGGCGAGTTCGCGCGGCGCCGCCGCCGCCCGTGCCGCCATCGCCTGCGCCGCAGCGAGCAGTTCGTCGTCCCCCACGCACCGCCAGACCAGGCCGATGCGCTCGGCCTCGGCACCGGAGAGCACCTCGCCGAACACGACGGTGGCCATCGCCGCCTGGGGGCCGGCGATGCGCCGCAACATCCACGTGTGGCCCCCACCGGGATGGATCCCGATCTGGAGGAACCGGGTGTCGAACCGGGCCGAGGCCCCCGCGATCCGCACGTCGCAGCCGAGCGCCAGGTTCATGCCCGCACCCACTGCGGCACCGTTCACGGCAGCGAGCGTGGGCAGCGGGCTATCGGCGATCCGCAAGAACCCGGCGTAGATGTTCTTCAGGCTCTCGGGCGTCGACTCCTGCAGGTTGCCCAGGTTGGCCCCGGCGCAGAACGCCGGCGCCGCGCCGGTGACGACCACCGCTCCGATGCCGGGATCGGCCTCGATGGTGTCCATCGCCGCGAGGATCTCGGCGACCATCGGGGCCGTGAGCGTGTTGCGCTCCCCCGGGTTGTTGAGCGTCAGGGTGGCGACTCGATCGGCGACGGTGACCTCGACGAGGCTCACGACGCACCTCCTTGCAGGGGTCCTTGCGTGGGCGGCTGGGCGTTCTCGATCTCGGTGACGACCTGGTCGGGGTCCTTGTCCCCGAACCCGACCCCGAGCACTCCGGGAAGGTACTGGTCCATGACCTGCACCGCCGGATAGAGGCATTGGGCGATCATCGGGTGGGTGAGCGGGACGTCGCGGAATCCGAGGCTGCACTTGTACCGGATCTCGCCGTCCCGCAGGTCGAGCTCGAAGTTCCCGATCAGCATCCCGTAGTTCGCTCGGGTGACGAACTCCGCCATCTCCTGGCGGCGGTGTTCGGGGATGTTGACCATGGCGTAGGTGTAGACGAGGAGGACCTCCCGCTCGACGTTCACCTGGGCCAGCACCCGCTGATCGCCGTTGGCCCCCCGGAACCCGCAGACGAACGCCGAGCTGCCGTCGACCGCCTGCGGGTTCCACTCGTCCATCTCCATGAACTGCTGGAGGTTCTCGTAGCCGGCCCACCCGTTGGCGTGCTCGAGCTCGGGGGAATCGCTCATAGGGCGGGCAGTCTCGCGCCCG
>JBJTVH010000069.1:0-59379 GCA_046081125.1 Acidimicrobiales bacterium
GTCGGTGACCATCCAGGTGATCCACCGCCGGATGTCGGTCCGGTCGATCCAGCTGAGCTGCGTCGAGCCGAACCAGGGCACGACGTGCGTGCGGAAGTACTGCTCGTCACGGGCGTAGGTCGTGCGGCGAAGGTCGGTGACCGTCGGCCACCACTTCGCCCACCAGTCGTTCAAGGTCAGCCGGCCGAGCCTCGGGTCGATCACCGTCCCCCGCAGCCTGTCGACTTCGATCAGATTGACGTACGCCTCGGCGTCCTTCTTGCGCTTGAACTGCTTCGACCGCTGCGCACCATCGGGCGTACGGAACCGCACGAGGTACGCCCGGCTCCCGTCGCTCAGTTTCTTGTCGACGATCGACGCCATGGGGCGGGCACGATACCGCGCTCAGGTGCACACCAGGTGCACAGGAGCCGCCGGAACCGCCATCACGGCCCGTCACGAGGCACCACGAAAACCCCTGCAATCATTGACGTTTCGCGAAGACGCCGAGGTCAGAAAGCGGCCTGTTTCACGTTGACACGGTGGAGGTCTCCGGTTCGAGTCCGGCTACGCCCACAACGCTTTTTCAATCCGTCGGTCTAGTCACGGTCAATGTGCACAGCAGGGTGTTGTCGAGCTTCAGGTCCGACGACCACACGAGCTGGGCGCGGGGATCCCACCGAATGGTCGCCGAGGTCGCACACCCCGGGTCGAGGGGCGCCGAGTGGATCGCCTGACAGCGACACCCGGCGTCGGTGACGGCGACGACCTTGCCGGTGAGGGTGTCGGTGACCTGGGCGATGAACCCACCGTGACCGATCTGCTGGCGCGGGGTGCCGATGTAGCCCCCGGTCGGTGCGGCGCTCGTCGTCGCGGTCGTCGCGGTCGCTGGCTGGTCGCTCGAGCATGCGGCGAGGGCGCCGACGGCAAACGCCAACAGGCCGATCACCTCGCGGTGTGTGTGTCGTGGTGTCATGCGGCGTCCTGTCCGTGGGGGCGTTCGTAGGTCACCGTGAGCCACGCGCGAGCGAGGGCCCGGCCACCGTGCCGATCGACGCTGCCGAACTCGGTGTCCACTGGCGGCACGGTAGGGGCGGTTCCTGGGCATCCCCTGGGCGGCGGCGTAGCGTTCTTGCCGTGTGGGTCCGCGTCGCCTCGCTCGCCTCGCTCTCGCACCCGGATGCGCTCGCCTGCGTGCCGCACGCCGGGGCCGAGGTGCTCGTAGTCGTCGAGGGCAGCCGACCGTGCGCGGTCGACAACGTCTGCCCGCACCTCGGCGCGCCCTTGACCGCGGGGTACCGGCGCAAGGGCTGGATCGAATGCCCGATGCACTCCTGGCGATTCGACCTGTCCACCGGGCGCGGCCTGAGCCACCCGGGCGCCGATCTGCGCACCTACCCGACCCGGGTCGTCGACGGCATGGTCGAGGTGGAGCTCCCCGAGCCGTAGCGTGGCGGGCGTGACCACCGCCGACGTCGCTGAGCACCTCGCCGCCATCGATCGCGACGGGTTCACGATCGTGCACGACGTCTTCGACGCCACCTACGCCGCATCGGTGATCGAGGCCCTCGAGGGCATCGAGGCCGAGCAGTCGATCCGCCCGCACGCCAACTCCTTCGAGGGCGCCGCCACCTGGCGGATCTACAACCTGTTGGCTCACGGCCCGCTGTTCGAACGGATGCCGGTGGAGTCGAGGGTGCTGGCCGTGGTCGACGGCGTCCTCGACGCCGGGTGCCTGGTGTCGTCGCTGTCCTCGATCGCCATCGCACCGGGCGAACGGGCCCAGCCGCTCCACGCCGACGACCAGGTGATGCCGATCCCGCGCCCGCACGCCGCAACCGTGTGCAACACGATGTGGGCGCTGACCGACTTCACCGAGGCCAACGGGGCGACGCGACTCGTGCCCGGCTCGCACAAGGCCGACCATGCCCCGGCCTATGGCACCCACTACGACTCGATCCCGGCCGAGATGCTCGCCGGCAGCGTGCTCGTCTGGCACGGCTCGCTGTGGCACGGCGGCGGCGCCAACACGACCGACCGGCGTCGCTACGGCGTGGCGATGAACTACTGCGCCGGCTGGATCCGCCAGCAGGAGAACCAGCAACTCGGCCTACCGCTCGATCGGGTCGCCACGTTCCCACCCCGGCTGCGCGAGCTGTGCGGGTTCGGCACCTACCGGAACATCATGGGCCACATCGACCGCCACAGCCCCGACGAGGTGTTCTTCGGCGCCGCGGCCCGACCGATGATCTGGGACCGCATCTGACCGACCGGGCGCCCGGTGGACAAGCCACCGACGACCGGTTGCGAACACGCGTACGGCGGTAGGATGCCGGCCGTGGAGCGCCTGCGTGTGGTGTCGGAGTTCTCGCCGGCCGGCGACCAGCCCGCCGCCATCGAACAGCTCAGCACCGGGATCGTCGAAGGGGAGCGGTTCCAGACGCTGCTCGGCATCACCGGATCGGGGAAGTCGGCCACCATCGCCTGGACGATCGAGAACGTGCAGAAGCCGACGCTGATCTTGGCCCCCAACAAGTCGCTCGCCGCGCAGCTCGCGAGCGAGATGAAGGAGTTCTTCCCCAACAACCGGGTCGAGTACTTCGTGTCCTACTACGACTACTACCAACCCGAGGCGTACATCCCGTCGTCGGACACGTACATCGAGAAGGACTCCTCGATCAACGACGAGATCGACCGGTTGCGCCACTCCGCCACCGCCGCGCTGCTCACCCGGCGCGACGTGATCGTCGTGGCGTCGGTGTCGTGCATCTACGGCATGGGTAACCCCGAGGAATACCGTGGTCAGCTCGTCGAACTGCACACCGGGGTCGACTACGACCAGCGCTCGATCCTGCGCAAGCTCGTCGACCTGCAGTACGACCGCAACGACCTCACGCTCGGCCGAGGGAAGTTCCGGGTCCGGGGCGACACCATCGAGGTCCACCCGGCCTACGAGGAATCGGTGCTGCGCATCGAGATGTTCGGTGACACCGTCGACCGTCTCACCGTGATCGACCCGGTCACCGGCGAGCAGCTGCGGGAGCTGTCCGAGGTGATCGTGTTCCCCGCCACCCACTACGTGGCCGGCGAGGAGCGGATGCGTCGCGCCGTGCAGGGCATCGAAGCCGAACTGCAGGAACGGCTCGCATCCTTCGAGGCCAGCGGCAAGCTGCTCGAGGCCCAGCGGCTACGCATGCGCACCCAGTACGACCTCGAGATGATCCAGGAGGTCGGCTACTGCAACGGCATCGAGAACTACTCGATGCACATCGACGGCCGCACCCACGGCGAGCCGCCGTTCACCCTCCTCGACTACTTCCCGAAGGACTACCTCCTCGTCATCGACGAGAGCCACCAGGCCGTGCCGCAGCTCCACGGCCAGTACGCCGGCGACCGCAGCCGCAAGGACGTCCTCGTCGAGCACGGGTTCCGGCTGCCCTCGGCTCGGGACAACCGGCCGCTCACCTTCGAAGAGGTGATGGAGCGGCTCAACCAGGTGGTGTTCCTGTCGGCGACGCCGGGGGAGTACGAGCTACGGGTGTCGTCGCGCGTCGTCGAGCAGATCGTGCGCCCCACCGGCCTGGTCGATCCCGAGGTGATCGTGAAGCCCACCAAGGGCCAGATCGACGACCTGATGGCCATGGTCGAGGAGCGGGTCACCAAGGGCGACCGGGTGCTCGTCACCACGCTCACGAAGAAGATGGCCGAGGACCTCACCGACTACCTGCTCGAGCAGGGCCTGCGGGTGCGGTACCTGCACTCCAACATCGACACCATCCAGCGCATCGAGATCCTGCGCGGCCTGCGTCTCGGCGAGTTCGACGTACTGGTCGGCATCAACCTCCTGCGCGAGGGCCTCGACCTGCCCGAGGTGTCGCTCGTGTGCATCCTCGACGCCGACAAGGAGGGCTTCCTGCGGTCGGAGACATCGCTGATCCAAACCATCGGTCGAGCCGCCCGCAACGTCGAGGGCCAGGTCGTCATGTACGCCGACAGCGTCACCGACTCGATGCGTCGTGCCATCTCCGAGACCAACCGGCGCCGGGGTCTGCAGGAGGCCTACAACGCCGAGAACGGCATCAATCCGCAGACGATCCGCAAAGCGGTCACCGACATCTTGTCGATGCTGCGACCCGACAGCGGCGCGCCGCTACCGGGCAAGGACAAGCGTCGCCAGCGCGAGCGGGACACCAAGCGGCGCAGCGAGCTGCTCGAGTTGCCGCACAGCGAGCTCGCCCGGCTCGTGCAGACCCTCACCGAGGAGATGAACGAGGCGGCGGCGGAGCTCCGGTTCGAATACGCCGCCCGCCTGCGCGACGAGATCGCCGAACTGCGCCGGGAGCTCAAGGAATCGAGCTGATCATGCCGCGGCGAACGCGCCGGCGGGGAGGCCGAGCTCGACACACGCTGCCTGGCGGACCCAGGCGAGAAGCTCGTCGCGGCTGACCACGTCCTCGTGCACCGTCACCTGCAGGCCGAGGCCATCCAGCATGGCGGCGAGCCGCCATGCTGTCGCGTGCGGGTCCGCGCAGGTGAACGTGCCGTCCTTGACGCCCTCGACGATCACGTCCTCGAGCACCGTCTGCCAGGCGTCGTCGAGCCGTTGCGAGATCCGTTTCAACGCCGGGTTCCGCAGGGCCTCGCCCCAGGAGTCGATCCAGAGCATCCAGCCCGGTTCGGCCTCGGCCGGGGAGTAGAGCAGGAACACCCGGTTGAGCTTGTCGAGCGGTGATGCGCCCTCGGCGACCTCGGCTTCCAGCCGGGCGAGGTCGGCCCGCGCCGCATAGGCGAGCGCCTCGGCGAGCAGTTCGTCCTTGGTGTCGAAGTGGTAGTGGATCAGCCCGGTGGACACGCCGAGCTTGTTGGCCACGTCCGCTACCCGCGTGGCCGCGAAGCCGCGCTCGACCACGACCTGGCAGGTCGTTTCGAGGATCTCGTTCCGGCGCTCCTCGACCGTCGGCCGCTTCACCGGCGACACGCTAGCGAACCGGTCCCGGCGGGGACGGGCACGGGCGCTCCGGGATCCTCTACGGTCGACGCCGATGTCCGCCATCGTCCTCGACGGCACCGCGTTGTCCGCCCTCGTGCGGTCCCGGGTGGCCGAGACGCTCGCCGCCGCCGGCAACCCGCACGTGTGCCTGGCCACGGTGCTCGTCGGTGACGACGGCCCGTCACGGCGCTACGTGGCTTCGAAGCATCGTCAGGCCGAAGCGGTCGGGATGACGTCCCGCCACCTCGATCTGCCGGCGAGCGCCGCACAGGCCGAGGTCGAGAACGCCGTGGCGGGTCTTGCGGCCGATCCGACCGTGCACGGGATCCTGGTGCAACTGCCCCTGCCGTCCGGTCTCGACCCTGAGGCGGTGCTCGATCTCGTGCCGACCGCGAAGGACGTGGACGGGCTCACCGCTGCGAGCCTCGGGGCGCTCGTGCGGGGCCGCCCCGGCCTCGTGCCCTGCACGCCCCGGGGGGTGATGCGGCTCCTCGAGCACCACGAGGTGCCGCTCGCCGGTCGGCGCGCCGTCGTGCTCGGCCGTTCGACGCTCGTCGGGCTCCCCGTTGCGCTCTTGCTCGCCGCGAAGGGTGCCGATGCAACAGTGACGATCGCGCACTCCCGGACGCGCGACCTGGTCGCGGTGTGCCGGGAGGCCGACGTGATCGTGTCCGCCGTCGGGGTCGCCGGCATCATCACCGCGGCCCACACCAAGCCGGGTGCGGCGGTCATCGACGTCGGGATCTCGCGCACCGAGGCCGGGTTGCGGGGCGACGTCGCCTACGACGAGGTGGCCGAGGTGGCCGGCTGGATCACGCCGATGCCCGGTGGAACCGGACCGATGACGGTGGCCTGCCTGCTGGAAAACACGCTCGACGCAGCCCGGATGCAAGGCGCCTTGTAGCGTCCGGACGGTCCGTGGGGGCCCGCCCCGTGGACCAACGAACCTCGGGGGAGACCGCATGTTCGACCTGTCCGGCAAGACCGCGCTCGTCACGGGCGGCAGCTACGGACTCGGTGTGGTGTGGGCAACTGCGCTCGCCGAAGCCGGCGCCGGCGTCGCGTTGACCGCTCGCTCCAAGGACCTGCTCGAGGCCAACGCCAAGGCGCTGGCCGACGCCACCGGCCGCAAGGTGACCGCGCACGTGGGCGACGTCACCGTCGACGCCGACGTCGAGCGGGTGGTGGCCGAGGTGGTCGAGGCGCACGGCAAGCTCGACGTCCTCGTCAACAACGCCGGGGTGAACGACGCGACCGGCAAGCCGAGCGAGCAGGTGTCGGTCGCCGATTTCCGCCAGTGCCTCGACGTCGACCTCACCGGGGTGTTTGCGTTCGCCCGCGCCGCTGGACGACACATGCTCGAGCGCGGTTCGGGTTCGATCGTGAACATCTCCTCGATGCTCGGCCTCAACGGGTCGGAGTTCGTCAATCCGGCGTACCACGCTGCGAAGGCCGGGGTGATCAACCTCACCCGGCTCCTCGCGGTCGAATGGGCCGACCGTGGGGTGCGCGTCAACGCGATTGCGCCCGGGTACTTCATGAGCGAGATGGTCCGCGAGGGCCTCGAGCTCACGGGCATGCGGATGTGGATCGACAGCCGCACCCCGATGCGGCGCATGGGTGAGCACGACGAGCTGAAGGGTGCAGTCGTGTTCCTCGCCTCGGACGCGGCGAGCTACATCACCGGTGTCACGCTCCCCGTCGACGGCGGGTACTCGTCGGTGATGGGCATGAGCCAGTTCAAGACCCCTCACCCGCACTGGAACCGGCCCGGCCCGATCGCCGGGGACAAGATGTACCCGGGCATGGCGCCGCTCCCCGATGCGATCCTGAAAGATGGCATCCCCGGGTTCCACTATCCGATCGAGGAGGCATGACCATGGGCCAGCTCGACCTGTTCGACCTGACCGGCAAGGTCGCGATCGTCACGGGCGCCTCGATGGGGTTCGGCGTGATGTTTGCGCACGCCCTCGCCCAGGCCGGCGCCGACGTGGCCGTCACGGCGCGCTCCGCAGACCTGCTCGAGCAGACCGCGGCGTCGGTGCGCGAGGCCAGCGGCCGCAAGGTGACCGTCCATCCCGGCGACGTCACGTCCGTGCCCGACGTGCAGCGGGTGATCGCCGAGGTGCTCGACCAGCACGGCCGGATCGACATCGTGGTCAACAACGCCGGTATCTCCGACCTTCGGGGCCTGCCGTCGGAGCACGCCGACCACGAGACCTTCCGCCGTGTGATCGACGTCGACTTGATGGGCGTCTGGTACTTCTGCCGGGAGGCCGCACCCCACATGCTCGAGCGGGGGAGTGGGTCGATCATCAACATCGCGTCGATCCTCGGCTCGGGCGGCAGCGAGTACAACAACCCCTGGTACCACACGGCCAAGGGCGCGGTCTTGAACCTCACCCGCCAACTCGCCGTCGAGTGGGGCGATCGCAAGGTGCGCGTGAACGCCATCGCTCCGGGCTTCTTCGTCACCGAGATGACCCGCCCGTTCCTCGAGGGCGTCGGCATGGCTCCGTGGATCGAGAGCCGCACGCCGATGCGGCGCCTCGGCGACACCACGAGCGATCTGATCGGGCCGCTGCTGCTGCTCGCCTCCGACGCCGGGGCTTACGTCACCGGGCACACGCTGTTCGTCGACGGTGGCCACGAGGCCAGCCGAGGGGCGTGGCAGATCACGCCCTCGCACTACTACTGGGCCAAGGACGCGCCGCGCGTCGGCACGACCTACGAGGGCCTGGTGCCCAACGAGTTCGAGTCCTGGAAGCTCGGGATCCCGGGCCTGCACTACCCCGCGCCGGAGGCCTGAGATGACCACGCTCGACGAGGTGAAGGCGCACTGCACCCGGCTGTCGCCGTGGGCGCACCTGGCCACCGTGCGCCCCGACGGCCAGCCCGACGTGGTGCCGGTCCACCCGTGCTGGGAACGCGACGTGTTGTGGGTGATGATCGGGACGGATTCCCGCAAGGCCCGGAACGTCGCCACCAACGACAAGGTCGCCCTGCACTGGCAGGTGACCGAGACCGGTGACGGAGTCGAGTTGTGGGGCACCGCCACGTTGCACGACGATCTCGACTCCAAGCGCCGGCTGTGGACCGGGGTGTTCGACTACGACCTCAACGCCTTCGCGCCCGGTGGGCCGGACAACTCGCCGGGCACCGGGTTCCTGGCGGTGCACCCGACGAAGGCGCTCGTGCTGCTGGCCTACGGCATGCGCGGCTCGCACACCTGGGTGGCGTCGTGACCGACCTCGCCGCGGTCAAGACCGAATCCCGCCGGTACGGGCCGATCGCCTACGTCGCCACCACCGGCGCGGACGGCGAGCCACACCTCGCGCCGGTCGCCGTGTCCTGGGTCGACGACGACCTGTACACGTTCGTGCTGTCGTCGGGCCGCAAGGTCCGCAACGTGCGGTCCAACCCGCGAGCCACCGTCCACTTCTCCGTCTCCGAGGCGACCGGGTGGGACTCGTGCATCGTGTGGGGCGACGCGTCGGTCGTCGACACCGTCGAGGGTCGGCGGGCGCTCTGGAACCGCATGGGGTACGACCTCGCGGCGTTCGAACCGGGCGGACCCGAGAGCGACAACCACGTCTTCGTGCGGATCGTGCCGTCCCGTGCCACCATCCTGCGGATGTACGGGTTGAAGGGACGAGAGACATGGCACGCCTGACCAAGCTGTCGCGATCGATCGCCGGGAAGGTTGCCGTCGTCACCGGCGCTGCGTCCGGGATGGGTCGCGCCACCGCCCACCTGTTCGCCGACGAGGGGGCCCACGTGGCCGTGGTCGACCTCGGCGAGGCGCGGGTGGCAGCGGTCGTCGAGGAGATCACCGGCGCCGGGCTGTCCGGCAAGGGGTTCGTGTGCGACGTCGCCGATCCGGTGGCGATCCACACGCTGGTCGACGACGTCGTGGCAGCCTTCGGTGGCCTCGACATCCTCGTGAACAACGCCGGTGTCGCCATCGTGGGTGGCACCACCGCGCCGGAGGCCGAGTTCGAGGACGGCTGGGCGGCCACGCTCGACGTGAACCTCACGGCCCACATCCGCTTGGTCCGGGCCGCGCTGCCCTACCTGCAGCGCTCCGGCGAGGGCCGCGTGGTGAACATCGCTTCGACGGAGGCGATCGTGGCGGCGGCCGGCATGCCGGCGTACGCCGCGTCGAAGGCGGGCGTCGTCGGGCTCACGAAGTCCCTGGCCGTGGAGCTCGGCAAGACGGGCGTGACGGTGAACTGCATCTGCCCCGGCCCGATCCGCACCGGCATGACCGCCGGGATCCCCGAGGACGCGAAGGAGACCTACGCGCGCCGCCGGGTGCCGCTGCGGCGCTATGCGGATCCGGAGGAGGTGGCCCAGATGACGCTGTCGATGGTGCTCCCGGCCGCCAGCTACCTCAACGGCGCCATCCTGCCCGTCGACGGCGGCATGACGATCCGCCACACCTGATCCGCCCGGACCACCACCGGTCCGGGCGGATCGGTGGTGGTCAGCGCGGGACGCTCGAGCCGCCCCGGGGCAGCCAGTTGCCGTGGAATCCCATCGGCATCCGACGAGGCAGGTGGACGCGGGCGACCTCGACGGTGATGTCGTGGCCGTCGAGGACGAGCAGGTCCGTGGCGCCGGTGGCGCCGTCGATCTCGTAGGTGAGCACCCAGCCGTCGCGCTCGTCGGTGCCCTCGGGGTTCGCGGCGAACACGGCCTCGCCGGTGGTGGTGCCCGGCCGAAGGTGCTTCACCGTGCGGTTCCCGGTGGCCAGGTCGTACTGCACGACGGCGTCGAAGCCACCGATGTCGCTGCGCTGCAGCATCGCCGAGGCGTGCCCGAAGCGGCTCGGGTAGCCGACGAGATCGTCGTTGACCCGGGGGAAGTCCTGCGGGCCACCGGCGATCCGCTCCTCGGTGCAGGTCCCGGTGGTCAGGTCGAGCGTCCAGCGGGTGAGCCCGACCCCGCTGCCGTCGGCGAACGGGTCCACCTTCGCGTCCTCGAAGGCGAGATCGATCGAGGGCATCCGGCAGCCGATCGCCACGATGCGGTCGCCCTCTTCCCAGGCGTTGAGGAAGTGGAACACGTAGCACGGGTCGATCTCGAACCAGCGGACCTGATCGCCCGAGCCGTGCCGCGGCAGGACGCCGATCCGTGCGCCGTAGTCGGGTTGCCACATCTTGGCGCCCGACATCATGTGTTCGAGCTCGATCACCGCCGGCAGGTCGAAGATCAGCGAGTAGCGGGCCGTCGTGAGGAAGTCGTGCATCATCACGCCGTGGGGGATCTCCACGATCGTGGAGTGGGTGAGGTTGCCGGCCGCGTCGGCGACGTGGTGGCGCAGGAACGGGCGGCTGCCGCCGTACCCGAAGAACACGAGCTCACCGGTGCGGGCGTCCCATTTCGGATGGGCGGTGAAGGCACCTTCGAGCTTGCCGCCCATGTCCCACAGGCCGACGGTTTCGAGCCGGTCGTCGAGTTCGGTCGGGAACCCGCCCTCCCACAGGGCGAGGATCTTGCCGGCGTGCCGGATCACGTTGGTGTTGGCCGCGTTCTTGAACATCCCGCACTCGTCCATGAGCTCGGCCGGCGGGAACACGATGTTGGCGATGCCGCCGAACAGCGCATGGCCGGCGGCGCGCTCGTGGCGCAGCCCGGGGGTGACGACGAAGCGGTTCCGGTAGGAGGCCTTGCCGTCGCGCAGCGTGACGCCGTGGATCATCCCGTCACCGTCGAACCAGTGGTACGCCCCGAGCGGGGTGAACTGCGGGTTCGAGCCGTTGCGCAAGTAGACGCCGTCGAGCTGCGGCGGCAGCGTCCCGGTGACGCGCAGCTCCGGTACGTCGAGTTCGTCGTGGACCGGTGCGAAGGCACCGGTGAGGAACTTGCTGGTCGGTGCATCCTCGATGATGGCCATGGTGTGGCTCCCTCGGGCCGTGGAGCGAGCCCCGACGTCGCTCCGGTAGTACGGCATCGTCGCACGGTTCGTACGCTGCTGCGATGGCAGGGTGGAGCGAAGACGACGTCGGTGACCTGACCGGTCGGACTGCGTTGGTCACCGGAGCAAACTCCGGGATCGGGTGGGATACGGCGCGGGTCCTGGCCGAGCGCGGCGCTCACGTGGTGCTGGCGTGCCGGAACCGGACCAAGGCCGACGACGCCCGGGCTCGGATCCTGGCCGGCGCGTCGGGGGCCTCGGTGGAGGTGCTCGACCTCGACGTGTCCGAACCCGACTCCGTGCGCAGCGCCGCGGCAGCGTTCCGGGCCGCCCACGAACGGCTCGACCTGCTGGTCAACAACGCCGGGATCATGGCGGTGCCGTTGCGCCGAAACTCGCGAGGCTGGGAACTGCAGTTGGCCACGAACCACCTCGGGCATTTCCTGCTCACGGCCGAACTGGCGGATCGGCTGCTGGCGACCCCGGGTTCCCGGGTGGTCAATGTCGCCAGCCTGGCGCATCGGGGCGGGCGGATCGCTTTCGACGATCTCGAGGCGAGCAAGCGGTACGCCCCGATGGCCCGCTACTGCCAGAGCAAGCTGGCCAACCTGCTGTTCTCGAGCGAACTCCAACGCCGGCTGGCTGCGGCCGGCGCACCGACGATCGCGGTGAGCGCCCACCCGGGCCTTTCGCGTACGAACCTCGCCCAGGAACCCGCCAACGCCGGCTCGAGGCTTCTGCAGAAGGCCCGGCCGCTCTACGAGCGGATGATCCAGTCCTCGGCCATGGGGGCCTTGCCGACGCTGCGTGCCGCTGTCGACCCGTCGGCACGTGGCGACGACTACTTCGGCCCGGGCGGTTTCGGCGAGTACGGCGGGCACCCGGCGCGGGCCCGGCGCAGCGCCCGCAGCCAGGACCGTTCGCTGGCAGCACGGCTCTGGGACGTGTCGGCGTCGCTGACGGGGGCGTCGTACCCGTTCTGAGCGTCGAAGCGTGGCGCCCGGCCGTGCGGGCGCCGGACCGCCCGGGTGGATCGCGTCACCGTGCTCGGCTCGGCCGGGGCCGATCCGAGGGTGCCGCCTAGCCTTCGGTCATGGCCCTGCCTGCTGTGACCACGGCGCGCTACCGGCGCCTCACCTTGCTGGCGCTCGTGATGGTGTCGGCGATCATCGTGACCGGTGCCGCCGTGCGCCTCACCGGGTCCGGGCTCGGGTGCCCGGACTGGCCGACCTGTGACGACGGCAAGCTCGTGTCGGTGCAGACGGGCCATCAGGCGATCGAGAACATCAACCGGCTGTTCACCGGCGTGATGATCGTGGCGCTCGCCGTCACCGTGCTGGCCTCCGTGCGCATCCGACCGCGCCGGCGTGACCTGATCGGACTGTCCGCCGCACTGGTGGCCGGCGTGTTCGGTCAGGCGATCGTCGGCGGCATCGTCGTGCTCACCGATCTGCACCCCGGTGCGGTGATGTGGCACTTCCTGCTGTCGATCGTCGTCGTCGGTGCCGGCATGGTCCTGCACCGGCGGGCCGCCGAACCGGGTGGCCCCTACCGGTTGCGGGTCCCGGACGCGGTGCGGCGGCACGTGGTCGCGATCGTCGTCCTCACGGCAGCGGCGATCGTGACCGGCACGGTGGTCACCGGCACCGGCCCGCATGCCGGCGACGAGCGGGCCAAGCGCTGGGGTTTCGACATCAGCGACGTCGCCCGCATCCACGGCCTCACCGTGATCGCCACGATCGCCGTGACGGTGTGGCTCGCGGCCCGGATCCGGCGCACCGCTGCCGGCAAGGTGCTCGAGGATGCGCTGTCGCTGTTCCTGCTCGCCGCGTTCGTCCAAGGCGGCATCGGCTACGTGCAGTACTTCACCGGCGTGCCGGCGCTGCTCGTCGGCTTCCACATCCTCGGCGCCACCCTGGTGTGGGTCGCGGTGATGCACCTGCTGCTGCGCACCCGGGAACCGGTGCTCAGCGCCGACGCTGCTGCGGGTTCGGCAGGTTCGACCGCCGCCGACGCCATACCTGCCGGTCGGCCTGGGCAGCCGTGATCTCGTTCCACTCCTCGCTGCGATCGGGGTCCTGCAGCCAGCCCAGATCCTCGTGGGCATCGATGTCGATCACGCCCTGGCGGCGTTCGATCAAGCGGACGAACACGGCGTTGAACCCCTCGGGGTCGCTCAGGTTCTTGAGCTCCTTCAGGCCGGATTCCTCCGACGCGGTCACCAGGCGGATGGTGGCGTAGCCGAGGAGGCGGCCCAGGGTGCTCTGGTCCCAGGCGAAGTCGGTGATGCGGCCCCACGGGATCGAGAAGTTCTCGCGACGCAGGATGCCCTGGGTACGGATCACGCGGAAGTTGGTCATCACGTACCGCGTGTAGTGGTTGAGCAGCAGGTTGCGGACCACCCCGAAGGCGAGCGCGCACCAGCCCGTGAGCAGCACCGCCGTCACCGGGTTGAACCCCCACCGGATCACGAGGGCGAGCCATCCGACGAGCAGCGCGCCGACGGCGATGGTCTCGGGGTGGTCGACGACGAGGAACGCCTTGGGCGACGGCCCGTCCTGGAGGATCACGTACTCCACCTGCTCGACGCGCGTGCCCACCTTCTGGTGGACGAGCAGGCTGTCGACGATCTCCTCAGGGGTGGACAGGAAGTCACGGAAGCTGCCGTAGCGCTGCCGGACCAGCAGCGCGAGCGCCAGGAGGCCCAGGGCGGCGACCAGGCAGGCGACGGCCAGCACGACGATGGCCAGCGCAACGAGCCGTTCGGTCATGACGTCTTGCCGGACAAGCCCTTCAGGAACGTGACGAGTTGGTCGTACATCGCCTTGAGCGAGCCGCCGATGGCAGCCAGGAACTCACGAGCCGAGGTCGACGTCTGTTCGGGGCTCCACCAGATCAGGATCACGACGAACCCGATGAGCAGGTAGAGAGCGAGGCGTTTGACGAAGAGTGAGAGCTTCACGGGCGACCTCCGGCGCGCGAGGAGGGAGCATCCGCCCGGCGACAGCGTAGTACCCCACCGGGATCACGACAACGACCCTGCCGGCGGTCCTTCACCGACGCCGGGCGTCGGTGTCAGCCGACGAGGCGGACGGTCACGCCCCGGGCGACGGCGGCGAACTCCGCCATCGTGGCGTCGATGATCGCCGCCACCGGCACGACGGACTCGATCCGGCCCATCACCTGACCGCCGAGCGCGATCGCCGACTCCATGTCGCCACCGAAGTACAGGTCGAGCGCACGGCCGAACTCGCTCATCGGGACGTGCTCCTCGCGCTCCAGACGGGTCGTGCGTTCGGTGCGCAGCGCCCGCAGCCCGGGCCGGGAGAACCGGTTGAGGAACACCGTGTCGGTCTCCGCAGCGTCGACGATCGCCTGCTTCCAGTGCTCGTGGACCGGGCTCTCGGCGGCCGACACCATCCGGGTACCCATCTGCACCGCCTCCGCCCCGAGCGCGAACGCCGCAGCCATCGAGCGGCCGTCGCAGATGCCACCGGCGGCGACGACGGGCACGCCCACCTTCGAGCACACCAGCGGCAGCAGCACCATCGTGGCGACGTCGCGCGGGTTCTTGAAGCCCCCACCCTCGCCGCCTTCGACCACGAGGCCGTCGACGCCGGCATCGACGGCCTTGAGCGCTGCGGCCAGCGTGGGCACGACATGGAAGACGGTCAAGCCGGCCGCCTTGAGCTGCGCGGTGTACTTCGTCGGGTCGCCCGCGGAGGTGGTCACGAACCGGACGCCCTGCTCGACGACGAACTCGACGATCGCCGGATCGCGCACGAACAGCTGCGCCACGTTCACGCCGAACGGCTTGTCGGTGAGGTCCGCCATCTTGCGGATCTCCTCCCGAACGGCGTCGAGGTCGCCCGACGAGGTCTCGATGATGCCGAGGCCTCCGGCGTTGGACACCGCCGACGCGAGCTGGGCTCGTGCGATCCATCCCATCGGCGCCTGGATGATCGGATGCGTGATCCCGAGCATCTCGGTGATCCGGGTCCGCACGACGGGTTCGGTTGCGCTCATGGCTCTCCTTGGCTGCGGGCTCAGAGGTACTCGGCGGCGGCAGCCTGCACGGCGGCGACGATCGGCTCCCAGGCGGCGTCGGGCTGCCGGGTGACGGTCACGAAGTCGTTGGTGCCGAACAGGTTGGCGACACCGGGAACGGCGAAGACGGCCTCGGCGAAAGGCCCGGCCGCTGCGGCGTCCGCTCGCTGCGCAACGTTGATCATCGCCGGGAGGCGGGCGTCGAGGACGAACTTCATCGCGTTCGGGTTCGGGGTCGAAGTCGGCGTGGCGGTCGCCATGTGCGCACCCTAAGGCACGCTACGGTCCGGGACGAGAACGCATCCGTGAGGGGGCTCCATGCGTGCAGCGGTGCTCGAGACCAGTCCGGGTCAGCTCGTCGTCCACGGCGACGTCGAGCACGACGGGCCCGGCCCCCACGAGGTGCTCGTGCGGGTCGCCGCCTGCGGGTTGTGCCACAGCGATCTGCACTTCATGGAGGGGCTGTACCCGACGCCGCTGCCGACCGTGCTCGGCCACGAGTGCGCCGGTGTGGTCGAGGCCGTTGGTCGGGACGTCACCTACTGCCGGCCGGGCGACCACGTGATCGCCTGCCTGTCGGCGTACTGCGGGCAGTGCACCGAATGCCTCACGGGCCGGCTGTTCCTGTGCAGCGGTCGCCAGGCCATCGACCGCGCCCCGGGGGAGGCGCCGCGCCTGTCGCGCCACGGTGAGGTCGTCCACCAGTTCACCCGCCTGTCCGGCCTCGCCGAGGCGGTCCTGGTGCACGAGAACGCGCTCGTCACGATCACCCCCGACATGCCGCTCGACCGCGCCGCGCTCATCGGGTGCGGGGTCACCACCGGCGTCGGCGCGGTGTTCCGGACCGCTGCGGTCGAACCCGGGGCGACGGTCGCAGTGATCGGCTGCGGTGGGATCGGGCTGAACGTCGTCCAGGGGGCGCGGATCGCCGGCGCACTGCGGGTCATCGCGATCGACCTCAACCCGGCCAAGCTCGAGATGGCGCAGGCGTTCGGCGCCACCGATGTCGTCGACGCCTCGACGGTCGACCCGGTCGCGGCGGTGCGGGAGCTGACCAGGGGCGGTGCGGAGTTCAGCTTCGAAGCGATCGGCTCGAAGTCGGCGACCGAGCAGGCCTTCCGGATGATCCGACCCGGCGGCACCGCCACGGTGATCGGGATGATCCCGGTCGGCACCAAGATCGAGATCCACGGCCCGGACCTGTTGCAGGCCAAGCGGTTGCAGGGGTCGATGATGGGGTCCAACCGGTTCCGGGTCGACATGCCCCGGTACGTCGATCTGTACCTGCAGGGCCGCCTGAAGCTCGACGAGCTGGTGTCGGCCCGCATCCCGCTCGAGCAGGTGAACGAGGGTTTTGCTGCGATGAAGGCCGGTTCCGTGGCCCGCAGCGTCGTCATTTTCTGAGCTTGCTCAGAACACCGGTGACAACGGTTCGAGGCCCAGCAGGACGCGCCCGGCATCGTCGATCGCGTGTGGTGACACCATGAGGTGCTGGCCGACGACGTGGATGTCGCGGAAGCAGCGGGCCAGCGGGTGGTCGGCGTCGCTCATCGCCGTCCCGGCGCTCTCGTAGAGGCCGGTCACGGCGCGAGCGCAGGCCTCGACGGCATGGGAGCACGCCAGGCGGACCAGCGCCTGCTGGCGGGTGTCGGGGCGGCCGCCGGCGACCACCGTGTCCCAGACGGCGCCGACGGCATCGGCGACGAACCCGCGAGCGCCGCCGAGGGCGGCCTCGGCCTCGGCGAGGGCCCGCTGGGCCCGGGGTCGTTCGGCCAGCGGAGCCCTCGAGAACCGGGGGACGCGGCTGGTGGCCAGCTCGACGAAGTGGTCGATCGCCGCCCGGGTGATGCCGGTGGCGACGCCGACTTTGTTGTAGGCGAGCCGGCTCGTGACGGGCAGCGCCGCCAGCGCACCGCCTCGGCCGGGCCGGGCCGCTCGGGTCCGGGTGACGTGGGAGTCGGGCACAAACGTCCCCGCCGTCACCACGTCGTGGCTGCCCGATCCCCGGAGCCCCGGCGCGTTCCACGTCAACTCGATGTCGTAGGCCTGGCGGGGGAGCAGCACCTCGAGGACCTCGCGGGTCGGCTCGCCGTCCACCACGACGCATTGGGCCCAGAACCAATCGGCGCGCTGGGCGCCGCTCGCGAACGGCCAGCGCCCGTCGACGACGAACCCGCCGGGTACGGCCTGGGCCCGGCCCTGGGGGTTCAGGGCCCCGCAGATCACGACGTCGGGGTGGTCGCCGACGACGGTGCGGGCCGTGTCCCCGGGCAGATGCATGGCCCCGATGCCGGTCGTCTCGGTCCCGATCATCAGCACCCACCCGGTCGCGCCGTCGGCCTGGGCGACGGCGTCGATCACGGCGATCGAGGTGAGCGGGTCGCAGGCCGGGCCGCCGAGCTCGCCCGGGACGCCGGTGGCGAACAGTCCGGCCGCGGCCATGGCCCGCACCACCTCGGCATCGGGCCCGGCGGCCCGTTCGGCGGCAGCCGCTCGCTCCCGCACGAGCGGCTGCAGCGCACGGGCACGGGTCAGCAACGGATGCGTGGTCGCCATCGGCCTCAGTCTGGCCCACGTCGAACCCACCCCGAGCCACGTGCGGGTCGTCAGGAATCCCTCTGCGGCCGTCAGGGGCGGTCAACTTCCACCCCCTCGGTGCCGTTAGGCACCCCGACGATGTGGAGGAGGAGCGCCATGCTCGGAATGGTGAACAAGGCGATCGAGGACCTGGCGATCAGCATCGGCGGTCCGCCGGCATGGGACGCGATCCGGGCCAAGGCAGGGGTCGACGTGGTCGCCTTCGTCAGCTCGGCCAGCTACGACGACGACGTCACCTATCGCCTCGTGGGCGCGGCGAGCGAGGTCTTCGGGCTTCCCCCGGAAGCGGTGCTCGAGGCGTTCGGCAAGCACTGGATCCTCTACACCGGCCGCGAGGGATACGGCGCGCTGCTCACGGCGACCGGTTCGACCGTGTCCGAGTTCCTGCGCAACCTCGACGCCATGCACGCCCGGGTGGCGCTCACGTTCCCCGGCCTCATGCTGCCGACGTTCGAGGTGGACGAGCTCGACGACCGCCGGACCGAGGTGTGCTACCGGTCGGAGCGGGCGGGTCTCGCCCCGATGGTGCTCGGCCTGCTCAAGGGTCTCGGCACGTTGCTCGACCAGGACGTCGAGGTGGCCCACGTCGGGTCGGCTCCGGGCGAGGACCGTTTCCTCGTGACGCTGGCCGCATGAACCCGGTTGCCGTCGCCGCTGCGGAGGCGTCGAGCGACGTCGCTGCGTCGGTGCTCGACGAGCTGTTCCCGTTCCACGTCGTGCTGGACGACGCCGGCGTGATTCGCCGCCACGGGCGCTCAGCGGCTCGGCTGTGTGCCGGCCTGCGGGAGGGGGACGCGATCACGACCCACCTGCGGCTGGTGTCGCCCGGGGGCCCGCTCACCGTCGAGCGGCTGCGCCGGGCACGGGGCCGGTTGATGGTGCTCCACACGATGGCCGGGGTTGCGGTGCGCGGCCAGGTGCTCGTGGGGTCCGACACCGTGACGATCGTCGGCAGCCCCTGGTTCACCGAGCCCGAGGCGCTCGCCGGTGCCGGGTTGACGATCGCCGACTTCGCGGCGCACGACCCGACGCCGGACTTCCTGTTCGTCGTCCAGCAGCAGTCCACCGCGCTCGCCGACACCCGCCGGCTCGCCGAGCGGCTCGAGCAGATGGACGCCGAGCGGCGTCGGCTCGAAGAGGCCGAGCGGGCGCTTGCCCGGGACCTCAACGCCCTCCCGGACCTGATGTTGCGCCTCGACGCCGCCGGGACGGTGCTCGACTACCGGGGATCGACCTCGTTCTCGGATCCCGACGATTCGACCGAGGTCGTCGGCCGGGACGTGTTCGAGGTGTTCCCCGGCATGCAGGAGCACCTGCGCGGCGCCCTGATCCGCACCTTCCAGTCGTCGACGACGCAGTCGTTCGAGTACGTCGCCGGATCGAGCGAGCGTCCCGAGTACTTCGAGGCGCGCATCGTGCGGTGCTCGCCCGCGGAAGCGCTGCTGCTCGTGCGCGACGTCACCGATCGCCGCTCGCTCGAGCACCAACTCGCCCATCAGGCCTTCCACGACACGCTGACCGGCCTGCCCAACCGGGCCCGGTTCCAGGACCGCCTCCGCCAGGCCGTCGCGGACGCAGGCGTCGGCATGGCGGTGCTGTTCGTCGACCTCGACGACTTCAAGCAGATCAACGACACGCTCGGGCACGCTGCCGGCGACGAGATGCTGATGGCCGCCGCAGAGCGACTGCGCGGCTGCGTGCGCCCCGCAGACCTCGTGGCGCGCCTCGGTGGCGACGAGTTCGCGCTCCTGCTCGCCGGCGTCGATCACCACATCGCCGGCGAGGTGGCCGAGCGGCTCGTCGACGTCCTGTCCGAGCCGCTCGTCATCGACGGCCGCCCGATGCGGGTCGGTGCGAGCGTCGGGGTGGTGCTGGCCGAGGCGTGCGTCGACGACGTCGATCGCTACGCCGAGGAGCTGCTGCGCAGCGCCGACGTCGCGATGTACTGGGCGAAGGCGTCCGGGAAGGGGCGGATCGCGTTCTTCGACCCGGCCATGGACGAGCGCATCCTGGCGCGCCTGCAGGTCGAGTCCGCGTTGCGCACCGCGATCGCCGAGCAGCAGTTCGTCGTCCACTACCAGCCGATCGTCGGGCTCGAGCGCGGCCGGGTGGTCGGGGTCGAGGCGCTGGTTCGGTGGGACCGGCCGGGGGAGTGCATGGTGCCGCCGGCCGAGTTCATCCCGCTCGCCGAGCAGACCGGGCTGATCGGCCCGATCGGTGAACACGTCCTGCGCACGGCATGCGCGCAGGTGCGGGCCTGGGACGAGGCGTTCCCGGATCGCGAACCGCTCGAGCTCAGCGTCAACCTCTCGGCGGTCCAACTGCTCGACCCGGCGATCGTCGAGCTGGTCGACACCGTGCTCGCCGAGACCGGCCTGCCCGCCGAGCGTCTCACCGTCGAGATCACCGAGACCGCGTTGATCAGCGAGACCGAGCGGGTCCGCGTCGTCGTCGAAGGGCTCGCCGAGCTCGGGGTGCGCCTCGCCCTCGACGACTTCGGCACCGGGTTCTCCTCGCTCAGCCACCTGCGCGAGTTCCCGATCGACCAGATCAAGATCGACCGGCTGTTCATCTCGAGCATGTTCGAGGAGGGCGCGAACGGGGCGATTGCGGCGGCGCTGCTCGGCATGAGCCGGGTGCTGCGCGTCGGCGTCGTCGCCGAAGGGGTCGAGGAGGCCGAGCAGGTCACCGCCCTGCAGCAGCTCGGCTGCCCGTCGGCGCAGGGGTACTACTTCGCCGAGCCGATGGACGCCCGGAACCTCGCCGAGATCCTCCGGGCCGATCCGAAGGTCACGATGCCACCGTCGTGACCCGGCCGGGTCGGCTCGCCACGGCCACGCCCACGAGGACGCCGACCAACCCCACTGAACCCGCGACCCCCAAGTGCTCGCCGAGCAGCGTCACGCCCAGCAGGGTGGCCACGGCGGGTTCGACGAGGGTGATCGTCATCGTCAGGCCGAGCGGCAGGGAACCGACCCCGCGTCCGAACAACACATAGGACAACCCGATCGTGACGATGCTCAGGTGCGCCACGATCGCGAGCGGGCCGGGGCCTCGCAGCCAGCCCAGGCCGTCGAACGCGACGATCGGGGCGAGCGCCAGCCCGGCCGTCAGGAAGACGTGGGACATCGCTCGGCTCGAGGGGCAGCCGGCGCGCACCAGCCGCCCAGCGGCGAGGGCGTAGACGGCGTAGGAGGCCCCAGCGCCGGCCGCCGCGGCGAGCCCGATCGGGTCGAGGTCGACCGAGCCGCCCCGCAGGGTCAGCGCCGCCATACCGGCGACGGCCAGCGCCGTGCCCGCCGACCAGGCCCGGCTCGGCCGCTGGTGCTCGACGAAGGCTGCGAGCACCCCGCCGGCGACCGGAGCGGAGCCGATGGCGACGACCGTGCCGATCGCGACCCCGGTGCGCTCGGTGCCCAGGAAGAACGTGAACTGGTACGCCGCGACGCCGGCCGCCCCGAGCGCCACCCACGGCCAGGCCGCTCGGGTCGGCCGGCGCCAGCGCCCCTCGGTGAGGACGGACACGACGACGAGGGTGATCCCGCCGCCGATCAGGCGCACGGCGGCGACGACCGGAGTGCCCACCCCGTTGGGCAGGTACGTCCGAGCGGTACCTGCGGTGCCCCACAGCGCCGCTGCCGCAGCGACGGCGGCGAGTGCCCGGCGTCGGCTCAGTGGCTACCGCCGAGGTACGCGGCCTTCACCGACTCGTCGTCGAGCAGGTCGGCACCGAGGCCTTCCTTCACGACCCGGCCGGTTTCGAGCACGTAGGCGCGGTGGGCCCGCCGCAGGGCCTGCGCGGCGTTCTGCTCGACGAGCAGGACCGTGGTGCCCTGCTGGTTGATCTCGGTGATGATCGAGAAGAGCTGCGCGATCAGCATCGGTGCGAGGCCCATCGACGGCTCGTCGAGCAGCAGCACACGCGGGCGGGCCATCAGCACCCGGCCGATGGCGAGCATCTGTTGCTCGCCGCCCGACATCGATCCGCCGACCTGGGTGCGCCGCTCCGCCAAGCGCGGGAACAGCGCGAACACCCGGTCGAGGTCGGCCTGCTTGGCGGCGGACCGGGCGTCTTTGCGGACGTAGCAGCCCATCTCGAGGTTCTCGAGCACGCTCATGCCGGGGAAGATCCCGCGGCCCTCCGGGGCCTGGCAGATGCCCATCTGGACCCGCTTGTGGGCGGGGACCCGGGTGATGTCCTGCCCGTCGAACAGCACCCGGCCGGCGGCGACGGGGCGCACGCCGGAGATCGTCTTCATCGTCGTGGTCTTGCCGGCGCCGTTCGCCCCGATGAGGGTGACGACCTCCCCCTCGTCGACCGTGAACGAGATCCCCTTGATGGCCTGGATGCGGCCGTAGAAGACCTCGAGATCCTGCACCTCGAGCAGCGCCATCACGCCACCTCCTCGTCGGGGGCCCCGAGGTAGGCCGCGATCACCGCCGGGTCGGACTGGATCTCGGCGGGCGAACCTTCGGCGATCTTGCGTCCGAAGTCGAGCACCACGATCCGGTCGGTCACGTTCATCACCAGGCTCATGTCGTGCTCGATCAACAGCACGGTGTACCCCTGGGCCCGGATGGTGCGGATCAGTTCCATCAACTGCTGCTTCTCCGCCGGGTTGAACCCCGCGGCGGGCTCGTCGAGGCAGAGCAGCTTCGGTCCCGTCGCCAGCGCCCGGGCGATCTCGAGGCGGCGCTGGTAGCCGTACGGAAGGTTGCGGGCCAGGTCGTCGCCTCGATCGGCGATGCCCATGAACTCCAGCAACTCCCGGGCCCGTGCCGTGCCGGCGGCCTGCTCGCGCCGGTACACCGGCAGGTGGAGCATGGCGGCGAGGGCGCCGGCGCGGTGGTGGGCGTCGCCGCCGACCATCACGTTCTCGAGCGCTGTCATCTCCGGGAACAGCCGGATGTTCTGGAACGTCCGGGCGATCCCGCGCTTGGTGATCTGGTAGCGCTTCAACCCCTTCAGCGACCGGCCGTCGAAGTGGACGTCGCCGGCGGTGGCCTCGTACACGCCGGTCACGACGTTGAAGCACGTTGTCTTGCCGGCCCCGTTCGGGCCGATCAGGCCGAGGATCTCGCCGGTGTCGATGTGGAACGACACGTCGTCGAGAGCGGTCACGCCGCCGAAGCGCATCGTGACGTGGTCGAGGGCCATCAATCGCTCAGGCATGCCGAGTGCCTCCCTCGTGCGGTTCGACCGCTTCGGCCAGGTCGCTGCCCGCCACCCCCGGGAAATCCGGCTGGTCCTGCGGCTCGGCGAGCTCCCGGCGCCGGCGCCGAGAGCCGATCAGGCCCTGCGGCCGGAACACCATGATGAACACGAGCACGATGCCGAACCAGAAGTAGCGGGACTCCTTTAGGAACCGGAACCGCTCCGGGAGATACGAGACCAGCACCCCTCCGACGATCGCCCCGGTGATCGAACCCGAACCACCGAGCACGACGGCGGCCAGGAACAGGATCGAGAGCTGGATGTCGAACGTGGTCGGGTAGATCAGCCCGTTCTTCCCGGCGAACAGCACGCCGGCCAGCCCGCCGATCGCCGCGCCGATGGCGAAGGCCAGGAGCTTGAACTTGAACGTGGGGACGCCCATCAGTTCGGCCGCGTCCTCGTCCTCCCGGATCGCCGTCCAGGCTCGGCCCACCCGGCTGTTCACCAAGCGGCGCAACAGGAACACGACGCCGATGGTGATCGTGAGATAGAGCCAGTAGTACGGATCGGTGTTGATGACGTCGAATTCCCACTGGTCGAACACCGGGCGCTTGATGTTCGAGATCCCCTCGGCGGCGCCGAGCCAGTCGACGTTCTTGGCGACGATGCGGATGATCTCGCCGAACCCGAGGGTGACGATCGCCAGGTAGTCGCCGCGCAAGCGCAGCGTCGGCGAGCCGAGGATCACGCCGGCGAGCATGGTGACCAGGACGGCCACCGGGAGGCTCGCAATCCATGGCCACGACGCGTGCTTCGAGGTGAGCACGCCGCACACGTAGGCGCCGACGGCGTAGAAGCCGGCGTAGCCCAGGTCGAGCATCCCGGCCATGCCGATGACGACGTTGAGGCCCAACGCGACGAGCACGTAGAGCACGATCGTGCCGCCGAGGACCGAGGAGAAGTTGACCCCGGGTTCGGTCGTGATGATCGGCGGGTTGATCACCGGCAGGAGGTAGAGCAGGGCGATCCCGATCGCGCCGATCGCCCACCGTGCCGGTCTGGGCTGGCGGGCCCACGCCCGGCGCAGGGGGGCGAACAGGTCGGACCAGAAGCGCCGGATCGGACGGACGAGGTTCTGGAATTCGGCCGTGAAGTTCATGCCCGAGCCCTCCCGAGGGTCTCGCCGAGCAGGCCGGACGGGCGGAACATCAGCACCGACACCAGCACGACGAAGGCGATCACGTCCGTCCAGCGGCCGCCGAACAGCCCGGCCCCCCAGAGTTCCACGACGCCGAGGGTGATCCCACCGAGGAGCGCTCCCTTGATGTTGCCGATCCCCCCGAGCACCGCCGCGGTGAACGACTTCACACCGAGGACGAACCCGGTGTCGTAGCGGGCCGCCCCTCGGAACAACTCGAACAGGAAGGCGGCGCCTCCGGCCATGAGGCCACCGAGGAGGAACGTGATGAAGATGATCCGGTCGGTGTTCACGCCCATCAGCCGGGCGGTCTCGGCGTCCTGGGCGACGGCCCGGATCCCCCGGCCCGTGCGGGTGCGCGACACGAACGTGGTCAGCAGGACCATCATCACGACGGCGCCGACGATGGCGATGAACCGGACGTTGGTCATGTCGGCGCCGAAGACCGTGAACAGCACGTCTTTTTCGTTCAACACGAACGGCAGGCCGTACTCTTCACGGCCCTTGGCGCCGAACAGGGCGACGGCCTCGGCGATGGCGAAGCTCGCCCCGATCGCCGAGATGAGGAACACGAGCCGTGGTGCGTTGCGCTTGCGCAGGGGCCGGTAGGCGATGCGCTCGAGCGTGACGGCGGCGGTGGCGGAGATGGCCATCGACACCACCAGGCACAGCGCCAAGATACCGATGAGTTCCAGGCCGCTCTTGTAGGGGTTGTCGCCGTTGATGCGGTCGATCCCGAGGGCCCACAGGGTGGCGAAGGAGCCGAAGCACCCGAGCATGAAGATCTCGGAGTGCGCGAAGTTGATGAGGCGGAGCACGCCGTAGACCAGCGTGTAGCCGAGCGCTATGAGGGCGTAGATCGCCCCGAGTGACAGACCGTTCATGGTGTTCTGCCAGAACGTGTCGACGAAGTTGTTCCAGTCCATCCGCCCCCCGGTCGGTACGGGGAGGGGTCGGAGGCGAAGCCCCCGACCCCTCCCCGTGGTGTCAGTCGTCGTTGCCGGAACCGGCAGGGTTACTTGATGATGCCCTTGCCGACGAGCTTGCCGCCTTCGACGGCGGTGAAGTACACGGCGTCGCCGGCGATCTCACCGTCGGGCAGGAACTTCAGCTGCTTGGTGATGCCCGGCTTGTCGTAGGTGGAGATGAAGGTGTTGATGTCGGCGCGGGTGACCTTGCCGGCGGCGATCGCGTCGAGGAACACCGTCGCCACGTCGTACGCCTCGGGGGAGTACAGCGCCGGCGTCTTCTTGTAGGCCGCCTGGTAGGCGTCGGCGAAGGCCTTCGGCGTCGCATCCGGCGGCAGGCCGGTCGCGGTGAGGAGCGAGCCCTCGGCGTCGGAGCCTGCGTTCTTGATGAACGCCTCGTCGAGCACGCCGTCGCCGGCGACGAAGACGGCCTTCACGCCCGCAGCACGCAGCTGCTTGACCAGCTTGGCCGCTTCGGCGTAGTACCCGCCGTAGAAGACATAGTCGACGTTCGCCGCCTTCATCTTGTTGACCGCTGCGCCGTAGTCGGCGGCCTTCGGGTCGATCGCGTCGGAGGAGGTGGCGAGCGCACCGAGCTCCTTGCGGACCGTGTCGGCGAGGCCCTTGCCGTACTCGGAGCCGTCGTCGATCACACCGACGGCCTTAGCGCCCTTGGACTTGAGCAGCTTGACCACACCGGGGGCCTGCTTGTCGTCGTTGGCGAGGATGCGGTGGAACGTCTTCCAGCCGTTGGTCTGCAGCTTGGCGTTGGTGGCGCCGGGCGTGATCATCGGCAGGGTGGCGGCCTCGAACTTCGGCATCGTGGCCTTGGTCTCGCCGGAGAAGCCGGGGCCGATGAGGGCCACGATCGACTTGTCCTGGACGATCGAGTCGGCGAGCGGGGTGGCCTTGTCGGGGGCGCCCTGCGAGTCGAACTTCTTGATCTCGATCTTGCAGTCCGGGTTGGCCTTGTTGAACTCGTCGACCTTCAGCTGCGCCCCGTCGACCATGTTCTGGCCGAGCGCACCGGCATCGCCGGTGAGCGCACCGAGGAAGCCCAGGGCGATCCCCGAGCACTTCACACCGCCGCCCGCCGGCTTGACGGTGGTGGCGCCGGCCTTGGTGGTGGTAGCACCGGAGGCCGAGTCGTCGTCGCCGCAGCCTGCGGCGATCAGGGCCACACCGGCGAGCAACGCCGTGGCCGTGGTGAACTTCCGCATGGGTGGGTCTCCCTTGCTTGTCGGACGGAGCGACGACTCTGCCGCTCCTAAGCCCGGGGAGCCTAGTGGCCCAATTCGTACCAACCGAACACCGGGCCAGCACGCTCTTGCCGGCTTCGTGACCGTCGGGGGTGCGTCGTGACACGCTCGGGGCCGATGGCGCACGACCCCACACGCAGGGTGCCGCCCGCGGCGCGCACCGTGCAGACGGTGGACTACCACACGGCCGGTGAGCCCTTCCGGATCGTCACCGGCGGCGTTCCGGCGCTGCGGGGGGCCACGGTGCTCGACCGGCGAAGCGATGCCCGGGATCGGCTCGACGACGTCCGGGCGTTCCTGGTGAACGAACCCCGGGGTCATGCCGACATGTACGGCGGATTCGTCACCGACCCCGATCCCGGCGAGCCCGCCGGTGACGCCGTCGCGGCCCTCGGCGTGGTGTTCTTCCACAAGGACGGGTTCTCGACCGCCTGTGGCCACGGAACGATCGCGTTGGCCACGTGGGCGCTCGAGACCGGCGTCGTGCCGGCGGCGTCGCCGGTGACCAGGCTGGCGGTCGACGTGCCGTCGGGCCGACTCGCCGTCGAGGCCGACGTCGGCCCCGACGGCCGGGTCGGCGAGGTGCGCTTCACCAACGTCGCGTCCTGGGTCGCCGCGCTCGATCTCGGGCTCGATCTCGGGCTCGATCTCGCGCTCTACGGCGTTCTCGACATCTCCTACTGCGGCGCGTTCTACGCGGTCGTACCGGCCGCTGCGGTGGGGGAGCGGGTGGCGCCGGGATCGTTGCCCGCCCTGGTCGCGCACACCCGGCGCGTGCAGGCCGCGCTGGCCGGCCACCCGGCCGTCACCCACCCCGACGACGAGCGCTTGTCGGGCTGCTACGGGGTCATCTGGACCGAGCCGGTCGAGGCCGGTCCGCCCCTGCATCTGCGCAACGTCACGGTGTTCGCCGACGGCGAGGTCGACCGATCGCCCTGCGGCAGTGGTACCTCGGCCCGGCTGGCGGTGCTCCACGCTCGCGGCGAGCTCGCGACCGGAGCCGAGCTGCGCCACGAGGGCATCGTCGGCACCACGTTCCGGGCCCGGGTGCTTGGCACGACCCAGGGCCCGTGAGGCCGGCCGGCGGTGATCACCCAGGTCGGGGGCCGGGCGCACCGGACCGGCCACCACACCTTCGTGCTCGACCCGGACGATCCGATCGGCCTGGGGTTCCAGCTCCGATGACGACCGAGCCCCCGCACGCGGGTGCGCTGCCGATGCTCGGGGGTGACGCGATCCGTGCCCTCGTGCCCTGGGTCGATGCCGTCGCCGCCCTGGCCGAGGCCTTCGGTGCCTACCGACCGCAGCCGTTGCGCACCGGCCTCGTCGCCGGTGGGGCCGACGTGCTGGTGATGCCGGCCGCGCTCGGCGGGGTCGTCGGTGTGAAGCTGGTGGCCGTCCAGCCGGCGAACGCGGCGCGCGGTGAGCCGGTGATCCAGGGGATCTACGTGCTGATCGACGGCGAGCGGGGCCGGCCCGTCGCGCTGCTCGACGGCGCGGCGCTCACGCTGCTGCGCACCCCGGCGGCGTCGGTGCTCGCCACGCAGCACCTCGCCCGCCCCGACGCCCGCACGCTCGCGGTGTTCGGGGCCGGGCCACAGGGGCTCGCACACCTGGCCGCGTTCCGGGCGTGCCGGCCGGAGCTCGAGCCGATGGTGGTCGCCCGGCGGCCCGTGCCTGGCGAACGGCTGGTGTCTGCGGCCGTGGGCTCGGCGGCCGACGTGATCTGCACCTGCACCTCGAGCGCAACGCCGATCGTGGTGACCGACGCAGTCCGCTCGGGTGCCCACCTCAACGCCGTCGGGGTCTACCGCCCCGAACGGCGCGAGCTCGACGCGGCGCTCGTGCGCCGGGCGACGGTGGTGGTCGACGATCGGGTCGCGGCAGCCGAGGAGGCCGGCGAGCTGATCCAGGCGAGCCGGGACGGCTGGTCCTGGGACCGGGTGGCGGGCGACCTCGCGGACGTCGTCGCCGGCCGGGTCACCCGCCGCGACGACGGCGAGGTGACGGTGTTCAAGAGCGTCGGCCTCGCTGTCGAAGATCTCGCCGTCGCCCGCCTCGCTGCGCAACGGGCCGGGTTGCTCGCCGTGTCGTAGCGTGGCGCCGCACGAGCCCAGGGGGGAGCCATGACCACCACCGACGAGGTCCTCTACGACGTCGCCGACCACATCGCCACCATCACGCTCAACGCGCCGGGGCGCATGAACACGATCTCGGGTCCGATGCTCGACGCACTGTCGGACCGCCTCATCGAGGCCGATCGCGACCGGGAGGTGCGCGTGATCGTGCTGACGGGCGCCGGGCGTGCGTTCTGCGCCGGTCTCGATCTCGCCGCGCAGATGGCCGGGCCCAAGGGCGGTCTGGGCAACCTCGGGTCGCTCGACTCGAACCCCGGCGAGCTCGACCTGCGGTCCACCCCGCCGACGGTGCTGCACAACCTCGACACGCCCACGATCTGCGCCCTCAACGGCGGGGCGGCGGGTTACGGGCTCGACCTCGCGCTCGGGTGCGACCTGCGGGTGGCGGCGTCGTCGGCCAAGCTCAACCCGGGTTTCGCCAAGCGCGGGATCCTGCCGGAGTCGGGTGGCACCTGGTTGCTGCCCCGCATGATCGGGTACGCCAAGGCGGCCGAGATCGCCTTCACCGGGCGGACGTTGACCGCGGCGCAGTCGCTCGAGATCGGGATCGTCAACCACGTGGTGCCCGATGAGGATCTGCGCGAGTTCGTGCTCGCCCTCGCCGGTGAAGTCGCTGCCAACGCGCCGCTCGCGGTGCGGGCCATCAAGCGGATGATGCGGGCGGCGGAGACCGAGACCTTCGAGCAGAACGTCCACCACGTGTTCCTCCAGCTGCTGCCGCTTATGCGCACCGAGGACTTCCGCGAGGGTGTCTCGGCGTTCATGGAGAAGCGCACGCCGCAGTTCAAGGGGCGCTGAACCCGTCGTGGCGCCGCCCCGGCGGCTGCCCCGACCGGCCGAGCTGCGGCCCTTGGTGCGGGTGTCGTGGCCGGCCGGGTCGCGCCGGGCCCGCCGCCTCGCGCGAGCCGTCACCATCGAGGACCTGCGCACCCTCGCAACGCGCCGCGCCCCGCGTGCGGCGTTCGACTACACCGACGGTGGCGCCGAGTCCGAGGTGTCGATGCGCCGGGCGCGCGCGGCGTTCGAGCAGGTGGTCTTCCACCCGCGGGTGCTGCGGGACGTGTCCCGGGTCGATCCGTCCACCACCGTGCTCGGGCGGCCGGTGCCGTTCCCGTTGGTGTTGGCGCCCACCGGGTTCACCCGTCTGATGCACACCGACGGTGAGATCGCCGTCGCGCGAGCGGCGCAGCGCGCCGGCGTCCCGTATGCGCTGTCGACGGTGGGGACCACCGCACCGGAGGAGCTGGCAGCCGCCGTTCCCGGGGTCCGGCGGTGGTTCCAGCTCTACGTGTGGAAGGACCGGGCCCGCAGCCGGGAGCTCCTCGCCCGGGTGCGCGCCAGCGGGTTCGACGCCCTCGTGCTGACCGTCGACGTGCCCGTTGCCGGCGCCCGCTGGCGCGACGTGCGCAACGGCATGACCCTGCCGCCCGCGCTCACGATGCGCACGGTCCTCGACGCGGCTCGTCGGCCGGCGTGGTGGTTCGATTTCTTCACCACCGCACCGCCGTCGTTCGCCACCCTGGGCGGCCCCGGCGGGTCGCCGGCGGAACTGATCAACTCGACGTTCGACCCATCGGTCACGCTCGACGACATCGCCTGGCTGCGCGACGAGTGGGACGGTCCCGTGCTGGTGAAAGGGATCCAGACCGTCGCCGACGCGCAGGCCGTCGTCGATCTCGGCGTGGACGGGATCGTCGTGTCCAACCACGGCGGCCGCCAGCTCGATCGCACCGTCGCTCCGATCGAGCTGCTGGCACCGGTGGTCGACGCGGTCGGCACCCGGTGCGAGGTGCTCGTCGACGGCGGTGTCCGCAGCGGCGCCGACGTCGCCGCTGCGGTCGCGCTCGGCGCACGGGCGGTGCTGGTCGGCCGGCCGTATCTGTACGGCCTGATGGCCGCCGGTGAGGACGGGGTCGCCCGGGCCGTCGAGATCCTGCAGACCGGCTTCGTGCGAACGATGCAGCTGCTCGGGGTGACCGAGGTGGCCGCCCTCGACCGCAGCCTCGTCGAGCTCCGAAAGGTGACGTGATGGAACTGCTCGCCCTGACCACCCGCCCGCCGGCCGCCGAAACCGTCGCCCCACTGGCCGGCCGGGCCTCGCTGCTCGAGGTGTACCGGGCGCTCCCGGGGCAACCACCCGGCGCCTACGCCGGCGCGATCCGGGCCGATGGGCTCGACCCGGGCGACCTCGCACCGCTGGCCGACGTGGCGCTCTACACCGGCTCGGCCCGGCACCTGCGCCGGCGCCCGGTGCCCGGTGCCCGGCTCGGTGTCGTGCCCGGGATCGTCGTGGTGTTCGGCGTGCGGGCCCGACCCGGGCTCGACCTGGCCGCCTACGACGCCCACTGGCGCGACTCCCACGGCCCCAAAGCGTTGCGCCATCACGTCGGTATGGACGACTACGTGCAGTGGACGGTGGCGGGAGGCGCGGCCCCCGGCGCGGTCAGCGTCGGCCACGACGGGTTCAGCCTGTGCGGGTTCGCCACCGAGAACGACCTGCGCACCCGATTCTTCGACGGCCCCGAGGGGCAGGCGATCATCAGCGCCGACGCGGCGGCGTTCGTGGATCTCACCCGGCTCGACCGGGTCGAGTGCGAGCTCGAGATCCTGGCCTGACACCAGCCGGACCGTTCGCTGGACAGACCGCCGGACCGGATGCCCCCGGGTCGGTCGGCGGGTGCGGCCTCAGGCCGTCCGGCGCGGCAGACGGATGACGGCGGTGCCCGGCACGCAGCGCACGCCGTCGTCGTCGAGCTCGGACACCTCGACGGTGACCTCACCGCTGCCGGGATCGACCGCGGTGATCCGGCCCTGCCAGGTGTAGGCCCGGTCCGGGAACGCCGGACGGCGGTGCTGCCACTCGGCGCGCACCAGGCGGGCCTTCGGGCCGGCCCAGTCGGTGAGGAACTGGGTGAGCCACGCGCCCTGCAGGGGGCCGTGGACGAGCACGTCCGCGTGCCCCTCGACCGCCGCGTACTCACGGTCGTAATGGATGCGGTGCGGGTTCCAGGTGGCAGCGCTGTAGAGGAACAGCTGCGCCCGAGACGCCGTGCGGATCACGGCGGGCAGTTCGTCGCCGACGGCGACGTCTTCCACGAAACGGTCCTCCACGAAACGGTCCCCCTTGAACCGGTCTCCCACGAAACGGTCGGCGGTCATCGGGCGATCCCGGTGCGGCGGACCCGGGCGACGACCTCGCCCCGGTCGTTGGTGTACGTCGTTTCGACCACCGAGGTGACGAAGCGGCCGTTGCGGCCCTCGTGCTCGGTGACCGAGTACAGCCGGGTCTCCGCGGTGATCACGTCGTCGACGTAGGCGGGGCTCACGAAATCCCAGGCGTCGCCGCCGGCCATCACCCGGGGCAGGCCGAGCCGCAAGCGCGACATCCCCCGGAAGATCCCGTCCACCCGCAACTCGGCCAGGCTCTTGGTGGGGGCCACGACGTGCGAGACGAACGTCGGCGGGGCCACCATCGTGCGGTACCCGGCGGCCTGCGCAGCGTCGAGGTCGAAATAGACGGGGTTCAGGTCGTCGACGGCCAGCGCATAGCGCTGCGCGTCGCGCGCCGTGATCCGAGCGGTGGCGGGCTCTTCGAGGAGCTCGCCGACGAGCGCGCGGACCTCGTCGGAGATGAGGGACTCGGGCACGGGCCGGACCGTAGCGGCACCGGGGTCGCAGCGGTACCGGGGTCGTAGCGGCGCCGGGGTCGCAGCGGTACCGGGCCCCGGGATGCCGGGCGATACGGTCCGGGGTCATGAGCACGGCAGCAGCGGTGGTGGACGCCTTCATCGGCGCCCTGGAGCGCAGGGACATCGACGCGGCGATGGCGTACGTCGCCGACGGCATCTCGTACGAGAACATGCCGATGGCCCCGATCGTCGGGGCCGACGCCACCCGGGCGGTGCTCGGTCGCTTCCTCGGCGACGCGAAGACCGTCGAGTGGCGCATCGTTCGCCAGATTGCGTCGGGCAACATCGTGGCCAACGAGCGGATCGACCGCTTCGAGCTCGCCGGCGGGTGGCTCGAACTGCCCGTCGCGGGGTTCTTCGTCGTGGACGACGACGGCCACATCGCAATCTGGCGGGACTACTTCGACCTCGCCAGCTACACCAAGCAGCTCGCCGCCCTCACCCCGCACTCCTGAGCTCGCCGTGAGCGAGGCCCCGCCACCGACGTTCTGGTTGCAGGAGCAACTGGGCTTCACGATCGACACGGGGGACAAGGGGTCCGGTCGGGCGAGTGCAGTCGTCGACTGCGACTCCCGGCATCTCAACCCGCACGGGACCGTCCACGGTGCCGTCGTGTTCGCGCTGGTCGACACCGCCATGGGCGCTGCGACGATGAACGTGCTCGACGAGATGTCGATGTGCGCCACGATCGAGATCCAACTGCGGTACCTCGCCCCGGTGTTCACCGGCCGGGTGACCGCCGAGGTGCGGGTGGTGAAGGCCGGTCGGCGGATCGTGCACCTCGCCTCCGAGGTGACCGACGCCCGAGGTGCCCTCGTGGCGACCGCCACCGGGTCCTTCGCCGTGATCCCCCGCCCGGTGTGAGCGGGGTGTACCGGGGCATGGACGCCCCGGCGCTCGAACGGGCCTATCAGCCGGCGTTCACGGTCCCCGATCTCGGCGCGGTCCTGCGCGGCTACGCCGAGCGCGGTGCGGTGGCGCGCGACGCCGTGCCCCATCACCGGATCGCCTACGGCGACCACCCCGACGAGTGGCTCTGGTACGTCCCGGCGCCTGGGCCCCACGCGCCGCTCGTGGCGTTCCTCCACGGCGGGTACTGGCGTCGGCTGTCGGCCGACGACGGCTGCCTGCTGGCACCCGGGGCGCACGCAGCGGGCTACGCGTTCGCCTCGGTGAACTACACGCTGTGCCCGGCTGCACCGCTCGAGCGACTCGTCGAGCAGAGCGCCCGGGCGGCGGCCTTCCTGCGATCGCCGTCGCTCGGCCACGACCCCGGGCGGGTCCACCTCGCCGGCCACTCGGCCGGAGCGCACCTGGCGGCCATGGTGGCGCTCGCCGACGGGCACCTCGCCGGTCTGGTCCTCGTGTCGGGCGTCTACGACCTGGCCCCGATCGTGTTCACGACGATCAACGACGACGTCCGGCTGCGCCCGGCCGACGCTGCGCGGCTGAGCCCGATGGCCCACCTCGACGGGCACTGGCACCGGGCCGGGGCGGTCGTGGCGTGGAGTGAACGCGACACCGCGGAGTTCGCCCGCCAGTCCCGGGACCTTGCCGCGGTGTGGTCGGCGACGCCGGGCAACCGGCCCCCGGCAGTGCTCGAAGTGGCCGGACGCCACCATTTCGACGTGATCGACGAGCTGTTCGACCCGTCTCGCCCGTTGGGCGCCGCCGTCGCTGCGCTGGTCGGACCGGCCGGTCGGCCCGGTTGAGCCCGAGCGCTCAGACCAGTCGACCGGTGGCGCCGGCCGGCTGCTGATCGGAGCGGAAGATCACCTCGTCGAGGGGCGCGCCGGCGGCGAAGCGCTCGACGAACACGTCGGGATCGAAGGTCTCCCCGATCGGGTTGGCGTCGAACGCCGGGCTCGCCATGAACGCGTTCGAGGCTTCGCTGTCGAGCAGATCGACCTGGAACTCCATCCGGTTGCCGTCGGGATCGGCGTAGTAGAGCGACAGCGTCATGCCGTGACGGATCGGGCTCACCGGCACGATCCCGGCCGCCTTGAGCCGCGTGTAGAGCGCGGCCAGCTCGCCGAGATCCCGCCAGGTGTACGCGACGTGGTTGACCCCGGCGCCTCGGCCGTTGCGCGGTGCGGGAGCGGGATCGGGCAGCGGGCCGAGGTTGGCGAAGGCGAACCGGTGGTGCTCGTCGTCGTAGGTGAGGAACGCGAGACGGTGGTCGCGGTGCTGCACCCGGGCCTCGAACACGGTGCAGTACCACGAGATCATCTCGTCGTAGCGGTGCGTATTGTAGACGACGTGGGCGAACTTGCTCGGCGCAGTCATGAGGCCCCTTCCGGTCGGATGGCAGGATACGGGCCGTGATCGGCGGCTCGGAGCATGGCGTGCGGCGCCCGGTGCGCCGCCCGGGCACCCCGTGGCTCCTCGCCGCCGGTGCTGCTGCGGCGACCTGCTGGTTCTGGCTCACAGATCCGACCGACCCCACGGCCCGCTCGCTGCTGCCCTGCCCGTTCCGGGCGATCACCGGTCTGGACTGTCCGGGATGCGGAGCGACGAGAGCCACGTGGTCGCTCGTGCACGGCCGCCCGCTCGACGCGCTCGACTACAACGTGTTGTGGTGCATCGGTGTCGGGCTCGGCATCTGGGCGTGGGTGCAGATGGTGCGGGGCCGCTGGCCCGACCCCCGGCACCCGTTCCGGCGGCGCTGGTTCGCTCCGGTCGGCCTCGCCGTGGCGCTTGCGTTCGCCGTCGTGCGCAACCTGCCCTGGGCGCCCTGGTCCGGGCTCGCGAGCTGATCGGGCGGGTCCGGGAGCCGCTGTTGCGAGCGGCGGGGCCCCTACGATGCCGGCCGACCGATCGGGGGATCGCCCATGGCTTCCGGCACGCGCCAGCGCCTCACCGTCACACCGCTGCCCGCTGCGCTCGGCGCAGTGGTCGAAGGTCTTTCGCTCGACTGCACCGACGACGACCTGCACGGCGCGCTCGGCGAGGAATTGCGTGACGCGTGGGCGGCGCAGCAGGTGTTGTTCTTCCCCCGCCTCGGGCTCACGCCGACCGATCAGCTGCGGCTGGCTCGGGTGTTCGGCGCTCGCTTGGCGGCCACCACCGAAACCGGCGGGGATTACCGCAATGCGCCGACACTCGCCGACGAAGGATTCCCCGAGCTGCTGCGCCTCGACACCGCCAAGGGGCATCGGCCGGCGGCGACGGCGGCATGGCACACCGACGTCACCTTCACCGAGAACCCCCCGATCGGCTCGCTGTTCTGCATGGAGGTGCCGGCGGCGAGCGGTGGCGACACGATGTGGAGCAACCAGCTTCGCGCCTACGAGCGACTGAGCGAGCCGGTGCAGCGCCTCATCGGCGAGCTGTCCGCAGTCCACGGCATGCCACCGCGAACGACCACGGCGGTGCACCCGATGGTCGGCCGCCACGACGTGACCGGGCGGCCGTACCTCTACGTGAACCGGTTGTGGACCCGGTCGGTGGACGGACTGTCCCCGCTCGAGTCCCGGCACCTCCTCGCGATGCTGTTCGAGCACGCGGAGCAACCCGAGTTCCAGGTGCGGTGGCGCTGGTCGGCCGGCGATGCCGCATTGTGGGACAACCGTTGCACGATGCACTACGCCCTGTCGGACTACGGCACCGAGCACCGCAGCGCTCGCCGGGCCACGATCTACGCCGGCTGAGCACGTCGTGCGCCGCTCGCTGCTGCTCAACCTGGCCGGCCCGCTGTCGCAGGCCGTCGAGATCGCCCAGGCGGCCGAGGCCGCCGGCCTCGACGCCGTCCACGTGATCGAAGGGGGCCGGGAGGCGTTCGTCCCCGCTGCGGCGATCGCTGCGGCGACGACGCGGATCGGGATCGGTACGTACGTCGTGAACGCGTACGCCCGCACCCCGTGGCTCACCGCCGTGAGCGCTCTCGACCTCGACGAGGTGTCCGGCGGGCGCTTCTCACTCGGGGTGGGCACCGGCAACCGGCACCTCGTCGACTGGTCGCACGGGCTCGAATTCGCCGCCCCGGTCGCGAAGATGCGCGAGTACCTGGCCGTCGTCACCGCCATGGTGCGGGCCCGGGCCGCCGAGGCCGTCGAGGTCGACGGCGCGATCCACCGCACGCGCTGGCGAGCAGCCCGGGACCCGGTGCGCCCGGCGTTGCCGGTGGTGCTCGCGGCCGCAGGCCCGCGCCTGATCGAGGTCGCAGCAGCCGGGTGCGACGGGGTGGGGGTGGGGATCCTCGTGTCCCCGGAGCATCTCGCCGGCGAGATCCGGCCCCGCGCCCGGCGCGCGGCCGAATCGGCCGGGCGCGACCCGGAGGCCGTGCAGTTCCCGATGGCGGCGATGACCTGCGTCGACGACGATGTCGAGCGAGCCCGCGACACGGTCCGTCATGCGATCGTCCGGTTGTTCCATCCGGTGCCGCACCCGTACTACGACTTCCTGCTCCGGGCTCAGGGCTTCGGTGCGGTCGCCGACGCCGCGGCCCGGCTGGTGCCGGCCGGCGAGGTGCGTGACGCCATGGCGCAGGTGCCCGACGAGGTGGTGGACCGGCTCACCCTCACCGGGACCCCGACCGCCGTGGCCCGCCGGGTCGGTGCCTACGACGGGCTCGCCGACGAGGTGTTGTGCCTCGACGTACGTGGCACCGGCCCGTACGGGTCGCCGTCCGGACCGGTGATCGAGGCGCTGGCGCTCGCGGGCTAGGCGCCTGTTGGCATCACACCGGTTCGCTGCGCGCCCCGAGCCAGTCGGCGATCGCCGGCACGGTCGTTCGGTGCGCCTTGCCGCCCACGATCAACCCGACGTGGCCGGCGGTCTGCACCAACTCCTCGGTCTGGGGGAGCAGGTCGCGCACGGGGGCGTTGGACGCCATCGGGATCAGGTGGTCGGCGGTGCCGACGATGTTCAGCACGTCGCAGGAGATCGAGCGCAGGTCGATCCGGCCGCGGGCCGTCACGATGTCGTTGTGGGCTAGCCGGTTGTCCCGGATCAGCCAGTCGGTGGTCTGGCGGAAGCACGCCCCGGGGAACGGGATGTGGTCCGAGGCCCAGCCGTGCATGGCGTGGTGCGCGTCGAGGTACTCGGCGTGTTCGAGGTTCTCGATGAGCGACGCATAGGTGCTCACGTCGCCGGTGACGCGGGCGGCGCTCAGGCCCCGCAGCATCGAGCGCGCGGGCACGTTGCCGGTCTCGTCGAGGAACACCTCGGGGTCGACACGGCGGTCGGCGAGCAGGTTGTTGAGCCCGCCGATCGCCTGGAAGTCGACCGGGGTGGCCAGCAGGGTCAGCGACCGCAGCGGGATCTCGGGATGGGCGCCGGCGAACAGCAGCGACAGCACCCCGCCGAAGCAGTACCCGAACAGGTGGAGGGAATCGGCGCCGCTCGTGCGCATCGCCGCAGCCGCCGCGAAGGGCAGGTAGTCGTCGATGTACGTCTCGAACGAGTTGCGGGCCTCGGCGGCGTCGGGCACCCCCCAATCGACGAGGTACACGTCGAAACCGCGCCGCAGCAGTGCCTCGACGAAGCTGTTGCCGGGGCGCAGGTCGAGCACGGTCGGCTTGGTCACCAGGCTCATGACCAGCAGGACCGGGGGCCCGAGCCGGCGCTGGTCGCTGCGGTAGCGCAGGAGGCGGACCTTGTGGCGCTTCCAGACCACGTCGGCCGGCGAGCTGCCCAGTTCGGGACGTCCGACCCCGGCGAGGTGCCGCAGCCCATTGCGGGTGCGGCGCACGTTGCGCCGCACGTCTCGCTCGAAGTCACGCCGCAGACGTTGCAGCAGGGCGGTGGGCGCGAGCGCGGGCATGGGCACCTCCCTTCGCCGGGGCGATCGGGGCGTCGGCTCCGGTGGCCGCGTTGACGGGGTTCGACGAACCGGCGGCCTGGGCCGTCTCGTGACGCTCGGCCAGTTCGGCGAGGTAGGCCGCAACCTCTCGGTCGGTGAGTTCGGCGCGCAGGTCGCTCACCTCGCGCTCGAGACGGGCGATGTGGTCGAGCAACCGGTTCACGTCGCTGCCTGCCGGGAGGTTCAGCAGGTGCAGCGCCCGGCGGGACAACTGCTCGGCGCGCCGCTCGACCTCGCGCTGGGCCCGGACCCCGAGCGCCAGCAGCACGGCGACGTCCTGGCTGCGCGCCAGTTCGTTGATGACGGGACTCACCCGGGCGTCGACGAGATCGAACACCCGCTTCCACGGTGACGGTGTGGACATCTTCCCTCCCTTTCATGAAACCTGATTTGCGACCGCTGACATCATGGACCCCCCAGAGTGCCCGTGAGCAGGTCGTATGTCATGGGCGTCGGTCACACCGACCCCGCAGGCCCGCCCCCGTGGGCCGCCGTACCATGACGGCCATGTCACTTCTGCGGCGGGCGGTGGCGGGGGCGATCGTGGCCCGCAGCACCGTCGTCCCCTTCGAGCGGCCCGACCGTCTGCCCCGAGCGCTCGGGGCCATGGCGCCGTGGGGCACTAACCTGGCGGGCACCGTGGCGGCCGCCGCGGCCCGCTACCCGGGGCGGATTGCGATCCACGACGAGCAGGGCCCCACGACCTACGGAGCGTTGTGGGATCGGGCACAACGGGTCGGCGCAGGACTGGCTGCCGGCGGCGTCGGGCCCGGGACCACCGTCGGGTTGTTGTGCCGCAACCATGTCGGGTTCGTGTCGGCGCTCGTCGCAGCGCTGGCCACCGGCGCCGACGTCGTGCTGCTCAACACCGGCTTCGCCGCCCCGCAGCTCGCCGACGTCGTGCAGGCCGAGGGCATCGGCACGGTGATCCACGACGACGAGTTCGCCCCCGTCGTCGCCGGGCTCGACGCCCGCACCATCGACGAGTCGGCGCTCGCCGGGCTCGCCGCCACCCGGTCGCGCGTGCGGCCCCGGCGCCACCAGGGCCGCTTGATCATCCTCACCTCCGGCACCACCGGGCGTCCCAAGGGCGCGGCCCGCCGCAGCGACGGGGCGATCGAGGGCGTGGCCGCGGTGCTCGAGCGGATTCCGCTGCGGGCCGGCGACGTCCAGGTGGTCGCCGCCCCGCTGTTCCACGCGTGGGGGCTCACGGGCCTGCTGCTCGGCATCGGCCGGTGCGCCACGACGGTCCTCGCCCGGCGGTTCGATCCGGCGGCCACCGTGGCGGCGATGGCCCGGCACCGCGCCGACGTGCTGATCGTCGTTCCGGTGATGCTGGCCCGGATCCTCGCCCTCGACCCCTCCGTACTGGTGGCCTCGCCCTGCCCATCGCTTCGGGTGATCGCGTCGAGCGGATCGGCGCTCGGGAGCCGGCTGGCCACCGAGACGCTGTCCCGCTTCGGTCCCGTGCTCTACAATCTCTACGGCTCGACCGAGGTCGCCGTCGCCACCATCGCCACGCCGGCCGACCTGCTCCGAGCCCCGGCCACCGCCGGTCGGGTGGCGTTCGGCGTGCGGGTCGAGATCCTCGACGACCGGGGTGATCCGGTGCCCGACGGTACGGTCGGGCGGGTGTTCGTCGGCGGTTCGATGCGGTTCTCCGGCTACACCAACGGGGGCGGCAAGGAGCAGCAGCGCGGCCTGCTGTCGTCGGGCGACCTCGGTCGGTTCGTCGACGGGATGCTGTTCGTCGACGGCCGCGAGGACGACATGATCGTCTCGGGCGGCGAGAACGTGTATCCGATCGAGGTGGAGGAGCTGCTGTCCCACCACCCCGACGTCGCCGACGTGGCCGTCGTCGGCGTGCCCGACGACGAGTTCGGCCAGGTGCTCGCAGCGTTTGTGGTCGCCCGGCCCGGCGTGACGGCCGACGCCGAGGCATTGCGGTCCCACGTGCGCGATCACCTCGCCCGCCACAAGGTGCCCCGCCGGGTGACCTTCCTCGACGAGTTGCCCCGGAACCCGACCGGCAAGGTGCTGCGCCGGGTGCTGGTCGACACCGTCGGCGGCCGGCCGTGAGCGCAACGGCGGCGCCCGCCGGGCCGTTGTCGGGCCTGCTCGCCCATCCGGGCGCAGCGGCGGTGCGCCGGCTGTCGGCGAACGCCTGGGGCGCCGGGATGCTCGAGGCGGGCATCGGCTACGAGGCCTGGTTGCGGGCGCAACGACGCCTGGCCGACGGTGCCCTCGCCTCGGCGACCGGGCGGCGCACGGTCGCTCAGCGGCGCCGGGCGGGTGAGCGTTCGGCTCGCGCCCGGCTTGCGCCGAACCGCCATGCCTCGGGCCGGCGAGCGCCGGTCGTGCACTGGCATGGGCCCGATCGGGTGCGGCCGGGTCGGTCCACGGTGATCCTCGTGAACGGATGGGCGGCGTCCGGGCTCGTGTGGCCGCAGGCGTTGATCGAGCGGCTCGAGCGCTACGCCGACGTGGTCCGCATCGACAACCGCGGCAGCGGCTGGTCGCGCACGGCGCCTGCCCCGTTCACGATCGGCGACCTCGCGGACGACGTCGCCGCAGTGGCTCGCGCCGTCGGTGCCCGCCGAGCGACGGTGGTCGGGCTGTCGATGGGCGGGATGGTCGCCCAGGAGGCGGCCCTGCGCCACCCGGGCCTCGTCGAGCGGCTGGTGCTGCTCGGCACCCGGCCCGCCGCGCCGGCCGGGTTCGCCGCAGCGCCGGGCTTGATCGAGGGGCTGGTCGCTCCGGTGCGTCCGGGGGAGTCCGCCCGCGGCCACCTCGCTCGCACGTGGACGTCGTTGACCGGTCCGGGCTTCGCCGAACGGCACCCGGATCGCATCGCCGAACTCGTCTCGCAGGTGCTGGCCCGGCCGACGCCGATGGCGGGTGTCGTCGACCAGTTGCGTGCCATCGCCGCCTGGTACGGCTCGGGTCGCCTGGCGCGCTTGGGTCGGCCGGGCCGATCGCCGGTGCCGGCGGTCGTGGTACACGGCGCGGCGGACCGCTTGATCCCGGTGGGCAACGGGATGCGTCTCGCCCAGCTCGTCGCCGGTGCCCGCTACGTCGAGCTGCCCGGGGTGGGGCACCTGGTGCCGTACGAGGCGCCCGACGCGGTCGAGTCGGCCGTGCTCGGCGGCTGAAGCCGGGGCGGATCAGCCCGCGCAGATCAGCCGGCGCAGATCAACCGGGTGCCCGCCTCGCCTCGGAGCGCCGCGGGCAGGCGCTCGGGGGAGGTGATGAGGCCGGTGGCCTCGCGCCGCTGCTCGAGGAATCCGATGAGCGCCTCCACCTTGGGACGCATGGATCCTTCGCCGAAGGTGCCGGCGGAGCAGAGCGCCCGTGCCTCGTCCAGATCGAGCCGGTCGAGCCACCGCTGCGTCGGCCGGTCGAAGTCGACGGCCACGCGCTCGACGCCGGTGACCATCGCCAGCAGGTCGGCGCCGAGCCCGGCGGCCAACAGGGCCGACGCCAGGTCCTTGTCGACGACGGCCTCGACGCCCGCCAGCTCACCGCGGTCGCGATCGCCCCGACCGCCCGGGTTGTCGGGGGTGCGCACGACGGGGATGCCACCCCCGCCGGCGGCGATCACGACGGCACCCGTGTCGAGCAGGCCGGCGATGACGTCGAGTTCAACGATCTCGAGCGGACGGGGCGACGGAACGGTTCGTCGCCACCCCCGGCCGGCGTCCTCGGCGACGGTCCAACCCAGCTCGGCGGCGCGCCGGCGAGCGGTCGCTTCGTCGAGGAAGCTGCCGACGGGCTTGCCGGGGTGGGCGAACGCCGGGTCGCCGGCATCGACGACGGTCTGGGTGACGACGGTGACGACGGGTCGGCCGATGCCCCGCTGGCGCAGTTCGTTGCCGACCGCCTTCTGGAACATGTACCCCATGGCGCCCTGGGTGTCGCCGACCGCGTAGTCGATCGGCACCGGCGCCACCTCGTCGCGGGCGATCTCGCTGCGGCGCAGGATGAACCCGACCTGCGGACCATTGCCGTGGGTGATCACCAGACCCCAGCCGGCTTCGACGAGATCGGCGAGGTACGGGGCGACGGTCTGCACCGTGGCGTACTGGTCGGGGATCGACTGGTGGGCGGCGTCGCGCACGAGCGCGTTGCCGCCGAGGGCGACGACGGCCAGCCCTGGTGTCACCGTTGCCATTGTTCGTGGGCCCGGGCGACCACGGCGCGCATGTTGGCCTGCAGCGTGTCGCGACCGGCCCCGGCAAACCCGGCAGTCTGGGCGGTCCGCCGGTGCCGGGCGTGGGCGTCCGCCAGCGGTAGGCCGCCGGTCTCGTCCCAGTCCCGCCGCATGGTGGCGACCATGGCCGGGTCCTGTTCGGCGATGGCGGCGGCGAGCCCGAGCGTGACCCCGAGTAGGTCGTCGTGGGGGACGACGTGGTTGGCCAGCCCGAGGCGCAACGCCTCGGCGGCGTCGACGAAATTGCCGGTGAGCGACAACTCGCGGGCCTTGGCCATGCCGACCCGCCGCGGCAGGTCGACGAGCACCGGGCCCGGATACACGCCGACGCGTAGGTGGGTGTCGGCGAAACGGGCCCGCTCGGAGGCGACGATGAAATCACAGGCGAGCGCCACTTCGAACCCACCGGTCACCGCCGGACCGTTGACGGCGGCGATGGTCGGTACCCCGGAGATCGCGACGGCGTTGATGAACGGCGGCAGGTCGGCGAGCTTGGCGGTCCCGAGATCGCGCAGGTCGAGCCCGGCGCAGAAGGCCGGATCGGCGCCGGTGATGACGATGCACCGGGCGTCCTGGCACGCGGCGACGGCGTCGACGAGGGCGCCGGCGAGTTCGACGTTGACGGCGTTGCGGGCCGCCGGCCGGTTCAAGGTGATGATCGCCACGGCGTCGCGGCGCTCGACGACCACGGTCGGCTCGGACATGGGGGACCCTTTTCGTTGGTGGGATCTTCGTTGGTGGGATCTCGTCCCGGGCGGTGTGCCCGGCGGTCCCCGCGCCGGAGGCTAGCCAGCGGGCGCCGGGGTGCCCGGGGTGATCGCCACCTTGATCGCCCCGGTGGACTTGTCGCCGGCGGTGGCGAACGCTGCGAGGACGTCGTCGAGGCCGAAGCGATGGGTGACGAGCGAGCCGATCGAGTCGCGCAGCTGCACCAGGGTTGCTGCGGTCTCGGTGAGGTCGTCGACACCGTGGCGGTTGCCGTACGCGTACGACGGGCGGATCGTGACCTCCTTCTGGAGGGCCACGAAAAGGTCGACCCCGATGGTGCGGAACGTGCCGAGTACGAGCACCTGACCGCCCCGGCGGGCGATGCGAATGGCGGTGTCGAGCGACCGCCCGTCACCCCCGGCGGTCTCGATCACCGTGGTTGGCCGGGCGTCCTTGCCCCACGCCATCGTGTCTTGCTCGGCCACGGTTTCGATGCCGAGCCGTTGTGCGGCAGCGGCTTGGTGCGGATGGCGGACGCTCAGCACCACGTGGTCGGTGCGCGTGCGGGCCACGGCCGCCGCGAGCAGGCCAATAGTGCCTGCCCCGATCACGGCCACCGGATCGCCGGCGGCGATACCGGCCAGGCCGACGCCGCGCACGGCGACCGCAGTGGGCTCGGTGAGCATCCCGACGGTTGCGTCGATCGAGTCGTCGAGCCGGACCAGGTTGCCCACCGGGACGTCGACCCAGTCGGCGATGCCGCCGTTGCGTCCGAGACCAATCCCGGCGCCGCCGCGCCGGCACAGGTTCCACTCGCCGGCGCGACAGTGCTCGCACCCCCCGCAGGTGACCATCGGGTTCGCGCCGTACCGGGCGTCGGGGAGGCCGGCGGGGCCGTCGAGCACGGTGCCGACGAACTCGTGGCCCGGGACGGTGCGCGCGCTGCGGGGGAGCTCGCCGTGGAGCAGGCCGAGGTCGGTGCCGCAGATCCCACACGCCTCGACCCGCAGGCGCGCCCATCCCTCGGGTAGCGGCGGGGGGTCGACCGCCTCGAGCGCGAGGCCGTCCTCGGTCCACACGGCCCGGCGTAGCGCGCTCATGCCGGCGACGCCCCGTTGACGAGGCCGAGGCCGGTGGTGCGGTAGCCGAGCAGGACCAGCAGGTCGTCGGATGCGAACTGGCGCACCGAGGGATCGAGCGACAGGAACCAGTTCTCCTGGGCCCGGTAGATCGGACGCGTGTACCAACCGAAGATGCCGGCCCGGCGCTGGTCGGCTGTCCGGTTGTGACCGGTGCGGTGCCACAGTCGGCTCTCGAACACCACCAGCGTGCCGGCGGGAGCCTCCATCGGCACCACCTCCGGGTGGTCGTCGGGTCCGGGCGGTCGGTGGAACCGGTGGCTGCCCGGCACGAAACAGGTGGCGCCGTTGTCGGCGGTGAACTCGTCGACGCACCAGACCGCGTTGGCGCCCTGCGGATCGGCCGGCCACGGGGTGGGCACGAAGATCTGGTCGGCGTGCAGCACCATCTCGCCGCCGCCGGGGCCGGTGACGTTGGCCGACAGGTTGCCGAGCAGCATCGGCCAGCCGAGCACGGAACGCAACAGCCGCAACGCGATCGGGTGTTCGGCGAGGTCGATGAAGACCGGTGAGCGGCTGAGTACGTTCCACACCCGCTGGTTGGTGTCGTCGTGCGCGTAGTCGAGCGCGAACTTCTGCTCGCGGCCCCGCGCCCGGTCGTGGGCCGCGGCGGCGTACAGCTCGGTGCGGACGGTGGCGAGCGTGGCGCCCGTGAGCACGCCGGTGACTGCGCAGATGCCGTGCTCGACGAGATCGTGCTCGGCCCCGTCGAGGTCGTCGGTCGGCGCGGGCAGCGTGGCGGTCGCCATGGTTCCCCTGTCACGGTCCTGGCCGGGGCGGGCCCCCGGATCCCCGGATGCATCCTGGCCGATCCGGCAACCGTGGGGCCGACGTGGTCGGACCCGCGCCGTGTGAGACTGGAGCCCATGGCCCAAGGGACGCCGGACGTGACGCAGGACGGGACGCCGGACGTGACGCAGGACGTGACGGTGGAGTGCCGGGCGGTCGAGGGCGGCGACGTGTACGTGCTCACCATGGCCGCAGGGGAGAACCGGTGGACGACGACGTTCACCCGGGCGCTCGCCGCAGCGCTCGACGAGGTGCTCGCCCGGGTGGAGGCGGGCGCCGGACCGGCGGCGCTCGTGACGGCGTCGGCCGATCCGAAGTTCTTCTCCAACGGGCTCGACGTCGAGTGGGTCCGGGGCCGGGGCGAACACCCCGGCGGTGACCGGTCGGTGTTCGCCGTCGAGGCCATGGCGGTGTTCTCCCGGGTGATGACGTTCCCGATCCCGACCGTGGCGGCGATCGGCGGTCACGCCTTCGGAGCCGGGTTCATGGTCGCGCTGTGCCACGACGTGCGGGTGATGCGGCGCGACCGGGGCTTCCTGTGCGCCAATGAGCTCGAGATCGGTATCGCGATCCCCGACCCGGAGCTCGCCCTGTTCCGCCACAAGATGTCGCTGCCGGCGTTCTACGAGACGGTGCAGCTGGCCCGACGTTGGACGGCCCCGGACGCCGCCGCTGCCGGGTTCGTGCAGCACGTGGTGGAGGCCGACGAGGTGTTGCCCGCCGCAATCGAGCGGGCCCGGCGCCTGCTACCCCTCTCGCGCAACCGGGTCGTGTTCGGGGGGCAGAAACAGCGGCTCTTCGGAGCCGATGCGGCGATCGCCGGGGCGCACGGCGCGGCCCACATGCTGGCCCACCCGGGGCAGTTCGGCGTCGGGCACTAGCCCGGGCGGGCGGCGACACGGGCCGACGCAGGGTGTCGACGGATCTCACCCTGCCTTAACGCAGGGCACGTCGCGCTCCAACGCCCGAGGATCAACCTGGGCGCCATGACCGATCTGCTGTGGCACCTCACCCGGGCGTCGGGGATCGTCGCGCTGGTGCTCATGGTGGCTGCTGTCGCCGACGGGCTGATCTTCTCGGGCCGCAACGGCGGCCGCCGCCTGCGCCCGGCGTGGTGGATGGATCTCCATCGAGGCCTCGGCGGGTATGCGCTCGCGTTCACCGGCCTGCACCTGGCCACCGCGTTCGGCGCCGACATCGGCGTCGGTGTGGCCGAGTTGTTCGTGCCGGGTGCTGCGACCGTCGATCCGGCGGCGTACACGCTCGGGGTCGTCGCCACGTACGTGTTGGCGCTCACCGTCGCCACCTCGTGGCCGCGACGGCGGCTTCCCCGACGCCTGTGGCATGCGGTCCACCTGCTGTCGGTGCCCGCGGCCGTGGCCGCCGGCGTCCATGCGTACCAGCTCGGCACCGATGCCCGAGCCCCGCTGTACCTGGGCCTATGTGCCCTCACCGCCGGGGCCGCCGTCTACCCGCTCGGGCTGCGCCTCACCGGCCTGGCCGGGAAGGGTCGCCGTCCGAGCACGGCGGGGCTCGAACACCCGGCGTGAGCGCTGGGTCGTCCGAGCCCTGAACTGTCACGGGTTTCTGTAGCTGCTGTCTGCCGAGGAGTCGACGATGTCTGCGAACACCCCTCCGATCCGTCCCACCGACGAGCGACTGGCCCGCTTGGCCGAGCGTTCCGCCGCCCACCGAGCGAACCGTCCGTCGGTCGGGCCCGTCCCCGGCGCGCCGCTCGCTCCGCCCGTGGTCGGCGCCGCCTCTCCCGCGGCCCCGGCCCCATCGTCCCGCACGACGGCGCCCCGGGCCCCCAAGCGTCGTCATGCGGCCCGGGGGAGCCGGGCGATGGCGCTGGCGCTGAGCGTCGGCACCACCGTTGGTCTGGCGGGCTGGTTCAAGGTGCTCGGCGACGACAACGGTGCCGTTGCGTCCGGAAGCGGGGTCGCGGGTGGGGCGGCCGCGGCGAGCAGCGCCGGCGCAACCCCGGTCAGCGCCGCGTCGGTCCCGGCTCAGACAGCCACGGCGGGGACGACGGCTGCACCGGCGGGGACGACGGCTGCACCGGCCGGGCCGCCAGCGACGAGTGCTGCGGCCGGAGCCACCACCCGGGCGACCACGCCAGCGGCGCCCGCGACGACGGCCGTCGCTCCGGCCGCGGCGACGGGAGCGGGGCTCGCCGCCGGCACCTGGACCGGCGCCGCGTCGAGCACGCGTTGGGGGCCCGTCCAGGTGGCGGTGACCGTCGCGGCCGGCCGGATCAGCGCCGTGAACGTGCTGCAGTTCCCCAACCGGGACAACAAGAGCGTGTCGATCAACAACCGGGCGTTGCCCACACTGGTGTCGGAGACGATGACGGCCCAGAGCGCCCGTGTCGACTCGGTATCGGGCGCGACGTACACGTCGGCGAGCTATCGCGCCTCGCTTCAGAGCGCGCTCGACGCCGCCCGGGCTGCGACGGCTTCGAGGTGACGATGGCAACCGGACTGCACCATGTCGAGCACGTCATGGGCATGGCGGTGTCGATCGACGTGCGCGATCGGCTGCCGGCCGCCGCCCTGACCGAGGTGATCGACTGGCTGCATCACGTCGACGCCACGTTCAGCCCTTACCGCCCCGACAGCCCGGTCAGCCGGTTCGGGTCGGGGGAGATCGGTCTCGACGACCTCGACGTCGAGGTGCTCGGCGTGTTGGCGCTCTGCGAGGAACTGCACGCCGACACCGGTGGGGCGTTCGACGTGCTCGCCGTGCCGGCCCCGAACGGCAGCCGATTCGACCCGTCGGGACTAGTCAAGGGATGGTCGATCGAACGGGCCGTCGAGGTGCTCGAGCGGCACGGGGCCCGGAACCTGTGCCTCAACGCCGGGGGTGACATCGCCGTGCGCGGCGAGCCCGAGCCCGGCCGCCCGTGGCGCATCGGCATCCGTGATCCCGAACACTCGGGCGAGGTGATGGCCGTCGTCGCAATCCGGGGTCGCGGCGCCGTGGCCACGTCGGCCACCTACGAGCGGGGCGCCCACATCATCGACCCGGCGACCGGTGAACCCACGACCATGGTGGCCAGCGTGACGATCGTCGGCCCGGACCTCACCTATGTCGATGCGCACGCAACGGCGGTGTTCGTGATGGGGGTGGACGGCCTGCAGTGGCTTGCCGATCGTCACCGCGACCACGACGGACTCGTCGTCACCCACGACCGGCAGCGGTTCGCGACGGCCGGATTCGGCTCGCGCATGGGCGCCGCGGAGGCGTGACTGCCGCCGTGCCGGCTTCATGCTGCTCGTCGAGGTGGCGGCGGGTGCACGAACTGCGTGGTGCCGTCGGGGTATTCGACCACGAGCCCGCTGCCGGGAAGCGGCCGCAGCGACCATCGCTCGGCGTGTAGCCGCGTGTGGTGATGGGCGCAGATCGGGCGCAGGTTCTCCAGGTCGGTCGGGCCGCCGAGCTCCCAGGCGTGGAGATGGTGGATATCGCACAGGGCGAACCGAGTGGTGCACCCCGGGATCGCGCAGGTGGGATACAGGGCGCGCAGTACGTCGCGCTGGGCGGAGCTGGCCAGGCGCCTGGTGCGCCCCAGATCGAGCGGCGCGTCGGTGACCGCCGTGCCGTCGGCCCGAATCACGACGACCCGTGTCCGGGCATGGCGCCGGAGCAATTCGGTGATCTCGTCGGGCAGTGCTGTGTCGGCCCCCCAGTCGTAGACCGGGCTTGCGCCGCGCTCGTCGGCGACGACGGTGAGCTCGACGGGCACAGGTGCATCGAGGAGGTGGAGCAGCGCATGGGCGGTGAGCCAGCTCGACCGCTCGAGGGGATCGGAAGGCCCCGGGCCGGAGGGCTCGACCTGCATACGGGCGAGACGAAGGCGCTCCATCAGGGCCAGCCCGGCGAGCGGATCCAACTGCCCGCTCAGGCGGATCATGCCCGTGGTTCGATCCGTCCAGACGGCGAGCCGACGATCGCGGACCTGCTGGGTGAGGATCTCGACGCCGGTGGCCTGCTTGGCCGTGCGGACCGCGGCGCCGACGGTGCGGGCGAAGCTGTCGGCGGGCTGGGCCTCGGCGGCCGTGGCGAGGCGGTCGATCCCGGCGAGCAGCACTGCTTGCTCAGCCGGTTCCAACTGCCGTAGCCCGCGTGCGAGCGTGTCGGCATGGGCGCCGGTGATCGCCCCTTCGGCGAGGGCCTCGGCGAAACGGGGGACTCGTTGCAGTACCTCGGCGCGCTCGACGACCTGCTCGGCCTCCCGCAGGCCACACCCGGTGGCGGTCGTGACGGCGAGCTCGGGCACCGCCGCCTCACGGGCGACCCGAGCGGCGGCCGCCGCCTCCTGGGCATCGAGCCAGCCCCGCACTCGGCGGAGCGCCGCGAGCACCACGGCCGGCGCCGCAGTGGGTTCGCCGATGGTGGCGACCAACTCGTGCACCCGGGCGACCTCCATGTCCTTAGCGTACACGCGTTCGTAGGGAGAATGCGAACAAGTGTTCGTGACGACGTCGGGTCCGGTTCGCCTCCGGGTGCCAGCGTCGCCTAGGAGAGCGGCATGGGATCGGCCACGGCAACCGGCGCGTTCGCCGTGTTGACGGTGATCGGCACCATTGCGTTCGCTGTCTCCGGTGTGTTGGCCGCTGCGGAGGCGGCGATGGACTGGCTCGGGGCGCTCGTCCTCGCCGTGGTCGTCGCCATCGGTGGCGGGACGATGCGCGACGTGCTGATCGGGAACCTCCCGGTCACCTGGGTGCGGGATTCCGACGCCGTGATCGTTGCGTGTGCAACAGCTGTGGTCGGCATCGCCGTGCTCCGCCGCCGGCCGGCGATCAGCCCCCGATGGCGGGCGGTCTACGTCGCGGCCGACGCGGTGGGCCTCGCAGCGTTCGTCGTGCTGGGGGCGAGCATCGCGCTGGATCACGGCACGTCGTCCCCGATCGCCGTGGCGATGGGTGTCGTCACCGGGGTCGGCGGCGGCGTCGTGCGCGACGTGTTCACCGCCCGGCGCCCGATGGTCCTCGTCGGGGAGATCTATGCGGTGGCGGGTCTGGGCGGAGCCGTGGCGCACGTGGTCCTCGATGCGCTGGGCGCTCCGTCGGCCGTCGCGGTCTGGCCGCCGGTGGTGGCCATCGTGGCCGTGCGCCTGGTTGCGGTCCGGGGCGACTGGCACCTCCCCCGCACGTTGCCCGAGTCCGGCGGCACGGGCTCCTGACGGGTCGCAGCGTCCGGGTAGCGTTGCGGCCATGGGGGAGTTGCGTTGCGCCGCGTTGTTGCCGGCGATCGCCGCGCAAGCCGCGGAGGCCGATCGCACCCGCACGGTGGCACCCGAGGTGATCGCCGGTTTGAAGGCCTCGTCGATCTTGGCGATGTCGGCGTCGACCGAGGTCGGCGGCCTCGGCTCGGGGGTCGGTGCGATCGCCGACGAGCTCGAGGCGATCGCTGCGGCGTGCGGGTCCACCGCGTGGTGCCTCTGGAACCACCTGTGCGTGTTCCATCTCTATGCCGGCGCGCTCGGGGCCGCCCACGTCGAACTGCTGACCGGGATCGTCGATCGCCACGAGTGGGTGTGTTTCCCGGCCGGTGCGGGATCGCAGGCCTATGGGCGGCTCGACGAGGCAACCGGGGAGGTATCGCTCCATGGCCCGACGACGTTCGGGTCGGGAAGCCGGTACGGCGAATGGGCCGCAGTCGCGTTTGCGCTCGTCGATCCCGCCACCGGTCGACCGGGGTCGCCGCCCGATCTGCGCTTCACGGTCGTGCGGCTCGACCACCCGGGCGTCGCCGTCGAGCCGACCTGGGATGGCATGGCGCTGCGGGCCTCGGCCACCGACACGGTGCGCTACGACGGGGCGAGCGTCCCGCTCGAGCGCTGCGTGCCGTGGTACGCCGCCAACCGGTCGGAGGCGATGCGCCGCCAGGATCGGCCGATGGTGCACCACCGGTACCGGGAGGACTGGGTCGGCCTGTCCGACTTGTGGCTGGCGGCGCAAGCGTGCGGCGTGGCCCGTGCCGCGATCGAGGACGCGGCGGCCGGGGTGCGGTCGCGCCGGGCGATCATGGGTACCGCGATGACCGAGCTGCCGATGGTGCCGCTGCGTCTGGGTGAGGCCGTCGCGATGGTGAGCACGGCGCGCGCCGCGGTCAGCGTCGGGTGCGCCGAGGTGGACGAGCGGATCGCGGCCCATGTCGCCCCGACCGAGGATGACCTCGTGCGGCAGCTCGCCCTGTCGGCACAGGCGCTGCGTTTGTGCCGCAACGCGATGGACGAGGTGCTGACCGTGCTGGGCGGCAACGGCTTGCGCGAGGGGGGTTCGTTCGAGCGCCGCTACCGGGACGTGACCGCGATGCCGCTGCACATCAACGCGCACCCCGACCGGGTGTACGACCGGGCCGGGCGTGCGCTGCTCGGGGCGGACGCCCAGCGCCGGTTCTGACCAGGGCCGAGCGCCGCCGGCAGCGTCGGCCCGGCGACGTGGGCGAGCGAGACGCCTAGCGTGCGGGCGATGGCCTCTCGGACCCGATCGGTCGACCCGGAGCGGCGCACGTTCGGGTTCACGGGGCCGGTCTGGGTGTGGGATGGCCCGGCGGCGTGGCATTTCGTGAGCCTCCCGCCCGAGGTCGCCGACGAGATCGAGTGGCGGTTCGGGGCGCGGGCCGCCGGATTCGGATCGATCCGGGTGGAGGTGCGCGTCGGGGCCGACCGGTGGGCGACGTCGATCTTCCCCGACCGCGCCCGCGAGACCTACCTGTTGCCGTTGAAGAAGGACGTGCGGCGCCGCAACGGTCTCGTCGAGGGTTCGACGGTGGCCGTCGAACTCACCGTGTGCTGACGGCCGGCGGGCGCGCCGGGGCCGGTTGGCGCAGTGAGACCACGGCGGCGAGCACCATGGCCATCGCGATCAAGGCGAAGCCCCGGTGATGGGCGGACACCAGCTCCTGCGGCGAGTCCGGCGAGCCGAGCACGGCGACGAGCAGGGCGATGCCGAGCACGGCGCCGACCTGGCGGGCCGCGTTGTTCACGGCGCCGCCGACGGAGAGCCGCAACGGGGGGAGCTGCGAGACCGCAGCGGCGGAGTTGACCGGGATGAAACAGGCGATGCCGATGGCGGCGAGTTCGCCGTTGGCCACCAGGATCCACGGGGCGGGCTCGGCGCCGAGGAACAGCAGGTTCGAGACCATGGCGGCCCCGATGAGGATCGGTCCGAGGAGGACGAACGGCCGGAACCCGTGCCGGGCGGCGAGGCGACCGGTGAACGGCGAGAGCACGGCGACCGTCGCCGGGGCGAGGGCGCTGAGGAGCCCGGCGTGGAGCACGGTGTACCCCCACACCTGGCGCAGGAACAGCACGGCGTTGAGCCCGATGGCGGAGAACCCGGCGTAGAACACGATGCCGGCGAGGTTGGCGACGCGAAAAGCGTGGACGTCGAACAGAGCCAGATCGAGCACCGGCTCGGGGTGGCGGCGCTGGCGTCGCACGAAGACCGGCACGAGTGCGATCCCGACAGCGAGCGATGCGAGGGTTCGCCAGTCGGTCCAGCCCATCACCTCGCTCCGGCTGATCCCGAACGCCAGCGCGGCGAGGGCGGCGGTGACGGTGAACGCTCCGGGGTAGTCGGGCCGGTGGACCGAGCTGACGCGGGGGGTCTCCACCAGGAGCGCGCGGCCGACGGCCAGCAGCACGAGGCAGATCGGCAGGTTCACCCAGAACGCCGCCCGCCAGTCAGTCGCGGTGATGAGCACCGCTCCGAGACTCGGGCCGCTGGCGACGCCGAGTGCGCCGATGCCTCCCCACAGGGCGACCACCTGGGTGCGGCGCTGCGGGGGGAAGGCGCCGAGCAGGAGCCCGAGGGAGGCCGGCGACATCAGCGCGCCACCGATGCCCTGGACGGCGCGGCCGGCCACGAGCGGACCGAGCGACGGTGCCACGGCGCACAGCGCGGAGCCGACGGCGAACACGCTGAGCCCGATCAGGAAGAAGCGCTTGCGGCCCAGTTGGTCGGCCGTCTTGCCGGCGACGATCAGCAGCGAGCCGAAGCAGATGTTGTAGATCGTGACGATCCACGAGGCGTCGACCCGGGAGACGCCGAAGTCCCGCAGGATCTCGGGGAAGGCCACATTCACGATCGAGAGGTCGAGCGTGGTGAGGAACGCCGCGGCGGCGCACACGGCGAACACCGCCCACGGTCGGGCGGGGCTCCGTGGCGCGTCGGCCGGTGTCGTCATGGGAACATCGTGGCCGATGGTAAACCAACTGGCAACTTTGAAAATACTGTGTTCGGGTAACTCTGCGTGAGGTAGAGTCCGGCCGTGGGCAAGCGCTCCTACCGTCAGTACTGCGGCCTGGCCGCCTCGCTGGACGTCGTCGGCGAACGGTGGGCGCTGCTGATCGTGCGTGACCTGGTCCCGGGCCCCCGACGGTTCAGCGATCTCCTGGCCGGGCTACCGGGCCTCGCCACCGACGTGTTGACCGAGCGGCTCCGAGCGCTCGAGGCGGCCGGTGCGGTCGAGCAACGACGGGTGAAGCACCCGGTGCCGGCGCAGCTCTACGCCCTGACCGAGCGGGGCGAGGAGCTGGCCGCCATCGCCGGCACGCTCGCCCAGTGGGGGATGCCGCTGCTGCCGCCACCGTCGGCGGCCGAGGCCGCCGGCTACCGCCGCGAGCCGCGCTGGGCGCTGCAGGCGATGGCCCGGCGCTACCGCGGTGGCCTCCCCCACGGCGAATACCGGTTGACGATCGGTGACGACGAGCTGCGGGTCGACGTGGCTGCCGGGCGGGCACGGGTGCGTTACGGGCACGGGGAGGGTGCGCCGACGATGCACCTGGTGTGCAGTGACGAGGTGTTCTTCGACCATGTCGGACGGGCGGCGGCCGCCGCAGCCGGGCGCTCACCCCGTGCCGCTGGGAAGCGAGGGGTCGTGGTGGTGGGGTCCGACGCCGAGGTCGACGCGTTCTTCGCGGCGTTGCCGGCGCCGGCGACGGCGCCTCGACGGTCGGTATCGACTGCCTCAAGCACCGAATGACGGCCGCCGATCCACGCTGCGGGACCCCCTTGCTGCCGAGTGACCTACCGGCTCAGCCCTGCCGGTAGGGGCCGTCGCGCCAGTCGAGCGCGGCGCGCAGGCCGTGCTCGCGGGCGATCCGGCCGAACTCGGCGAGCGCAGGGGTCTCGTGGAAGATGGCGTCGAAATCGGCGCCCTCCTGCGCGGCGAGCCGCAACCCCATGATCTCGAACCACCGGTTGGTGACGTGCTTGTGCACCGTGAGCGCGTCGAGCGGGTTCAGCGCGACCCGGTGGCAGAAGGCCAGGGTGCGGGCGTCGAGTTCGTCGGCCGGGACCACGTGGCGCACCAACCCGAGGCGGGCGGCCTCCGCTGCGTCGATGAGGTCGCCGGTGAACAGTAGTTCCTTCGTTGCGGCCGCACCGATCTTCACCGGCAGCATCCCGAGGGTGACCGGGATGCCCATGCCCCGCCCGGCCGGGTGCCCGAAGCGGGTGCCCTCGGCGGCGAAGACGATGTCGCACGCGCCGATGAGGTCGAGCCCGCCGGACAGGCAGAACCCGTGCACCTGGGCGATCACCGGCTTGCGGTAACCCCACAGCCACAACCAGTCCTCGACGAGATCGCGCAGACCCTCCCGGTCTCGCGCGATGCGCGACTCGCCGAGGTCGGCGAGCGCGTCGCCCCGAGGCCCGCCGGGGCGTCCGGCGTCGTAGGCGTCGGTGCCCGGGGTGAGGTCGTAGCCGGGGCTGAAGGCCCGTCCGGCCCCCCGGATGCGGATCACCCGCACCCGGTCGCCGGGGTTCAGCTCGACCAGCGCGGCGCGCAGGTCGGCCCGAAGCCCGGGGCTGATGGCGTTGAGCTGCTCGGGTCGGTGCAGGGTGACGGTGGCGACGGCGCCGTCCACCTCGACGATCACGTTCTCGTACGGCACGGTTCCTCCCGGGCGTCGTCCTATCGAAGCCGGTACCGGATTCGCCAACGCTCATAGGCTCCACCCGATGCCCGACCTCCCTCCCGCCGGCGAACCGACGCGCGCGGCCACGGACTCGGTCCGGTCGATCGCCGACCGCTACGTCGAGGACCTCGGGCGCTTCGATCCCGTCGAAGCGGTGCGCAACGGCACCGGGCTCGCCGGCGTGACGCTCACGGACTACTCGCCCGAGGGGCGGTCGGCCCGTCTCGAGTGGCTGCGGGAGGTGCAGTCGTCCTTGCGGCAGAACCCGCCGGTCGACGAAGCCGAACGCCTCGGCGCCCGCTACCTGCTCGAGGAGTGCACCGGTCAGATCGAGTTGCTCGAGGCCCGGGAAGCCGATCTGCTGCCGAGCGCGTTGGCCGGGCCCCCGGCCTCGGTGCGCATGGTGTTCGATCTCATGGACCGCTCGACCCCGGCGTCCTGGGAGCCGGTGCTCGCCCGGCTCCAGGCAGTTCCCGACGCGATGGCCGGATACCGCCGGTCGCTGGAGGTCGCAGCGGCCGAAGGTCCCGGTGTGTCGCGCCGATTGGTGCTCTCGCTCGCCGAGCAGTGCCGGACGTGGGCGGGATCGGGCGGCGCGGCGGGCGAGCGGTCGTGGTTCGAGCAGTACGTCGACGGGGCCGGGGCCGACGCGGCCACCGCGCGCGCATTGCCGGTGGCCGCCCGAGCCGCCGGCCGTGCCTACGGCGAGCTCGCCGAGTGGCTCGAGCGTGCGGGTGCCGCACTCGCCCGGGATGTCGACGGGGTGGGCGTCGAGCGGTACGGACGGTGGGCGCGCACGATGCTCGGGTCGAGCCTCGACCTCGACGACGCCTACGCCTGGGGGATCGAGGAGTGGCGGCGGATCGACGACGAGCGGGTCGCCGAGTGCCGCCGCTGGCGGCCCGACGCGTCGTGGGACGAGGTGCTGACCGAACTCGCCGAGCCGCGCCGGAGCCTCGACGGCGTCGACGCCTACCGGGGATGGTTGCAGGAGTTGACCGACGCGGCCGTCGACGGTCTCGACGGGGTGGAGTTCGACATCCCGGCGCCGTTGCGGCGCTGCGTGGTGTCCATCCCGCCGGAGGGCAGCGCTGCGGCGCCGTACTACACCGCACCCTCGGAGGACCTGAGCCACCCCGGACGGACGTGGTGGCCGACCCTCGGTGCGCAGCGCTTCGGCCGCTGGGACAAGGTGACGACCGTGTACCACGAGGCGGTGCCGGGCCATCACCTGCAGGCCGGTGCCGTAGCGCTGGCCCCCCTGACCCGTGCGCACCGGTTGGCCTTCCTGTCCGGGCACGGCGAGGGCTGGGCCCTCTACGCCGAGCGGCTGATGGACGAGCTCGGTTGGTTCGCCACCCCGGAGACCCGGCTCGGATTCCTTGCGTCCCAGGCGTTCCGGGCGGCCCGGGTGGTGATCGACATCGGCCTGCACACCGGTCGGCCGGTGCCGGCCGGCCTGCCCGGTGCGGGTTCGCCGTGGACCCCCGCGCTCGCCCAGGATGCGCTGGCGCGCGCCGGTGGGCTCTCGCCGGCGTTCGCCCGCAGTGAGGTGTTGCGGTACCTGTCGTGGCCGGCGCAGGCGACGACCTACAAGCTCGGCGAGCGCACCTGGTTGGCCGGCCGGGACGACGCGCAGCGCCGGGCCGGCGCAGCGTTCGACCGGCGAGCCTGGCATGCCCGGGCATTGTCGTTGGGAGCCTTGGGCCTCGATGCCCTGCGGGACGAACTGGGGCGGTGCTGACGGTGGCCTCCTGGGGGCGGTTCACCGACGTGGCGCCGGCGCTGGCCGCTCGGATCGAGTCGTGCTTCGGCGCGAAGCGTCACCACGTCATGGCGACGCTTCGCGCCGACGGCTCACCACGCCTGAGCGGAACGGAGGTGGCGTTCGTCGGCGTCGAGCTCCGCATCGGGATGATGCCGGGGACCCGGCGGGGTGACGACCTGCGGCGCGACGCCCGGCTCGCGCTGCACAGCCAGGGCGTCGATCCACCCGAGGACGATCCGGGCGGCTGGGTCGGTGAGGCCAAGGTCGCCGGTCGGGCGGTGGCCGTCCCCGACGGCCCGGAGGGTGGCGAGTTCGTCGCCCTCGACATCCACGAGGTGGTGCTCACCTCGATCGGCTCGCCGGCCGACCACCTGGTCATCGAGTGGTGGTCCCCGGCCGGCGGGGTGCGGCGCATCGAGCGGTACTAAGCGGCCGGACGCACGGTACGGTGCGCGCTGGTGCACCGAGGGGGTGTGCGCCGCCGAGGAGGACTGCGCCGTGCTCGATCCCGCCGCCTACCGGGCCATCGCCATCGACGTCCACGACGACGGCGTCGCGGTGGCCACGCTCAACCGACCGGAGCGGCTCAATGCCGTCGACGCCGTGATGCACCGCGAACTGTCCACCCTGGCCGCTGACGCCGACGTCGACCCGGCGGTGAAGGTGCTGGTGATCACCGGTGCCGGTCGGGCGTTCTGTGCCGGTGGCGACTTCTCGGGTTCGGGCCCCGATTCGTCGAGCCAGGCGATGTGGACCGAGGCGCGCCGAATCGTGGACGCCCTGCTCGAGTGCCGGAAGCCCGTGCTGTCGGCGGTGAACGGCTACGCGATGGGCCTCGGGGCCACCGTCGCGTTGCTGTGTGACGTGGTGGTGGCCGCCCGGTCGGCGGCGTTCGCCGATCCGCACGTGAGCATGGGCGTTGGTGCGGGGGACGGGGGTCAGGTGATCTGGCCGTTGCTGATGGGCGTCAACCGGGCGAAGTACTACCTGATGACCGGCGACCGGCTGCCCGCCGAGGAGGCCGAACGGTTGGGGCTCGTGAACTTCGTGGTCGACGACGGCACCGCGTTGGACCGGGCCGTGGCGATCGCACAGCGCCTCGCCGCCGGGCCGAGCGTGGCGATCCAGGCCTCGAAGGTGCCGATCAACCACTGGATCCGGGCGCAGGCGGCGCAGATCCTGCCGCTGTCGTTGGCGATGGAGGCGGCGTGCTTCGGCACCGAGGACGCCGCCGAAGCGGCGCTCGCGTTCCGGGAGAAGCGGGCGGCCCGGTTCGTCGGCCGTTGAGGTCGGTGGCGCCGTGCGGTCCGCTGACGATGATGCCGGTCAGGTGCCGCAGAATGTGACGTAGCGGCCGGCTCCGGCGGGCGCGGGCTCGGCGTAGCGCTCGCGGCCGGGGCGCACGACGAAGGGGTTGCGCACGGCGTCGAGCAGCTCGACGAGCGGGCCGAGATCGTCGGCGACCGCCGCAGCGAGGGCTTCCTCGACGAGATGGTTGCGCGGGACGTAGACGGGGTTGCACGCATCCATTGCATCGGCCGCGGCATCCGCCGCAGCATCCGCAGCGCTTGCGCCGCCGGTCGTGTCGAGGGCAGCGCGCCAGCGGGCGGCCCATGCGTCGGCGGCCTGCCGAGCCAGTGGACCCGCAAACAGCACATCGAACGGGGCGCGATCGCCGCGGCGGCGGTGAGCCAATGCCCGGAAGAAGCCGGTGAAGTCCACTCGATGCGTCTGCAACAACGTGAGGAGATCCTCGATCAGGGCCGGGTCGCCAGGATCGGCGGCGATGCCGAGCTTGGCCAGCATCCCGGATCGCCAGTGGTGGTCGAACCGCGTGGGGAAGCGCTGGAGGACCTCGGTGGCGACGCTGACGGCGGTCTGCTGGTCGTCGTCGACCAGGCGCAGCATCGCCTCGGCGAGGCGGGCCAGGTTCCACTGCGCCATGTTGGGTTGGTTGCCCCAGGCGTAGCGGCCGCTGTGGTCGATCGAGCTGAACACGGTCGCCGGGTCGTACGCATCCATGAAGGCGCACGGGCCGTAATCGATCGTCTCGCCGGAGATCGTCATGTTGTCGGTGTTCATCACGCCGTGGACGAATCCGACGAGCATCCATCGGGCCACGAGCGATGCCTGGGCTTCGACGACAGCGGCGTAGAGCGCCACGTACGGATTGGGTGCGCCGGCGGCGTCGGGATGGTGGCGGGCGATCGCATGGTCGGCGAGCCGGCGCAGCAGTGTGGGGTCGGCGTGCGCGGCCGCGTACTGGAAGCTGCCGACCCGCAGGTGGCTGGCTGCGGTGCGGACGAGCACTGCGCCGGGCAGCCACTCCTCGCGGGCGATCTGCTCGCCCGTTGCGACGACGGCGAGCGAGCGGGTGGTGGGGATCCCGAGGGCATGCATCGCTTCGCTGATGACGTACTCGCGCAGCATCGGACCCACGGCGGCCTTGCCGTCGCCGCCCCGGGCGAACGGCGTGCGGCCCGAGCCCTTGAGGTGGAGATCGTGACGGCGGCCCCGGGGGTCGACGAGCTCACCGAGCAGGAGGGCTCGGCCGTCGCCGAGGCGAGGGGAGAACCCGCCGAACTGATGGCCGGCATACGCCTGGGCGATCGGCCGGGCGCCGTCGGGCAGCGTCGCCCCGACGAGGAACGCAACACCGGCGGGGGCGCGCAAGGCGCCCGGATCGAGCCCGAGCTCGATGGCCCACGCGTCGTTGCAGACGAGCACGCGGGGATCCGGGAACGGCGCCGCCTGCCAGGGTTCGTAGAGGCCGTCGAGGTCGCGGGCGAACCAGTCGTCGAGGCGGACGTCGAGCGCGGTCGTCATGACGTTGCACGCTACGGGCGGGCGCGACGGTCGCGGCGGGTCGGGCACCGGCCCGGGCGATGCGAGCGATACGAACACACGTTTGCATGTTGAACGTGTGTTCGCTATGCAGTCGGCATGGCTGGTGGGGTGCACGACGCGATCCAGGATGCGGTTGGGGAGTTGTTGGCGGTCGATGCCGGCGTGTTGGGTGAGGCCGAGTTGCGTGAGGCGGGTCGGTGGTTGGTGCGGGTGCGGGGTTGGTTGGAGGGTGTGGAT